>JBKQTJ010000333.1:0-77536 GCA_052143255.1 Streptosporangiaceae bacterium | reverse complement strand
CGAGCCGGTCGACATGCTCGCGCAGATGCCGTGCGTGCGCCCCGAGCCGAGCCTCACGGACGTCCGGCGCGGTGGCCTCGGCGGCCTCCAGGTAGGCGGCTAGCGAGACCTTCGAATCAACGACGATGTTCTTGCCGCCGGCCAGCCGGATCAGCATGTCCGGCCGGAGCGCGCCATCGGATGTCGTTACGTTTACCTGCTCGTCGAAGTCGCACTTATCGCTCATGCCGGCCAGCTCGACAACCCGACGGAGCTGCATCTCGCCCCAGCGGCCGCGCGCCTCCGGTCGGCGCAGCGCGGTCACCAGCGCCTGAGTCTGCGCGCGCAGCTGATCCGATGACTGCCGGGCGATCGCGACCTGCTCGGTTAGCGCGGCATGCGACGATCGCCGCGCCGCCTCGGCCTCCCTGAGCTGGCTCTCCACCCTGGCCAGCGTGTCGCGCAGCGGTTGCACAAGCTGCTCGACAGCGGCCTTGCGGTTGTCGAGCTCGCCGGTGGCCTTCGCGCTCGCCGCGCCGAGCCTGCCCTCCGCGATGTCCAGGAACGTCTTAGTGCTCTGGTCCAGCGCCTCGGCAGACAACGCCCGGAATCGGTCAGCGAGCTGGCCGTCGATCAGCGCGGCCTTTTCCTGCGCGACGCGCTCCATCAGCGCGGTCCGCTCCTGCGCCGCCCGTGCGCGCTCGTCGGCCGCGCGAGCCTGCCCAGTCAGGTCCGCGGCCAGGCCACCCATTCGGCCGCGGGCCAGCAGGTAGCCGATCGCGCCGCCGAGAGCGGCGCCGACCAAGAGCCCTATGAGCAGCGATGTCGCGTTCATATTCAGCATGCTTGCAGCCGGGGACGACAGTTCTCCGGTCCGACACGCCCACTAGACTTCCCCGGTGAGCCTGTCCATCGGCATCGTTGGTCTGCCCAACGTCGGCAAATCCACCCTGTTTAACGCCCTGACCCGGGCCAACGCCCTGGCGTCCAATTACCCGTTCGCGACTATCGAGCCGAACGTCGGCATTGTCGGCATTCCCGATTCCCGGCTAGCGGCGCTGTCCAGGCTGTATGACTCGGCCAGGATCGTGCCCGCGGCCGTCCGCTTCGTCGACATCGCCGGCCTGGTCCGGGGCGCATCCGCTGGCCAAGGGCTTGGCAACCAGTTCCTCTCGCATATCCGCGAAACCGACGCCATCTGCCAGGTCGTGCGCGTCTTCGACGACCCCGACGTCAGCCACGTGGATGGCGACGTCTCGCCCGAGCGGGATATCGAGACCGTCGTCACCGAGCTGATGCTCGCTGATCTCCAGACGCTGGACAAGGCCGTCCCGCGGCTGGTCAAGGAAGCCCGGTCGGCGAAGGACCCTGAGCGCACGAGGATGGCTGAGGCCGCAGAACGGGCGCAGCAGGTGCTTGATGGCGGCACGACCCTGTTTGCCGGGGCGCAGGCCGCGGGGATAGACCTGACCGACCTGCGTGAGCTGCAGCTGCTGACGGCAAAGCCGTTCCTTTATGTATTCAATGAAGACGATTCAGAGTTGCACGATGAGCAGCTCCGGAATCGGCTGGCCAAGATGGTCGCGCCCGCCGAGTCGGTCTTCCTCGACGCCAAGACCGAAGCTGAGCTCGCTGAGTTGTCCGAGGAAGATGCCGCGGAACTGCTGGCCGAGCTTGGCCTCGGTGAGCCTGGCCTGGCGCAGCTTGCCAGGGCCGGGTTCGCCGCACTGAAGCTGTCCACCTTCCTCACTGCTGGCCCCAAGGAAGCGCGGGCGTGGACGATCCCAGCCGGCGCAACCGCCCCGGAGGCGGCCGGCGTCATTCATTCCGACTTCCAGCGGAAGTTCATCAAGGCCGAGGTCGTGTCGTTCGACGACTTGATGGCCGCCGGGTCCATAGCCGCAGCGCGGTCTGCCGGCAAGGCACGGATCGAGGGCAAGGACTACGTCATGCGCGATGGCGACGTCGTCGAATTCCGCCATGGCGGGTGAGGCCGTCGGCCCGGGATGGCGCTAGCGCTTTTCACGCCGCGCGGCGACGAACCAGCCAGAGGGTCGTAACGATGAGCAGCAAGGAGAACGCGAGCAGCCAGCCGCCCTCGATCCACTGGAACGGCCAGAACCGGCGGTCGGGCTGATAGGTCGTGACCAGCGCGTAGCCATGCTGGACGAGGTACTGCACGGGGTCGATGCTGGCCGGTGTCGCTGGCCCTGGCTGGAATTGCCCGGGAGTGACCGCCTGTATGTCGACCGCGCGCAGCGTCTGGTTGATCATGGACAGGCTGGCCGGCTTGCCGCCCTTGGTCCACAACTGGCTGATCACCCACGCGCGAACATGAAAGTTGGGATTAGCGCTGATCAGCGGCGCCTCGTAGGTTCGCCGCAGGAACGCTCCGGTCACGAACGCGAGCCCGGCCCACGCGGCGAATGTGGCGAACATCGCGGGGATAACCCGTCGGATCGCGACGCCGGCCAGGGCGCCGATCGCGAACGCGCCCAGCGTCCAGGCGGCGAGCGCAATCCCGCGCAAGTCGAAGACGGTGGGATACAGCGGGCCGTTGTTGTCCCCCGCACCCCAGAGCGCCTGGACATACCAGGAGACGAGCACGCTGAACGCTCCGGCCGTAGCGGTGACCGCGACCGCGAGCGGCGCCAGCTTGGCGACGGTCCACCGCACCCGCCCGAAGCCCTGGGTCCAGGTGTAGCGGAAGGTGCCGGATTCCAGGTCCCTGGCCAGTAGCGGCGCGCCGACGAATGCCCCGATCAGGGCCGGGATCACCTGCAGCAGCCCGAGAACCCACCCTACAGCGGGCGCGTAGGTATTCAGGAAGTTGCCGGCTACCTGCCGGCAGCTACCTGAGCCTGCCGGGTGGCAGGCGGCCACGGCGGCATAGGCGTGGTGCATCTGCATGCCCGCGATCAGCAGGTACAGGGCCGCCACGCCGAACAGCGCCGCGACGCCGCCCAGCGCGAGCCGGTGCTGCCGCCAGGTGACCCAGGCCATCCTCCGCCACGGAACTGGCCGCAGGCTCGCGTCATCCTCCGGACGGGCGGGCATTGTCAGCGCAGTCATTTCGTCACCTTCGTCGGTTCGGCGTCCCGGGCGGGCCCGGGCAGCGCTGCGGCGCCGGGCTCGCGCAGGTAAGCGAGAGTGAGTTCTTCCAGGCTGACCGGGTGCGCTTCCCAGCCCGGCGGCACCGGGTCGGTCATGCCGCTGGTCCGGACCAGCAGGTGAGCCTGCGCCTCGCCGTGCCTCGCGTGCACAACGCACAGCCGGTCGGCGTACCGGCCGGCCTCGGCGGCCGGTCCGGACAGCACCCGGTGACGGGAGAGCAGGTCGTCGACCTCGCCGGCCACCTGGACCCTGCCCTTAGACACCAGGATCAGGTAATCGGCCACGCGCTCGAGCTCGGCCAGCACATGCGAGGACAGCACCACCGACACGCCGGCATCGGCCACCGCGGTCATCACGGTGGCCATGAAGTCGTGCCGGGCCACCGGGTCGAGCATCGCCATCGGCTCATCCAGCACAAGCAGCCGCGGTCGCCGGGCCAGCGCCAGGGTCAGCGCGAGCTGCGCTTGCTGGCCGCCGGACAGCTGGCCGGTCTTTTGCTTCAGCGGGATGCCCAGCTCGCCCAGCCGGGCCTGGGCGTAGCGCTGGTCGAAGCGCCGGTTCAGGTTGCGGGTCAGGTGCAGCATGTCGGCGGCGGACAGGTTGCTGTACAGCGGAGTGTTCTGGGCAACGAACGCGATGCCGTCCAGCGCGGCCGGCGACCCGGCGGGCTGGCCGCCGAGCACGGTGATGCTGCCCGCGCTTGGCGCAGCGAGGCCGACCGCCAGGCTCAGCAGGGTGGTCTTGCCCGCACCGTTCGGGCCGACCAGGGCGGCCACGTGCCCGGCTGGGATCGCTAGCGCGCACTCGCGCAGCGCCCAGGTGCTGCCGTAGCGCTTGCCCAGGCCGCTGGCCTCGATGACGTTCATGCCACGCCCTTCGCATCTTTGCCTGTCGCGCCCCTGCCGTTGCCCGAGCCGGCGCGATGGTCACGGAAATCCCTTAGCGCGCTGGTGACCAGCGCCACGATCCCGTCATCGTCCAGGCCTGCCGCGTCGGCATCAGCCAGCCAGTTGAGCAGTACGCGGTGCAATGCGGTCAGTTCGGGGAGCGCAACGCGGTTGAGCGTCGCCTGGATGAACGTGCCCTGGCCGGGGCGGCCGGCCGCAAGGCCCTTGGTTTCGAGCTCGCGGTAAGCCTTGAGCACCGTGTTCGGGTTGATGGCCAGTGCGGCGACCACGTCCCTGACCTTCGGCAACTGGTCGCCGGGCGTGAGGAACCCGAGCCGCAATGCATGCTCGACCTGCTGGACGAGCTGAAGGTAGGTCGGCACGCCAAGAGAAGAATCGAGCCGGAATTCGATCGGCGACGCTTTGCGGGTGACCGCCGTCGGGGTGCTGCCGTCGCCACCACCTGCGCCGGACGGGGCGGCACCAGCCTGCACGCCCTCCCGGCTGTTTCCTTTACCTATTGTCATAAGACAAGATTACAGGCGACGGCATCGCTGTCAACCCGGCGGGTGCGGCGCACCCTGACCGCCACTCCTCGATGATTCACATGACAAAGTCGAGCGGCTCGTGATCCCGGCCGCCGACCTGGCAACGACCGTGCATGTCGGCGCCCATGACAACATCGATGTCACCTATGCGGCTCTTGGTACCTACGTAAGCGAGCACGCGCTGGAAGTGGCCGGCCCGCTGCGCGAGATTTACCGCGTCGGGCCTGCCGACACTGGCGACTCCGGGGCCTGGCGGACCGAGATCGGGTGGCCGATCCTTCATGCTCATCAGCCGCACTCGGCTCCAGCTGACGTCTAGGCGGACCTGGCGGGCATTCTGGCTGGCAGACTTGATCGTGGCGGCGGAGCCGTGCTGATCGCGGACCGGAATCCGCCGGCGCCCGCCGCGTTTGGGGGTGCCGTGTCCGGCTGGTTCGAAGCCCAAGTTGTCGATACCGGACGACTGCCCTTGTTCTGTTTCTTTGTGGCTTTCGTGGCCGGCTTCGGATGCGTCCGGATGTCTGCGCGCCTCATCCGCGCGAAGGTGCGGTGGTGGCCCGGCAATGTCTGGGCGGGCTCGGTTCACGTCCATCACATGGTCTTCGGCGTGGTGTTCATGGCTGTTGGCGGCGTCGCCGAGCTCGCCGCGCCTGTGTCATCGCTGCCGTGGCGGGCCGCACCCGCCGCGCTGTTCGGCCTGGGCATGGCCCTGGTGCTCGATGAGTTCGCCCTCATCCTGCATTTGCGCGATGTGTACTGGTCCAACGAGGGACGGTTGTCGATCGACGCGGTGTTTGTCGCCGCCGGTGTCACGGCCCTGCTGCTCATCGGGGCGAGCCCGGTCGGGGTGAAGAGCGTGGCGGATTACCGGCATCTCCCGGGCAGCCCCGGCGCGGTTCTCACGCTCGTTCTGCTACTGGCTGCGATGTTCGTACTAGCCGGGATCACCCTGCTGAAAGGCAAGATTTGGACTGGCTTGATGGGCCTGTTCGTCCCGGTGGTTCTCATCGTCGGAGCCGTCCGCCTCGGCCGACCGGATTCACCCTGGGCGCGCTGGCGTTACCAGCGGCGGCCGGGAATGCTCGCCAGGTCCACGCGCCGGGAGCAGCGACTGCGCCAGCCAGTCATCCATGCGAAGATCCGCATCCAGGATCTGCTCGCTGGCCGGCCCGACCAGCCGGCGATCGTGGCCGGCCGTCGCCCGCAGCGCGAGCGCGCTCCGGCAATCGGAACCGAGGCGGCCAAACCGCAGCGTTTTGACGACGCGACCTGACGTAGCCGCGTGCTATGGGCTGGTGTAGCGGACTCCCTGATCCGGCGGGCGTTCACTGTGCAGACGATCCGCGCTAGCAATGCACCCGCCGAGTGGTGTCCAACCACGGGCCCAGATCGCGGCCCTGTTGTGGTCGCGGGTCCGCAGTTATGCTGCCAGCTGCCGGTTAGCAGTGGGCGCCTGGAGCCGCAGCAGTCTGGATCGGCGTGGGACTTGACCAGCCACTCAGTGAGCACGCGCTAAAAGCGGCCCGCACTTATGGCGCGGCGGCCGATCATTACGGGCTCGGCTCGCTGAGCTTCTGGGATCGGTTTGGCGCCGCCACGGTGTCGCGGCTGTCGCTGGCGGCAGGTTCCGCCGTGCTTGACCTCTGCTGCGGTGCCGGCGCATCGGCCATTCCCGCTGCCCACGCGGTAGGCCCGGCGGGGCAGGTGCTCGGCATCGACGTGGCAGCGCCACTGCTGGAGCTCGCGAGGGCCAGGGCTGCACGTGAGCTCCTGGCCAACATCGAGTTCAGGCAAGGCGACGCAGCCCGCACAAGACTGCCAGACGGTAGCTACGCCGCAGTCGTCTGCGTATTCGGCGTCTTCTTCGCCGCGGACATGCCCGGCTTCGCCGCCGAAATGTGGCGGCTGGTCCGGCCGGGCGGACAGCTCGCGATCACTACCTGGGGGCCGGGCCTCTTCGAGCCTGCGAACGAGCATTTCTGGGAATCAGTCCGCGACGTCGAGCCGGCGTTGTTCAAAGCTTTCAACCCCTGGGATGAGATAACCACTCCGCAGTCGCTGCGCAACCTGTTTGCGCGAGCGGGAGTGCCCGACCCGGCCATCGTGGCCGCAGCCAGTCAGCATCGCCTCGATCATCCGGACTACTTCTGGGACATAGTCCTTGGCTCTGGCTACCGGGCCACGGTCGACGCGCTCAGCCAGCCGCAAATCGAGCGCGTCCGGGACCAGCTACTTGGCAAGCTGCGAGAGCGTAACGTCACCGAGCTGCAGACAGACGTTCTCTTCGGACTAGCGGAGAAGCCCAGCTAGGCAGTCTGGGGCGCGCCGCGACCCACGGCCGCGGGCGCCCCCGACCGGTTCGCCGACGGTCAGCTATCGCCCCAGCTGCTTACGTTCAGTCTTACCGAGTTATTGCATCCGGCCGCCGGCTCGGGGACCAGCGTGGTCGCCGGACAGGGCGTTAGGATCAGCGGTGGCCGCGGCTTCTGGTTGAAGTTGAAGTCGCTCAGGATGCTGCCCGCGAGGTTCTCCCGCACGTCGGGCCGCGGATCCGGCCGGCCGTCGGTAGCCGGATTCAACCTCGCGCTGTAGAGGAAGTCATCCTCGATGAACTTCAGCCACGAGTCCGACGACAAGTCCTGGTGGTCGATGAACCCGCGCCGGGCGTAGGGGCTGATGACCATTGCGGGCACCCGGATCCCGTAGCCCAGGGCGTCGACCGCCGGCGGCACCACGTTGTCGTAGAAGCCGCCCCAGTCATCCCAGGACAGGAAGATCGCGGTGGAGCCCCAGTCCTTGCTGCGCATGATCGCGTTGATGATTCTGGTCACGTACGCCTGCCCGGTACTGACCAAGGCCGGCGGGTGCTCGCTGTCGGCCGAGTTCGGCACGATCCAGGACAACGCTGGGAGCGTGCCGGCCTTGGCCTGGCTCATGAACGTGGCCAGGGGCTGGACGTTGGCTTCCTGATGGTCCTGCTTAACATCGGTGAACCCAGGCAGCGGATTCCAGATCTTCGGCACGCCACTGGGGTTGCTAGCCGACTGCGCGCCGTGGTCCAGGTAGTAACCCCAGCTCACGTTGTAGGCGTGCAGCAGCCAGGTCAGGTCAGTCCAGGCGAACGGACGCGGCTGGGTGAGCGTGCGGTTGTGCGGCTGGTCGGTTCCAACGCAGCTCATCGGGTTGGCTGGCGTGCTGCAGTTGGCTGACCAGGCGGACACCAGGAACATGTGCGCCGGCAAGCTCCAGGAGTGGTCGGACTCGAAGAAATGGTCGTCGAGCACGAAGTTATTGGCGTACGCCCAGTAGTTGGGGATGTCGGAGCCGACATGATAACCCATCACGTCGGTTGGGCACGCGCTCGTCGTACTGCAATTCAGCTCCGCCTGCGCGACGAAACCGTCCATGTTGCCGTTGTCTACGTCGGCGATGCTGTTGGAGTTCTGATGCGGTCCGCCCTTATTGCTGTTGGCGTGATCGACATACGGCGTGACGCAGCCGCCGTGGACCGGGTCGGGTACGCAGACGCCCGCGGGGATGCCGTCCGCACCGGGATAGGTGCCAAAGTAGGAGTCGAATGAGCGGTTCTCTTGCAAGATCACGACGACATGCTTGATCTTGTGAATTCCCGTCAGGCCCGACGTGAGCCGGAACGGCGTGTTGTGCGCTGACGCGCCAGTACCGACGCTGAGCGCCACGGTAACAGCCAACGCTGCGGCGGCACACGCTGCTAACAACAGGCGAAGCCTCATCGCACTCTCCAGGATCTGGGGAACTGAACATCGGGGACTGATCCCGCCATGGCAGGCGGTATGTCACGACCGAGTCCAGCAGGCGTCGCTGTGATCTCTCTGTGAATCGGATGGGCACGGCACGGACGATCCCTGAGCGGCTGCACAGGAACAGCCGCCCGGCACCGGGAAGTCCGCGGGAGCGAACTGGCGCGACGCCGAGCCCTCAGATGGCTGCGCTGGCGTCGATGCCGATCGGAACGTCGGCGGCCAGCCCGTTGGCGCGCATGGCCTTGCGATAGGCGACCGCGACGGCGTCAAACTTCAGGTGCAACTCAGCCGCCAGGTCGAACGGCACTCGCTCTGGCCGCTGCGACTCGACTACCCGCTGATCCTGTCCGAATATCGTGTCCTCGAAGTCCCGGATCACCTGATCGCTCTGATCCAGGTTGTAGTTCCGGCCGATGGCCACGTAACCCGCGCAGCAGTCGGCGGCCACAGGCTGTGAGGAGAAGAAGTAGACCATGCCAGCCTCGCCGCCCCAGCCGAGCCGGAGTGCAATCGTGTACGGCAAGTGCAGCTCGTACCGGCTGCGGCGCTCAGGCGGCCCAGCTTGCACGTTACCGAAGACGGGGAAGTCATCGCTGTTGGGCGCCTCTGGCCGCACGATCGTGTAGTGCAGCACGTGCCCGTCCGTACGGACCTCATGACGGGGAACGACGGGACGGTCCGGATCGCCAAGCAGGCCTGGGTGCACCCAGGGAAAGTGTCCGAAGTCCGTGAAATTCTCGACCTGCCGTGCGGCGTCGCACCGCCACCGGTACGGGCCGGCGGTTACCACCGCCCAACTGTCATCCTCAAGCTCGGGCACCTCCGGCAGCGGCCAGCGCGGCTCCTCGAGCGCAACCCAGACAAGGCCGTAGCGCTCCTGCGCACGGTACGACGGAACGCGCGCCTTCGACGGTACTCGGAACGGGTCCGCTAGCTGCGGGATCGCGACGCACCGTCCGCCTGCGTCATAGCGCCAGCCGTGATAGGCGCACACGATCTCATCGCCGCGGACCGTGCCGAGTGATAGCGCCGTGCCGCGGTGCACGCACAGATCGGACATGGCCCGTGTGATGCCGTCGCGTCCTCGCCACAGCACCAGCGGTTCGCTGAGTAGGTCCGCGTGCACCGGCTCCGCGCCAAGCTCAGCCGAGAATGCTACGGGATGCCAGCACGCGCGCTGGGCGGCCAGGTCGGCGAAGACGCCCGGGGAGGTCATCGGGGCGCGAGCCCGCCGGATGCGGGCAACAGGATCGCGATTCGCATAAGGCTAATCCGCATAAGGCTATTGTGTGGCGCGGCTTGCGGAGCGGTGCGCAGAGCAGAATCATTGGCCGACCGCGTTGCCGTCGTCCGGCGGGACCTCAACTGGTCCGCCCGGACCGAGACCGAAGTGCTTGCCGCGCGCCGGGCAGCTCATGACGAGCGGCCTGCCGTCAGCGGGACGCTGCCGCGCCTTGCGGCGGGTCTCGTCATACGGACAAACGACGTAGTTCATGCCAGCAGGATAAGAGGTGCCGGGCCGCTGCGGACTGTTCGACGGCTAGTGCCACGGCGCAGCTGATCGGCGGCTGCGCTCGATTCGCGTGATTGTGGCTGGGCTGTTAGTAGTGCAGCGGCGTTGTGGCAGCGCTGTTGAGCGGGGGCGGGGCTGGCAGTGTCCCGCCCCGGGGGGCGGGGGCGGGACGCTGGCCGGGGGGTGGCCCGGGCGGGGGTGCCCGGGCCGGGGGGGGGGGGATGGGTTAGAAGGCGGGGGTGGCGGTGGTGATGTCGTAGTGGGGGCCCCAGTACCACTGGGTGGCCTGGGCGCCGGGGACCTGGTGGGGGGTGCCGGTGGGGTCGGCGATCCACCAGCGGACGCGGGTTTGCATGGGGGCGGGCAGGGCGCGGACGGCGGCCTGGACGGCGGGCCATTCTGATCGCATGGTGTACAGCCGGGCCAGGGCGGCCGGGTGGGCGGTGAGCTTGGCGCGGGTCCAGGCGGCGGCGCCGGCGGGGGTGGCGTCGCCGGGTTCGATGTCGAGGGCGGCGGCGCGGGGGTCGGAGCCGTTGGTGTCGATCCACAGCACCTTGCGGCCGGTGACGGCGGCGGGGCTGACGGCGTAGCCGCCGGTGGCGTAGGTGGCCACGACGTGGCGGGCGGGGATGGCGGCGGGGGTGACCGAGTCGTAGATCTGGTAGGGCCGGGCCGGCCGGGCGGGGTGCGCGGCGGCGGCGCGGGCGGGGCGGGACCGGGCGGCGTGGCCGGCGTGCGGGCGGGGGCGGGCGGCGGCCGGGTGCGGGGCCGGGGCGGCGGTGGTGGTGAGGGTGGCGGCGCTGGCGGTGCCGGCGCCGGCCAGGGCCGCGGCGGCGCCCAGGGCTGCCAGGGCGGTGCGGCGGCCGCGCAGGGCGTCGGTCAGTCGGGCGGTGCGGGGCATCGGGGCGTCCTTCCTGCCGGGCGGCGCGCGCCGGGGCGGCGGCGGGTAATGGCAGGTTCGACGCGGCGGGTGGCGGGCTGGTTTCGTTCGGTGACCGAGGTCACTACTTGCTGGTAACCTTGCTCCCCGGTTATCCCGACATGCCGGCACATACTCAAACGGCCTAGTGGGGGTCCGGCGTGGGGGCTACGGACCGCGGGGACGAAAGACGTCCCGTTACCTCCTGAATGAGCACCGGCCCGTTAGACAGCGACGCTTAAAGGCTGTCCCGCCGGACCTGAAGGAAGGATCGCTCCGCCTGGTTCCGGGTACGGGCTATGGCCGCGTCATAGGCGGCCGCCGCCTCGTCCTGCCTGCCGAGCCTGCGCAAAAGGTCGGCGCGGGTCGCGTGATACAGGTGGTAACTATCGAGGCTGAGCTGGTCGACTAGGTCGAGCGCGGTCGCCGGATCGTGGACCTCGGCAACAGCGACACAGCGGTTGAGCGCCACGACCGGAGTGGGCGTGATCGCCATCAGCTGGTCGTAGAGCGCGAGAATCTGACCCCAGTCGGTGGCCGCGGCGATGGGGGCATCGCTGTGCACGGCGCTGATCGCAGCTTGCAGCTGGTACGGCCCTGGACGGTTGCGGCGCAGGCAACTGCGCACAAGTTCCTGCCCTTCGCTGATCATGTCCTGGTCCCAGCGGCTGCGGTCCTGGTCGGCGAGCAGAATCAGCGTGCCGCCGCGACTTGTGCGCGCATGCCGACGGGCCTGAGTCAACAGCAGCAAGGCCAGCAGGCCGAGAACCTCGGGTTCGTCGGGCATCAGCTCGGCCAGGAGCCTGGCCAGCCGGATGGCTTCGGCGCACAGATCCACGCGGGTGAGATCCGGGCCGGAAGAAGCTGTATATCCCTCGTTGAAGATGAGGTAGACCACAGCGAGCGCAAACGGAAGCCGGTCCGGCAACTCGGCCTCGCGCGGCACGCGATAGGGAATGCCAGCGTCGCGGATCTTGCGCTTAGCCCGGACTAGGCGCTGCGCGACTGTCGCCTCCGGGACCAGGAAGGCGCGGGCGATCTCGGGCGTCTGGAGCCCGGCGATGAGCCTCAGAGTCAAGGCTAGCTGGGCCTCCGCGGCCAGCGCCGGATGGCAGCAGGTGAAGATCAGCCGCAGCCGGTCATCGTGCACCGGTCCCACCTCCGATGGCGCGGCATCGTTGCGCAGCAAGACCGCCTGCGTCTCGCGGCTGTAACGGCTGGACTCTCGGCGCAGCCGGTCCAGCGCCTTATTGCGAGCTGTAGTGACGATCCAGCCGCCGGGATTCGGCGGCACCCCGCCGGCTGGCCAGCGCCCGCTCGCCACGGCGAAAGCCTCCTGGACCGCCTCTTCGGCGAGGTCTATGTCGCCGAAGATGCGGATCAGGGTGGCAACCGCGCGTCCCGAGCTTTCGCGGTAAGCCCGCTCGATGTCGTCGGCGTTCGCCGCTGGCACGAGCTAGTCCTCCGGAAGCTGCTGGAACGGCCGGACTTCCACGGGTCCGCCGCAGGCCGCTGAACCCTTAGCGGCCCAGTCGAGCGCGGCATCGAGATCCGGAGCCTGGATGATCCAGAACCCGCCTAGCTGCTCCTTGGTCTCCGCGAACGGCCCGTCAGTAGTGACGACCTGGCCACCTTGGGCTCGAACGACCGTCGCGGTCGCGGGCGGGTGCAGGCCGCCTGCAAAGACCCAGGCCCCCGCTGCCTGCAGGTCGGCGTTGTAGGCGTCGACCGCCTTGTACGCCTCTTGCATCTGCTCCTCTGACGGGACCGGCTCTCCTTCGACCAGGTGCACGGCGAGCAAGTACTGCTTCATGGCGTTCTCCTGTTCTTTCGTCGCTCATGAGCCCGGCGTCTGCGCCGCCGCTCTCATCCCGTTCACGAAGGCCAGCCACCGGAATCGACACCTCGCCGACAGATAGTGCCGCTGAGTTCCGTGGACCACGTCAGGGTAACCGCCGGTTGAGGCTGTCCACCGGTCTGTGTCGCCTGGCGGCGGATGGCCGTGGGCCGCGGGCCTGAACGCAGGGAGCTGTCGGCCCGCACCACTGGAATCAGCCAGCCTCCGTACGTTTGCCAAGCTTGCGGTGAACCTTTCATGCACTCGCAAGCCAGCCCCGGTGCGGTCGCATGGGCCGGTTATACGGTTCACATGTGGCCGCTCTGCGGGTGATCTTGGTGTCCGACACGCACCTGTCGCCGGTCGCGCCGGAAGCGATGGCGAACTGGGACGCAGTGCTTCGATACGTTGGCGCCGCGGCGCCCGATGTCGTCTTCCACCTCGGGGATCTGACCCTCGACGGGGCTCGCGATCCAGCCGATCTGCACAACGGCCGACGGCAGCTCGATCGGCTGCCGGTGGCGTGGTACGCAGTTCCCGGTAATCATGACGTCGGTGACAACCCGTGGCCGGGCGGCCCCAGCGGGCGTAACCATAGACGAGGTCCGCCATCAGTGGTGGCTGACCAGCGACATAACCGACCCGTATCACGACTGACCGCTCAGGCCGGTGCAACCGCCGGGACTCCCGCGCGCAGCGGCTCGGAGGCATCAGTGCGTTTGCGGACCGGCGTGCCTATCTGCGGCCTGGGGCTCGGGCTCACCGTGGCGGCGAGCAAGATACAGCCTGCATCCGGCATTGCGCACGTAATAACCGACACCCTTGGCTGGGTGCTGGTATGGATAGGGCTCTGGTTTCCGCTCGATCAGCTGCTGTTCTGCCCGCTCGCCTATGGCCGGGAGACCAGAGTTCTCCGGCTGCTGTCCGAGGCCCGGGTCGCGGTGTCAGCGCATCAGCAGCACGGTGCCCTGGAGGATCCGACCACCGGCGGGCGCGTGCATTGCTGATAAAACTTGCCCTGGCATCGGCTGAATGTCTGTGATTACCTGACGGCGATTACAAAGCGCGGCGGGGTCAGAACAGGCGGGAGAGTCCGATGGGCCGCAAACAGCGGATCAGTTATGTGCCGCCCGAGGCAATGGACCCGCAGATGCAGGCCGAGATGGAGCGGTGCGGCCGCGAAGGCACGCCGCGACCGGAAAGCTCGGCTGTCCGCGCCCACGTGCCGACCTGCTTCTGGGCCTTCGCGAACTCGTGGCAGGCGATCTTCCGCGACGGGATCTGCGATCACGCCATCAAGGAACTGTGCCGTGTCTACGTGTCGCGGTCGGTGAAATGCGAGTACTGCGGGAATCAGCGATCCGAACAAGCCAGGGCGCAGGGACTGGCCGAAGCCCAGTACGACGACCTGCTCAACTTCGAGAAGTCCGGACGGCTCAGCGAGCGGGAGAAGGCTGCGCTCGCCTACGCGGAGGCGATCACCTGGCGGCTGGAGTCCAGCGATTCGCTCTGGGAGCGGCTGCATCGCCATTTCTCCGAACCCGAGCTGGTAGAGCTGGGGTGCTTCATCGCCCTGACAATGGGTCAGCAGAGCTGGCTCCGGCTGCTCGACATCGAGCACCACGAGGTGTTGCCCGGCACCACCGCGTCGATGGCGCCCGGCTTCGGCACCGCTGAGACGCTCGCCGCGTCGAAGGCAGCCGAGGATTACTGGGCCAGGACAACAGCTACCTGACGCGGACCGCCTGAGCCGGGCCTGTCATCAGCTCCGATACGTGGCCGGGCTTGACGACGACCTCGGTAAGCTGTAACTTACGGTAAGTAATGACTTACCAACAAGCCCTGGCGGCCCTCGGCGACCCGACCAGGCGCTCGATCTTCGAACGCCTGGCAGGACGACCACAGGCCGTCGGTGAGCTCGCTCAAGACCTGCCTATCAGTCGGCCCGCCGTCTCACAGCACCTCAAAGTGCTCAAGGACGCCGGATTGGTCACCGACAGGCCCGACGGCAACCGCCACATCTACCGGGTGAACCTGGCCGGGGTCGGCGCCTTGCGCGCTTACCTCGACCGGTTCTGGGATCAGGCGCTGAACGCCTTCCAATCCGAAGTTGCACGCCACGACTAGGAGACAAGCAACCATGCACGCAACAGACACCGCCGTCCGCACGTCAATCGTGGTGGACGCCCCCATCGACCGCGCCTTCGCCGTGTTTACTGCCGACATAGGCAGCTGGTGGCCGCCCGAGCATCACATCCTGCAGGCCGGGCTCGCGGAAATGGTCTTTGAGCCGCGCGTGGGTGGCCACATCTACGACCGCGGCACCGACGGAAGCGAGTCCCGCTGGGCACGGGTCCTGGCCTACGAGCCACCCCATCGCGTGGTCTTCAGCTGGGACATCAGCCTCCAGTGGCAGATCGAGACCGATCCGGACCGGGCAAGCGAGGTCGAGGTCCGTTTCAGCGAGGCATCCCCCGGCCGGACGCTGGTAGAACTCGAGCATCGCCACCTTGACCGGCATGGCGATGGCTGGGAAGGCATGCGCGAAGGAGTAGCGGCGGCCGACGGATGGGGCAAGGGCCTGGGCGCCTTCGCCGACCGGCTGGCGCGCTAAGCCGCCAGTAGCCGATCATGGACCGCGTTTGCTGAGCGCCAACAGGTCTCGGACCATCGCCCAGCAAACGCGGTCAATACCTGGCGATACCTCGCAGGTCCGGCGCCGCACCGGAACCGGCCGCGGGCGTCACTTAGGTGGCTGGTAAAGTTCCGCGACGCGCTTGATTCGCGCCAAGGACCGGTTGACCGGTATCTCGCGACGCTCCAGCACGCGCAGGATGTCCACGCTGCGCTCGGACAGGAATGCCATCCCGTCCTCATCGCCGCGCAGCCGGAACCAGACCGCGATCCTGCTCCAGGGCAGCGCGACGAGCTCGGCGATGGCCAGTTCGTCATAGCGAGCTTCCCAAGTCGGCACGAGCCAGCGGCTGATCATGATCCCTCTTACTCGGACGCCCCAGTCGAAGAACTCAAGCTTGGCTAGCGATCCGCTCGTGATCAGGTGCTTGCACATGACCCCGCCGGAGAACGACTCTGTCGGTTCGCCGTCAGGCGCGCCGATAGTGCGGCCACAGGACGCCGCCCGCCTGATCCAGGTGAATACTCCTGCCACCGCAGCGAGGGCGAGCAACACCACAAGCACTATCTCTGCTGGCACTCGGCCTCCCTGGCGCAATGTCCTGGCTGCCAGTGATTCTCGCACTGTCGCCGAGGACCCCGGCAGCCTCGCCTCGCCAGGTGCCCTCCGCTCAGCCCTGCCCAAGTAGGCTCGGTGTTCATGAGCGACCAGCGGATCAGCACACATCCGGAGCCGGGCACAAGCCCCCAGCCGCCCGTGGCCAAACGCGTGCCCACCGAGCGCACGCATCACGGCGACACGGTGATTGACGAGTTCGCCTGGCTGGCCAGCAAAGACGACCGGGAGACGATCGCGTTCCTGACGGCCCAGAACGCCTATACCGAAGCAATGACGGCAGGCCAGGAGGAGCTCCGCGAGGCGATCTTCACTGAGATCAAGTCCAGGACCAAGGAGACCGATCTGTCGGTGCCGGTCCGCAAGGGCAGCTGGTGGTATTACGCCAGGACCATCGAGGGCAAGCAGTATGCGGTCAATTGCCGCCGAGCTGTTCGGCCAGCGGACGTCGGCCCGCCAATGACCGAGGACGGCGGACCGCTCGACGGCGAGCAGGTGCTGCTTGACGCTAACAAGCTGGCCGGGGACAGCCCCTTCTTCTCGATGGGCGCGTTCGATGTGAGCCCGGACGGCCGGCTGCTGGCGTACTCGACTGATCTGTCCGGCGATGAGCGCTTCACTATGCGCATCAAGAACCTTGAGACTGGCGAGACGGCTCCAGACGAGATACCCGACACCTTCTACGGCAGTGCCTGGTCAGCCGACGCGACTGTGCTCTTCTACGTCGCTGTCGACGACGCATGGCGGCCTTACCGGGTGTGGCGCCACCTGATCGGCACGCCAGCCAGCGACGACGTGATCGTCTTCGAGGAACAGGACGAGAAGTTCAACGTTGGCGTCGGGCTGTCCCGGAGCCAGCGCTACCTGATGATCGGCAGCGCCAGCAAACTCACCAGTGAGGTCAGGCTGCTTGACGCGGCGAACCCGGCGGGTGATTTCACCGTGGTAGCGGCGCGCCGGGCCGGCATCGAGTACGACGTCGAGCACCAGGTTCTCGCTGACGGCACCGATCGGCTGCTGATCCTGCACAACGATGGCGCGCTTAACTTCGAGCTTGCGCAGGCGCCGGTCGATGATCCGACGCAATGGACGGCGGTGATCCCGCACCGTGACGACACCAGGCTGCTCAGCGTGGACGCATTCGCCCGCCATCTTGTCGTTCACTTGCGGCGGGACGGCCTGACTGGTCTTCGGGTCATCGGCACCGACGGTACTGAGCATGAGATCGCATTCCCCGAGCCCATCTACTCGGTCGGACCGGGCGCGAACCCCGAGTACGACACCAGCACGTTCCGCCTTGGCTATGTCTCTATGGTGACGCCAAATTCGGTCTACGACTGCGACGTCGCCACCGGCGAGCTCACGCTGCTCAAGCGGAGCCCGGTGCTGCCTGGTCCAGACGGCAGGCCGTACGACCCGGCTGACTACGAACAGCGCCGACTCTGGGCGACCGCCGAGGACGGCACTCAGGTCCCCATCTCCCTGGTCTGCCGGAACGGCGCCGAGCCGGACGCCAGCGCGCCGTTGCTGCTGTACGGCTACGGAAGCTATGAGCACTCCTCTGATCCCAGCTTCTCGATAAGCCGGATCTCGCTGCTTGACCGCGGATTCGTCTTCGCGATCGCGCATATTCGGGGCGGCGGCGAGATGGGCCGACGCTGGTACGACGACGGCAAGATGCTGAACAAGGTCAACACGTTCACTGACTTCATCACGTGCGCGCGGCACGTGATCAAGGATGGCTGGACCACGCAGGAGCGGCTCATCGCGCGTGGCGGCTCGGCCGGCGGCCTGCTCATGGGCGCTGTGGCGAACATGGCACCGGACGCGTTCGGCGGCATCGTCGCGCAGGTGCCGTTCGTGGACGCACTGACTTCGATCCTGAACCCGACGCTGCCGCTGACCATCCCAGAGTGGGAGGAGTGGGGCGACCCGCTGCATGACCCCGAGGTCTACCGGTACATGAAGTCCTACACGCCGTACGAGAATGTCGTCCCCGGCCGGATGTACCCGCCGATCCTGGCGGTGACGAGCCTGAACGATACCCGTGTCCTCTACCACGAGCCCGCCAAGTGGATCGCCAGGCTGCAGGCATCAGCACGCGGCGGACCATTCTTGCTCAAGACGGAAATGACGGCCGGGCACGGTGGTCGCAGCGGCCGTTACGATGCCTGGCGCGAGGAGGCCTTCGTGCTGGCCTGGATCATCGCCACCGCGGCCTGACCGCCGAATGCCGGCCAGCCGACGGCCACGTCGCCAACCTCGATCGGCTGGCCAACGGGCCTCACACCGGAGAGATCCTGACCCTGCCGGTCTCCGTGCCCGGCGCCGGCCGGCCATGACCCAGGCAGCCAGCTAATCCGGGTGGTCGCAGGAGCAGGTCGCCGCTCCCGTCGCGACCTCGCCGGTTATATGCGACATGCCGGTTACTGTCCACCTGGAGGACCCCGACGAGCGCGCCGGTGCCTCAAATTTCTGACCGACCCGGCGAATCTGTCACAGCCGCGTCACAGCTCATCGAGTTTCCTGCTGGGTGCGTCTCCGCCTGGCGGCGCAGTCAGCCGCCCGACGGCGACAGTAACGCCGGCCTCCCGGCGGGTCGGAAAGGAGACTTCATGCTGGACTCAGGGCCCGAGCAGCCATCCCTGGCCGCGACCGCAGTTTCCTTTCACACCTTCCCCGCGCCGGGATGGCCGGCGGTAGCAGAGCCGACGCGCGAGCCGCGCGCGGCGCAGCAGAATGCGGACACTCGGCTGCCGTGGCCGCCGGCCGAGACGCGGCCAGCCTGGCAGGCCGACCAAAGCGGGCCTGCCGCCTGGATGGATGACGTCGCTAGCCTCCGCCGAGCTGCACCCGGCCAAACCATCGCACCCGGCCAAACCAGCGCCACCAGAGAAACTAATTCGCACTTGCTCACTGGCGCGGCGGAAACGAAGACGCCTGGCGTTGCTGCCGATCTCGATTGGCTAATGGGTCCGATCCGCTCATCAAATCGGCAGGCGGACGGCGCGCCGGCCGTGTCAATGCCGGGGTTGACTGGGCGTTTTGCCACAGAATGGTGCCCGGCAAGTGCAACGTCGGGCCGCGCCGCATTGTGGCGCGCGCGCGGGAGAACGGACGGAGGTGTGATGGTTCGCAGGGCAATCCTCGATCGTGGCGACGAGCTAGCTGACGATGAGGCCCTGCCTCTTAGCCAGGCTGCTGCCGCGCGGCCCGGGCAGGACAGAGCCCGCTGGCCTGGCGCTGGCGGTAGATGGCTCGTCTGGGTGGCGCGTGCCGTCGCCTGGGCAGTGCTGATCCTCGTTGGCTACCGTGGCGTGCTCGCGATCATCCAGGGTCAGGGCACCGGTGCGCCGGCTAGTTCGTCGTCGGCCGCTGGCGGGACCCGGTTCCCGGTCACGCTTGCCGAGGCCTATGCCCAGCAGTTCGGCACTGTTTACCTGAATTTCAGCCCAGCGACTGCCAGCCAGCGAGGCCGGGAATTAGCCCGGTTCCTGCCACGCGGCGCCGACGCGCAACTCGGCTGGAATGGCGCCGGAGTCCAGCGGCTGCAATCGGAGCAGGTGGCTGGCGTCACGGTCACCAGCCGACATACGGCCGTCGTGATGCTGCTCGCCCAGCTGGGCGACGGCCGTGTGCTCGAACTTGGCGTGCCCATTTACGCAGCTCACGGCGCCATGACTGTTTCCGGCGACCCGGCGCTCCTGCCAGGGCCGGCCAAGGCATCACCACCTCCGGCGCAACTGACTTCGGATCAGGCTACTGAGACGGCATTGCAGAACCAGCTCCCGGCGTTCTTCCGGGCCTACGGGAGCGGTGACCGCACGACACTGGCCAGGTTCGATGCGCCCGGTACGCACATCGTCGGCCTCGGCGGCGCAGTGAGATTCGCTGCGATCGACAACGTGTACGCACCAGCCGGGGACAACCGTCGGCAGATAGCTGTGACGGTCACCTGGGACCTGCCGGTCGGTTCGTCTGCCCGGTCCGCGTCGATCGCGTCGGCACCGTCGGCGCTGCAGATGACCTACCAGATGACCGTGGTCCGGCAGGCCGCTACCTGGGACGTCCAGGCGATCGGCGCCTCAGCGCAGTCATATGGGCCGCCTTGATGACTAACACCTCCGCCCTTCGCCCCGCCTGGCCGCGCTCACTCACCCCCCGGAGACCCGATGTCGGCACAATTTTTTCTTTCCGCAGCACATCCGCTTGCTCTTAGTACCACTGGCCTCGTGTCCTATCTCCAAGGCCTTTTCGGTCCGCTATTCCTCGGCATCGTCGGTATCGTCGCGATCTTCTTCTTGTTCACTCGCGAGATCATCCGGTTCGTGCAGTTCATCGTGCTGGCAATCGCCATTGCGGTGGTTTTCTATACGCCGAGCATCGTTCAGACCATCGCGTCGGGCATTTCCAACGCCCTTGGCGTGCACTGAGCGAATTATCAGCTAGCGGCCCGTCTCGCACTAGCGGGCGGAAGGAGGCGGCGCGTGGAACTACCGACTTACACCAACATCTGGAAGATCGAGAAACGGCTCTACAAGCTGTACGACTTCCGGCTGCCCATGCCGCTGCCGGTGGGACAGGTGGCGGCGTTCCTCGCCATCGCTGTCCCGCACACGCTGATCCTCACGATGATCGGGATGCCGTTCAGCCACACGTGGATGTGGCTGTACGTACTGCCGCCAGCGCTGCTCGCCTGGCTGGTGACCCGACCGGTGCTGGAAGGTAAGAGGCTGCCCGAACTAGCTGTGTCCCAGCTCCGCTACGTCACTGAGCCGAGGACGTGGTGCCGGATGGCCCCGCTGACAGAGAAGGACGAGGTCTTTCTTGTCGCAAGGGTCTGGCGCGGGCCAGCCCAGGTTCGTTCGGCCGTCGAGGCTCCGGCAGCGACGCTCCTACCGATGGACGAGCCGGTCGCCGCCGGGGCAGCGGCGCTGGATGCGGCAGACGGGGCCGGACTGCTGGTCGCGGGGGACCAGGCGGTCGCGGTGGCTGCGGATGCGCCTGCCGTCGCGTTGGCTGCGGCTGCCGATGCGGATGCTGCGGTCGCGGATGCCGCGGTCGCGGATGCCCGGGTTCCGGCCGGGCGAGTCACCCGTCCGCGAGTCACCGATGGGCGAGCCGAGGATGCGGCGGTCGCGCAGGTGCCTGGCGAGGCAGCCGAGCCGATGCCCGAGCGAGTCAGAGCACGTGCTGGCCCGACCTCGGCCCGGGCACCGCGCCCGGCCCGGCCAGTTGTCAGCATTAACTCCGATGGCCCGGCCGCGCGGCCGCTGCACGTCGTCGAGCGAGCGCTGCGAACGCCCGGCAACCGCACCAACCGCGGGCGCGAACAGGTCGTCATGGTCCCCGGCGGCTACCGGCCGGGCCAGCCGGATCTGGTCCAGCGCGACCAGGCAAGGGCCCGGCTGCCGCTGCCCGGTCCCGCCCGGATAGTCGTTCTGGGCTGCACTGCTGGCGCCGGCCAGACGCTGACCACCTTGCTCGCGGGGCAGCTGCTAACGAGCTTGCGCGGCGAGCCAGTGGCCGTTCTCGATCTGCGGCCCGGCCCTGGCTCGCTGACCGAGCAGGCCCGCGCGATCCCGCGCCTGTTGCCGGGCCTGCGCCCCGATGCAGGAAGTGACGCCGATGCTGCCAGCTTTGGACGGGAACGTGGCCTTCAGGTGGTAACTGCCGAGAGTCGGGATGACTCGGTTGCAGACCCGGGAAGGCTTATTGACGCGGTAGTCGCTCGCTACCGGCTGACCCTTGTCGATCCAGGTGCCGGCCACGTCCCGCGGGCCCTGCGCGTTGCCGAGCAACTCGTGCTGGTCGCGCCCGCGAGCGCTGACGCGGCGAACGCAGTGGCGATGACGTTGGAGTGGCTGGAGGCGCACAATCACCGCGGTCTGGCTAAGAACGGCGTGATCGTGGTGAACGGCGCGAGCGCGCAAGCAGCCGAGTACGTGGACGGCGCAACCGCAGTGGCGACCGGGTGCTGCCGGGCGATAGTCCGCGTGCCGTGGGACGAGCAGCTGGCCGACGGCGGTCCGATCGGGCCTGCGGCGGTCCGCGCGTTCACCGCGCTGGCTGGCCTCATCGTGTCCGGCCTGGCTGATCCCGCCGCCGCCAGAGTGGTTGGTGCGTTTTCGGCGGGTGCACGCGGGGCGGAGCCATCCGTGGGAGGCGGCGGGTGAGCTCGCGCACTGCCGGGCGGACCCGGCTTGCCGTTCGTTATTTCGACGACCGGATCCTGCTGACCGAGACGCACGCGTGGGCTTATTACCGCGTCCCTACCGTGTCCTATGAGTTCACCACGCCCGCCGAGCGTGAGACCCTGGCCACCAACATCACAGTCGCACTTGCTGCGATCCGCATGGCCGACGCTGAGGTGCACCTGCGGATCGCGCACCGTCCGTACCCGGCTGCGGACTGGGCCACCAAGCTCGACCAGACCTCCGATGGCGGACCTGGCTGGCTGGTTTACCTGGAGGAGATGTACCGGCACGTCTGGGCGAAGGATTTCTGGACCAAGGAGGTGTATCTCGCGGTACGGCTTGGTCAGCGCGGGGTGCGCGCGCAGCTGTCCGGCGGCTTACTGGCCCAGATAACCGGTTCCTACCGGACCGCCGAGCAGGCTCTCGGGTTGATCGATGAAGCAGTCCCAGCCGCCGAGATCGCGCGCTGGACCGAGCAGGCCGAGCGGCTGGGCCGGGCGTTAGCATCTGGCGCGCTGGCCGCGTTGCATGCCAGCTCCGACGAAATCGCCTGGCTATTCCGCCATGCGCTGGCCGGAACCGTGGCCGAGCTGCCGGCCTCGGCGGCTCGCCGGCGTACCTGGGGCGCGGGCGAGATTGAGTCGCTGCTGGAAGGCCAGGTGCACAACGGCCGGACGGTGCTGCGCTTGGAACACCCGGCGGGGGAGTCGTGGGCCTCGTTCCTCTCCTTCGCGCGGTTCCCGGATGTCATGTACTTCCCCGAAGGCGAGCCGTGGCTGCACTACGCCGACGCCCTGCCGTTCCCGGTCGAGGCCAGCCTGCGGATGAAGCTGATCGCTCCTGCCCGGGCTAGCAAAGACGTGAGGCGGCGGCTCGCGCACGCCAGGGACATGGACGCCCACATCAGGGAGGCCGGAGCGGACCTCCCCATCGCGCTCGCCGAGCAGATCGAGGCAGCCAGGCTGCTCGAGCACGGAATCACCAAGGAGCGGCTGCCGTTTGTCTACGGCTGGCACCGGCTGATGGTGACCGCGCCCACGCGCGAGATCTGCGTGCGCCGCGCCGAGGCCTTGGTTGAGCACTACCGCGACGCCGGCATCGACGTGGTGAATTCGACCGGCGATCAGTTCTCCCTGCTGTGCGAGTCGTTGCCTGGTGACAGGATGCGGCTCAGCTCATACCTGCAGCGCCAGCCGTTGTACACCGTGGTAGGCGGGATGCCGACTGCCACTGTCGATCTCGGCGACCAGATCGCGGCTGATGCCGGCTGGGTTGGTCCGTATATCGGCGAGACGCTCGGCCGTGCCCGCGCTGTTGTGCATTTCGATCCGCTGTTGGCCGCGGCGCGGAACCGGCCAACCGCGGTTGCGGTGACCGGCGAGCCCGGCGGCGGCAAGACCACGCTGGCGCTGCTGCTGATGCTTCAGCTGGCCCTCCGCGGCGCGACCGTCGCCGTGATCGATCCCAAGGGGGACGCCGAGTCGTTGGCCGGCTGGCTCTCCGAGCGCGGTCGGCAGGCGAGGGTAGTGCCGCTGGGTAGCGCCGCGCCCGGCCTGCTCGATCCATTCTCCTTCGGCGACGATCTGGCCGAGCGGCGCACGATGGCGACAGAGACGCTCCGGTTGCTGCTGCCACGGATGAGCGAGGAGCGCGAGAGCGCCATGATCCAGGCGGTGGGTGCGGTCGCATCAGCCGAGCAGCCGAGCCTGGGCCAGGTTGTCACGCACCTGGCCGAATCGCAGGACCCTGCATCGGTAAACCTGGGCGCTGTGCTCCGCTCGATGTCGGAGATGCGGCTAGCCAGTTTGTGCTTCGCGCCGTCGGGCGGCGAGCGGATAGATGCAGCGGGCTGGACGACGGTGTTCACGCTGGCCGGGCTGACGCTGCCGGACACGGCGGTCGAGCGCGACGATTACTCCTACGAGCAGCGGATGTCGGTTGCCCTGCTGTACTTGGTATCTCAGTTCGCGCGCCGACTGCTGAACGGCATGGACCGGCGGCTGCCCAAGGCCATCTTCCTTGACGAGGCGTGGGTCATCACCTCTACCCCGCTGGGCGCGAAGCTCATCCCCGAGGTATCCAGGATGGGCCGGTCGCGGAACACCGCGCTGATCATGGTGTCGCAGAATGCCGGCGACCTGCTGAACGAGCAAGTCACCAACTGCATTTCCAGCGTGTTCGCGTTCCGCTCATCGGAGCAAACCGAGGTCGCCAGCGTGCTTGCGCTGCTCGGTCTGGAACAGTCAGAAGAGCACAAGTCGGCGTTGCGGGGGCTCGGCAACGGCGAGTGCATCTTCCGTGACCTGGACGGCAGGGCAGGGCGGATCGCGGTCGACCTGATCTCGGCTGAGCTGCAGAAGTGCCTGGACACCAACCCGACCCGCGCCCGTCCCGGCCAGGATCCGGCCGACCGGTCAGCTGACAATCAAGCCACGCCGAAAGCCGGCTGACCGCGGCCTGCACGCAGCGAGATCACCCAGGAGCCCCCCGGATGCGCAGAGTGCGCGTGCCACGCAAGACGGGCGTTGTGCTGGCTGTGGTTGCGGCCATCCTGGTCCTCCTGCCGCGGGCCGGCCAGGTGCGCGGGGCTGCCGCAAGTCACACCAGCGGTCACGTTGCTGTGGCCGCGACTACCGTCGCCGACGTAACGCCAGCAGGCGGCCTGTGCTCAGTGCCCGGGATCGGCGACATCGGCGGGTTACTCGGCCTGTGCGCGCTAGGCAGCTCCGGGCTCACCGGCGAGCTGAACAACATCTGCCAGCCGTCGCTGCCTGATCCGGAGCCCGCTAGCTCCGGCATTGACGCCATGGTCGCGCCGCCGCAGAACGGGAAGCAACCGGCCACCTTATATGACGAGTACGGCGTGGCTGGCGACTACTGGGCCGCTACGAACCTGCAGTGCTCCGACATGACCTCGCTGATCGGCAACAACGTCGCCGGCATGGTGTTGGACGTAGCGAAGTCGATCGACCGGGTGACCATCAGCATCTACCAGTCCGCCGCCAGCGAGGGCATCCTCGCCTGGCTCCAGCGCGTGACTGACAAGCTGATCACGAGCCTCGGCAACGCCATCTACTTCCCGTATCTGGCCGTGGTGATCATCCTCGCCGCTATCTGGCTGGCCTGGCATGGGCTGATCCGCAAACGCGCCACGCGCACCCTCGAGGGCACGATCTGGATGGTGGTGGCGTGCGCTGCGGCGATCTTCCTGATCGGCAAGCCTGCGGACGTCACCGGCCTCGGCCGCGGCGTATCCGACGGGGTGTCCCAGGCCCTGAACGCAGCGTTCGCCAAGCTGCCGAGCCCGGGCCCGAGCGCCTGCGTTCCCATCCAGAAGGGCGACCCGCAGGCACGGCCAGCCAGTTACAGCTATGCCTCGGGCAACACCGTCGTCGACCAGAATGCCGACGAGCTATGGACTGTCCTGGTTTGCAAGCCGTGGCTCGTCGGGGAGTTCGGTACGTCGCAGTATTCGCCGCCGGGCAGCAAGGCCGACGTCGTGAATCAGTACGCGCGGTCCCTGCTGTGGGCGCAGGCGATTGCGGTCAACGAGAAACCGTCGCAGGCGCTGATTAAGGCCAAGCAGGCGACGTACGCCGGCATCGCGAGCAGCATTCAGGCCAACGACCCGTCGGCATACCCGCTGTTCCAGGGGAAACAGTGGACTACCAGGCTTGAGGTCGGTTTCGCCGCGCTGTTCGCCGCGGTGGTTGCCGGCGTCCTCGTACTGCTGATCTCGGTGACGCTGATCCTGCTGAAGCTGAGTTTCCTGCTGCTGCTGATCGTCGGCCCGTTCTTCCTGCTGATCGGTGCGCACCCGGGTTTCGGCCGGGTAGTTGCGATGCGCTGGGTGGAGATGCTGATCGGCGTCCTGCTGAAGCAGGCAGCGGTCGCGCTCGTGCTGAGCGTCCTGCTCTACTGCTACGCGCTGATAATGGGCACGAGCGACTCCGTGCTGCCGTGGGCGCTAAAGATCCTCATGATCGCCCTAGTTACGGTAGGGGCGTTCATCTATCGCAAGCCCTTCCAGCACCTGTTCTCGGCGGTGGGCTACGGGATGATCGGATCGGCTGATCGTGCTGAGGCTGACCTGGCCCGCGCGGGTGCGGCCGCACGGGCGAACACCAGAAGCGCGGCGACCCTGGCAGTGCCGACGTTTGCCGCATATCGAGCCGCCCGCTGGGCCAAGCGTAATCCCGGCCAGGCAGCGAGCCTGGCCATGGCGGCGACTGGCAGCGGGGCAGCCGCCGCAGCTGCTGGCCTGCAGGCCGCCGATGCCGGCACGAGAACCGCGGCGGATGCCGCCGCGGCCCCGGACATGGTCACCGCAGCCAGGGCGAGCGCGCCAGTCGCCACGTCAGGGGCGGCCGGCGCCGGAAGTCCTGGCGCCGCGGGCGTTGCGGCCGTTGGCGTGGGAGCCGAAGTCGGCGACGGCCGCTCATCACTCGCGGCGCGCGCCCGCGCCTGGGCAACGCAGGCACCGTCCACGGCCGAGCCACCGCCGCTGAACCTTCCGCCGCGTGATGGCAGCGCGGCTGCGGCAAGTGCGGCCGGAGCGCCTGGCGCCCGCCCCGTCTGGCCCGGCGGACGGGTATCGCAGGCCAGGCTGGGCGCACCGCTGGCCGGCAATGCCGCGCAGTCGGCAGCCGCCTCGGGAGCGCAGCGGCCGGCTGTCCCGCGGCCGGCTGTCCCGCGGCCCGCCGCGCCCCGGCCAGATCCAGGCCAGGCCTGGGCCCGGCCGCCAAGGTCGCAGCTGCCTGTGCCTGCGCAATCCGGGCGGATCCGCGTCCGGCGGACCGCTGGGCCGCCGCCGCAGCGCCAGGCCGGCAAGCAGCCGACCGACCGGCAGGTTCCGCCGCCGACCCGGCGCCCGGCCACGTCCCGAGGCCCGGCGGACAGTGGATCGGCGGACAGTCCATCCGCGAACAGTGGATGGGCGAGCAGCGCACCGAGGAACAGCGCACCGAGGAACAGCGCGCCGAGGAACAGTGCGCCGAGAAACAGCGGATCGGCGAACGAGGGATCGGCAAACGGGAGCCCGGCAAACGGGAGCCCGGCGCCGGGCCAGCGCTCCCCGTGGCCCGGGCAGCCCACGGGCCCGCTAGCCGGACGGGATCCGGCCCAAGCCAGCGAGCGCGCGGTCCCGTTCTGGCTTCGCCCGCTACGGCGGAAGTAGCGACGCAGGTGGACGCCAGCCCAGCTCAGCGCCGGATCGCGTTCGCGCTGATCGTCCTCGCGCTGGTGGCGTTAGGTGCCTATCTGCTGCGGCCAGCGGCACACAGGGCAAGCAGTTCGGCCGGCCGGGCCGGCATCGACGCGTCAGCCATCCCGCCAGTGAGCCGGGCGGCGACTCCAGTCCTGTCACCATCGAGTGGCCCGGGCCCGTCCGGCCAGGCCGAGATCTACCGGTGGCTGCCGTTCAGCCAGCAGGGGCTGACGACAGCCGCGGTCACGGCGGAGTGGTTCGGCGACGCTTACGCGACCTACTCCTACACCGAGAGCGCGGCCGCTTACCTGCGCCCGATGCAGTCGCTTGTATCACCTGCGCTGGCCGGGCAGATCAGCGCCGCGTATTCGGCGCCTGGCGTCGCTGCGGTGCGGGCCAGCAGCAAGCAGGTGTGCAGCGGCACGGCCGCGATCCAGTCGATTCGCGCGTTCGGGCCGGACAGCCTGACATTTGTCGTGCAGATCAGCGCGCGACTGACCGACCTGCTTGGACACAGCCAGAGCAGCACCGCCTACGCGGTAACTGTTACCGGTAGCGGCACCAGCTGGCAGGTCAGCGCCATCGAGCTGGCCACGACGGGCAACACGTGATCCGCGGACCTGCTCGCCACGGACGGCAGCGCGGCCTGGTCGTCGGCGTCGTCTGTGCCGGCGCGACGTTGCTTACCAGCCTGCTGCTAGCGCCCGCCGTGATGTTCGCCAGCGGCGGCCAAATGGCTGAGTCGGGCGCCTCGTGCACCTCCGACAGCGGCGTCAGCGCTGCCCAGCCGGTAGCCAGCCAATCCGCTCGGAACTCGATTCCGGCCAACTATCTCGCCCTGTTCCAGTCGATGGGGGCACGGTACAAGGTGCCCTGGGTCATCCTGGCCGGCATCGGCAAAGTCGAGAGCGACGACGGCCAGACCGCGCTGCCGGGCGTGCACAGCGGCGCGAATGCGTTCGGTGCGGCCGGGCCGATGCAGATCGGCATCGGCGGAGCGGCCGGCAACCAGTGGGGCGGCGCTCCAGTACACCCGGCGAGCGAGGTGGTCAACGGAGTCGCGACGGACGCCGACCATGATGGCATCGCGAGTGTCTACGATCCGGCCGACGCCATCGCAGGCGCGGCGAAGTACCTGCTCGAGCACGGCGTGCTCAGCAGCGCTGCGCAAGCGATCTTTGCTTATAACCACCTGGAGTCCTACGTCCAGGCCGTGCTCTACTGGGCAGGCGTATACGCTCGCGGCGGCTACACGGTCAGCCAGGTCACCACGGTGAGCGCGCCCGACTGCCTGCTCAGCGTGAGCCAGGCTCCCAACGACGCTGCCGCGACGGCGATCGCCTATGCCGAGCAGCAACTGGGCAAGCCGTACCAGTGGGGCGGGACCGGCCCGGACTCCTTCGACTGCTCAGGACTAGTCATGATGGCCTACCGCGCGGCAGGAATCGACCTGCCCCGCACGTCCGAGCAGCAGTGGGCGCACGGCCCGCGAATCAGCCGTAGCCAGGTTCGACCCGGTGACCTGGTGTTTTTCGCAGGCTCGGACGGCACAATCAAGTCGCCTGGTCACGTGGGGCTGGTAATCGGCGGCGGTCTCATGATCGAGGCATACGCGACGGGTTACCCGATCAGGATCGCGCCTTACGGGGACCGGCAGCCGGTCGGTTTCACCCGGCCCTGGGCGCATGCTGGCGCACGTCTTGTTTCTCAGCGGACCTGAGATTCACCGCTGGGCTGTTCACGGGTAGGTACCGAAGATGCAGATGGAATAGCTGAGACCGTCAGGAGCGGCGTTCCGCAAGTCCGGGAGATCGAATGTCGTCTTGCCGTTCCCGCCGTATTCAGTGCCGAGAAGGACGAACAGTGCGGTGTACTGCGAGATCTTCAGGGACTGGCCATCGGCCGGCATCGTCTCGCCTGAAGCTATCGTGCCGGCTGTGAGGACGATCTGGCCGAGTGTGCAGCCGGCGGTGGCAGCTCCGGTCGTTGCGTGGTTCGTCTTAGTTCCGAGTAGAGCTGAGTTCCAGTAAACGGCGCCGGTCCCCTTCGGGCAGCGTCCGCCCGACTTCAGCACAAGGTTGACCGCACCGGTCTTCAGATTGGCGCAGCCGTGGAAAATCGAGCCGGTCAGCCCGCTCGGGGCAGACTCATGTCCGGCTGACGCGGCCGTTGCCGCCGCTGCGCCGCCGGATAGCAATACCACTGCCCCGACGATCTCAGCCATTGCGCGGAGGTGACGGTATCTGCGAAGCCTCATGACAGGTTCCTTCCAGCCCGATAAATGCGACAGCAGCAGTGTTCACCCGGAGGCCGCCGGGAACCAGCGGGTCTGTCGCACCTTATGAACGTGCTGGGTCAGTCACCCGGTCGCTTTGCCGGTGCCCGGTCAGCAGCGCCGAATCGCGGGCCTTGCGGCGGCCGGAGCAGCCAGGCCGGCCGCTTCAGTTCACGCAGGGAATGCCGTCCTTCGCCGTCACCGCGCCGCCCTGCGGGCCCGTAGAGGGCACGGTAACTGGCTTTGGCGCATGACTGCGAGTGGCGGCCGTGCTCGTGTTGACGACAGGCACCGTCGCGCCCGCGCCGAGCAGTACCTCGACGTGGCCGGCGGCAACAGACGCGCTGGCGACAGCCGTCACGCCAAACATCGCGGCGATCTTCCGGGCGCCCGCCGACGCGCCTGGGCCGTACCGGACCTGGGTTGTCGCCAGGTAGCTGGTCGTCGCGACCCTGCCGCGCTTGTAACCGGCGCGAACGAGCGCCGCGGAGACGCGGTGGCCCAGCATGTTGACATTGCTGCCGTTCAAGACATCGACAGTTGGCTTCGCACGGGCATTGGCCGACCCTTGCTGGTGGCGCGCTGTGCCAGGCCTCGAATAGAAGGCCGCATGCACGATGGCCTTGATGTAGGCGGGGTCGACGACGTTGGCGTCCTGGCCGTCGATCGTCTGGTAACCCTTGATCGGCAGTGTGTGGAAGACGAGGTTTCCGCTGGTCAGGTCCCGTGCCTGGGCTGCGAAGTCGAACAGGTTCCAGCCAGCATCGGTGATGACGTACTGCTTGGCCACCGTCAGCAGCGCCTCGATCTTGGTCAGGCTGCTGAGCACGCCCTCGGTGCGCAGCTGGTGCATCACGGAGTCTACGAACGCTTGCTGACGATGCGTGCGGTCCAGATCGCCGTTTGGCAGCCCGTCGCGCTGGCGGACGAATGCCAGTGCCTGCGAAGCGTTCAGATGCTGGTACCCGGCGTGGAAGTAAGCTCCTGATTTCTGGTCATGGACCGGGTGATTCAGGCACACCTCCACTCCGCCCAGGACCTTCGCCAGTTCGTAGAACCCGTACAGGTTGACCGCCGCGAAATGATCGATGTGCACGCCTGTGAGCTGCTCGACGGTGGCGACCGCGGCCGCTTGGCCGGCCTCGTTCCCGAGGAACCCGAGCCGGTCCCGGCTGATGTGCGGGTACCTTGCGGTCAGTTCCTGTTCCCGGTAGTACAGGCTCACGCCGTAGGCCTGATCGATCTTGCCGACCTGCTGCGATCCGATGGTGCCGACGAAATGAACCCAGTCGTCGCGCGGGATTGAAAAGCCGACCGCTCTCCGGCCGCCAGCGAAAATGTGGATAAGTATCAGCGTGTTGGTGTCGTTGCCGCCGGTCCCTGCCCTTACTTGCTGAGCGTTCCCGGCGTGCAGCTTGCGCAGGATGCGCGCGGGGAGAATGGTGCCGTTCCAGTACCGTCGGCTCTCCAGCCCCATGAGCAGGATGTTCTGCGCGCCAATGGACGGGCCGCTCTTGATCGCGTGCGAACTGCCGATGCTGCGGACAGCGCTGACCGTGAGGTAGGAAAACCCGCTGCCGACAAGGGCCACCGCTGCCGCCACGCAGGCCACTGCGTACAAAACCCGCATGCCAACGCGGCGAGGCGTAAACGCCGGTCCCGGCCTGCCAGGCTTCCGTGCGGGCGGTCGCGGGCTTCCGGACGCTGGTCGGCCTGCCGCACTGCCGTCACCGGTCACTTTTCGGCTTGCCTCCTGCCCCGTCAAGCACTACCAGCACACTTGCGAACATTACCCGCACGTTGTGCCGCCACCCTCGTAGCGCGCACCTTCTGGCACGATTACGGGTAAGGGTGTCCGCGAGCGGGCAGGCAAACCAAGCGGGCTAGCAACCGGTCGGCCGCGTGCCGGGCAGTCACGGAGTAATACGCGACCGGGTACCGCCATTTGGGGGAAGATGCTCGAGCCAACAGGTAACGACACCAAGTCGCGCATCCCGGACAGCGATCCGGCCGATGACGCGTCCGGCACGGGCACTGCCGCAATCGGCACCGACTCGCGCCAGGAATCCGCTGGTTCGGGGCCGACGCGCCCGGCACTGCGGCCAGACCGGCCACGCCAGTGGGGCTCGCGTCCAGGCCGGCTCGGCGTCTTCACGATAATCGCGGCCGCCCTGGTCGGAGCGGCGGTAACGGCGCTCTCAGGCCGTGATCCCGGTCTGACTCTCGGCGTGTTCGTCATCGTCGGCACGGTTATTGCTGCCACGATTGTGAGGCTTCGTTCCGTTTACATGATCTTTCCTGTTCCGGCGCTCGCTTACGTAACTGCGGCGGTCATTGCCGGGCTCATTCACGACCGCGCTACCGACACCTCGAATACCGGGCTCACCCTCAACGGCGTCCAGTGGATCGCCGCCGGGTTCGTCGCGATGACCGCGGCCACGATCCTCGCGATCGCGATAGCGGCAGGCCGCTGGCTATGGCGGCGCTGGGTGTGGTCACGAACCTGACTGCCTGGCGGCCGACCGACGCCGGGCAAGCACCGCGACGGTCGATTCTGCCCCGTCCAGATCCGCGTAGCAGCCTTGCAGATGCCTGTTCCCGCTGGCGGCGAACCCGGTCCGAGAGTGCAGGACCCGTGTGTTGTCGAATACGAGGCAATCACCCGGATCAAGACGGAAGATCATAGTTAGCTCTGGCCGCTGCAAAATAGTGGCGAATGCCCGGTAGGCGGCGTAGAAAGCGTGCATGTCCTGTGCTGCGGCGGCCGGCGAGCGGCTGGCTTTTGGCCGGGCCGGCTGCATGGAGCGGCTGTTGTACCGGATCCCGCGGATGCGCCCGGCCGGGTCGACTTCGATCATCGGCCTGGTAGCCCGCAGCTCGGCTGTCGCGTCCGCGTAAGCGAACGTGACAGGGGTCTGCCACAGCACGGCAAACGCACCGGGATCCTCCGCACGAAGCAGCGCCGCCGCCCAGAAGCCATCCAACAGGCCGGAGTCGCCGCCATCGGCGGCGTTCGCCAGGCAATGCAGCAACTGGAGGGTAGGGACCGGATCCCGGTATGGATTGTCGGTATGCGGGCCGATCGGCAAGCCGGTGAAGGCGAGGTTGGCCGGGGTTGCCTCGACGCGTACGTCGAACAGCTTGCCGTAGTTTGTCTCCCGGATGTACCCCATCGTGCCGGCCACCTCGAGTACCGCGCCGTGCCTCTCCGGCACGCCTCGTAGCAGCATGAACCCGCTGACCAGGAGCTGGCGCAGGCAGTCCAGCCGAACGTTGCCAGAGCCGGCGTAAGCAGACCACGGCACGCCGGGTGGCCCGCCGGCGAAGTCGCCCGCGGACCAGAGCCGCTTGGCATCCTCGCACCGGCTGTCGATGCTCGCACCGGACTCCGCGGCAAGCCAGGTCCGGGTGAAGACCGCCTGATGGCCGTCCGGGCCGAATGTGACCCGCAGACCTCCTGCCACCGCGGTGACGCCTTGGACGGTGACGTTCTCAGCCAGGTCGGTAATGCTGACCAACCGCTGGCCGCTACCCGGATCACGGCAGGCGGGACATTGGCAATTGGCGCGCAGCCAGGCCGGGTGCAGGCCGGGCAACCCCGCCGCGCTGCCGGGCCTAGTCCGGCCAAGCTCTCTGGTCACAGCTGCTCCCGATGAGCCAGGGTTGTCCGCGCAGCATCGCTACGTTCACCCACTCCGCGATCAGCGTGTATCTGCGGCAGCGGTTAGGCAACGCGGTTCCGACACTGTTCGATCCGCGGCCATTGCCTGGGCGCCCGGCGTTAAGCGGCCGCCTGCACGCCCGCCGCCTTGGGGTGGGTTAGCGTCGGGGGCGTGTGCCTCCTCGTTGCCCTGTTCCAGGCGGTTCCCGGCGCACCGCTCATCGTCGCGGCCAACAGGGACGAGCGATACGATCGCCCGGCAGTGGCGATGACGGTGCTGCGCGACGGTCCGCCCCGGATCCTTGGCGGGCGGGACGAGCTGGCCGGGGGGACTTGGCTGGCAGTGAACGACCGGGGCGTCGTAGCTGGCCTCACCAACCAACCGTCCGCAGACGGCAGGGATCCGACCAAGCGATCACGCGGCGAGCTCCCGCTCCTATTCACTGAGCACGCTAGTGCAGCTGCGGCCATCGATGCGGTAGGCGGCCATCTCGATCCGGCTGACTACAACCCGTGCTGGATGCTCGTCGGCGACCGGGACGTGCTGTACTCGATCGCCATAGCTGGCGCCGACCGTCCTGACGTCGAGCGGCTCGGGCCCGGACTGCACGTGCTGGAGAACGCGCCGCTGCGATCTGCTTCAGCCAAGGCAGCGCTGGTCCGGCAGCTGGTGTCGGGTGCTCGGTCGCAGCAGCCGGATGACAGTGCCGACAGTGCCGTGGCCGCGCTCGAACAGGTGCTGCGCATCCACCAGCCGGCTGCACCGCAGCCGCAGACCGACGACGCCGGGCGCGTCTGGCCGCCCGAGATTTCCGCACCGTGCGTACACACTCCCGGCTACGGGACACGGTCGGCTATGACGGTTGCCGTTCCCCTCATCGGGCTGCCCGCGGTCAGGGTCGCCGACGGCCCGCCGTGCCAGGCGACGATGGCGGCGGTAACCGAACTATGGGCCGGTGATCCTGGCTAGCGTTGCCTGGTGATAGGCCAGGCAACTCCGCAGCCACGAGCCTGATTGCGCCGGGGCGCGGTCCCGGCGGCGCGGCGGGCGTGGCACTCGCTGGCGGCACCTCCGCTTCCGGCCAGGCTTCTGCCCCGACTGCCGCGAGCGCATCGAGGGCCAGCGCGAACTTCTCGTACACGAATAGCACCGGGGCGCCTGCGGCCAGGTCGACCGCGGCGCGAAGAGCGTCGGCAGGGTTCTCCGCCAGCTCGCAGCGGATGCCCGGACGAGCGCGCCGCAGCGCCGCGCTGACGAGCGACAGCATCTCGCCGGTCTCGCGGCCCCGCTTGTCGCTGTCCTCGTAGAGCACAACCTGGCCGAACCAGGTCGCGATCGCCTCGGCCGCCCGCACAATGAGGTCGTCACGGCGGTCGCCGGGCAGCGTCACGGCGGCCACCGGTTCGCCGCCCCAGACCTCGGTCACGAACCGCCCGGCCGCGGTCAGCGCGGCGGCGTTGTGGCCGTAGTCGACGATGACCGGGCCCTGGCCGGCCCGGAAGATGTTGCCCCGCCCGGGATTAGCGATGGCTGGCGTGAATGTTGCCAGGCCGCGTTTGATGTCCTTCGCGGTCAAGCCGGCTGCCCGGCACGCCGCCGCAGCAGCCAGTGCGTTGGCCACCACATGCCGGGCCTGGCCGCCAAACGAGCCAGGCAGCTCGGCCACCGGCAGCAGCGGCCGCCGGGACTCACCTTCGGTCTCGGTCAGCTGGCCGTCGATCACCTCGTAGCACAATCCGCCTGCCGCCCGGTGCTGCTCGACCACGGGGTTGCCGGGCAGCAGGCTGAAGAACCTGATCACCGGGCTGCGCGCCCGGACCGCCGCCCGGTCGGCCAGCTGCGCGCTGGCCGGATCGTCGGCATTGAGCACGACAGAGCCGCCATCGTGGATCTCCTCGGCGACGAGTGCTTTCACGTGAATCAGCTCGTCCAGGTCATCAACGCCGTCGGCACCGAGGTGGTCAGCGGTGATGTTCGTGATAACGGCGACGTCCGCCCGGTCGTAGCCGAGCCCGCGCCGGACGATGCCGCCACGGGCGGTTTCCAGCACCGCCGCTTCGACGGTCGGGTCGTCGAGCACCATCTCGGCCGACCTCGGGCCCGACGCGTCGCCGGCGTAGACGAGCTGCCCGCCCACGTAGACGCCGTCGGTGCAGGTCATTCCGACCCGCAGGCCGGCCTGCCGGAGCACCTGGCTAATCATGCGGACGGTCGTCGTCTTGCCGTTGGTCCCGGTCACCGCGACGACCGGGATGCTGGCGGGCTGCCCGGGCGGGTAGAGGCTGTCGATTACGGCAGCGGCAACATCACGAGGTCGCCCCTCGGCCGGTGACAGGTGCATGCGAAGCCCTGGGCTGGCGTTGAGCTCGAGCACCGCTGCTGGCTGGGCGGCGCCGTGCCCGTTTGGGTCACGCAACGGCGCGGCGATGTCGCAGAGCCGCAGGTCGATGCCGCAGATGTCCAGGCCCGTGGTGGCAGCCGCGCGGCGGCACATGTCGGCGACCTCAGGATGCACTACGTCAGTGACGTCCCTGCTCGTCCCGCCCGTCGACAGGTTGGCGTTCCGGCGCAGCGTGACAAGCTGGCCGGCGGCCGGCACCGAGTGATCGTCCAAGCCGAGTGAGTCCAGGTGACTGAGCGCGTCCGCGTCGAGCTTGATCCTGGTTAGCTCGCGGGAGTGGCCCGCGCCGCGCCGGGGATCAGCGTTGACCAGCTCGACAAGCTGCCCGACGGTGTGCGACCCGTCGCCGGTCACCGACGCGGGCCGCAACTGCGCCGCCGCGGCAATCCGACCGTCGATGACCAGCACGCGGTAATCGGTGCCGGGAACCAGTTCCTCGACCAGCACGGCGTCGCCAGCCGCCGCGGCTTTGGCATACGCGCTAGCTGCCTCAGCCGCACTGCGGATGCCGATCGTGAGGTTCGCGCCCTGACTGCCGCCGAGCGGCTTGATCACGACCGGTGCGCCGATCTCGGCCAGGGCGTTCGCGGCCCCCTCGCCGGACCGGGCGACGAGGCCAGCCGGCACCGGGATCCCGGCGGCCGCGAGCAGTTGCTTGGACAGCTCCTTGTCCGCCGCGACATCGACGCCGACGGCTGAGGTCTGGCTCGTCAGCGCGGCACGTACGAGGCGCCGGTAGCGGCCGTAGCCGAGCCTGAGCAGACTGAGCCCGCCCACTCTGCGTACCGGGATGCCGCGTGCCCTGGCTGCGGCCGCAATCGCGGCCGTGCTGACGCCGAGCCGCTCGCGCTCGACAGTGCCGGCGAGGCGCTCGACAGCACCCGCGTAGTCGGGTGTCACGCGGCCGACGACATCGTGCACCAGCTGGATTGCCAGCCGCGTCAGCTCGGCTGGCACCCGGGAGTCCGCCGGTTCGTCGGGCGGGCATTCCATCATGACGTCATAGACGCCGTCGGCACCGCCCCACATCGTCCGGCCCAGGTGCACCTCGCGCCCGGCCAGCCCGGATAGCTCCAGCGCGACGTGTTCGGTGACGTGGCCGAAGTACGTGCCGCGGGCCATTGTCGCCAGGAACCCGCCCGGCCTGCCAGCGGCGCAATGATGGCTCGCCAGGCCAGGCAGCAGCGCGGTGAGCCGGTCAGCGAACTCGCCGAATTCGCTGGTCTCCCGCCGGGTCAGCTCGTCAAGCTCAAGCCTGGCGATGCTGACCGGGCTCGCGCTGAACACGTTCGGCCCGTCCAGGTGGCGGATGTCGATGAACCGCACGTCGGCTCCTTCTTCGCTGACGGTCAGTACCTGCTGTGCGCGGGCCCAAGCGTGGGCGTCCGCGTGCCGAAATCGAAGAGGCAGCCGGCCGGCAGCAGATGCAGCCGGACACCGAATAGCGTGATCGGATCGCAGTCCCCAGCCGGGTGCACGACCGCGGCATCCTCGGCATCGACCACGGTGGCGACGCCTGTGCCGATCACCTCGAATCCGCCGCGCTCGATGAGCACGCCCGTGTTCTCGTCCAGGCCGATGCCGAGGTGCTCTGGCGCGAGCGCGACCGCGCTGAGCAGCCGCGGCAGCCTGCCCCGCTCGCCGAAATGCATGTCGATCAGCGCCTTGGGAACCAAGCCCAGGCCTGGCCCGGTTCTCACTGCGGCAGCCGACACGTCCGGGCCGGTGCCGCCCAGGATCATGGTGCGGCCCATTGCCGTCGCACCCGCGCTCGTGCCTGCTACCACCAGGCCATCGGCGAGGCGTTCCCGGATCAGTTCGTTGATCCGCGAGCCGACCAGTGTGCGCAACCTCGCCTGATCGCCCCCGGTGAAGAACACGCCGGTCGCGTCGGCCAGCAGTGCGGCGGCATCGGCACCGTCGGCGTCGGCGCGGCCGTGCAGGCGCAGCTCGCTGGTCCGCTCGACGCCCAGCTTCCGGAATACCCGCTCATAGTCGGCGTGCACTTGGTCGGGCAGCCCGGTAGCCATGGTGACCAGCACGATCCGGGCTGACTCGCTGCCGCAGAGCTCAACGAACCGGTCCAGCAGCCCCGTGCTGCAGCAGCGGTCCTCGGCACCGCCGATGATGAGCAGCCGACCTGGAGATCCCCCGTCGTCCACGTCCTCCGCCTCGTTCGGGACCAGGCGCGGTCCACGACGGCTTAGCTACCCTCGGTGGCAGACGATCAATCCCAAGCACCCGGTGATCACGGGGGAGTTGCTGGTGTTATAGGCCCAGCAAGTCCCCCATGATCAAGGGGAACGCCCTTACTGGGCGCTGGCCGGCGGACGTACAGCGCGCCGGGGTCCCGAGCGCGGCCGGGAAAGCTCGTCCGGCAGCTGGAGCAACGGGTTCGTCGCGCTCGCGACAACGTCTCCGGCGATATCGATCACCTTGCGGCCCCTGCTCCTGGCCGCCTCCCGGAGCTGCTCGAAGGCCTGGCGCGGCTTGATGCGGTGCCGTTCGGCGAGGACGCCAATGGCCTGCTCGACCCGGATCCGGGTGGCGAGCGCGTGCTCAAGCTGGCCGACCGTGGCCCGCAGCCGTCCGGTCTCGCCTGCCTGCGAGAGCCCGCCGGGCTTCGGCGCAGCCGCCTCCGCCATTCCGCTCTCCGCGGCCAGCAGGTCAGCCAGGATCATCGCGCAGGTCAGGTCGGGCAGGTCCTCGCTGCCCACGCGCCAGCCGTCCTTAGTCCGCCGCACTACAGCGTCGTCTGGCACGAAGTTGCTCACCGTGCCGCCGGGGGTGGTGCCCTCAACCGCGCTGCCGCCGACAACAGCTCCGGTTGCCTCGGCCGCGCCCGCGCCATCGGTACCGGGCGCCCTGGCGCCAACGACGCTCGCTGCAGTCGGCTCGGTTGCTTCAGGCGGCTTTGCCCGGCGCCGTTTGCCTGTCATCGCGTGCTCGCAAGCTCACCGAGGCGCTGCTTGACCGCGGTCATGGACGGGTTGGTCAGCGCGCTTCCGTCTGGAAACACGACCGTCGGTACCGTCTGGCAGCCACCATTGACCGACATGACGTAATCCGCCGCGGCGGGATCTTCCTCGATGTTCACCTCGGCGATCTCGATGCCTTCCGCCGTGAGCTGGCTCTTGAGCCGTCGGCAGAAGGCACACCAGGTCGTGGTGAACATGGTCAGCGGCTGCGCCACTCTCGCACTCCCTATCCGCACGGCGTATCTACTGAACTTTACTAACGTCGGCGACCCTTGTGCACTTCCCGGCGCAGCGGGCCAGTAGACGTCGGCACTATGCGGAAGTATGACGAGGGCGAGCCGGTGGCAGCATCGGCCAGGCAGTGGTCGAAGGCGGTGGCTTAGCCCGGACCGGCGGCCAGGCTGGTACAGGCAGATGGGAGAACGCGTGGGTGTGCCAGACGGGCCAGCGGCGGTGCTGGCGAGCCTTGACCCGGAGCAGCGAGAGGTAGCGCTTGCTGCCCGCGGGCCGGTGTGCGTGCTAGCCGGGGCTGGCACCGGGAAGACTCGGGCCGTCGCGCACCGGATCGCCTATCTCGCCGCGACCGGCCAGGCCGATCCCGGTCGGGCGCTGGCTGTCACCTTCACCACCCGCGCCGCCGGTGAGTTGCGCGGCCGCCTCCGCCAGCTGGGCGAGCTTGTGCCGGGAGCGGGTGTGGATAGGGTGCAGGCCCGGACGTTTCACGCCGCGGCGCTGCGGCAGCTCACTCATTTCTGGCCGTCAACTATCGGCGGGCCGCCGCCGCAGGTGCTGGAATCAAAGATCAGCCTGGTCGCCGAGGCGGCCCGGCGGCTGCGGATCACGGCTGGGCTGGCCGAGCTTCGGGACGCGGCCGCCGAGATCGAGTGGGCCAAGGTCACTCAGGTCAGGCCCGACGACTACGCGCCGGCGAGCCAGAAGGCCGGCCGGGCTCCGCCGCTCGACCTGGACGCCGTGGCGCGGCTCTATGCCGTGTACGAAACGCTGCGGACGGAGCGGCACCTGGTGGATTTCGAGTCCGTGCTGGAACTGACGGCGGCGATCCTGGCTGAGTACCCGGCCGCGGCCCGGTCGGTCCGTGACCGTTACGCCACGTTCGTGGTCGATGAATTCCAGGACGTGAACCCGCTGCAGAAGCTGCTTCTGGATATGTGGCTTGGCGATCGGGACGAGATCTGCGTGGTCGGCGATCCGCGCCAGACGATCTATTCGTTCACTGGCGCGACGCCGGCCTACTTGACCGGATTCCCGGCCGAGTTTCCCGGCGCGCCAGTACTGCGCCTGGTGCGCAATTACCGGTCCACGCCGCAGGTGGTGACGCTCGCGAACAAGCTGCTTGCCAGCGGGCCGGGGGGCGCCCCCGCCCAGGCTGGCCCGGCCGGGGCTAACCGAGGTGGCCAGGAAGCGCCGCTGGTGGCGCAGCGGCCGTCCGGCCCCGCTCCAGTACTGACGGAGTACCCGGATGAACCCGCGGAGGCTGCGGCGGTGACCCGGCAGGTGCAGTCGCTGGTGAAGTCGGGCGTCCTCGCAGGCGAGATTGCCATCCTCGTCCGAATCAACGCCCAGACCCAGGCCCTCGAACAAGCGCTCGGCCAGGCCGGGGTGCCATTCCAGCTCAGGGGGGCTGAGCGGTTCTTCGACCGGGCGGAGGTCCGCCAGGCCGTCGGCCTGCTCCGGGCGGCGGCGCGGTCGGCGTCGGCCGACGATGACCCGCCTGCGCAGGTCCGGCCGGTGCTGGCAAGCATCGGCCTGACGGCACAACCGCCGGCGGGCCGCGGAACCGCTCGCGAGCGCTGGGAATCGCTGGAGGCGCTCGCGCAGCTCGCGGCGGGCTTCTTCGCCGCTAACCCCGGTGCTGGCCTGCCCGGGCTCGCTGACGAGCTAGCCGTCCGCAGTGCGATCGGGCACGTCCCGGCGATGGCCGGGGTCACGCTGGCCTCGCTGCACGCGGCCAAGGGGCTGGAGTGGGATGCCGTTTTCCTGCCCGGCCTGACCGATGGCACCCTGCCGATCATCTACGCGCAGACCGATGAGGCCATCGAAGAGGAGCGTCGGCTGCTCTACGTGGGCGTGACGCGAGCGCGGGAGCGGCTGTACCTGTCCTGGGCGCTGGCCAGATCGGCAGGCGGCCGGCGCACGAGGAAGCCGTCCCGGTTTCTCGAGGACCTGCTCCGCGGCCGGCCGGGTGCGTCCGGAAAGCGGTCGGCCGATGCCAAGTCCGGCCCGAGCCGCCGCATCACGCCCGCTGTTCCGGGCGCCGGCTCGGACGATCCGCTGTTCGCCCGCCTGCGCGAGTGGCGGCTCTTCACTTCCAGGGAGCAGAACGTGCCCGCCTATGTGGTCTTCTCGGACGCCACGCTGCAGGCGATCGCGGCCACCCGGCCGGCCAGCCGCGCTGAGCTGGCTGGCGTCCCCGGCATCGGGGCGGTCAAGCTGGACCGGTACGGTGCGGCCGTGCTGGAACTTTGCGTCCAGCCTGACGGTCCGCAAGAACGGCCGGGGTCATGACCAAGGCCCTCGATGAAGTGGTAGCCCTGCTCGACCTGGAGCAGGTCGAGGTCGACATCTTCCGCGGCCGGAGTCCTGAAGGGGAGCGGCGCCAACGCGTCTTCGGCGGGCAGGTGGCCGGCCAGGCGCTCGTCGCCGCCGGTCGCACGGTTCCCGCTGACCGGCCCGTACATTCCCTGCACGCCTATTTCATCCGGCCAGGTGACCCGAGCGTGCCGCTCATATACCTGGTGGAGCGAGTCCGCGACGGCAGGTCGTTCACGACCCGCCGGGTGACCGTCGTCCAGCACGGGAAAACGATCTTCACGCTCTCGGCATCCTTCCACCGCGCCGAGCCGGGCTTCGAGCACGCCGACGCGATGCCACCGGTTCCCGGCCCGGCGGAGATCGAGCCGACGGCCGTCCGGCTGCGCCGCCTGTTCGGCCCGCCCGTCGAGGAGTTCATCCGGGACAATCCAATCGAGATCAGGCATGTCGGGCCACTGACTGTCGAAGCTGAGCGCGACCCGGCCCTGGTATCGACCCGCAACGTGGTGTGGCTCCGCGCCGATGGCGAGCTGCCAGACGATCCGCTGCTGCATGTCTGCCTGATGACATATGCCTCAGATATGACGCTGCTCGATACCGTGCTGCTCGCTCATGGTGTGTCATGGGCAGGCGGCGCGATCGCGGGCGCCAGCCTCGACCACGCGATGTGGTTTCACCGGCCGTTCCGCGCGGATCGCTGGCTGCTCTACGTCCAGGATTCGCCGTCGGCGAGCGGCGCCCGGGGTCTGGCCAGAGGCGAGGTCTATACCCAGGACGGGGAGCTGGTGGTCTCGGTGGTACAGGAGGGCCTGCTGCGACACCGCCATGCCGGTCGATAGCGAGCGAGCCGCAGCCTGGCCGCGAAACCAAGCCGCAGCTAGAAAACTGGCCACCAAACCAAGCCGCAGCTAGAAAAAGAGTTGCCCGGGCCGGGGGAGGCTACGTAGGCTGCTCCATGTCGGAAGGTCGACCCACTGCGCCCGAGAGGAGGTGCCCGGAATGCTGATCACGATGAATTCGGCTAAGGCCGCTCAGCGACCGCTCGCCGGTTTCGGCATGGGCACCCACTTCTGCGATGGCGTCCTGGTCGATTCCGGGCTCAGCGCGGCAGCCCCGGGAATGGGCGCCGCTAAGGGTATCGAGACGGCCGCCGCGCTGGCCCTGCCGCGCGTGAAGTGGGCCGTGCCAGCCAGCAGCGAGGGCTACGCGCCAGCCGGCGCCAGCGGTGCGAGCCGCCGGCCCACCACAGAGCCAGTCAGCGCACAGCAGTTCAAGGCACAGCAGTTCGACGCACAGCAGTTCGACGCACAGCAGTTCGAGCACATGGCCCTTGCCATCCCGGTTTACCAGGGTGGAGTGGGTCCGCATCCGGCGAGGGAACCGGAACCGGTCTAGGACAGACCGGCCAGATCCCCTCCAGGCCGCGGACCCGCAATCGGGTCCGCGGCCTTCGTTTGTCTGAGGCCGCAAATTGTCAGAGGCATGAGAGAAGCTCGACGAGTAGTGGAGAGGGGATGGCACCGATGCAGTGGCCCGGCACATCCGCCGTGCTGGAAGGACTAGCTGGCGCTCCCAGCGGCACCGATCTCACTGGCAGGGCATTCGCCAGTACCGAGCTGCCGTGCAGGGACGACCCGGAACTGTTCTTCGCGGAGTCTCCGGACGACGTGGAGCTGGCAAAGTCGCTGTGCGGAAGCTGCGCGGCAAGGCTGGTCTGCCTTGCGGGAGCCATGGAGCGCGCCGAGCCGTGGGGCGTCTGGGGCGGCGAGCTATTCATGCGGGGCGAGATCGTCCCGCGCAAGCGGCCGCGGGGACGTCCGCGGAAGGACGCGGTGGCAGCCTGAGCCAGCGCCGTCCGCCGCAAGCAACCGAACTACTGAGAGCAGGGAGTGCAATGACGCACGTAGAACAGGAACTGGTACGAGACCGACAGCGAACGTTGCTCGCGGTCGCCGCCGCTCAGCGCGACGGCCAGCGGGCCAGGCTGCACGGCCGGATCGCCCGGCGGGCTGAGCGCACCGAGCGCAGGCAGCACAGCCTCGCAGATCAGGCCTTCCGGCTCGCCGATGAGGCTGACCAGCTGCGGACCAGGCTCGCCGAGATGGAGTCGGGCAGCTAGCTGTCGACGCTGGGCGGGCCCGGGACACCGACGAGGTTCCCGGGCCCTACGGCGTTCCCGGGCCCGGCACTGCTCGATGGCCCGAGTTCGAGCCCGGTCACGATGCTGTCAGCAACGGGACTGGCCGCCGTGGCGTCGCCGGGACCGTATCCAGGTATCCACTTCAGTACCTCGGCGCGGAACGGCCCGACGGACTCGAGCTGGCATAGGACGCCGACTCCGGCGGTCGAGACCCGGTGAATGAGAACGTAGGACGGCGGCAGGTTGAGCCGCCTGGCGACATTGGCCGGCCTCAGGTCCGTCACCCGGACCGCTTCGCCGCGCAACCACTCCCGGCTGAACGTGAACTCCTCGAGCTTGGATGGCTCGGCGAGCGGAGCCAGGAAGGTGTGCAACTCGTCCAGATCGATGCTGACATCGGGGCGCAGGAAGCCGTGCTCGCGCAGATCTTGCTCGACCAGCTCGATGTCGCCGTCGTGATGCATCAGCCATAGCAGCCTCCCGAAGACCGGCGGCAATCCGTTCGGCAGCCGATCAACGGCACCGAAGTCGAGCACGCCCAGGCGCCCGTCAGCCAGCAGCCGGAAATTGCCGGGATGGGGGTCAGCATGCAGCAGGCCGGTTCTAGCCGGCCCGGAGAACAGGAACCTGACGAGCAGCAAGCCCGCGCGATCCCGCTGTTCTCGCGTTCCCGACGTGATGATCTCCGCGAGCGGCGTGCCGTCCATCCACTCGGTCACCAGGACGTGATCGGTGGCCGCCAGGACCGGGGGAACGGCGATGTCCGGGTCCCCGGCATAGGCGTCGGCAAATGCTTGCTGGGACGCTGCCTCCAGCCGGTAGTCGAGTTCCTCCACGACCCTGGCGCGCAGCTCCTCCAGCATGGGCTTGACATCGAGTCCAGGCATCAGCAGCCCAAACAACCGGCCGACGCGGCTTAGCTGTGCAAAGTCGCCGGCCAGTGCCTTGGCGGCGCCCGGGTACTGGATCTTCACCGCAACCTGCCGGCCGTCCAGCCACACGGCGCGGTGCACCTGACCGATAGAAGCCGCGGCTGCCGGGCTGTCGTCGAAGTCAGCGAAGTTCGCCCGCCAGTCGGCGCCAAGGTCGGCGGCCAGCACCTTGGCGACGGTGGCCGAGGGCAGTGGCGGCGCCGACTCCTGCAGCCGGGTCAGGGTCGCGCGATAGGGGCCCGCGATCTCCGGCGGCAGCGCCGCCTCGAATATCGACAAGGCCTGGCCGATCTTGAGCGCGCCGCCTTTGAGTTCGCCGAGTACCCGGAAAATCTGCTCGGCGGTGCGCTGCTGGATCTCTTGCGCGACAATCTCGGCAGGCCTGCCGCCCAGCCGCTTGCCCAGCCCGAGCGCGGCCCGTCCGGCTATGCCGACAGGCAGCGAGGCGAGCTTGACCGTCCTGGTTACGGCGCGGTTCGGCAGGTCGTTCATGATCTCCACTGTCAGCTATGGCCGGCTGTCCCGGTTACACGCGCCATGCTAGCTACCCGCGCCGCAGCTGCAGGCCCGATGGGGGAGCCAGGTCCTGCGGCGCCACTGCCAGCCGGGCAGGACGAGCTCGAGCGTTCCGTTCGCCGTCGCTTCTGCTAGCGGTGCCCGGTCGGCGAACGCGACCGCTTGCGCGGCAGCCTGCGCGGCCACAGCTGCAGCCAGCGCCGCGTCGCATGCCTGCGGCTGCGCGCGCCGGCCCGATAGCTGGGCAAGGATCAGGGGCCATGCCGGGTCGTGGTCTGCCCGGGTCAGCTCCAGGCAGCGCAGGCAGGCAGTGACGCCGGGGCGGACCAGCGGGCCGACAATCCCGATCGCCTCATCGGCCGAGACGGCCAGATGAGGCTGCCTACTGCGCCGCAAGCTGTCGGTAAGCTCGAGCTCGGCCCGGCCGATGAGTACGGTCAGCCCGGGTTCCGGTGCGCTGCGCGCTGGCCGCCCGGACCGTCCGGCCTGGACCGCGAGCCCGGCACATGTCAGCAGCTCCGCGATCGTGCCGGCCACCCGGCCGGTACCCAGGACGTGCACAGGGAACGCCGAGCGGCGAGCCAGCAGCTGGGCGCCGCCGTCGCCGTCCTGCCGGCTCATGGAAGCCGACGCCAGCTCGGCCATCAGCTCGTCGCGCAACTCGGCCGGGATGGCCGCTAGCGAACCCGCGGCGAGATCAACGAGCACGCCGGCCGCGGCGAGGAGGGCGATGACTTGCTCGGCTACCTCTGCTGGCACGCCATGCTGCCCGGCCTCGCGCACGACCCGGGCACGGTCGCGGCTGCCGTCGAGCAGCCGGATGACCGCCGCCGCGCCGCCCATACCGGTCAGGGCCACGGCGCGGCGGTGGTCGACGCCGATCTGAACGGTGTCCCGGTCGCGCCACAATGGCAGCAGGCCTGGTCTCAGCGCGGGTCTCACATCATCAGGGTGGCAGCGGGCACCGACAGATCGGAGCGGGCACCGACAGATCGGAGCGGGCACCGACAGCTCGGGGCGGGCACCGCCTCGTGGTGCCGGCCGTCGGCGTCACGTCGTGCCGCACCTCAAGCACGGCCTGCGGGTGCCGGATCCGGCCCTGCGCGGGCGGTGGCCAGGAGTACCCCCGGCTCTGGGGTCGTTCGCCCCCCTTCCCCTGAAGCGAGGGGCCGCCTGAGCCGGGGGACCCCTGGCAGGCGAAGCTAGGCTCGGCAGGCCAACTGGTCAAGCCCACCCTGTGGACGGCCGTGTGCAGATGGTGGGGACGGCGCGGCGTGTTCCTGTGGACAAGTGCGCACCGGCATGTGAATTGACTAGCCGGGCGGCGGCTCAGGAATGGCGTGAACTGGCTCAACGCGTTCCGCGCGTTGTGGATGCAGATTGCTGGCGCCGATCGCCGGTTGACCATCGCTGCTCGGCGCGACGGTTAGCAGCCGCTAGTCCGTCTTGCCATCTTCCCCGTCGCGATCATCATGACCATCCGCAGGCGCGGCCGGGCCATCCTCGGCTTGCTCGCCGCTCAGGCTAGAGATGTCGAAATCCGGCTTGCCGCGCACGAAGCCGTCCGGATCGTCAAAGTCGTCAGCCGTCGGCAGCAAGTCCGGATGTGCCCAGATGCCGTCCCGCCCAGCCACTCCTCGTTCCGCGGTCAGGCCTTGCCAGATTGTCGCTGCCTCGCGCAGCCGGCGCGGCCGCAGTTCCAGGCCGACAAGCGTAGCGAACGTCCGTTCCGCCGGCCCGCCGGTCGCGCGGCGCCTCCTGATGGCCTCAGCAAGAGCGTCAGCCTGCGGCAGCCGGTCCCGTGCTGCTGCCTCGACGACAGTGGAGACCCAGCCCTCCACCAGCGCCAGGACGGTCTCAAGCCGCGCCAGCGCCGCTTTTTGCTCCGGCGTGTCCTCGGGCTGGAACAGCGCGGCGCCGGACAGGGCCTCGTTCAGTGCCTCGGGATTGCTGGGGTCGATCTGCGGCATGGCTTCACGCAAGGCTGAGGTATCGACGGTGATGCCGCGCGCGTAATCCTCAACCGCGCCGAACAGCCGGGACCTGAGCCAGGGAACATGACCGAACAGCCGGTGGTGTGCAGCCTCTCGCAGGGCCAGGAACAGCCGGACCTCGTCCGCCTCCACCGACAGGCCGGCGCCGAACGCAGTGACCCCGGCTGGCAGCAGCGCGGCGGTACCTTGCGGACCGAGCGGCAACCCGACGTCGGTAGAGCTGACTACTTCAGCGGCCAGCGCGCCAACGGCTGCGCCTGTCTGGCCGCCCACCATCATCCCGCCGATCCGCTTCATCATCTCGCCGAGGCCGCCGAGGCCGCCGAGGCCGCCGAGCATCGCCTGCATTTCCGGGGGCAGGTCGGCGCCCATCTCGGCTGGGTCATCGCCGAGCAGCCCGGTCATCGCTTCCACCGCCCGGGCCGCGATCGGATCGCACAGCCTGGACCAGACCGGCAGCGTTGCCTCCACCCACTCGGCCCTGCTCCATGCCTGCACAGTCCGGATGCCGCTCGGGAACTCAGTGACATCCTCAAGCCACAGGTCCGCGAGCCTGAGCGCTTCGGCGACCTTGGTGCGATCAATGTCCAGCACGCTCGCGTCGCCCTGCTGCGCGACTGTCTGACGGGCGATGTTCTTGGCCAGGTCCCAGTTCACAGGCCCGCCTTGCCATGACATCAGGTCCGCGAACTGGCGCAGCGCGTCGGCGAACTGCTGCGGGTCGCCGAGGGGGCCGAGCGGGCCGGTGCCGCCAAACGGATCGAGCGGCCCGCCACCACCGGGCCCGCCGCCGGAGCCGGAGCCACCAGGGCCGCCCGGCTCATCTGATCCGCCGCCGGAGTTACGTGCGGGGCCGAAGCCGAAGGGAGGCTCGGTCATCTGGGCGCCCCGTCAGGCAGGATGGAAGGGTCCACACTGGCCAAGCTATCCCAGGGATGGTCCGCGGTGCGTAACCGAGTAGCCCAGGTTCGCCATGAGCGCAGCCCTGGCAGTGGATCGGGAACTCAGCCCGGCCACCGCAAGACCCGCCGGACCGGCGATCAGGCAGCCGGGTCTGGCAAAGCGGACTCCGCCAGCCAAGTCGGGCCGACGGCTGTCCGGGCCGGGCCGGTACCGGCTGACGCTGGCACGGCAGCTCAGGCCGCGGCGGCGACGGCAGGTCAGCCAGGCCCGCCCGCCGCGCGGCCAGGCCCGGTCATCGCCGTTACCGGCGCGGCGCGCGGGCTCGGACTCGCCCTGACCACCCGGCTGGCGAAGTCTCCCCTGATCGGCCGCGTGGTTGCCATCGACGATCAGCGTGGCGATGTCAGCGGCGTGACCTGGCGCATCGTTGACATCCGGGACCCGGCGCTGGCGGGCCGGCTGGCCGGTGTCGATGTCGTCGTGCACGCCGACCTGGATCTGTCACCGGAATCGGATGCGCGGGCGCGCCGAGCCTTCAACGTGCGCGGCGCCCAGACAGTGCTCACCGCGGCTGCCGCTGGCGGGGTCGGCCGGGTCGTCCTGGTGACCAGCGCGATGGTCTATGGAGCGCGCCCGCAGAATCCCGTCCCGCTGCCCGAGGACGCGCCGCTGAGCGCCGAGTCCGACGACAGCGTGGTCGGCGACTTGCTGGAGATCGAGCACCTGGCCGAGCGCTCGCGCCGGGCCCACCTGGGGCTGGAGATCGCCGTTGCTCGTCCGGCGGCACTGGTCGGGAACGGCGTCGACACTCTGATAACCCGGCATTTCGAGGCTCCACGGCTGCTCGCGGTGAAGGGGTTCGCGGCCCGCTGGCAGTTCTGTCACCTCGACGACCTGGTCAGCGCGCTTGAACTGGCCGCCGTCGGCACGGTTCGCGAGGTATTCGCCGTGGGCTGCGAGGGATGGCTCGAGCAAGAGCAGCTGGAGGAGATTTCCGGACTGCGCAGGATCGAACTGCCTGCTGGGCTGACGTTCGCAACCGCCCAGCGCCTGCACCGCGCGGGTATCACGCCCGCACCCGTTACTGACCTTCGTTACGTGGTATATCCGTGGGTCGTGGATTGCCGGGCACTCCGGGACGTGGGCTGGCAGCCCGCCTTTGACAACGCGGCAGCCCTCCAGGTCCTGCTTGAGCAGCGGGCCGGCCACCACGCCGTAGCCGGGCGCAGGCTCGACAAGAAGGACGCGACGATCACTGCGGCCGGCGCGACCGTCGCGGTTATCGGCACTGCCGCGATAGTCCGCCAGGTCCGCAAGCGGCGCCGAGGGTCCTGATCGGATTCGCCACCAGCCAGGTCACGGTAATTTGGCATCGTGACGGTAATCCGGATGACCGAACTGCGCGCCGAGCCCCTGTCGGTGGATGAGGTGCGCGCGGCGGTGGCGGACCCCGCCGCCGGAGGCATCGCCATATTCATAGGTGCGGTCCGTGATCATGATCATGGCCGAGGCGTCACTGCGCTGTCCTACAGCGCGCATCCCTCGGCCGCTGCCGAGCTTGGCAAGGTCGCGGAGAAGGTCGCTGCCAGCCACCCGCTGCTCGCCCTCGCGGTCGTGCACCGCACCGGTGACCTGCAGATTGGCGACCTCGCGGTCGTGGCGGCCGTCGCTGCTCAGCACCGTGATGTCGCGTTTGCCGCCTGTCGGCAGCTCGTGGACGACCTGAAGGCCACGGTCCCGATCTGGAAGCACCAGTTCTTCGCGGGCGGTGACAGCGAGTGGGTGAATAGTGCGTAGGCTTCCGCCCATGCCCGGCCCCCGCGCGCGCGCATCTCACCGCCTTGCCACCCTCTTGATCGCGGGCGCCTGCGTGCTCGCCGGCCTGATCGTGGCGGCCGTGGCCGCGGTGCCGTACGTCGCGCTGACCCCGGGTCCCACCATCAACACCCTTGGCAAGTTGTCCGGCAAGCCACTCATCCAGGTCATCGGCCGGCGCACGTACCAGACGGCGGGCAACCTGAACCTGGTCACGGTGTCCTACACCGGCGGGCCGAGTAGCGACTTCAATATCTTCAGCGCCTTGCGCGCCTGGCTGACGCCCGACGACGCTGTCGTCCCCGCCAGCGAGATCTACCAACCTGGCCAAACCCAGCAGCAAGTCGTGCAGCAGGACACACAGGAGATGGTCGGCTCGCAACAGGACGCCACCGCGGCGGCGCTGTGCTACCTGAACATCCATTTCAAGGTCGTCGACAAGGTGGCGTCAACGGCCAAGAACTACCCGGCGTATGGCGTCCTGCGGCCCGGTGACGAGATAACCGCCGTCGACGGGACCCCCGTCGAGTGCCACGACGTCGTTAACATGATCAGGAACCGCAAGCCCGGCGCGCCGGTCACCTTGACGATCGACCGCAAGGGCGTCACCAAGACGGTCAGGCTGGCGACCAAGGACGTCGACGGCCACGCCGTGGTTGGCATCGCGCTGGCACCGTCGAGCTATGATTTCCCGTTCACCGTAAAGATCAACTTGCCGAACATCGGCGGGCCGAGCGCCGGCCTGATGTTCGCCCTCGGAATCGTGGACAAGCTGAGCCCGGACAACCTGACCGGCGGCCGCTTCATCGCCGGAACCGGCGAGATCACGCCGACCGGGGCGATCGAGCCGATCGGCGGGATCCAGCAGAAGATGGCGGGCGCCCGGTCAGCCGGGGCGACGGTTTTCCTGGCTCCTGCGAGCAACTGCCCAGACACCGCGGGCGCCGTGCCATCCGGGCTCCGGCTGGTCAAGGTAAGCACGCTGGCAGGCGCTATCAAGGAACTGGGCGCAATCAAGGCCGGGCGCCCCGTCCCGTCATGCTGACCACCGGAGCCGGACGGCTGGCTACCGGAACCGGACGGCTGGCATTCGGGGCCGAACGGGCCAGCGGCGCCGGGTTGAACTCCCGGCATAATCCTGCTGAATGCGCGCCCGATAGCGGCCCGGCGGGCCGCCACCGCGGCCCACCTAGCCCGCTGAGGGCGTACGCTCGGATGTGACGGGACACCCGGGGCGGGACCTTCGGTTATGCGCGCACATTACGGCTTGCCCGCACGTCCTGGCAGAGCGCGATGAAGGGAGCGGTACTGGTCGTGGCACCTCGTGTGCTGGTTGACGCGACTGCGGTGCCTGCCGATCGCGGTGCACTGGGCCGCTATGTGGACGGCCTGGTCAGCGCGCTCGATGCGGCCGGTGCCGACCTCGCCGTGGCCTGCCAGCGGGCAGATGAGGAGCGATACGGACGGCTTGTCCCGCACGCCAGGGTGGTGGCCGCGCCGCCGGCTATCGCGCACCGCCCAGCCAGGCTGGCCTGGGAGCAGAGCGGCCTGCCGCTGGTGGCTCAGCAGGTCGACGCGGACGTCATACACTCCCCGCATTACTCGATGCCGCTGCGGCCCAACAAGCCCGTTGTCGTCACTATCCACGACCTGACGTTCTTCACCGAGCCGGACGCGCACAGCCCGGTCACCGCCACCTTCTACAAGGCCGCCATCCGCACCTCGGCGCGCCGGGCAACCCGGCTGGTGGTGCCGTCGAAGGCGACCAGGGACGAGCTGGTACGAGTGCTGGCAGCTGACCCGACGGGGATCGACGTGGCCTACCACGGCGTCGATCACGACCTGTTTCACCGGCCGGATGCGACGCAATTGCGCCAGGTGTCGGACCGGCTAGGCCTGCATGGCAAGGCGTACGTGGCCTACCTCGGCACGCTCGAGCCGCGCAAGAACGTGCCAGCCTTGATCGCCGGCTGGGCTGCCGCCGCGGCGGACTTGACCGATCCGCCGGCCCTGGTACTGGCCGGCGGGAGTGGCTGGAGCGAGGAAGTCGACCAGGCCGTCGCCGCCGTTTCCGCGAACCTCCACCTGGTACGGCCCGGGTACCTGCATTTCAACGACCTGCCCGGCTTCTTCGGCGGCGCCCTGGTGGTCGCGTTCCCCAGTACCGGCGAGGGCTTCGGGCTGCCCGCCCTGGAGGCCATGGCCTGCGGAGCAGCAGTGCTTACCACCCACCGCACCGCGCTACCAGAGGTCGGCGGAGATGCCGTCGCCTACACCGAGCCCGACGCGGACAGCATCAAGATGGCCCTGCATGCCCTGTTGGAGGACCCCGACCGCCGGACAGCGCTTGGCGATGCCGGCTACGCGCGGGCGATGGAGTTCAGCTGGGCCGCCTCGGCGGAGGCGCACATGATCAGCTATGAGCGGGCTGCCGCGCGGGCAGCCGACTAACCGCAGATCTAGGCACTGGCCTAGGCAAAGGGCCTGGGCACAGTGCCAGCGCAGGCCAGTCACAGCCTGTCGCCGCTACCGCGGGCACGCAGCTCCTCGACGACTTGCTTGACCTCCTGGGCTCGCGATCGCGCGCAGATCAGGGTCGCGTCTGCGGTGTCCACGACCACTACGTCGTCGAGGCCAACGACCGCGATCACTCGGTCCGTGGTCGACACGATGACGGAGTCCTTGACATCACGCGCGATCACATCTGCGTGGCCGGCGATGACCAGGTTCCCGGCGTGATCGGTCGGCAGGGACTCGCCGAGCGAATCGAAGTCACCGACGTCGCTCCAGGGCAGGTCGGCGGGCACGGTGGCGACCCGGCCTGCCGCTGCCGCGCCTTCGAGCACTCCGTAGTCGACCGAGATCTTCTCCAGGCCAGGCCACACGTCAGCCAGCACGGCATCGCGGTCCGGCCCGTGCCAGGCGTCGGCGATGCGGGCGATGCCTGCGGACAGCTGCGGACGCTGCCGGCCTAGCTCGCTGAGAAATGCGCGCACTGCGAACACGAAGATCCCGGCGTTCCACAGGTACTGGCCGGACTCCAGGTAACTGGCGGCCAGCGCGGCTGACGGCTTCTCCTTGAATTCCGCGACCAGCCGCCCGTCTCCCGACAGCACCGGACCGAGCTTGAGGTAGCCGAACCGCACGTCGGGATGAGTCGGCCTGATGCCGACCGTGGTGAGGTAGCCGGCCTGCGCGGTGGCCGCGGCCTGCTTGATGATCTCGGTGAACCGGTCCTCGTCTCCGATCAGGTGATCGGCAGAGAACGCCGCCATGATCGCGTTCGGGTCACGCCGCGCCAGCACCGCGCTGGCCAGGCTCACCGCCGCGCAGGAATCCTTCGGCGACGGCTCGACCAGGATGTTCGCGGCTGGCACCTGCGGCAGCTGGCTGGCGATAGCCGCGGCGTGCGCCACTCCGGTGACGACGTAAGTGTCGCCGGCCGCCGAGAGCGGGCCGACCCGGTCAATAGTGGCCTGCAGCAGCGACCGGTCGGTGCCGGTAAGCGGGTGCAGGAACTTCGGCGCGCCGGCGCGAGACAGTGGCCAGAGCCTGGTGCCGCTGCCGCCTGCCAGAATCGTGGAGTAAAGCATCTAGTAACTATGCCCGACGCTGCTTCGTCCCGGTGCGCGAGCCGCGTCACGGGTCAGCCGGCCGCTCGAAGCAGCCGGCCAGCCGCCCGGCATCAGGTCGGGCGGCATCAAGGAGGGAACGTGGACCCCGAGGCCGGACTGAGCTTCGACTGGTGCGCCCCGTTCCCGGTAGACCTGCGGCAGGCGCTCATGGTGCATCGCCGTGGTCCGCGAGATCCTGCCTTCCGCATCGACCCCGCTGGGGCCATCTGGCGGACCTCACTGACACCGGACGGGCCGGCCACGCTGCGCGTGGGCGCACGGGCGGGCGTTGTCACGGCGGCCGCGTGGGGGCCAGGCGCCTGCTGGCTGCTTGCGTCGCTGCCCGGTCAGCTGGGAGCCGCAGACGATCCGGCGAGCTTCCGGCCGGTGCATGCGCGCCTGCGCGAGCTGGTGCGGCAGTTCCCCGGCTTGCGGCTCGGCCGCACCGACCGGGTGCTCGAGGCAGTGGTCCCGGCGGTGCTGGAGCAGAAGGTGGTCGGCATCGAGGCACACCGAGCCTGGCGCCGCCTTTTGTACTGGTTCGGCACCCCCGCGCCCGGACCTGCGCCTGCGGGCATGCGGGTATTCCCGCCGCCCGCGGTCTGGGCGGCCATCCCGTCCTGGGATTGGCACCGGGCCGGAGTGGAGCCGGTACGGGCCCGGACCATAGCCGGCGCGGCCATGGCGGCCCGGCGGCTTGAGGAAGCGACCTGCCTGCCGACCGACGAGGCCGATCGGCGCCTTCGCTCGCTGCCCGGGATCGGCACGTGGACCTCTGCAGAAGTCAGGCAGCGCGCCTGCGGAGACCCGGACGCGATCAGCGTCGGCGACTTTCACCTGCCTGCGGTCGTCGGCTGGACGCTGACCGGGGCGCCAGCCGCCGATGACGCGGCCATGCTGGCGATGCTGGCGCCCTATGCAGGTCAGCGGTACCGGGCCAGCCGCCTGATCGAGCTCGGTGGTGGCCTGCCGCCTCGCCGTGGGCCGCGGACGGCGGTGCGCGACTACCGGGCGCTGTAGTAACCGCCAGAAGCGGAACCGGCAGCGAGGGATGGTGAATCGAGAGGCACTTTGGTGACCAAAGGCCGGTAAAGTTACCTTTCAACTAGGCGATCTGAGTTGGTTTCACAGGTTGCGCATGTTCGCGCCGGGCAGTACGGCATTACGCGAGCTGAGCTGGGGGGTGCCAGTCCCGCACCGCGGCAGGTAGGGTCGCAGCGTCAGCGGGGTACGGCAGTGGCTTGACGGAAAGTGCCTTGAGTGAGCAGGGAGACTAGAGCCGATGGCTGAGCGCCCGCGCCTGACCGTGCTGGGGACCGGCTACCTGGGCATAACCCACGCGGTTTGCATGGCGTCGGAGGGCTTCGAGGTACTCGGATTCGACATCGACACCGAGAAGGTCGCCCGGCTGAGCGCCGGCGAGGTGCCGATCTTCGAGCCAGGCCTGCAGGAAATGCTCGCCGCTGCCCTGAGCTCGGGACGGCTCAGCTTCACCAGTTCTTACCAGCAAACCGCGGAGTTCGGCGACGTGCATTTCCTCTGCGTGGGGACTCCCCAGCGGCGCGACGGCCAAGGCGCCGACGTGTCCCAGGTGAAGACCTGCCTGGACGGGCTCGCGCCGCAGCTGAAGCGGCCGTGCCTGATAGTGGGCAAGTCGACGGTGCCGGTCGGCACTGCCGCCGGGCTCGCGGCCAGGCTGGCGAGGCTGGCGCCAGCGGGGGAGTCGGCCGAGCTCGCCTGGAACCCGGAATTCCTGCGCGAGGGCCACGGAGTGCACGACACGCTGAGCCCCGACCGGATCGTGGTCGGGGTGACCTCCGCGCGAGCCGAGGCTGTACTGCGCGGGGTCTACGCCCGGCAGCTGGCCGCCGGCATCGAGTTCTTCGTGACCGACCTGCCGACGGCCGAACTGGCCAAGGTGGCTGCCAACGCATTCCTCGCCACCAAGATCTCCTTCATCAACGCGGTCGCCGAAGTCTGCGACGCGGCGGGCGCGAACGTCACGATGCTGGCCGACATCCTCGGCGCTGACCCGCGGATCGGCAGCGCGTGCCTGCGGCCCGGCCTCGGCTTCGGCGGCGGCTGCCTGCCCAAGGACGTCCGCGCGTTCCTGGCCAGAGCCGAGGAGCTCGGCGCCGACGACGCGCTCAAATTCCTGCGTGAGGTGGACGCGATCAACCTGGGCCGGCGCACCGGCATGGTGAACCTGGTCTGTGAGGCACTGGGCGGCTCAGTCGCCGGCAAGCTGGTATGCGTGCTCGGCGCGGCCTTCAAGCCCGGCTCGGACGACGTCCGCGACTCGCCGGCGCTGGACGTCGCCCAGATCCTGCACGGCCTCGGGGCGGAGGTCACGGTGTACGACCCGGCCGCGGCGGAGAATGCCCGCAAGGCCTGGCCGGAGTTGAGGTACGCGCCGTCGGTACTGGCCGCGGCCACCGGCGCGGATATCGTGCTGCTTCTCACGGACTGGCCCGAATTCGCCGCGATCGACCCGGAGCAGCTGGCCTCGGTGACCGCGGCACGCAACATCATCGACGGCCGGTACGTGCTCAACCCGGCCCGCTGGCGCGCGGCCGGCTGGCAGTACCGCGCCTCCGGCATCCCCGCCGCCAGCACCGCCGCGGTGTGAACCGGCCCGTCTCCGCCTGCGCAAACCTACTGCCGCCGGGAAGTACCGCAACGGTTACCTGGTTATCGCTGCAGTCCGCCTCACCCGGCCGGACCGGATGGCTACGTCCTAGGGTGGGATGAGGCCAGTGCCCGGTAACGAAAGAGGTACCGCCATCAGCTTCGATGAGCCCCGCCCCGGCATCGCGCAGCACGGACCCGCGGAGCCTCCGCCCAGCCCGAGCGCCATCCGCCGGGCCCTGGCCAGGGCCAGGGACGGCAAGTCGCTGGACCAGGCTGAGGCCACGGTGCTGCTGCACGCGCGCGGCGACGATCTCACCGTGTTGCTCGGGCACGCAGGCAGGATGCGGGATGCTGGGCTGGCCGCCGCGAACCGGGCTGGCGTCATCACCTACTCGCGCAAGGTCTTCATCCCGCTGACTCGGCTGTGCCGGGATCGGTGTGCGTATTGCACCTTCGTGACCGTGCCGGGCCGGCTGGCGGCCCCGTTCCTGTCCCCGGACGAGGTCCTCAAGATCGCCAGCGACGGTGCAGCGCTCGCCTGCAAGGAGGCGCTTTTCACCCTCGGTGACAGGCCGGAGGCGCGCTGGACGCAGGCACGTGAGTGGCTGGACGCGCACGGTTACGACGACACGCTCTCGTACGTGCGGGCGATGGCGATAAGCGTGCTCGAGCAGACCGGCCTGCTGCCGCACCTGAACCCGGGCGTGCTGAGCTGGCAGGACTTCCAGCGGCTCAAGCCGGTCGCGCCGTCGATGGGCATGATGCTGGAAACCACCGCCAGGCGGCTTTTCACCGACCGGGGCGGCCCGCACTTCGGCAGCCCGGACAAGGATCCGGCGGTACGGCTGCGGGTGCTGGAGGACGCCGGGCGCAGCAGCGTGCCGTTCACGACCGGGATCCTGATCGGAATCGGCGAGACGCTGGCCGAGAGAGCGGAGTCGATTTTCGCGATCCGGCAGGTCGCCCGTGAGTACGGCGGCATCCAGGAAGTCATCGTGCAGAACTTCCGGGCCAAGCCCGACACCAAGATGCGCGGCGTTCCCGATGCCGAGTTGTCCGACCTTGCAGCGACGATCGCGGTCGCGAGGCTGGTGCTCGGTCCGTCGGCGCGGATCCAGGCGCCGCCGAACCTGATCGGCGATGAGTACCAGCTGATCCTGTCGGCCGGCATCGACGACTGGGGCGGGGTCTCGCCGCTGACGCCCGACCACGTCAACCCGGAGCGGCCCTGGCCGCAGCTTGACGATCTCGCCGCTCGGACCGCGGCTGGCGGCTTCGAGCTGGCCGAGCGGCTGACCATCTACCCCGGTTACATCCGTGAACCGTGGCTGGACCCGCGGCTGGCCGGGCACGTGTCCGCGCTCGCCGATCCGGTGACGGGGCTGGGCAGGGCCGGCGCGGTGCCGCGGGGGCTGCCCTGGCAGGAGCCTGACGGCGGCTGGGGCGCGTCGAGCGGGCGCACCGATCTGCATACTTCCATCGACATCACGGGCCGGACCAAGGACCGCCGCGACGACTTTGCCGAGGTCTACGGCGACTGGGATGAGGTCGGCGCGAGGATCGGGGCTGCGGTGCCGCGCAAGGCGCCCGCCGAGGTGCTGGCGGCGCTGCGCAGCGCTGAGCGAAACCCGGCACGGATCAGTGACGACGAGGCGCTTGCCCTCCTGGACGCTGACGGGCCGGAACTTGAGGCGCTGGCCGGGCTGGCCGACGGGTTGCGCCGTGAGGTGGCCGGGGACGAAGTCAGCTATGTCGTTACCCGCAATATCAACTTCACCAACGTGTGCTACACCGGCTGCCGGTTCTGTGCGTTCGCGCAACGGCGTACCGACGCTGACGCCTACACGCTGTCGCTGGCGCAGATAGGCGACCGGGCGGCAGAGGCGTGGCAGGCGGGTGCCACCGAGGTGTGCATGCAGGGCGGCATCCACCCGGACCTGCCAGGCACCGCGTATTTCGAAATCGCCGCTGAGGTGAAGCGGCGCTGCCCGGACATGCACGTGCATGCTTTCTCGCCGATGGAGGTCATGAACGGAGCGTCGAGAACGGGCCTGCCGGTGCGCGAGTGGCTGATCCGGGCGCGGGCGGCCGGCGTGGACTCGCTGCCAGGCACCGCCGCCGAGATCCTCGACGACGACGTTCGCTGGGTGCTGACCAAGGGCAAGCTGCCGGCCGCGGCCTGGATCGAGGTCATGACGACGGCGCACGAGCTGGGCATCCGGACGACGGCGACGATGATGTACGGGCACGTGGACACTCCCGCGCACTGGGTCGGCCACCTGCGGGTCATCCGCGGGATCCAGGAGCAGACCGGGGGCTTCACCGAGTTCGTGCTGCTGCCGTTCGTGCACGCGAGCTCACCCATCTACCTGGCGGGGATGGCGCGGCCGGGCCCGACCAGGCGGGAGAACCGGGCCGTGCACGCTGTGTCCAGGCTGATGCTGCACGGTGCCATCGCCAACGTCCAGTGCTCGTGGGTCAAGCTGGGCGCTGACGTCTGCCAGGACGTGCTCCGCGGCGGGGTCAACGACCTGGGCGGCACGCTGATGGAGGAGACCATCAGCCGGATGGCGGGCTCGGCGAATGGCTCATACAAGACGATCAGCCAGCTCGCCGAGCTGGTCGCGCCGACCGGCCGGGCACTGCGCCAGCGGACCACGCTGTACGGGACACCGTCGGCCGAGCGGGTCGCAGCAGCTGCGGCCAGCGATGGCGTCTGCGCGTCGGTCCGCGGCCCGCGGGCGCCGCTGCCGCTCTTGCAGGCCTAACCGCTAGCAGGCGAGGCCTGGCAGGCGGGAGCGCTTGCAGGCGGAGAGCCGGCCGGCGGGAGCGCCGGCAGCAAGCAGCGCTGGCAGGTGCAGCGGCAGGGCCTAGGGGACCAGATCGAGTTCTGGCTGCGGCCTGCGGGTGGCGGTGAATGTCGCCCACACGACCTTGCCGTGCTGGTCCGGCGTCGCGCAGTAGCCCCAGCTCTCGCTGAGAGAGGCGACTAGCTGGAGACCTCGGCCCGATTCGTCCAGCCAGTCCGGCTGCCGCAGCACCGGCGGCGCGGCGGAAGGATCGGCGACAGCGCACAGCACGCCATGCCCGGCGCACAGCAGGCCAAGCCGGATCCGGCCCGGCCCGGCTGGCCACGCGGCGGCACCGTCCGGCGGTAACGCGTGCGGTGGCGGTAACGCGTGCGCTGGCGGCAGCTGCAGTGCATGCGCCTGCGGCAGCACGTCTTCTGGTGGCGGCGCGCCTGCTTGCGGCAGCGCGAGCGCTGGCGGGAGGGCATGCCGGAGCGCGTTGGTCAGCAGCTCAGAGACCACGCTCGCCACGTCGTGGCTGCGGTCAGCCACGCCCCAGCGCAGCATGGTCCGGAGGGTGAAAGATCGCGCGGTGGTGACCGAGTGCGGCGTCAGCGCCGGCGTGCGCGTGGCCACCCTCGGCAGCGGATTCCATCTGGCCCCCGGCAACCCGGGCTCGGCCAACCAGCTCCCGGCCGGGAACGAGGCCATCTCGATGGCCGATTGGAGCCACGGCCAGTCCGCGCGGCCTGCGGTCGCCACTTCCTGGGCGGCGCGGGCCGTCATCTGAGTCCCAAGGTCATCAGCGGGGCCAAGGTCGGGGATGGGGGGTCGGGAATGGTCACATACTGCCCTATGCACAGGCCAGCCGCAAGTGTCATCTGCACGTGCATATGCATTGTTCTCCCGCCTCATGCAGGCTAAGCTACCTCCGATTCGTGCATCTGCACGTGCATTTGCAACCCTCGATCGGCGAGTGGCTGAGTCAGGAGACAATAAATGCAGGTCACAAATGGCATTGCAGCCGGCGAACTCGGCGCAGTTCAGTGGCGTAAGAGCAGTGCTAGCAACCCGAGCGGCAACTGCGTCGAAGTCGCTGCGCTGCCTGGCGGCGAGGTCGCAATGCGTAACTCGCGGCACCCCGGAGGGCCGGCGCTCATCTACACCCGCGCGGAGATTGCCGCATTCCTGGCCGGTGCGCAGAATGGCGAATTCGACGACCTTGCATCCTGATCGCGGCTGGCCTGGCATCCGGCCTCCGCAAAGGAGTAATGTGGCGCTGCGGTCGAAGTACGCTGGATGCCGGGCCAATCAGCTGATTGTGCGCAAGGGTGGGGCTGCCCGGCGTTAGCGCCGCCAATTCCTGGCCGTTTGCCGTGCCGCGGCAGCGCCGCCGGGTTCTGGCGGCAGGCGGCCGAGCAGATGCAGGAACGTTGGTCTGGCAGGGCGCATGGGTGTCCTGGCACGTGGCGCGGGAGCGAGCGTGAGCGTGGCTCAGCAGCCGGACGGCCGCGACGAGGCCGCGCCCGCGGCCCCGGCCTCGGCCGCCGCCACGCGGGCCGCTGCTGGTCTTCTTGCTGCCGCTGACTCGGGCGCTACCGGCGAAGCCGTCAGCGGCCCGACGGTCCTGCGGATCCTGCTCGGAACTCAGTTGCGCCGGTTGCGCGAGGCGGCGGGAATCTCGCCTGACGAGGCAGGCTATGAGATCCGGGCCTCCCGATCCAAGATCAGCCGCGTCGAGCATGGCCGGGTCAGCTTCAAGGAACGGGATGTAGCTGACTTGCTTACCCTGTACGGCGTCACTGACCAGCAAGAGCGCGAGCACCTGCTGACGCTGGCGCAGCATGCCAACAGCCGGGGCTGGTGGGCGCGCTACGACGACGTGATGCCGGACTGGTTCGCCACGTACGTCGGCCTGGAGCAGGCGACCTCGCTGATCAGGAGCTACGAACTGCAATTCATACCCGGTCTGTTCCAGACCGAGCAGTACGCCCGCGCTGTCACCCTGCTCGGCCACCGCGCCGCACCCGGCGAGGAGATCGAGCGGCGGGTCAGTCTGCGGCTCAAGCGGCAGCAGATCCTGGCCGTCAACGACCCGCCCAGGGTCTGGGCCGTGATCGACGAATCCGCGCTCCGCCGGCCGCTAGGCGGACGCGACGCCATGCGCGAGCAGCTGCGTCACCTGCTCGACCTGGCAGAGCTGCCGCACGTCACGCTCCAGGTGATGCCGTTCAGCCGTGGCGGGCACTCGGCCGCGGGGGGCTCGTTCTCGATTCTCAGATTCGCCGAGCCGGACCTGCCCGACATTGTCTACATCGAACAGCTGACTGGCGCTCTGTACCTGGATAAACCCGAAGAGGTCGACCGGTACCGCGAGGTCATGAATCGCGTAAGCGCCGAGGCCGAAACGCCTGACGATAGTAAGCCGGCGCTCAGGAAGATCATCAAGGCGATATAGTCGGCCAGGCCTGATTGGACCTCTGTAATATTCTGGCGTCAAGTACGTAATATCGTCGAGAGTGACCGGGAAGGGTAGTTGGAATGGCCAGTGAAGGCGCGCTGGGTGGTAGCGAAACGGCGCCGGCATCGCACGATGCGCCAGCATTCGACACCAGCGTGGCGCACGTCGCGAGGGTCTATAACTACTGGCTGGGCGGCAAGGACAACTTTGCCGCCGACCGTGCGGCGGCTGAGCAGGCCATGAGCGCGTTCCCGGACATAGTCCAATCCGCTCGGGCTAACCGGGCCTTCCTGCGCCGGGTCGTGACCTACCTTGCGGGCGAAGTCGGCATCGTGCAGTTCCTCGACGTCGGCACCGGGATTCCAAGCGCTAACAACACCCACGAAGTTGCGCAGTCGGTCGCGCCCGACGCGCGGATCGTCTACGTCGACAACGACCCCGTCGTGCTCGCACACGCCAGGGCGCTGCTGACCGGCACGCCAGCGGGCGCCACCAACTACATCGACGCTGACCTGCGCCAGGCTGACCAGATACTGGCCGGGGCGGCTTCGACGCTGGACTTCTCCAAGCCGGTCGCCATCATGCTGATGGCGATCTTGCAGCACCTCAGCGACGACGATGATCCGTACGCGGTGGTCGGAAGGCTTATCGCGGCGGTTCCGTCCGGCAGCTATCTTGCCCTGTCGCACCCGGCTAAAGACATCCACGCAGCGGAGATGGCCGAGATGGCCAAGACCCTTAACCGGATGATGGCCGAGAAGGTGACCTTCCGCGGCCAGGCCGAAGTGGCCAGATTCTTTGCCGGGCTGGAACTGGTCGAGCCGGGCATGACCAACGTCCCGCAATGGCGGCCGTCCACGGACGCGGAAGCCAGCAGCCCGGCAGCCTTGTGGGCTGGGGTGGCGCGGAAGCCGTAGCAGTGGGCGATGCTGTGGCGGCGGCTGGCCCGGCGCACGGCCGCCGACCGGCACGCCATCCGGGTGCTCGCCCGGCGGCCATGCCGCGACCGTCAGCCTGAGCGAATGGCGCGGGGCAAGATAGTGGCGGCCAGCCCGGCTACTGCCAGGCCGCCGGTGCCCGCCACGATCAAGGTGACCCTTGCGCCAGCGGCGTCCAGCAGCAGGCCGCCGAATAGGTAGGACAGGCCTGCTGCAACGCCAACAGCGCCGTAGACGTTGCCGAACACACGGCCGAGCATGTCAGCTGGCACTAGGCGCTGGATGAGCGTGTTGTGGCCGACGTCCATCGCGGCAACGCCTAGTCCGCGCACTACCTGGAAACCGAGCGCGGCGACGATGGCGAACGAGACTCCTGTCAGCAGATTGCCGAGGCTGCTGACCGCATAACCGACCAGGATCAGCAACGGCATCGCCAGCCGCGGGCTCGCCCTGGCTATCAGCACGAACCCGGCCAGCAGCCCGAGGCCCGCGCCGGCATAGAGCAGACTCGCGGCGGAATTGCTGGCGTGCAGCGTCCTCTTGGCCAGGAAGACCAGGGCGACATCGTCAACCGCGTTAAACAAGACGACAGCGCAGAATGCCAGCGTGACAATCCGGATGACCTTGTCGTGCCAGAGATACGCCAGGCCATCGCGGGCCTGCGAACCGAAGTCGCGAACGTGCGAGGAGAAGGCGACCGGACCGGCCTGGCGCTTGCCATACGGCAGCGCCAGCGCCGGGAGCGTCATCAGAAGTGCTGCCGAGATCGCGAAGGTGGCCGCATCGATCAGCAGCAGATCCCGGATAGACAGCCATGCCAGCAGGGTGGCGGCAGCCAGCGGCCCGGCGCTTTCAACGCCGTTGGTGCCAAACCCGATCGCGGCGTTGGCACGCTCGAGATCAGCACCCGGCACCAGGCTGGGCACCGCTGACCTGGACGCCGGCTGGAACACCGTAGCCACGCACGACTGGGCGGCAACAAGAGCGAGCAGCACCGGCAGGGACGGCAGTGTCACGGCGATCACGGCGACGATCACGCCCTGGGCAAGCTCGCAACTCGTCATCACCGCGCGCTTGTCCAGCCGGTCGCTGATCACGCCCGCGACCGGGCTGAGCAAGCTCGGCACGAAGTCGCTGGCGATCATCAGCAGCGCGACTGCCAGCCCGCTGCCGAAATGCCTGGCCGTGTAGAGCAGCAGCGCGATCAGGCCCATGCTGTCGCCGAAGAACGACAGCAGGCGAGCGGTCCACAGCAGCCGGAACGCCGGAGTAGCACGCAGCAGGGCACCGATGCCTGCCCGGACAGCCTGCCCCGGCTGCTCCGGCGGCTGCGGATCCGCCATCGGGATGCGATCGGGCTGATCACCCTGAGCTGGCACTGGCGGCTCCTCGCTGGGTCGATCCGGTTGCTCGGTCGATCCGGCGCAGGTCCGTCAGCCGGTTATAGCCGCAGCGTGAATCCATCCGGGTCGCGGTCCGGGCGGGCCGCGGCCGGGGACGCCGGATGTCCCACTCCGATCGCGCCCATCGGCTCCCAGCCCGGCGGCAGCCCCAGCGCCCCGGTCGCGACATCGCGGCAGAACAGCGTGCTGGAAACCCAGCAGGAGCCTAGGCCCTCGACAGCGAGCGCGACCAGCAGGTTTTCCACCGCAGCGCCGATGGCGACCACGAACATCGTGCGCTCGGACGCGTTGCGGCGGGCATCGGGATAGGTGTGGGCCGCGTCGGCCACCAGGCACGGCACGATGATCAGCGGCGCCCTCCGGAGCGGCTCGCCGCGCTGGACCCGGCTGGTTATCTGCTCGGGCGTGAAGCCGTCCGCAGTCAGGTCAGCCCGCCACGCGGCCAGCATGTCGTCCAGCAGGCGGGTCCTGGCCCGCTCCGATTCCAGTACCGCGAAGCGCCATGGCTGGCTATGGTGCGGCGCTGGCGCAGTGATCGCCGCGGCGATCGCGCGGCGCACTGCCTCCGCTGGCACCGCTTCGGCGGTGAATTCGCGGACCGTCCGCCGGGCTGTGAGCACATCGGCGGCGCCGAGGCGGAACATGTCCTCCTCGGCCGGCCGGATCAGGGCGGCCGCACCCGGACCTGCCTCGTCGATGACCAGATCGCCGAGGCCACGCACCACGGCGACGGGAACACCGCTGGTCTTCTGCTTCACCAAGTCCGCCGCGCCAGCGATCTCGTCGGCTACCGCGGCAACCGTGACCTCGAGCAGGTTCCCGAACGTGTCGGGCTGGCCGCGCAGGTCGCGCAGCGGTTTGAGGCCGGCCGCGCCGATAGCAGTATCGATCTGCCCGGCCCGCCACGGCCGGCCCATGGTGTCGGTGATCAGCACGCCAAGTCGCGCGCCGCTGCGCCCGCTGATGGTCTTGCGCAGCCGCCGGGCCGAGTTGTCCGGATCGACCGGCAGCAAGACCACGGTGCCGGGGGCAGTGTTCGAGGCGTCGACGCCGGCCGCCGCGAGCACCAGCCCGTGCCTGGTCTGGCTGATCCTGGTCTGGCCGCGGCGCGCGACGACCCGGACGGTCTCGGCGTCGATGGCCGCTTCCCGGTCAGCGGCAACCACCCGGTCCTCGGCCTTGCTGACGATCTTCGATGTGATCACCAGGATGTCGCCGTCAAGCAAGCCAGGTCCTGCAAGCGCGGCATCGGCGATCATCACGGCCAGGTCGTCACCGGCCTTGATCTCCGGCAGCCCGGCGACGGGCAGCACCGTGATCTGGGCTGGGACGGTCACCGGCGTACTTCCATGGCCAGCTCGACCGCGGCTCTGGCTATCTCAGCGGAAGCCGCGACGTCGGTCATGTACAAGGGCCTAGCCCGTACCGCGATCCCGTTCAGCTCCGGCGCATCGACGGCGTCCTTGTCTCTGTCGTCGACCAGCCAGCCGTCCAGCAGGCCGGATCCGTAGTAGGCGCCCACTGCGGTGGCCGAGGTCTCCACTCCTATCGCCGTCAGGCAGGCGTCAGCCATCCCGCGTACCGGGGCGCCACCGATGATCGGCGAGACGCCGACCACGGTTTGCTCGCGCAGGGCGACCGCGATGCCGGGTACAGCCAGGATGACCCCGATGCTGACTACCGGATTCGATGGAGGCAGCAGCACGAAGTCGGCGGCGGAGATGGCGGCCAGTACGCCGGGCGCCGGCGCTGAGCTGTCTGCCCCGGTTGCCGTGATGTTCAGGGCCGGGACAGCCGCGTGCAGCCGCACCCACCACTCCTGAAAGTGCACGTCCTCGGGCCCGCCGCCCAGGTCGATCGTGACATGGGTGCGTACCGGGTCATCGGACATGGGTAGCAACGTCACGCCGGGCTGCCACCGGTCGCATAGGACTTTGGTTGCCTCGGAAAGGGTGCGGCCGTCAGCTAGCAGCTGGGTCCGGAGCACGTGCGTGGCGATGTCCCGGTCACCCAGGCCGAACCAGCCGGGGCCGGCGCCATAGGCCGCCAGTTCGCCGAGCACGGTGAAGCTCTCGCCAGCACGGCCCCAGCCCTGTTCCTCGCTGATGCCACCGCCGAGTGTGTACATGACGGTGTCCAGATCGGGCGACACATGCAGGCCGAACGGGGTGAAGTCATCCCCGGTGTTGCCGATGACGGTGATGTCAGCGTCCGGGACCGCCGCGCGCAAGCCGCGCAGGAACCGGGCACCGCCAACGCCGCCGGCCAGAACTGTGATGCGCATGCCGGAAGTCTTGCACGACTCACCGCAGGCTCCCCCTGCCGCGCTCCCCGGAGAAGCGCTCCCCGCCAGGCCCTTGGATCAACCCGCACGGCAGGGTACGGGAACGAGATTGCCGTCGTCGGTCCCCGTTTCCTGGAAAATCTGCGTGGACTTTCGGCTCAACACGGGGCAACCAGGTGGCCATTATCACGTATCTCCCTTGACGCGGTGCAAGACACGCGCGTGTAATTCCATCCATGTAATTCTCGCGCCGGAGAACGTGAGGGGCGGGATCACGGGGACCCGAACGGCAGGAGGTGTGCAGTGGCAGACGTCATCATCTCGCTGGTGCACGACGCGCTAGGCATCGGCGCAGATGATGCCGGGGAGCAGAGCTGGCAGGATCGCGCGCTGTGCGCGCAGACCGACCCGGAGGCTTTTTTCCCGGAGAAAGGCGGCTCGACGCGGGAAGCCAAACGGGTATGCCGCAGCTGCGAGGTGCGTGCCGAGTGCCTTGAGTATGCGCTCGGTCACGATGAGCGATTCGGCATCTGGGGCGGCCTGTCCGAGCGTGAACGGCGCCGCCTGAAGCGTCAGGCGGTCTAGCCGACCGGGTCCTGCCAGCCTGCCGGTTACCAGCCCCGGGCTGCCTGCCTGCATCCAGACTGGCCATCCAGGCGGGTCAGATTCGCGTATTGTTCACGGGAGCCCCCACCGGGGCAAGACGGCACAGTCGTGCTGTCTGCCCAGCTAGCGAACCCGGACAGCAAGCGAATCTTCTTGTCGCCAAACGACTCCTACCCTCAGCATGTTGTCACTGCGGTGATCGTCGCGCACGACGGCGCCGGGTGGCTCGCGCATGGGCTCGACGCGCTGGCCGATCAGACCAAGCCCGTCCAGCGAGCCGTGGCGGTTGACACCGGCAGTCGCGATCGCAGTGGCTCCGTCCTGGCGGCCAAGCTTGGCCAGGGCGCCGTCTTCGGGATGGACAGGTCGTCCGGTTACGCGGCCGCGGTTCGGCGGGCGGTGCAGCACAAGGCGGCCAGCGCCCAGGTGACAGGCGGTCAGCAGGGCCGGGGCAGAACCGGGGACCAGGTCGAGTGGCTCTGGCTGCTGCATGACGACTGCGAGCCAGCGCCTGATGCGCTCGAGCAGCTGCTCCGGGGGGCGGCCGAGACTCAGTCCGCGGCCGTGCTCGGACCGAAGCTGATGGACTGGACCGATCGCGACGTCATCGTCGAGGCTGGCTTGACGCTCGACTCGGTCGGCCGGCGCATCTCGGGCGTCGAGCCCGGCGAGGTAGACCAGGGCCAGCATGACGGCGACCGGGACACCCTGGCGGTGAGCAGCGCAGGAATGCTGGTTCGCCGCGATGTCTGGGAGCAGGTTGGCGGCTTCGACCCCGGCATGACCTTGTTCGGCGAGGACATCGACTTCTGCTGGCGGGTACATGCGGCCGGGTACCGGGTCCGGGTGATCACTGACGCGGTCGTCTACCACGCACGGGCTGCCACCAGCGGACGCCGAGCTATTTCCGTCGGACGCCGGGCCAGGCTGCTCGAGCGTCGCAACGCCCTGGTGACCCTGATGGGTAACCTGCCGTTTGGCCAGATGCTGCTTTCACTGGCGGGCAATCTGACCCTGTCGTTCCTGCGGACCGTGTTCTACCTGTTTGCCAAGCGGCCGTCAGCTGCCCTCGACGAGTCCGCGGCAGTGCTCGGCGTCGCGGGACACCCGATGCGGCTCTTTAAGATACGGCGCCGCCGCGCGCGCGGCCGCAGGCAGGCATACGGGCGGCTGCGCGGCGACCTGCCGCCCGGCCGGTCCATCAGGCGCGCGGCCGAGTTCGTCGCGATCATGTTGTCGCGCTCCTCCGGCGAGGACATCGCCTGGGCCAGGCACGCTACCGACGATCCGATCGACGACGAATCGCTATTGACCGACACCGGCTTCATGCAACGCGTCCTGACCAGGCCGGGCGTGCTGCTGGTGCTCGGGCTGATCGCCGTGGCGATCGCTGCCGAACGGTCGGTTATCACGGCTGGCACGCTAGGCGGCGGCGCGCTGCTGCCGGCCTGGGAAGGCGCCTCCGGGCTGTGGTCGCAGTTCCTGCAGGCGTTCCACCCCGCCGGAATCGGCTCGGCAAGCAGCGGCATGCCGTATGTCGGCATCGTGGCCGTGCTCGCCACGGTGCTGGGCGGGAAACCCTGGCTCGCCATCGACGTGCTGCTGCTGGGCAGCGTGCCGATGGCAGGCACTACCGCGATCCTGGCGCTGCGGAAGGTAACCAAGTCCGTTGCAGTGCGGGTCTGGGCTGCAGCTACCTACGCGCTACTGCCGGTCGCTTCCGGTGCCATCGCGGCGGGGCGCCTCGGCAGCGCCGTCGCGTTCGTGGTTATTCCGCTCGTCGGTCTGTTCGCCGGCCGGATGTTCAGCCAGCCGCCGAAGCTCGCCCGGCGGGCGGCCTGGGCGACCGGCCTCGCCATCACCATTGGCGCCGCATTCGTGCCCCAGCTGTGGCTGCTGGCACTGGCTGGCGCGGCGCTGGCGGCGGCCCTGCTGTACCGGGCCGGCCGCGGCATGCTCGGGAACCTCGCCATCGCCGTCCTGACGCCGCCGGTGCTGCTGATGCCGTGGATGCTCCCGCTGCTCGAGCATCCGTCACTGCTGCTGCTGGAGGCCGGAGTGCAGCGGCCGGGCCTGGCTGCCGCCCGTCTTCCGGCCAAGTCGCTGCTGCTGCTCAGCCCTGGCGGACCTGGCCTGCCGCCGTACTGGGTGAGCGGAGCGCTGGTGCTGGCCGGCCTGGCGGCGTTGCTGGCCAAACGGCGGCGGCTGGTCGTGGCGGGCTGGAGCGTGGCGTTGCTCGGCCTCGCTGCGGGCCTGGGCGTAAGCCGGATCACCGTGACGCCGCCAGGCGGTCAGCCGATGACCCCATGGCCCGGCGTGCCGCTAGCCGTGGCTGCGGCCGGCCTGCTGCTCGCGGCGGCCGCGGCCGCTAGTGACCTCGACGGCCCGGCTGCGGCCGGCGGCCGGAAGGGGCGGCGGCGCCGGCTATCCGGCTTGCGCGGCCTTACGGTGGCCGTGCTGTCGCTGGCCGCCTGCTCGGCCCCACTGCTGGCTGCCGGTTACTGGCTGCTGAACGGCGTCAACGGCCCGCTGGCGCCCGCGACGGGCGAGATAGTGCCTTCCCTGGTGTCGCAGACTGGCGGGGCCGGCCGACAGCTGCGAACGCTCGTGCTGACGACTTCGGCCGGCCATGTTTCCTATCTGCTGCTGCGCGGCGGAAGCCCGCAGTTCAGCGACCCGGGGCTGACGCCGATACCGGCGGCACAGACAGCGCTCAACGGCGCGGTCGCGACCCTCGTCGCGCCGGGCGGTGGCGAGGCTGCAGATCAGAGCCAGCTGCTTGCCCGGTTTGATATCGGCTTCATACTGATGCGCGCTCCAATCAACAACCAGCTCGCCAGCGTGCTCGACGGGGTGGCCGGGCTGACCACCGTGAGCACGACGCCCTCGTTTGACCTGTGGCGGCTCAGCGACCTGCCAGCCCGGGTGAGCGTGGTAGAGCCGAACGGTGCCGTGGTCGCCATTCCGTCGGGCCCGGTCGGAGTATCCGCCGCGGTGCCGCCCGCTGGCGGCACGGTTGAACTGTCTGAGCCTGCTGGCGGCTGGTCGGCCGCGCTCAACGGGCACGCGCTCTCTTCGGTTCCATCTCCCGCGGGCAGCTGGGCGCAGGCGTTCAAGCTGCCGCCGGGCGGCGGGACGCTGACGCTGAGCCGCAACGGCCTGTTGCACGACCTGCTCGCGTTGCTGGAAATCCTGGCGTTCGCCGTCGTCGCCGCGCTGGCGCTGCCCGGGGTCAGGACCGCCGCGGAGATGGAAGCCGCCGCAGCTAGTGCAGAACCCGGCGACGGACCCGAGCAGGTCGCGGACGGCGTTGAGGACGAGACGGTGATGGCTGGCGCGGCAACCGCCGCGGACGGGTTCGGCAGCCCGCACGCCGACACTGGCGCGCTCGTTGGCGCTGGTAGTCGCCTCGACGCTGACGATCGCGCTGGTGCTGACGATCGCGTTGGTGCCGGCGGTCGCGTTGGTGCCGGCAGCCGGGTCGGTGCTGGTGGCCGGGTTGGTGCTGGCGGCAATTTCGGCGTGGTCGGTGAGCCAGCAGTGGCCCGAGGCCGTCGGAGCCGTCCCGGCCGTGGCGACGGCGGCGGCGAAGCGCACCGTAGCGACGACTGGCGCGGTGGCGCACCGCTGGCAGACGCGCGCGAGGATGACGCGCTGTCGCCAGGGCGGCGAGGCGAGGACGCCGCCGCGACTGTGTCCCGCAGGAGCGGCCGCAAAGGCGGTGGCCGTAACGATGGTGGCCGCAAGCACGGCGGCCGTGACGACAGCCGCCGTGACGACAGGCGCCATGACCAGAGCCGGCGCGACGAGGGTGGGCGACAAGACCGTGGCCGGATCGACGGCGGCGCTGCCGGCCGCGGCGCTGCCGACCGTGGCGCTGCAGACCGTGGTGCTGCCGGCGGTCGCCCTGCCGACCGCGGCGCTGCCGGCGGACGCCCTGCCGACAGTGGCCGCAAGGACAAGCGCAAGCGCGGCAGGCTGGGCATGCCCTCCCGGGATCGCGGCTCAGCCGGACGCGAAGCGGCCGCGGCAGCGGCAGCCGGAGCCGCGGCGGGTGCGTCGCTGGCTGCAGCCGCCGGGCCTGCCGCGGCCAGGTCAGCAGCATCGGATGTGGTGCGGGCTGTGGCCGGAGGCGGTCTTTCCGGGCAGCCGCCCGGTGTGCGCGCGGCATGGCCGGCCGGCCAGCCGACGAGTCGGTTCATGGCCGGGCCGCCGGTAAGCCGAACGCCAGCTCCGTACGAGCCTGGCGGGCAGCCATATCAGGATGAAGATGGCCAGGGCTACGATCCGCGCGCCACGAGGGCGGGTGCTGCCCCCATGTCGCCGTCGGGCACGCCGTATGAGGAGCCGCCGCGACGCGGCCACGGGGCACCAGGCGATCACGGTGCTGGCGTCGGCTACCGCGGCAACACAGGCTACGGCGCCGATACAGCCCTTGGCGGTAACGCCAGCTTCGGCGGCGGCACCGGCTACAACGCCGCGGCGAGCTACAACGCCCCAGCCGATCACGGCGGCGATGCTAGCTACGGCGCTAACACCGGCTATGGCGGCGATGCGGGCTACGGCCGTGACTCAGGCTACGGCGGCGACGCGGGCCACCGCGATGAGGCAGGCTACGGCGGCGAGCCGGGCTACCGCTCTGAACCGGATTACCGGAGCGGCGCTGACTATCCGGCCTACGCGCCGGCTGGGTACCCGGGCGATCACATGCCCCGGCCTCAGCTGCCCGCCGCAGGCGACTGGCAGGACTCGGGCTGGCATGAAGCCCCGCCTGGTCGCGGTCCCGCGGGCCCGGCGCCACGATTGTCGGGCGAGCCGGATCCGGGAACAACGTGGCAGCAGACAGGCCCGGCAACCGGTTGGCCAGAGCAGGATGCGAGCCAGGGCTGGTCACAGCACGCCCAGCAGCAGGCCCGGCCGCAGGAGTACCCGGCCGGGAGTCCAGCCCCAGGTTATGGCTCCGGGTGGCCGGCGCCGGATCAGCCACCATGGCCTGAGCAGGGTGACGAGCTAGAAGCGCTGCCGTCGGCCGGCGAATTGCATCACGACTGGCCCCGACGCGGCGGTCGCTCTGGCAGAGGCTGGCAGCCTCCCGGACCCGAGGGTGAAGGGGACACCTGGTGAGCCGCGCGCGCTACGCCAGACTGCTGTTCGCGGCGCTCGTCGTGCTCGCGCTCGGCGGGATCTACCTCGCGGCGGGATCGGGCCATGTCGCGGCCGCCGCACCGGCGAAGGCCGCGCGGAGCCGGAGCGTTCCCGTCGCGGGCGCGCTCCGGGTGTGCCCTGCTCCGGGGTCGGCTGGCGTCACCACGGCTTCGGTTGCGCTGACCGCCGTGCCCGGCTCTGCCACTTCGGGTGCGGCCACCATCAGCAGGCTGACTCCTGGTGGAAGTGGTTCATCCGGCCAGGTCGTGGCCACGGTGACGAAGCCTGGCCTGCTGCATATTTCAGCAGTCAAGACAGCTGCTCCGCTGACCAAGGCGCAGCAGGTCGGCGATCCAGGTTCAAGCCCGGGCGTCACGACCAAGAACGCGCGCGGGGGCGTGCTGATCAGTGCCACCGGAGCGATGGCCCAGGGCCTGGAGGTGGAGCAGACCGGGCCGGCCGGCCTGGTAACCGCGCAGTGCGGCGCACCCGGCACGAGTTTCTGGTTCGTCGGGCCGGGCCAGAGTTCGACGGCCAACATCGATCTGTACCTGATGAATACCGACAGCCAGCCGGCCGATGCTCAAGTTTCGATGCTTACGGACGTCAACAAAGGTGCTCCACTGCTCGGCAACGCCGACAACGGCATCACCGTGCCGCCGCACAGCATGATCGTCCAGTCGCTGAGCACTTTGCTGCGGTCCTCCAAGGTCATCGCGCTCAACGTCAGCACGAGCGTGGGCCGCGTAGTCGCGGCGGTCCGGGAGAGCCGGTCCGGCAAGGATGACGGCAGCTGGCTGCCGCCGACCGGCGCGCCGGCGCGCACCCTCGTGATTCCGGGTCTGCCGCGAGACTCCGGCCCGCATGACCTGTTCATCGCCGTGCCGGGGGAGGCCACCGCGCAGGTGAAGCTCACCGCGGTGACGACCCGCGGGTCCTACCAGCCGACCGGCGGGACTGGGATCGCTTTGCTGGGCGGCTCGGCGGTGGAAATCCCGCTTTCGTCCCTGAGCAGCGTGTCCGGCTCGCTCAAAGTGTCAGCCAACGTTCCGGTGACGGCTGCGTTGATGATTCCCGGCGGCCCGGCCGGCTCGCCGGGTGCGCTCGCCGCCAGCGCCAGTCCGCTGTTTGAGCAGGGAGTGCTCGCTGACAACCCGGCCAGGTCTGCCGGACAGACTGAGGTCATCCTGTCAGCGCCCGGAAAGGCCGCGACAGTGCGGATCACCGAGGCAACTGTGACTGCTGCTGCCAGCCCGCCCGGCACCGTTGTCACCATCAAGGCAGGGGCTTCGGTTCTCGTCCGGGTCGGCGCTCCGGCCGGTGCGAAGGTATCAGCGTTCACCGTCGTCGTTGCGCCGCTCAGCGGCTCCGGTCCGGTCTATGCCAGCCGGGTGAGTACGGTGGGCCGAGTCGTCCGCTCTGTGCTCCCGGTATCCAGCGCGCCGACCGCTGTCCAGCTGCTGCCTGTTCAGGAATCACTGTCGGCTTTCCTGCGCTGAGCCGGGCAGCCACCGGAGCGCCGGCTACTCCTCGCCTGGGTAGCCAGGGTCGACCGTCTGCGGATCGACCCCGAGCCAATGCGCGAACTGCTCGACGACCACATCAAGAACTAGCTCCGCCAGTTCCTCCTCGCCATCCGCGCGCGCCATGAGCGGCCGCCGGTAGAGCACGATCCTGGCCGGATGCTGCTCAACCGGCGGCGAGGCAGGCGGCGTTGAGGGCACCAGGCCAGGCAACTTGAACGCCGGCGATGGCGGCGGCACAGGCGAGGCGGGCTGGGCCGTGGAGACTGGCGGGACGGGCAATTCCAGCCTGGCCAGCGGCACCGGATCGGGATCGTCGACGTCGGGACCGGCCGGAGGGATCTCCTCTACGGCGAACTCGATCCCCGAAAGTTCGGCTTCCCAGCGGGGCTCAAGCTGCGACACGGCAAGCAGGACGAGATCGTCGAAGCGCTCGGCCCGGGTCCGGTGCAGCGGGACATCCGGCGGAACCAATGACCCGCGCAGACCGCGGCCGTGCCGATCCCGCCGGTGGAGCCGGCCCGTTCGCGCCGGGCTGCCGCTCTTCCCGTCATGCACAGTAACCGAGCGTATCCCAGCTGCTGTCGGCCTGCCGTCGGCCCGTGTTGTGCCGCGCCAAGACACGATCGCGCAGTGTGCCCCAGGTGGTGGCGTTACCGTCTGCCGGTCGATACCGTCAGCCGTTGTGAGCGACGATCGCGACCCCGCCATTTCCGGCCGACGGGCGCTGCGGCCGGCCGGGTCCCAGTCTCAGCCGCGGGTGGCCCGTTGAGTCGCCAGTGCTCCCGGCCGACCTGCAAGCAGGCTGCCTTGTACACGCTCACCTATGTGTACCGGGACTCGACGGCGGTCCTCGGGCCGCTGGCGGCCTTCGTCGAGCCGCATTGCTACGACCTGTGCGCCCGCCATGCCGACCGGATGACCGCGCCGCGCGGCTGGGATGTCGTGCGGCTCCCGGTCAGCGAACCCGAGGAAGACCCCGCTCAGGCCGATGACCTGGAAGCCCTCGCGAACGCCGTACGGGAGGCGACTGCTCCCCGCACTCCGGCCGAGCCCACAGGCCAGGGCGTCGAAGTAGGCCGGCGGGGCCACCTGAGGGTGCTTCGATCGGCGCCGTCAGACGGCGGCCGGATCCGCTAGCAGAGCCTGGTTCGGCTAGGCTGCCTGGCACCGGCGGCGGAAATGCCCGGAACGAGCACCGGCAAGCTGAGCTGAGCGACTGGAGAAATCATGAAGATCGAGGACTGGCTGCTCGAGATCCTGGCCTGCCCGAAATGCCACTCCCCGCTCCGCCCGGACGAGGCCGCCAGCGAGCTGGTCTGCACTGGCCAGGACTGCGGGCTTGCCTACCCGGTTCGCGACGATATTCCGGTATTGCTGATCGATGAGGCACGCGACCCGGCAGCAGATCCAGGGCGGGAGTGAGCGTTTATCGGTACTCGCCGAGTGCCGGGACCGGAGGCGGCTAAGCCAGCCGGCGGCGGCACGGGCAGCAACGCCGGAGACAGCGATCGCGACGCCGTTCCCCCTGGAATGGGGGAGAACGCGAAGGGCAGCGCGCAGCAGCGTGACAGCGACGGACACGGCGGCAAGCGCGCTGTCATCGCCGCGCTAGCGGCCAACCTGGGCATCGCGCTCTCCAAGTTCATCGCGTTCCTGATCACCGGATCGGCGTCGCTGCTGGCCGAGGCCGTTCACTCGGTGGCCGACTCGGGCAACCAGGTGCTCCTGCTGCTGGGCCGCAGCCGCGCGCGGCGGGCGGAGACTGAGGAGCATCAGTTCGGTTTCGGTGCCGAGCGCTATTTCTACGCGTTCATAGTCGCGCTCGTGCTGTTCACCGTGGGCGCCCTGTTTTCCTGCTACGAGGGCATCCAGCGCATCCGTCATCCCGGCGAGCTGACCTCGCCAGTTGTTGCGCTGGCGGTTCTCGGCGTCGCGATCGTCCTGGAGAGCTTTTCGCTGCGTACGGCGATCGCCGAATCTAACCACAGCCGGGGGCAGGTCAGCTGGCGGGCCTTCATCCGCCGTTCGAAGGCCCCTGAGCTGCCTGCTGTGCTGCTAGAGGATGTCGCTGCGCTGTGCGGCCTGGGCCTGGCCCTGGTGGCCGTGTCATTGGCGACTATCACCCACGACGACCGCTGGGACGGCGCCGGTTCGCTGGCGGTCGGGGTTTTGCTCGGCTGTGTTGCCATCGTGCTCGCGGTCGAGATGAAAAGCCTGCTCATCGGCGAGTCGGCGAGCTTCGATATGGAGGCTGCCATCGTTGCTGCCATCGAGGCCGGACCTGAGATGGAGCGAGTCATTCACCTGCGTACGCTGCACATCGGACCGGAGACGCTGCTGGTCGCGGCGAAAGTCGGCGTCGTGCACGACGACACCGCCGCAAGCGTTGCCGCAGGCATCGATGCCGCCGAGCGCCGGATCCGGGCCGCCGTGCCGATAGCCGAGCTCATCTTCCTGGAACCTGACGTGTACCGGGCACGGCGGGCCGACCTAGCCGATCCGGCGGTGAAGGCAGCCCAGCGGTCCCGCCGGCGCAGGACCGGCTAGCTGGCCTGCCGACTGGAGTAACCGACCATCCAGGTCGGCATGATGCGGATGTACACGATATCGGGACCCCAGCTCGACGGGGAGGCGCCGTAATGGCGGGTCAGGTGATCATCGACCCAGGGCAGGTCGGGGTGATCAGCTTCGAGGAACTCGGCGTTGCCGTGGGTGAACACGCCATATGCGTCGCCCTCTAGGTATGCGGCACTGACCTGCGGACGGCTGCGCAAGTCAGCGGCCTTCACCGCGGAACCGCTTGTAGTGAAGATCCACCGGCCCTTGAGCAGGTGACCATCGACGCCGCTGATCCGGGGGCGGCCGCTGGCGCTCACCGTGCTGACGGCCAGCGTGCGCATCCCATCGAGGTAGCCGACCAGGTCCGCAGCCGAGACGCTCCGGCCTGGCCCGATGATAGAGCGCAAGTGCTCGCTCGCTGCCGATAGTGACCGATCGAGGAGCTGCTGTAGCGACTCGACGTCCTCGGGTGTCTCGTACATGACCGCTCCGTTCGCAGGTCGCTCGTCTTGCTTGGGTTGGCCTGGCCTGGCTTCGTGCTTGCCTGGTCTTGGGCTGGCCTGGCTTTGGGCTGGCCTGGCCTTAGGTTGGCATAGGGCTTGGTGGTCTTGGCTGACCGTGCGGTCCGGGCTAGCTGCCGAGGACAACGGCCAGCCGGCCGCTGTCGCGCAGCACGGCCAGGTCCGGGTCACGGCCGGCTTTGGCTCGCACGTCTGGGTTGAGCGCGACAGCCTCACCAACTGCCACGGCGGCTTCGTCGAGCAATCCCGCTCCTGCTCGCGCGCAGGCAAGGTTATAGCTGGCCATGCCCCGCGCAGGTGCTGGCGCGCCCAGGTAGCTGGCGATCGCGACTGCGTTCTCGGCGAGGGCAACCGCCCGGTCCGGCTGATCATGGCTCAGGTAATACTCGCCGAGATGACCGGTCGGATGCCAGAAGCCGCGCACGATGACCTGCAGCCACAACTGCCGCCCGCGCAGCCATGGGTGCCGCGACGGGTCCATCAGGTCCTGCTCAGAAACCGCCTGCACGCTCGCGATCAGGTTTCCGGCAACCTGCCAGCTCTCGCTGGCAGCAGCGTCGGCTGGCGTGGCGGCCAGGCCGCGGTACAGGTCCGCGGAAGCGTGATCCACTTCGCTGAACTCCGGTGGCGTCCGGTCGGCAGCTACAGCCGTCAGCCGAATCACTTGCTGCCGCCTGAACTCGGTGTTGTGCGCGACCAGCGGAACGGCGGCCCAGCGGCGCGGACTCCCCGTCTCGGCCACTGGCGCTGTTGTCAGCGCGGCCTGCTCTTCCATAGCGGCTAGGCCGATCAACCCGGTGATCGCCGCGCGCAGCTGTTTGGAGGTTGTCATGCTGTTTGTCCTGTCGGCGAGCTACCGCTACCCGGCCGCTGCGCGGGCTTAGTCGCGATGAACTTCAGCATGTAGTCCACGATCACGGTGATCTCGGCGAAGCCGAGCGTCTGCAGCCGGCACAGCATGGAGGCAGGCTCCACCGGGTTGTAGGTGTCGTCGGCGTGGAAGTGGTGCAACTCATTGCTGGGCAGGCTGTCCGAGCCAATCAGCACTCCGCCCGGCCGCAGCACCCGGCAGGCCTCGGCCAGGATCGCGTTCTGCATGGTGATCGTCGGCACGTGATGCAGCATGGTGAACGAGCCGACCGAGTCGAAAGTCTCGTTGGGGTAAGCCAGGTCGGCGGCACTGCCCGTCACGATCTGGACGTTCGTGTTCGTATACCGGGCGGCCAGCAGTTCCGCGGCGGTGACGTCGACTTCGACTACGGTGAGCCGAGCAACCTTGTGCCGCAGCCACTCTGTCGCGGCGCCGGGGCCGGGCCCGAGTTCGAGCATCTCTACGCCAAGATCGCAGTCCCGCGTCAGGGCGGGCAATACCTCGGTTTGCATGTGCTGCGCCCAGTCAGCGCTGCCGCACACTCGCGCATGGTTCTCATTCATGAGCTTGAGGCTAGGAAAGTGGCAGTGCCGGGCCAAGGGCGTAGGCTGCCAAGCTGTGTCGCAGGAAGGACAGGCGCCGCTGGGCGGGCAGAAGCCGCTGGACGGGCAGAAGCCGCTGGGCGGGCAGGCGCCGGTTGGCGGGCAGGCGCCGGAAGCGCCGCAGGACACCGGTTGCGCCGCGGACGAGCTATTCCCCGATGCCGCGATCGTGGTGGCGACGTTCC
>JBKQTJ010000332.1:0-19577 GCA_052143255.1 Streptosporangiaceae bacterium | reverse complement strand
CCGACGGAGGCGGCATAGTGCCGCATCGTCCAGTGACCTTTCTGGTTTCGTTGTCGTCACGCACCCGTTCCATCCGCTGCGTGGGCAGCGGCTGGAGGTCTTGTTCGTCAAGAGGCGCGGCCCGGCGGTGGTGTTTGTCTGCTCGGGTGGTGTCAGCGGGCAGGTCACGCTGCCGGAGTCGTGGACCGACCGCGGCGAGCTGCCGCTGGCAGGCCGGCTGTCGGCCGAGGGGCTGGCCGTGCTCGACACGCTGGCCCGCGCGATCCGGGTTGTTGATTGTGATGGCTGATAACGGCATACTCTTGTGTGATGAACGAACACAAGAACAATCTTGCTGTGATGTCCGTGCGGCAGCTGCTGGCCCGCCGCCGCGCGCTGGCCGGCCGGATCGGCGATGTGGAGCAGGTGCTGGCCGGGTCACTGACCGTGCAGGCGCGCCGGTGCGGCAAGGCCGGGTGCCGGTGCGCCGACGGGGAGCCGCACGGCCCGTATGCCTACTTCGCCCCGCGGGCCGGCGGGCGTGGCCGGCTGAGGTACGTGCCGGCCGGGCTGGTGGAGACGGTCCGCGGGCATCTGCGGCTGGGCGATCAGGTCGAGGCGGTGCTGGCGGAGATCTCGGCGATCAACGCCGAACTGCTGGCCCGGCGAGAGCTGGAGTAGACGGTGACCGGTGCCGTCTTGCCCGGCCCCGCCCGCGCGGAGGCAGTGGCGGTGCTGGCCAACATGACATCGGCGGCGCTGGGAGGCTGTGGTGAACGGCGAGCAGAAGGTCACCAGCTTTCACCGGGAGCGGCTGGCGGTGGTTTACCTGCGCCAGTCCTCGATGGCGCAGGTCCGCGAGCATACCGAGTCCACGATGCGTCAGTACGGGCTGGCCGGCGAGGCGACACGGCTCGGCTGGGCACCTGCAGACGTGCAGGTGATCGACACCGACCTGGGGATCTCGGGCCGCTTCGGTGTGACACGGGAAGGGTTCAGGGAGCTGGTCTCCCTGGTCTGCCGGGGCGAGGTCGGGGCGATCTTCGGGATCGAGATCTCCCGGCTGGCCCGCAGCAACGCCGATGTGGCACGGCTGATCGAGTTCGCCCGGATCACCGACACCCTGCTGATCGACAGCGACGGCATCTACGACCCCGCCGATGTCAACGACCGGATGCTGCTGGGCTTGAAGGGCACCATGGGCGAGGTGGAGCTGCATGTGATGGCCGGCCGCCTGCAGGAGGCCAAGCGGGCTGCCGCGGCCCGCGGCGAGCTGCGTACTCCGCTGCCGGTCGGCTATGTCCACGACGAGGCCGGCGAGGTGGTCATCGACCCCGATGCCGAGGTCCAGGCCGCGATAGCCGACCTGTTCGCCGGGTTCGCCGCGACCGGCTCGGCCTACGGCGTCGTCGCGGTGTTCGCTGGCCGGCGGTTCCCGCTGCGCGCCTACGGCGGTGCGTGGGCCGGGCAGCTGCGCTGGGGGCATCTCACCCATGCCCGCGTGGTGGGCGTGCTGAAGAACCCGGCTTACGCCGGGGCGTACGTGCACGGCCGGTATGCCTCCCGCCGCAGCGTCGATGCGGACGGCACCGTGCGCACCGCGCTGGTCGAGCGGCCCCGCGCCGAGTGGCCGGTGCTGATCAAAGACCACCACGACGGATACATCACCTGGGCCGGCTACCTGGCCAACGAGGCGAAGCTGGCGGCGAACCGGACTAACGCCGGGGCCCGGCCGCCGCGTGAGGGCCGCGCTTTGTGCCAGGGCATCATCGCCTGCGGCAGCTGCGGCAAGCCGATGCGGACCAACTACCGCACCGGCCAGCGGCCCAGTTATGAGTGCAGCTCACGCGCTGACCGGCTGACGACGCCGGCGTGCCGTTCGATCGCGGCGGCCACGGTCGATGACGCGGTCGCCGCCGCCCTGCTGGACGCTCTCACCCCCGACCAGGTCGCCCTCGCGCTGTCGGCTGCCGACCAGGTCAGCGACCGGCACCAGCGGGTCAGCCGGGCCGCCGAGCTCGCCGTCGAACGAGCCCGCTACGAGGCCGACCGGGCCGAGCGTGCCTTCTGCCAGGTCGAGCCGGAGAACCGGCTGGTGGCACGGAACCTCGAAGCCCGCTGGGAAGCCAGGCTCGCCGCCCTCGCCGAAGCCGGGCAGGCGCTGGACGCCGCCCGGGACTCGCTGCCGCCGCTGCCCAGTCGGGCCGACCTGGAGAAACTCGCCGCCGACCTGCCCGCGCTCTGGTGCGCCCCCACCACCAGCAGCAAGGACCGCAAGCGGCTGCTGCGCACCCTCATCGCCGACATCACCCTGCTGCCCGAACCCGACCCGGGCAAGGCACGAATCGGGATCCGCTGGCACACCGGCGCCACCGACGAGCTCACCGTCGCCCGCGCCGTCCATCCCGGCACCGCCAGGCGCAGCCCCTCCCCGGCCGTCGAGATGGTCCGGGAACTCGGCCCCGCCACGCCCACCGCCGAGCTCGCCGAACAGCTCAACGCCGCCGGGCTGACCACCGGTAACGGCCGCCCGTTCGACGTCAAGGCAGTCCAGTGGATCCGCCACGCCTACCAGATCCCGGCGCCGGCACCGTATGCCGACGGCGAGGTCTCGGTGACCGAGGCCGCCCGCCGGCTCGGCTGCAGCACCAGCGTCATCTACTACTGGATCGAAGCCGCCCAGCTCGACGCCCGCCGCGGACCGGGCAACCGGCTGTGCATCTCCTGGACCGCCAGGGTCGAAGCGGCATGCCGTCGGCGCATCGCCAGGTCCGGGCACCTCAGCCCAGCCAACCCCGCAAGGACCGGCCACCAGTGACCACAATGTCGGTGCCGCCAGGCATGCTCACCTCACCAGACCCGCCAGTTCCGGCCTGGCCAGCAAGATCCACCGCCAGGCATCCCGACACCCGACTGCAGGAGGGGCAGTATGAAAGCACCGTCCCGACCGTGGCCGACCGGATCGCCCAGACGGTAGCCAGGCTGTACCTGGAGCCGAAGGTGGAGCCCGTGTTCCACCGCGACTCCTACGGCTACCGGCCGGGCAAGTCCGCGCTGGACGCGGTCGCCGCGTGCCGTCAGCGGTGCTGGCGGGCGGACTGGGTGATCGATTTGGACATCCGGGCGTTCTTCGACACCGTTCCCTGGGATCTCGTGCTGAAAGCGGTCGCCCACCATATCGCGCCGGACCAGCAGTGGATCCTGCTGTATGTGCGGCGGTGGCTGCAAGCGCCGCTGCAGAAGGCGGATGGCACGCTGGTGGCCAGGGATCGCGGGACCCCGCAGGGCTCGGCGATCTCGCCTTTGATCGCCAACTTGTTCATGCACTACGCGTTCGACGCCTGGATGGCACGGGAGTTCCCGGCCGTCTGGTTCGAGCGGTACTGCGACGACGTGGTGGTGCACTGCGCGAGCGAACAGCGGGCCCGGCAGATCCGGGACGCGATCGCGGCCCGGCTGGCCGGCGTCGGCCTGGAACTGCACCCGCAGAAGACGAAGATCGTCTACTGCAAGGACGCGGACCGGCGCGGCGATCATGAGGTCACGTCGTTCACGTTCCTGGGGTATGAGTTCCGGCCCCGGCTGGCTAAGAACAGGCACGGCAAGCATTTCGTGTCGTTCCTGCCCGCGGTCAGCCGTGAGGCGATGAAGGCCATGGGAGCGGAGATCCGCTCCTGGCACTGGGCCAAGCGCAGCGACAAGTCTCTCGGCGACCTTGCGCGGATAACCAACAGCATCGTGCAAGGGTGGATCAACTATTACGGGCGCTTCTACCGGTCCCGGTTGCTCTACTTCCTCCGCAGGCTCAACGACCACCTGGTCCGGTGGGCCTGCCGGAAATACAAGCGGCTCTACCGCCGTGAGCGCCGCGCGATGGAACTGCTCGCAGGGGCTGGCAGACGGTCCCCGTGGCTGTTCGCGCACTGGCGTTTCGGCGCACGTCCTGATGGCTGGGCGATGGGAGCCGGATGAGTCGAGAGGTTCAAGTCCGGTTCTGCGAGAGCCGGGGGGTGCGATTCCCCCCGGCTACTCACCTCGTCGTGCTGTGCACGTCCCGGGCACAGGCCGAGCATGCCGCGGGGATGGCAGCCGTCATCCTGGGCGGGCTCGGGCTGGCCCTGCACCCGGACAAGACCCGCGTGGTCGACCTCCGGGAAGGCAGGCAGGGCTTTGACTTTCTGGGCTGTCATCTGCACGCCCGCATGTCGGGCCGGTTGTGGGCGGACAAGCGGGTCGTCCGCTATTACCTGCACCGGTGGCCGTCGCAGCGGTCGATGAAGCGGGCAAGGGCTCGGGTCAAGGTCCTGACCAGCCGGTCACGGGTCGGTGTGTCGCTGCCAGAGACCATCGCGTCTTTGAACCTGTTCCTGCGGGGATGGGGCGGCTACTTCCGCACCGGAAACGCGGCGGACAAGTTCGTTGAGATGGACCGGTACGTGGCGTGGCGGCTGAAGCGCTTGCTGATCAAGAAGCGTGGCCGCAACCTGCGGGCCGGACAGGCGGACCGCTGGACGCGCACCTGGTTCCACGACCAGGGCCTGCACAAGCTGATGGGGACTATCCGTTACCCGAGGGCGGCGTAACCATGTCACGAAGACCGTCGGTAAGCCGTATGCGGGAAAACCGCACGTACGGATTGAAAGGGGGATGGGGAAACCGGACCGCGCAGCGGCACCGGCGCCCCTGACTACCAATGGCAAACCAGATAGGCAGAACCTTCGGCAGCGACAACCATGCCGGCGTTCACGCGGAGGTCCTAGCGGCGATCGTGGCGGCGAACACCGGCGATGCCATCGCCTATGGCAATGACCCGCTGACCCGCGGCGTGCTGAACCGGCTCCGCGCGACGTTCGGTGCCGACCAGGCATATCTGGTCTTCAACGGCACCGCCGCTAACATCCTCGGCCTCAGTCTCTTGCTGCGGCCGTATGAGGCTGTGATCTGCGCGCAATCATCGCACCTGAACGTCGACGAGTGCGGGGCGGCGGAGCGACTCCTCGGCTGCAAGCTACTGCCAGTGGACACCCCGGACGGGAAGCTGACCCCGGACCTAATAGCGAGCAGGCTGACCGGCCGCGGCGACGAGCACCGGGTGCAACCGCGCGTCGTGCAGCTAGCCCAGGTCACCGAGCTGGGTACGTGTTACACGCTGCCGGAACTGCGGAGCATCGCAGCCTTCAGCCGCGAGCAGGGACTGCTGACCTATCTGGATGGCGCAAGGCTCGCGAACGCCGCCGCCCATCTGGGCTGCGAGCTGGCCGACATCGCCGCACACGTCGACGTGCTGAGCTTCGGCGGCACCAAGAACGGCGCATTGGGCGTCGAGGCCGTGTTGGTGCGGACGCCGGGACTGGGGACCGGCGGTCGATATCGCCGTAAGCAGCTCATGCAGCTGGCGTCGAAGATGCGCTTCCTGGCCGCGCAGATGGATGCACTGCTTACCGGGGACCTGTGGTTGACCGGCGCCAGGCACGCCAACGCAATGGCTCAGCGGCTTGCGGAGGCGGTCAGTCAGACGCGAGGCGCGGAACTGGCGTACCCGGTGCAGTCGAATGGGGTATTCGTCACCCTCGGCCTTCCTGCAGTCGAGGCGCTGCAGCAGGACTGGAGTTTCGGGGTTTGGTCGGAGCAGCCGGGCGGCCGGTGCACCGTCCGGCTCATGACGGCGTTCAACACCTCAGGGCACGATGTCGACGCCCTGGCGGCAGCGGTCCGGCGCGCTGTTTCACGTGAAACCGCATCGACCGATGCCTAGCCAACGGGCGGCTTTCCTGGCCTTGGGTGACCCCAAGTCGGCGGAGCAGAGGGCCTCAGGCAACGCAGCGCTGCGCGCTGCATTCCGTCGGGCAGTGTTCGGTCAAGAACAAGACACCGGCATGGTCGAGCTGACTTCAGCCTGGGTACCATAGGCCGAGAGGCGACGGATCCGGTTTCAGCCGCCGCTTGGCCGCGGGACATCGGGGATGACCCGCTATGGCTTTCGACCGCAGGGGTAATTACGTGTCGCGCCGACTTGCGAGCATCACGCTGGACAATCTCGACGACTTGCCGCCCCGGTGCCGCCGGTGTGTCTTCTGGGAGCTGGATCCCGTCAGCCAGGCCAGGGCCCTTGAAGTCGGCGATCCTGCGCTGGAAAAGGAAGCCTGGATCTCTTCGGTCCTGCTGGAGTGGGGTAGTTGCGGGAAGATCGTCTACGTCGACAGCGTGCCTGCCGGATACCTGACCTACGCTCCCCCCAGTTACGCGCCGAGATCTGTCGCCTTCCCCACCAGCCCGGTGAGCGCCGACGCAGTACTGCTGATGACGGCGCACGTCATGTCCGAGTTCGCCGGAGGCGGCCTGGGCCGGATGCTTGTCCAGGGCCTCGCCAAGGACCTTACTCGCCGGGGCATCAAGGCCATCGAGGCATTTGGCGACATGAAGTGGACGCAGCCCTCGTGCGTCGTGCCGGTCGACTACCTGCTGTCGGTCGGCTTCAAGACGGTCCGGCCGCATGTCCGCTACCCTCGCCTGCGCCTTGAGCTCAAGACCGCCTTGTCCTGGCGAGAGGACGTAGAAGTGGCCCTGGAACGCCTGCTCGGCTCCATGTCGCCCGAGCGATCGCTCCGCCTCGCCTGACACAACCCGCACTATATTTCACTGTTTACCCTGTCAATGTGGCTGCCTCCGCTCGGCCGCGCGCCGCGGTCGGGGCATAGATCAGTCAGCTCGGCGCCGCCTGGTCCCGATGCTGCCTGAAGAGATAACGGCTGCATCGGGGCCGGTGCGGCACCGCGCCTCCCAGCTACAAGCGCTAGACGTGACGTCGAAGCTGCCGAACGGCTATCGATGTCTGGCGGTGACGGCTCCTGGCCGGAGCGGCCCGTAATCCCTTCAGGGCCGCAGGTCAGGACTGGCACCGCAGGGCACCTATGCATGGCAACTCAACTCTTGGCAGCGAGTCGTTCTGAGCAAAGCTGGGTACTCGAACAATTAGCCCGTGGTCGGGCGGGAGCCGGGCTACTCGCCTCGTGTCATTTGTCGTGACCTGAGTCACGTCATCTGAAAAGATTGGCCGCAGCTCCAGTATGGCGGTAACGGAGGGCGACCCTCGTGAGGTTCGGCAGGCGACGGCCCCCCAACCCCAGTATTGCCGGGCAAGTTGAGCAGATCCTGCGGCTTGCGCAACAAGAGGCAGAGAAGGTGATAGCCGACGCACGCGGCGAGGCCGAGCGCATCATCGCGGCGGCGCGGCAGGACGCGGACAAGATCCGCGCGCAAGCTCGCGATGACATATAGGCGGAAGCGATTTCGTTGCCGCCCGATCAGACGCACCAATCATGATTGCGGCTGGTTACTGCTACGTCGCCTTACACCAGACGTATGGATTAGCACCGTGACAACCCCGGCAGCAAACAACCTCGATCCAGGACCTCGGTGACGCTGATCGCCGTGGTCTCAGCGGCCGGACTGCTGGCGGCCCCGTTCCTGCCAGCGACGCGAGACGCGCCGGGCGACGCCGCCTAGCCCGAGGTGGCCGGTTCGCCAGTACGGTCAAGCCCGGCAGCGGCCGGCCGGCGCACGCCGGTCAGATGAAGTCCGCGAGCTCGCGGAGCAGGGCTGACTTCGGCTTGGCGCCCACGATCTCCTTCACGACCTCGCCGTTCTTGAAAACGCTCATGGTCGGGATGTTCATGATGCCGTAGCGCTGGGTCACGACCGGGTTCTCGTCTACGTTGAGCTTGACTATGTCGATCTTCTCGCCATGCTCGCTGGCGATTTCTTCGAGCACCGGACCGACCATCCGGCACGGCCCGCACCACTCGGCCCAGTAGTCGACGACGACCGGCTTGTCTGCTTTCAGCACCTCGGCCTCGAAGGTCGCGTCGGTTACTGCCTTCGTTGCACCCACTGTCTGGACTTCCTTCCCTCTGGGTGAACCCGGCCTGCCGGTATGGCAGGCCGACATGTCTCAGGGCCCTGTTGCGGGCAGGACAAGATCAGGTCTCGTGATCGGCCAGCCAGCGCTCGGCGTCAAGCGCCGCAGCGCAACCAGTCCCGGCGGCAGTGACCGCCTGCCGGTAAGTCCTGTCCACTACGTCCCCGGCGGCAAATACCCCGTCGATAGCTGTCCGCGTCGACGGCTGATCGACCAGCAGATAACCGTCAGCATCGGTCGCCAGCTGGCCCGTGAACAGCTCACTACGCGGATCGTGGCCGACCGCGACGAACATTCCGGTGACTTCGAGCACGCTTTCCTCGCCGGTCTTGACGTTGCGCAGCCGTAGCCCACTCGCCCGGTCCTCGCCGAGGACCTCGGCGATCTCACTGTCCCAGGCGAAGCGGATCTTGGCGTTAGACATGGCCCGGTCCTGCATGATCTTCGATGCACGCAGCGCGTCGCGGCGGTGCACGATCGTCACGCTGCGGGCGAACCGGGTGAGGAACGTCGCTTCCTCCATGGCAGAGTCGCCGCCGCCGATGACCGCGATGTCCTGCTCCCGGAAGAAGAAGCCGTCGCAGGTCGCGCACCAGGACACGCCGTGCCCGGACAGGCGTTTCTCACCCGGCACGCCGAGCTCGCGGTAGCTAGACCCGGTCGCGATGATCACGGTCCTGGCCAGGTAAGTGTCCTCGCCGGCCTTGACCTGCTTGGGGCTGGACTTGAGATCTACCTCGGTTACGTCGTCGGCGACGAGCTCAGCCCCGAACCGCTCGGCCTGCTTACGCAGCTGATCCATGAGGTCGGGACCCAGCACGCCATCGGGGAACCCAGGGAAGTTCTCCACGTCGGTGGTGTTCATCAGCGCGCCGCCAGAGGTCACCGAGCCCTCGAAGACAAGCGGGCGCAGCCTCGCCCTGGCCGCATAGAGCGCGGCAGTGTAGCCAGCTGGCCCAGAGCCGATGATGATGACGTCCCGAACCTCGGTCACTTGCTCCTGCCCCTCTCGGAAATGCACCGGCATCAACCACCAGCCAGGCCCGGAGATTCCCAGTGGGCCAGCCTAGGTGCGCGCCACCTGAACGCGGTCGAGTACCTGGGCATTCGCGGCGGTGCAAGTACGCCGCACGGCCCAGACATCGGCCGAGCTAGCCTTAGGCACGGCGATCATGATAATGATCGCCGGCCGGCCGTCAAACCTGGCGAGCTCGATGAGCAGCACAGCCCGACCGGCCGCGATCTCGTCGACGCACCCGGTCACCTGGCGCTTGCTGGGCGCGCCGTTGCTGCCAGCGACGGTGCCATTGCTAGCGGAGGCGGTGCCGTGGTAGCCGAGCCCGGTGGCCTGCGGCGACGCGGGAGCCCGGGTGACCACCTTGCCTGGGGTGGGGGCAACCCCGCTCCGGCGCAAGGCCGTCATGGCGGCGACCGCCTTGCTGCCGAGCGTCCGACCGGTGAAATTGGTGTCCGATGTCACCATCTGCAACACTTTCGTCGTACGGCCCTGGTGGTAGGGAATGGCCGTGCCCAGGCGCGCCGGCGCCACCTCCACTCCACTCGGGCTGAATGCGGTGCTGGGGCTACTGCCGGTGCTGACGTGGCTGACTATTTCGTAGCTGCCAGCCCCGATGATTACCAGCGCACCCGCAGCGGCGACGAGGCGGGTACCGGGCCCCGAGGGTCGGAACATCCACCAGCCCCGCCCGCCAGCCTTGGGAAGAGCGCCCCGGGAAGGAAGATCGCGCCGCCCGGCCTCCGTGGCTGGCGTGCTGGCCAGCCGCTGCGCGGCCTCGGCCGCAAGCGCGGCCTCGATCCGTCCCGATAGCTGGGGTGGCATCGGCGCGGCCGGCACGCTCGCCAGCATGCTTGAGACGCTCGCGAGCTGACTGCTGACGTCCGTGCAGTGCGCACAGCTTGTCAGGTGTGCGGTGATCTTACTGACTTTGCGCGGTTTCAGCACCCCCGCAGCCAGGTCGGCCAGTTCGTCGGCACTGGCGTGACGCTTCACGGCGTGTCATCACCCCCCTCCTGCGCAGGTTGGACGCGTTGGCCGGCCGCCCGGTTCCGGTTTTCCTGACTCGGGACTGGCGCCGGGCGCAAGTGCGCGAGCCTGGGCAGCAGTCTTGCCCGGCCCCGGGCGGCGCGACTTTTCACAGTTCCCTCCGAGACGCCTAGCACCGCGGCAGCGTCGGCGATCGAGTAGCCGAGCATGTCCACTAGGACCAAGGCGGCTTGCTGATCGGGGACCAGATGCCGCAATGCTGCCATCACGTCCATGGCGGTGTCCGTGGTACCGGAAGGGTCAGAAAGCGGTCGGCCGCTGGCCAGCGCGTCGAGTGCGTCCTCGTCCTGGCCGCTTGCGGTCGGCCGGGCTGCGCGCCGACGCATTCGATCCAGGCAGGCATTCACCACAATCCGGTGCAGCCAGGTCGTTACGGCAGAATCGCCGCGGAAGCTGGACGCTCTCCGGAAGGCGGAAACCATCGCGTCCTGCAGCGCGTCAGCCGCATCTTCGGGGTCGCCCAGTGTCCGGATCGCCACTGCCCACAGGCGATCCTTGTGCCTCTTGAACAGCGCGCCGAAGGCCTCCGGGTCGCCCTCGATATGCAACCGGAGCAGCTCACTGTCAGGTGGGCCGCCGTCGGCCACGTCCTCCGCGAGACTGGCCCGCGCGGCGCGAAAGCTGGCGCCCGGCACCGATGACGTCTGCGCCGCTGTGCCCGGCGCTCCGGGGTATTGCGACTCCGCAGGCTGACGCGGCTCGGGCAGCGGAACCCGGCCAGAGGCCTGGTCTTGTGGCTCCGTCTCGCTGCCTCCCCCCGCCTTCCTGTGCTGCCACAGTGGATACTGGACGCAATTTCGCGACGGCCCGACAGTACTCCGGATTGCTCCCGGTCCCCCTCCCTGGAGCCGTCCCTGCCCGGATTGAACCAGTGATCAGGCAATGAACCGATGATAATGAACGGTCAGCTGGCACCGCGGACCGAGACGCTATAGACCTGGGCCGCATAAGTTGGCTTGTTGCCCAGGCGCTGAAGTGCTGGGGGAAGCTTGGTGAACCAGATCAGCAGGTACTGTCCGGTCGCTTTGCTCGTCACGGTGAAAGTCGTGGAGCCAGCCACATCGTTCAGCCGTGCCACCGTCGTCATGGATGCCAGGTTCTGCGGGCTTCTCGCGTCCGAGTCGCCGAGCTTTAGCTGAACGTCTGCTCCCGGGATCTTGCCGAACGTGATGGTCACCGAAGTGATCCGCACCGGCTTGCTCAGGGCGAGCATCAGGCCAGCGCCCTGCTTGAGGCGGCCAAAGTAAGCGCCAAAGGGCCCGATGTACTCCTGGGTGCTCCAGCCAGCGGCGTGGTCGTGGATGACGTTCGCTGCCTCGGCGGAGTTCTCATCGCCAGTGTCACTGAGATTCAGCGGGTCAAAGCCCTGTGCGGACAAGATCGGTACCGCGGTCACCCGCGTCCCTGGGCTGCCTGACGGCGGGGAGCCGCCGCCCGGCGAGGATCCATTATGCGGCTTGCGCAGCATGTACACCGCGGCCGTCGCCCCGACGACCGCGACGACAACCGCCAGAGTCAGCGCGGCTAGCTTGCCGGCGTTGCCTCGGCGACCTGGGCCGGCACCCGGAGACCCGGATCCGTTCCGGCCCCTCAGACCGTCATTGTCCCGCCAGCTGACACCGGGCTGACCGCGGGTCTGCAGCATTTGCGCCGCCTGGTGCCGGGTCTGCTGGCGCTGCAGAACCTGCCGGTCGGTTTCGCGCCGGGAATCCCGGCCAACAACGGTCGCGGGCGGCACCTGCACGGGCGGGATGACGGATGCCAGCGTGCTGGCGATCTCGGCCGGAGAGGCGAACGGGATTTGGCCGTCCCGGCCAGGCAGCGCGAGCGCCCGGCCGGCAATCTCGTCAAGCGCCGTCGGCACGCCCGCGCGGACTTGCCGCGGACGCCGGAGCTGGCCGTCGGACAACGGTGCGGCTGGCAGACCGGGGTAATCAGGACCCGGCCACTGGCCGGTCAGAGCCGCGTACAGTAGCTCACCCAGACCCCGGGTGTCTGCCAGCGCGGGATCGTCGGCAGTGGCGCCGGACAGAGCCGCATCGATGCCCAGGCCGGTGACCTTAACTCCGCCGCCCGCCGTCCAGCGCACCGAATCGGGCCGCAGGCACAAATGGGCGAGGCCGGCCGCGTGTGCGCCAGCCAGCGCGGACGCGACTTCCGCAACGATCCGGGCGCCCGCGAGCGGCTCCATCGGCCCGGCGGCAATCAGATCGGTCAGCGTGTCGCCGACGGGCCACTCCAGCACGGTATAAGCGCGGTCCCAGTCATCCTCGACGTCGAACACCTGGGTAAGCCGCGTATCGGTCAGTCGGCTCGCGGCGCGAGCAGCGGTCACCACCTGCTGCAGCCTTGGGAACCCGGCGGCAAAAGTTATCACGCTGACCGGCCGGGCCAGTATCTCGTCAATAGCCTTCCAGGCAGACCAGCCACCGGCCGCGGCCAGCCGGTCTTCCAGCCGGTACCGGCCGCCTAGCCTCGTACCCGGTTCTGATGTGAACGTGCTCATGGTCTTGGTTCAAGGGCACGCGCCTGCCCTCGAACCTCCCCTCGCGGGCCGTAGGTGGTCAAGAGTCCCAGATAAGACAATGACGTGCTGGTCTCCATGCTAAGGCGCACGATGACCGGGTGGCAGGGCGTGTGTGCCGCCAGCAGCAAACCGTTACCGGTCGGAGACGTCCGCGGCACCCTCATCGGCGCAGCCTGGCCATCACGGTGCGGGTCAGGCTCGTCAGTTCCTCGATGCGCAGTGCCCTGGCGAATGTCAGGTATAGCAGCACCGCGAGGCCACCGCCGACGACCACCGTGGTGTAGGCGCTCGAACTCAGCAATCCGACCAGAATGGCAATGAGCACGGCCGGCAGCGTGGCGGCATGCATCCTGACCAGGGACCGGCCGATACGCCAGCCGTCCAGCCCACGGAGTCGCCGGCTGAGGATCCGCCAAGCCAGGACCGTGCCGAGCAGGTTGGCGAGACCAAAGCCGATGCCGAGGCCGATCACCACATCGTTGCCGTGGAAAAGCGCGAGCACGATGTAATTAGCGGTGATATTCATGATCATCGTGGCCAGCCCGATGATCGCCGGGGTCTTGCTGTCGTGCAGGGAGTAGAAGACGCGCAACTGAAGCTGGAACAGCATGTACGGCAGTAGGCCAAGGCAGAACGCGGCGAAGACCAGGCCGGTAGCGCGCGCCTCTGCCGGGGTGAAGCTGTGATGAGCGAACAGCACGCGCGCTAGCGGCACGCCAAGGACAGCGAGTACCAGCGAGCAGGGCACCACGATGGCAGCTGCCAGCCGGACGCCAGTCGAGAAGTCCTGCCTGACAAGACCGTAGCGGCGTTCGGACGCGTGCGCACTCATCCGCGGCAGCAGCGCGGTAATGACCGAGATCCCCACGACCGCATAAGGCATCTGGAATAGCTGCCAGGCATAGCTGTAGAAGGTCACGCCGCTATTTCGGGCAGCGATGTTGGCGAGCCTGACAGTGACGAAGAAAGCCACCTGGGTCGCTGCGATGTAGCAGAACATCCAGCCGGCCATGCGGCCGATTTCCATCGCCTCGGACCGCATGAACTCGAACTGCGGGCGCCAGCGGAAGCCGACCCGGCGCAACGACGGTACCAGCGCCGCCGTCTGCGCCACGATGCCAAGCGTGGTGCCGATTCCCAGCAACCGGACGTCGCCGCTGCTGACGTGCGACAGTTTCGCCGCGAACGGCCCCGCGATAACCGTGTACATGATCAATACGAAGATCACGACAACGTTATTGATCACCGGCGTCCACATCGGCGCCGCGAAGCTGCGCCGTGCGTTCAGGATCGCGCTCATCAACGAACTCATCCCGTAGAAAAAGATCTGCGGAATGAAGAAGTATGCGAACGTCACCATAACGCTGAGCTCGCGGCCAGTCATGCCGCCCTTGTACAAGCCCGCCAACGGCGCCGCCAGCACTGTCGCGACCACAGTGATGCCCAGCAACGCGACCGTGATCAGCGTGAAAATCCGCTGGTCATAGGCCTGACCGCCGTCTTTGTCGCGCTTGGCGGCGTTGACGATCAGCGGCACGATGACGCTGGTGAGAATGCCGCCGAGGGCAAGGTTGTAGACAACGTTCGGCAGCGTGTTGGCCGTGTTGTACGAGTTAGACAGGGCGGCGCCACCAAGCACGAATGCCTGCGCGAGGGTCCGCAGGAACCCGGTGAGGCGGGACGCGAGCGTGCCCGCCGCCATGACGCTGCTCGACCGGACGATCGACATCGTGCCGGTGTCGTCGCGGCGGCGCCCGGGCGGCAGCGGCCTGGTCGGCCCTGGCCTTGCTGGCCGGACCGGGTATCCGGCGGTGGTGTCGGCATAACTGGCGCCCGGGCTGGCTAGCCCGGTACTGCCAGGCCCCGGTCCGCCGATGCCCACGCCGGCGCTGCCCAGCCTGGGATCGTCTGCGTAGCCCGCCGGCGGGCGCGCTCCGACCTGGCGCATCCCGGCTGGCCGCTGGCCATCCGGTCGGCGTGGCGCGTCTGGCCCGCGTTGCCCGGGCGGTCGCCGTAGCCCCTCGGGCGCCAGGCGGCCGTCGACCCCGGGTGGCGCGTCTGGTGCGCGTGGTGCGACTGGCCCGCCCTGCGTGCCTGGTCCGCGTGGCGCGTCTGGTCGCCGTAGCCCGTCGGCTCCCCGTCGGCTGTCGGGCCCTCGCTGCGTGTCCGGCCAGTCCTGGCTGCCTGGTCGGCTCGGCGGCCCTTGCCAGGCTGGCCGTTGCGGATCGCCGGGCGCGTACCCGCCGCCCGGCTCGTAGCCTTCTGGCCCGGCCCGGCCCGGCTGGCTACCCGCATCGGCTCGCCGGCCCGCCGCCCGCCGCCCGCGCCGCCGCTCCCGGTAATCCCAGTCCGGGTGCTCGCGGTCCGGCCCGCGCCCTGGTCGGCGGGGACTGTCGTCGTGCGACGGCTCTTCCCATACCGGCCCCCTCGCAGGCCAGTCCCCGCGTCCTGGCCGGGGCGGCAGCGGATCATCCTTCGGGGCAGCGCGAGCGTGCCTGCCACCGGGCCGCTCGTCCCGGCGGCTAGCCCGGTCACCGGCCGGCCGGCCGTAGTCGGCGGGCGAAAGGCTGGCTCCGTTACCTTCTTGGTGGTCACGATGTTCGTAACCGAACGCTGGCCCCGCGGGGCCCTGTGGGTCCGCCGGCCGGCCGTACCTGGCGTCGTCGCCCCAGTCCACGTCCGACAGGTCGATGTGCCAGCCCGTGTCGTCATAGTGCGGGCCCGCGTACCAGTCCTGCCCCGCGCTCCAGCCCGGCACCGCGGGCTGGGCTCGCCCGCTCTGCGGATCGCCGCCCGCGTACGGGTCAGGCTCGGACTCGGGGGTGGTCAATCGGTCTCCCTCTGTCACAGTCCGGGTGGACCGGCTGCGCCTAGCTCGCTGTGCTCAGGCACGACGGTAGCCGGTTGGCCCGCCATTTCGCCTCCTTCGAGGACGTCGCTGGGTGCCCTCTCGCCGTCCGGGACCTTCTTGCCCGCCTGGTCACTGCCCATTCCATCGGACTTCGCGCCTTCCCGCGACGTGCCCGTCCCGGCGGGTACGGCGCGGCCGCGATGGACGGCGCGCGCCGCTGACGCGATCAGGAAGACACCGAGCGCAGCGGCGAAGATGATCATTCCGAGCACGCCTACTTGCGTGGCCTGAACGGTCATCCGCGCGGCCTTGGATGGCAACAGCTGGCCGCGCGGGCTCTCCAGCCGCATGGTGATGGTGGTGGATCCGACCGCCGCGGCCTGGACGTGCAGCTTGATGGTCCGCGGGGTTCGGGCCGGGATCGTCACGATCGCCGGATCCTCGACGATCTTGACACCGGTGTCCTGGCCATAGGACAGCCTCATCCTGACCTTGATGGCGAACCCGTAGCGGTTGTCGATCGATACCGGCACGCTGCCCTTCAAGCCGCCTAGCGTGATCCGGATGCCAGCCTTGCCAGCCACGATCTGAACATTGCCCTGGTCGTGCGCAACCGTGTTGGCCAGGGCCGTCAGCATAACCTCGGCGGTCGCACGCGACTTGCCGTCCCATGCCGAGGACTCGATCGCCGACATGGCCAGGTAAAGATCCGGGTTGGGAACAGCCTGAATGCTCACTAGCTCGTAGATCCGTCGACCGACAACCTTCAGCTGGCTCAGCTCCTTGCGGGGATAGGAGGGCTGGCCCGAGCTGCTTTCCGGCAGGCGGCCGATATTGGGGATCGAGCTGCGGTTAGCCAGGGCGGTCAGGCTAACCGGGCTGAGCCACGGTGCCGAGGCCGTCTCGGCGAGCACGCGAGTGGCAAGGCTCGCCGGGGGGCTCCACCGCGCTGGCGGCGCAACCACGATTGGCTGGCCGGGTGCCAGCGTCGCCAGCAGCGCAGTCTCAGCAAGGAACGCCTGCGATGTCGCAAACGCGGAGCCCGGCGCGCTGCCCGTCGAGCCGAGCAGAGCGCCGAGATTGTCGTTGGTCAGCAGCAATGTGCTGTAGCTGCCGCCTCCGTTCGGAGTCTGCACGACGGTGCCGTGCGCTTGCGGCAGCGCGGAACGGCTGAGCACGACCGTGCGGACCCGGATCTGCACCCCGGCCAGGTTCTCGATCGTGCCGTAGCCGGGATTGCCGCCCGCGAGCCAGGCAGTGCCAGCGGTCTGGCCGGGTGAGCCGGACGGCTGGCTTTCCGCTGGCGCGAGGTCCCGGCGCAGGATCCGGCTGGCTAGCGAGCGACCGAGGCGAAAGGCGTTTTTAACGTCGCTCTGGTGGTTCTGCCGGATCAGCGCAGCTACGTTCGGATCGCCGTACGGCACGGCGAACAGCGGCTGCCGGGCCGTGGCGGAGGAAACGGACGCCAGCCAGGCGGCCGCTGCCTGGGCGAGCCCGGGCGCGGTCGACCGGCACGTCGTCAGCGCCTTGGCGTCGGCAAGGAGGGCAGGATCCACGGCCCAGGTGACGCCAGCCATCCCGGCTAGGCTCTCAGCTTGCTGGCCACGGGCGGACTTGCCCTGCGCGGAACCGCTGGCCGTTCCCGCTGCCCGCGCTGCCGTTGTCGCCGTGGCTGCGGCACGTTGGCCCACGGCGACTAGGTTGGCCAACCGGCCACCTGGGCCAAGGCTGCGTGCCAGCGCGGCCGCCTGCGGGCCCTTGCAGACGTTCTGCCACGGCAGGCCGAGCATCGGCTTGTCGATCAGCGGCCACAGCCAGGAGATCTGCTCGCGCGCGGGCCGGGTGGACGCGTACGGCCTCTTCTTCGCTGGCACATACGGCAGGTAGCTGGCGTTCGCGCCTAGCACAGTGCCCGCCGCGCTATGCGCGACCGCAGCCAACGGATAGACGCCGAACCGCGTCATGCCAACCTTGCGGGCGCGGAATCGAATCTGCCACCGAACGGACTGACCCGGCTGGATATGGCCCGAGCGCCACCGGACACCGGGCAGCTGCTGGATGCCCGGCAGGTCGTAGTACGGGGCCGTACCTGGTGCGATTTGGGTGGTACTGGTGAGCTGGGTCGCTGACGCGTACAGCTGCACAACCCATCCGCTGACCGGTGCCCTTGATGTGTTCGTGAGCGACCCGGCGACAGTGATGACTGAGCGGGGGGTTGCCCATTGCGGGTTCATGCCGGTGATGGCCACGACCACGGGGGAGTTCGGCCCGCGGCTGGCTGCGGCATCCTGGCTGGTTGCGGCGGCGGCCGGACCGGTCTGGGCCAGGAGCGTGGCAGGCAGCGCGAGGCCAGCAAGCGCGAGGGCAGCGACCGCGGCGCTAACGGCTCTCCGCAGCATCCTCGTGGCCCGTTTGGCTGCAGGTCCCGGACCTGATGAGGAGCATCTTCCGGGCAGCGAGGGCATGCCGAGAATGTTATTGCCGGCCGCGGAGTGCCTGACGCACCGCACGGCGGTGAGAGCCGGCGGTACGCGACGGCAGTATCCTGCGACAGGTCCCCCCGGGGTCTGTTTCGCTTCCCGGTCCCAATCAGGCTACGCCAGCCACCTATCCTCAAAGCCCGTGCCAGATCCAGAATCACTCAACGAGCGCCAGCTGCGCGCCGCAGCGGCGATGCTCTCGGCCGTGTCGCCGCTTGCCAATGAGCTCGGCGGCCTCTTCGCGGCGGCCGGGCACGAGCTTGCCCTGGTCGGCGGCGTCGTCCGGGACGTGTTCCTGGGGCGGAAGTCAGGGGATGTGGACCTGGCCACCGACGCGTTGCCGGAGCAGATCCTGGAAGTGGTCGGCCGCTGGGCCGACCAGGTATGGGAGATCGGCATCAGATTCGGCACCGTCGGCCTGCGCAAGGGCGACTCGATATTCGAGATCACCAGCTACCGGAGGGATAGGTACGGGCCCACCTCGCGTAAGCCAGACGTCGGGCACGGCGACGTGTCGCTAGAAGACGATCTGTCCCGACGCGACTTCACCGTCAATGCCATGGCTGCCCGCCTGCCCGGCCACCAGCTCGTCGATCCGTTCGGCGGACTGGCTGACTTGGAGCGCAAGGTGCTGCGAACGCCCGGTGCCCCGGAGGTCTCATTCACCGATGACCCGCTCCGGATGCTGCGCGCGGCCAGGTTCACCGCGCAGCTTGGCTTCACTGCGGGGCCGGAGGTCCGGCGGGCGATGGCCGACCTGGGTCGGCTGCTCGCCCCGCCGAAGGTCTCGACCGAGCGGATCCACGGCGAGCTCACCAAGCTCTTGCTCGCCCCGTTGCCCGGCGGGCCAGTGGCGGGCATTGAGCTGCTGGTCGACACCGGCTTGGCTGAGCAGGTGCTGCCGGAGATCCCGAAATTGCGGCTCGAATCCGACGAGCACTACCGGCACAAGGATGTCTACCAGCACTCGCTGACAGTGCTCAGCCAGGCCATCGAGCTTGAGGCCCGGTACGGCCTCGAGCAGGATCTCGTGCTCAGGCTCGCGGCGCTGCTGCACGACATCGGCAAGCCGAGGACGCGGTCCAAATTGCCGGACGGGCGCGTCGCCTTCCACCACCACGAAGTCGTTGGCGCCAAGATGGCCAGCAAGCGGCTCGCGCAGCTGAGGTATCCCAGAGAGATCGTCGCCGACGTTAGCCGTCTTATCGAGTTGCACCTGCGGTTCCATGGCTACGGCGAGGGCGAGTGGACCGACTCGGCGGTGCGCAGGTACGTAGTCGACGCCGGGCCGTTGCTGACTCGGCTGCACGCGCTGACCAGGGCCGATTGCACCACTAGGAATAAGGCCAAGGCGCAGCGGCTGGAGCGTGCCTACGACAGCCTTGAAGCCCGGATTGTCGAGCTAGCCGCGCGCGAGCGACTGGACAGGATCAGGCCTGACCTTGACGGCAACGAGATCATGGAGATTCTCCGGATCCCGCCGGGGCCTACCGTCGGCCGCGCCTACAAGCATCTGCGTGAGCTGCGGATCGAAGCTGGCCCGCTGGAACGGGCTGCCGCCGTCCAGGAACTGCTGCGCTGGGCCAGGTCAGCGGGACTGGACGTACCGCCGGACGCTGCGGCCGGCGGCGCCTAGGACTGGTCTGAACAACGGATAGTTCTCGGGCGGCTGAGCGGCGATGGCGGGCTGTGCTTGCCGCCAGCGGCGGGAACGGCGTGGTGACGACGCCCGGAAACTGACCTGTCCTGTGCGCCGT
>JBKQTJ010000331.1:0-4513 GCA_052143255.1 Streptosporangiaceae bacterium | reverse complement strand
CCAGCCCGATCCGAGGGCCAGAAATAAGCATGCCAGCGATCGCATGAGTATGCGCGTCGCACAACGCCCGCTATTCGGCATTCTCTGAACTAGAAAAATGATCATGAGATCTGCACGGGTTTGGACTGTTCATCTCCTGCCGGAGATTTGGCTGAGGGCGGGCATTCCGAGTCCGACCGGGGCGGGGTTGCGGGTGCGCCGGTCGATCTGGGCGAGCTTGTCGTTGGCGCCGGCGAGGCTGATCTTGAGTCCTTCGGCTTCGCCGAGCCAGCCTTCGCGGTCGGCTTCGGCGATGCGGGCGGTGAGGTTGTCGCGGATCTCCGCGATCCGGTCTCGCTGGGCGGGGTCTGGCCAGTGCAAGGCGCATCGCAAGCAGCTGTGCTCGTGGACGCACGGGGTGGCGAACGCGCGGCCGCAGGTGCCGGTGGCGACTTTGCGGCGCTCGAAGTGGCCGAGGAACTGCTCCCATTCGGCGTCGGTGGGGACGCGGTATTCCTCGGTGGGCCGCAGCGCCCGGCGGCGGGCGAGGAAGGCCAGGTGGGCCTGGATGGCCTCGTCGGGGTAGACCGCCTTGTAGCCGAGGGTGACGTTGATGTCGCGGTGCCCGGCGATGATCTGGGCGATGTGCGGCGGCAGGCCGTTCATGATCGCGTCGGTGAGGAACATCCGGCGGAAGTCGTGCGGCGTGTAATGCAGCGGAGCCCCGGCGGGATCGGTCAGCCCGGTGCGGGCTAGCGCGGCGGCGAGGATCTTGCGGATGGTGGCGGCGGGGATGGCACGGTCCTCGGCGCCGATGCGCCGCTGGAACAGCACCGGGGCGGGCGGCAGCCAGACCCGCTCGTGGTCGTCGTAGGCGGCGACCAGCGGCACGGCGTGGCGGGTGCCGCGGACCCGGCTGATGATCGCGCTGAGCACGTCGGCGAGCTCGGGGCTGATGACCAGCAGCCGCTCGGCGTCGGTCTTGGACGGGACGATCTGCAGCAGCGGCACCAGCTCGCCGGTGACCGGCAGACGGTACTGGACGAAACTGTGATGGCTGAGCTGCACCAGTTCCTCGGCGCGGATGCCGGTGGCGCGCAGGACCTCGACGGTCGCCCAGACCCAGAAAGCGCGGTCTTCCTCGGCGGTGAGGTTGCGCCGTTGCCCGGTCGCCGGGTCGCCGGCCCAGACGCTGACCGCAGCGGTCGTGGTGACGGAACGGACCAGGGCCGCACCGGGAGCGGCGATGACGCTGCCGGGCCTGGCATCGCGGGCGGCCTGCAGCAGCGCGGCGGCGTCAGCGAGCTGGCGGGCGGCGGAGCGCACCAGGACCGGCAGGACCGGGAGCCGCTCGCGGGTGCGGGCGTCCATCCGCGACTTGCGGTGCCGCTGGACCTTGCCCTGGATGGTGTCCGCGCGGCCGACCGGGCAAGGCACTGCCCAGCGTCCCCACCGGCCCGGGTCGTCGACGGCCCACTGGGCCAGGTCGAGGTAGAACGCCCGCACCGGGGTCAGGAACTCGCGGTGGCAGATCCGCTCGGCGTCGATAACCGTCTTGCCGCCGGCCGCCGAGGTGATGGTCTGCTGCTTGGTCCGCATCCGCTGCTTCCACCCGTCGGCGACGTGGACGGGCAGGTGCAGGCTGTCGATACCCGGATGGTGGGCTTCCAGGTCCGCCCAGAACATGCCCAGGCGGCGGGCCAGCGTTTCCAGGCTGCCGTAATCCATCGCTGGCTGACGTTCCCGCAGGTAATCGACGAGCAGGTCACGGACGGGCTGGCAGGCGAGCTGGTGACGGTCGATCATCTCCTCCGGGGTGCGCTGGCCCGCGGTGCGCAGCTGGCGCAGCCGCGCGGGCGCTGCCGGGCCGAAGATCCCCATCTGGCGCAGCAGCCGGTAGCAGGCGGCATTATCGGTCCTGGCCGCGCCCTGCACCTGAGCCTCGGTGTCCAGCAGCTCCAGCACATCGCCGATCCTGATATCGGCGAGCACGCCGCCCCTGGCGGCCAGGATGACCGCGGCCCGGCGCAGCGTGTGGCTGCCGGCGGTCTTCGACACGGCGGGATCGCCATCGCATAATGCCCGCAGCTGCGCGAATCCGTCAGGGTCGCGGAACGCGGCCATGGCGCGGGCCAGCTCCGGGTGATCACGCCTGCCGGCTGCCAGCCACGGCAGGGACGGGCGCACGATGTCAGCGCAGATAGCGGTGACCAGTGCCGAGACCAGCGCGGCCACCGCCGGGACAGGCTGCCCGGACCGGCGGAGCCAGTCGCGTGCCAGCTGCCACCACGCGGCCCCGGCAGTATCGGCGCCGCTGGCCAGCCAGCGCTCCTGCCAGCAGCTACCGTCCTGACCCGCCAGCCAGTCCAGTAATGCCTCCCGTCCGCTGGCACTTCCGGGCAGCAGGCCGGCCAGGCGCTCCGCCACCTGGTCGCGGGCCTGCGCGGTGGCTGGCCACTCCGCGGCCGCCGGCCGCGGCGGGAACCGGGTCCGCGCTGCCTGGTAACCCGACAGCCACACCGACGCCGTCGGCCGCGGCGGCGCGGTGCCTGCGGCGGTCACGACGTCCGGTTCCCGAACAGCACATCCAGGCTCTCGGGCCGGTAACCCGGCGCCGGGACCGGCTGAGCCCGCTGCCGGGCCTGGCGGACCTGCTCGCCGTGGTGGGCCAGGATCCGGCGGATCACGTCCTCCTTCCGCGGGGTCAGGTACAGCTGCGTGGTGGTCAGCAGTGCATGACCCAGGACCAGCTGCACGTCGGTCAGCGGAAGAGCCGGATCCTCAGCCATCCGGTAAGCCGCGGTATGCCGCAGCGAATGCAGCGTCGCGTCCGTGCCCGCGGCCGTGCCGGCCCGCTCGAACATCCGGTGCGCCGCGTGATAGGCCAGCGGCCGGAACGGCCGACGCAGCGTCCACCACAGCGGCTGCCCGCGGCCGGCCGGCAGCTTGCCTTCCATCTCCAGCTGATACAGCCGCAGCCACACGAACGCATCGGTCGAGGCCGGCAACTGCTGCAGCTCCCGGGTCCCCTTCCGCACCACGGTGATCAGCTGCCGCCCCGGATCCGCGCCGCCGCGTGTCGCCGACAGCAACTCCGACGCCCGCGCGCCAGTAGACACATAAAACGCCACCAGTGCCCGGTCCCGGTGCGAGCCCAGCGCCGCGAAGATCTCGTTGAACTCCTCATCCGGGACACTGCGCGGGATCCGGGACGGCACCGCCGGGCGATACAAGCCGCTGCGCTCGGGATGGAAGGGCTCCATCGGATTGTGGTGCGCATGCGCGCGTCCGCCCCGGCGCGACCGGTCCAGCGGGAAAGGATTCACCAGCGGGCCCGTGCCCGCCTCCCGGTGGAAGTCATAAAAACCGCGCAGCACCGTCTCGCTATGCGCACGCACCGACGGCGCATACACCTCGCCCGAAGCCACGACCGGTGCTGCCATTCCCGGCCGGTCCCGCTGCCGCCAGTGCGGCCGGGCCGGCTTGCCAGCCAGCTGCAGCCACCCGCAGAAATCCCGGGCATCGGACCGGGTCGCCAGATCCCAGACCAATCCCGCAGCCCACAGGAACCGGAACCAGCGCAGCAGATCCGTGCCATACGAACGGACGGTCAGCTCAGCCCGTCCAGCCGCCTGCAGGTGCCCGAAGTATGCCCCCGCAGCATCGACGGCCGCTCCGTCCGCATCGACCAGCCGGTACGGCTCCCACCTGTCGCCGGTGGCGACCAGCCGCCCGGCTAACGGCACCACCAACCCAGCCAGGTCAATGCCCGGCTCCCCCTGTCCAGTCATGACCGGCGACAGTAAACCCGCACACGCCTGCACGTCCACTGAACAGCAGAAACTCCCGCCGTTGTTCAGTTAACACGCATGACAGCGCATGCGGAGTCAAGCCGAGCCCTGGGATTCTTCGTGTAAGGCCGACGCGCATCGCGCGGTTGGCCCACGTCCCGTGACTCACGAAGATGGGAGCATAATGGTGTGCACCACAGTGAGCCACGAGCACACCGAGACAGGCGCAGCGTATGGTGCAGGGTGACATAGGCAGCTTCGACACACGGTTCGAGCGGCTGACGAGGCACTACGCGGACGCGATCGCGCGCGGCGAACTGAAGCCGGGTGACCGGTTCCCGTCCGCGCGCGAGCTGAGCGAGATGCACGCCGTGGGCCGGACGACGGCTGGGCGCGTCCACGGCACGCTGATCTCTATGGGTCTGATAGAGCATCGGCCTGGCGTTGGCACGTTCGTGCTCGAGCCGCCGCCGAAGGGCAAAGGCGGAGGCGGAGCACCGACGCTCAAGGCCGCCGCGCAGAAGGTCGTCGCTGCATTCGATGAGTGGCACGCTCGCACGAAGCCTCACGCGCTGGTCGAAGCGATTGATGAGCTGCGGGACGCGCTTCGTTGAACCCCTCCCTGGCCTATCAGCTCGCGAGGCTGACTCGGCCGACCTCAACGATCGCTTGTATGTAGGCGGTCCAGTCGTTCGCGAGTTGATGGGTGCCCTCCGAACTGGAGTTACTTCAACAACAATGGC
>JBKQTJ010000330.1:0-70394 GCA_052143255.1 Streptosporangiaceae bacterium | reverse complement strand
CACAATGTCGGTGCCGCCAGGCATGCTCACCTCACCAGACCCGCCAGTTCCGGCCTGGCCAGCAAGATCCACCGCCAGGCATCCCGACACCCGACTGCAGGAGGGGCAGTATGAAAGCACCGTCCCCTTCCCCAGGAACAGCTTCCCCCGCACGGTGCTGGGGAATGCGCCGAGGGCGAGCAGCATCCGCCCGGCGCCCGCATAACTCGAATTACCGCCGAGCACAACCGGAGCGTCAAGGTCGAAGAGCGCGCCGGCTGCAACTTCGGTGTGGCCGAGTTCGCTGGTTTCTAGCCCCTCAGTCAGCAGGTGCCCGCTGGTGACGCGCACGGTGCCATTGTTGATCAGCGTGGGGTTGTCCGTGCCGGCGCAACATGAGGCGCCCGACAGCGTGTCCAGACCGGAGGCCGTCAGCACGCCAGCCCGCTGCACGTCGATAATCCCCTGGCTGATCCCGGCTCCGAGGCCCAGCGTCCGGCCGCCGGCACTTAGTCCGCTCAGCGTCATCGTGCCGGCGATGTTGAGCCGTCCGGGCTTGCCAAGGCCGCCGCCGCCAAGGCCCTTGAAGTTACCCGGACCAGCAACGATCCCGGTGCTCCCGGACGGGAGATTGATGGTCGCGTCGAATGTGCTGCCGTCCCAGACGAAATGACCGGACACGGTTATCGGACCGCCGACGAGTGTCCCGTCGCTTCCCGCACCCGCGGTGACGGTGAGATCCGCCAGATGCACGGCCGGTACCTTGGTGATGTTCGCTTCGATGCCGATCGTGACGCGATCGGCGCTGCACGAGCCGGGGATGCTGCCGCTGGACGGGCTCCAGTTCTTCGGCATGGTCCAGGACGTCCCGTCGCCGTTGCCCGTCCACGTGTAGGACGTGCCTGAGCATCCCGCTGGCACCGATGACACCGCCAGTACTGGAGCGGACCACGCGGCCTGAGCCGTCAGCAAGCCGGCCGCTGCTAACGAGGCGACGGCAATGCGCAGCCGGACCGAGGGCGCGCCTGCCTGCCTGGCCATGGCGTAACAGATACGCCCTTGCCACGCCGCGGTCAAGAGGTGGATAGCTCGCCGCCGAGACCGCCGACCGCTGCAGCACACCAGGCCTAGCGTTTGCGTAGTGGCACCGGCTCACCGCCGCATAGGGTTATATGTCTGGTATGACACTGCCCTGGGCAGGTGATGCTCCCGATCCGGCCCCGAGCCGCCTCCTCGCCGCCGGCGACTGGCACGGTAATCGCGACTGGGCGATCAGCGTGATCAAGCGCGTCCCGCAGCTGTTGCGGGATGAACAGACAAAGCTGCTGCTTCATCTCGGCGACTTCGGGATCTGGCCGGGAATCGAGGGCAGGCGTTACCTCGATGCCGTGAGCGCAGCATTGGGCCTGGTGAATGCGCAGCTCTGGTTCATCGACGGCAACCACGAGGACTTCCCGCAGCTTGCCCGGATGGCCAGCGCAACCCGGCCGGACGGCCGAGTCGAGGTCCGGCCGAATATCTTCCATCTGCCACGCGGGCATCGCTGGATGTGGCATGGCCTGACGTGGCTGTCCTGCGGCGGCGGCGTGAGCCTCGATAGGGCGGCCCGGGCCGAAGGCATCGATTGGTGGCCGCAGGAGGAGATCACCAGCGGGCAGGAAACGGCCCTGATCGCAAGCGGCCCAGCCGACGTGATGGTCTGCCATGACTGCCCAGCCGGTGTCGCCCACGACTTTCCGCGGCCGCCGTCCTGGTGGTCTGCGGCGGACATGGCGCGCAGCGACTCGCACCGGGAACGGCTTCAGCGGATCGTCAATGCCGTGCGGCCAGCACACCTGATGCACGGTCACCTGCACAAGGCCTACCAGCGCAGTTGCGATTTCGGTTACGGACCGGTTCGGGTGACCGGGCTGGCCGCCGACGGCAGCCTGCGAAACTTCGCGGTCCTCGACGTGGAGCTCGTTACCTGGAAACTACGGTCGCGGGGCCTGCTGGACGTGGGCCGGCGCCGCTAGCTTTGCCCGCAATGCGCGCCTTGGTAAGTTGAGCTGCCCTGGCTGAGGAGGTCGACGTGAAGGCGCTGGTGTTCCAGCACAACCTGGCCCGTGAGGCGGCGTCGACCATCGGCGGGCGCATCGACCGGCGCGCGTTTGTCTCGCGGTTCGCGCCAGTACGCATCGAGGATGTGGACGAGCTGCCGCTGCCTGCCGACGACTGGGTGCGGGTGGAGACGACCTTCTCCGGCTTGTGCGGTTCCGACGTGAAGCAGATCCTGTTGAACGGGTCGCGCGACAATCCGCTCACCGCGCTCGTGTCGTTTCCGCACGTGCTCGGCCACGAGGCGGTCGGGCGCCGCGCAGACACCGGCGAGCGGGTGGTGCTCAACCCGTGGCTGTCATGCGGCCCGCGTGGCATCGACCCGCCGTGCGAGGCCTGCCAGGTCGGCCGTTACCCCTGGTGCCGCAACTTCCGCTCTGGTCTGCTGCCCGTCTCCATCCATATCGGTAACTGCGCGTCAGCCGCCGGGGCGCACGCCGAGCGGTTCGCGGCGCATAGTTCGCAGTTGTTTGCCATCCCCGATGACGTCAGCGACGAAGCGGCCGTGCTCGCGGACCCGGTCAGTGTTTCGCTGCGCTCGATCCTGCTCGCCCCGCCCGGCAACGGCGAGAAAGTCCTTGTCTACGGCTCGGGCACGCTCGCGTTCGCCGCGATTGCGTTGCTCCGCCATCTGTACCCCGCCACCGAGGTATGGGCGGCGACCCGGCCAGGCGCCCGGGCCGCGCTTGCCACCCGGCTTGGAGCGCACGCCGTACTCTCAACCAAGCCCGACGAGCTCGTCGCCCAAGTCGCGCGCCTTGTCGGCACCACGCCGCTGCAGCCGTGGAGCAAGCGGGACTGGCTCCAGGACGGCCCGGCCGTGGTCTACGACACGATCGGCTCGACCGAGACAGTCGAGACTTCGCTTCGGCTGCTCGGCACCGGCGGCACGCTCGTCGTCTCCGGCGTCGAGCCACCCAAGCGGTTCGAGTGGACCCCCCTGTACTTCAAGGAGCTGCGCGTTATCGGGTCCAATGGCTTCGGCATCGAGGAGGTAGGCGGCGTGGCCAAGCACGCCATGGAGCACTACTTCGATTTCGCGGCAGCGGGGCTCGACCTGACACCGGTCATCACGCACCGCTTCCCGCTCGATCATTGGCGCGAAGCCGTGCTCACCCTCAAGGATGCGCGGCGCACCGGCGCCGTCAAGGTGCTGCTCGAGCCCGGTCGCTGATCCGGAGCGCATGCGGCCTCCGGCCAGTTGACCGATCGGCGTCAGCCTGAGTAATCGGGTGGACGAGGGCTCCAGTCACCCGGGGGCACGACGTCCCAGCCGCCGTGGTACCACATCCAGCCGTGCGCGAACCGGTCCACGAGCGGCGTGTGGTACCACAGCCGGACCCGACGCGGAACCCGGTCTAGGCGTGGTATGACCCCTGGTTCGGGTGTCCAGTTCCAAGCCGGCCGCACCCCAGCCGGGACGGTCCAGCCGCCCGGCGATGGCACCCGCGGCAGTGCAGCCTGGCGCCGGGCTTCGGCCCGTAGCGCTGTCCGCGCTTCCGGGGGCACATGCTGCGGCGCGGCACGACCGCTCCGTCCCCGACTGCGCGGCCAGCCCTGGGACCTGTACCAATGATCGATTCCCCTGGTGAACCGTCGCCAGCGGGCGCCCCGCCGACCGAACGTCGCCGTGCCTGTCCTCCGCACTCCGCGCATCCCGCGACCGCAAAATCGCCCCGGCGGATGGAGTCTACGAGCTATCGGCGCGCGGTAGGTCCTGAGCGACCTCCCAGATGTGGCCGCCCGGATCCGCGAACGCGGCCGTCCGCACTCCCCACCAGCGGTCCATCGGGCCGTTGATCAGCGTCAAGCCGCGCGCGGTCAATTCGGCACATACCGCGTCGACGTCATCGACCCCGACCGTGAACTGAAAGCGCGAGCCTGCGTCGCTGCTGGCCACAGCCGCCGGTCCGATGAGATCCGGGGCGTTGGCAGCGCTCAGCAGGTTGACGGTCAGCCCGCCGAACTTGAACACGGCCGAGTCGTCGTTCTCGAACGCAACCGGCAGCTCGAATATCTCCTGGTAGAACCGCTTAGTGCTGGCCAGGTCCTCGACGAACAGCGTGATGACGTCGATGTGCGTGAGGTTGATGGGCATGATCTTGCTCCTTGATCCGGACGGCTGCCGCGCCCTGACGCGCCGGCTCCCGGTACGACGAACGCGACGCGACGCCATGGACCGGCCAGCCGCCTCGGTCTCGCCAGCCGGTACGGGCCGACCGCCAGCCCGGCCTCAGTCATTAGCTGGGCGGAAGATCTCCCGCGCCTCACGCAGCGCGTAGATCACGATAACGAGCGCGGCGAGCGGGTCTGCCCACCATAGCCCGGCGGCCGCATTCAGGGCGAGCCCGGCGAGCACCGCAACTGCCAGGATCCCGTCGACCAGCGTGACCCGCCCTTCGGTGATCAGCACCGGGTTGCCGAGAGCCTGGCCGGTGCGTGACTTCCCGGCCGCCAGGGCAAACATGGCTGCGGCAGTCACGGCGGTCCACGCGATGCCGAGCGTGCTGTGCCGCGGGTGGTAACCGATGGCTAGCACTACTGCCGACTGCACTATCAGGTAGGCAGCAAGGACCACGAACGCGGTGCCGATCAGGTGCAGCGCACGCCGCTGCCGCTGCTCCCCGGTGCCGGCGAGTTCCCACAGCACCACCGTGCTGGCGCCGATCTCGATCAGCGAGTCCAGCCCGAACCCAGCCAGCGCCACGGACCGCGCGTTGATTGCCGCGATCGCGAGCACGACGATGCCGACGACGTTCCAGCCCAGCGTCATCCCCTCGAGGATCCGGCCCCGGCGCAGCAATGCCGCGGTCCGGCCTGGTTCCGTGGCCGTCGTCCGGCGGGTCATCGCACCGCGGCCACCGGATAGCGGCGGCGGCCCGGTCAATTCCTGCCGGCCAGGACCGCCGCCAGCGACCGGCTGGACGGACGTGCTTTGCTGACCGTCACGTACACCTTCCGGTCCAGGGGACAGAACAGCTGATGGAAGATCCGTATAGCAGGCTACGACTTACCGGGGTCCTCCGGAGGCGCGAGTCCGGCCTCCCCTACCGCCCGGCCAGACCTCCGACCGCCCCGGCCTGGCAGACTGCCTGACCGTGACCGAGCGACAGCTATCCGGCGGCGTGGCGAACACCGGGAGCGTGACCCAAGCCGGGGATCACGTGCTCCGGCCCGCCAGCTCGCACTGGCCGTCGATCCACAAGCTCCTGCTGGCCGTTCGAGCGGCCGGGTTCGAGGGCGCGTCCCGGCCGGTCGGCGTCGAACCCGACGGCCGCGAGCGGCTGGAGTTCATCGACGGAGACGTGGCCGTGCCTCCTTACCCCAGCTGGGCACAGGCCGACAGCGCACTGGCTTCGGTTGCGTGGCTGTTGCGCCAGTTTCACCATGGGTCTGCCTCTTTGGACCAGTCTGGGACGACCTGGAGCGCCGAGCTGGCTGACCCGTCCGGTCACCGGACCGTCGTCTGCCACAACGACGTGTGCCTGGAGAACGTGGTCTTCCGCGACGGGGTCGCGGTCGGGCTGCTCGACTTTGACTACGCTGCGCCGGGGCGCCCTGAGTACGACCTCGCCCGGTTCGCCGGCATGTGCGTGCCAGTGGACGACGACCTCAGCGCCGGTCGGCTTGGCTGGCACCAAGCGGACAGGCCCGCCCGGCTGCGGCTCGTCGCCGACGCCTACGGCCTCGACACGACCGGGCGACAGCTGCTCCTGGAAATCACTGCGGGCCTGATTGCCCGTGGTGGCGAGTTCGTTCGCCGCCACGTCCAGGCGGGCGATCCGGGCTTCATAACGATGTGGACCGAGATGGGCGGCGCACAGCGGTTCGACCGGCGCCGTGAGTGGTGGGAGGAGTCACGGTGGCGCTTCGCTGCGGCCCTAACCTGAACGGCGCGGCCGGCGCACCAGGAGCAGTCCTCGGGCAGATACTGGCCGCCCCGGCACGCGCCAGCCGGTTAGCCGCGGTCGTTCCCGGCGAATCGCTCGTCGACCTGCTCTGCGGTCAGGCCGAAGTCGGCGAGTGAGTACCGGTGCGCCGGCCGTGCCTCGCCTTCCGCGGCCTGCGCGTGCAGCTCCCGGATCGCGTCGGCCGCGGCGCCGCTGTAGGGCAGGCCGAAGTGGGCGTAGACCGACTCCACCGTGCCCACCGGGTCCGCGGTGAAGTCCGCGTAATCGACATCGAGGAACTGCGCCTGGTCGTACTTGATCCTCGCCGTGGCGAACTCCTCGAGCCCGCGCGCCCACAGTTCCAGCTGGTCACTGCCGATGACCTCACCGCGGAACTTCTCCGACCAGCCATCGGTAGCGTGCGCGGCCAGGCTGCACATCGACCCGATGACGGCCCGCGGCGCGCGGTGGGTCTGGATGATGAGCGCGTCCGGGTAGACAGCGAGGATCGCGTCCAGGGCGAACAGGTGGCTTGGGTTCTTCAGCACCCACCGCTTGCTGGCCTCGTTGAGCCCGATGAGCTGGAGGTTCCGCCGGTGCCTGCGGTACGGGCCGGTCCAGTCCTGGCCCTGCAGCCAGGCCGAGTAGGTCGGCAGGTGGGCCAGGCACTCATAGGACACCGAGCGCAGCGTCTGCCGCAGCAGCTGCCAGCACTCCTCGACCTGATCAGCCGCTATGTAGTGCACGCCCATGAACTCGGGATGCTCGACGTGATGCCGCTGGTAACCGGCCTGGATGTGCTGGAAGACCGGGTTGCCCGCCCAGCTCTCCCTGGGCGGGCGGGGTTGCGGCACCTCGGTCAGCCACAGCTCGAGCCCCTGGTGGTCCGGATCAACGGTCAGCAGCCGATGCAACGCAGTCGTCCCGCTCCTGGGCAAACCCGTTACGAATATAGGCCGGATGATCTCGACATCGGCATGCTCTTCATGGACAGCCCAGGCTGACCCGCTGACCAGCCGCGCGGCCAGCGCGCCGCGCAGGCTCACTCTGGCGACCTTGCGACCAAGCGAGGTCAGGTCGGCGTCTCGGCCATAGGAGTCGAGCAGGACCGCCAGGCCGTCGCTGTAGTCGTCGGTGCCGAAGTCGGTCAGGCCGGTCATCCGGCTGGCCGATTCGTGCAAGTCCTCGACAGTGCCGACGTTGTCCCGCTCGGTGGTCGTCATGACCGCTCTCAGTGGTGGTACTCGCCGCAGTTGACGTCGAGGCACTGGCCGGTAATGGCGCGAGCCAGCGGCGAGGCAAGGAACAGTACGGCGTCGGCGATCTCGTCTGGCTCAGGCAGCCTGCCAAGGTCGATGTTCGCGGCAGTCTCGGCATAGATGGTCTCGGTGTCGACGCCGCGCTTCTTGGCCAGATAGCCGAAATACCACTTCAGCGACTCGCCCCAGATGTGGCCGGGTGCCACCGAGTTCACCCGGATGCCCTGCGGGCCAAGCTCAGTGGCCAGGCTCTGCGCCATCGCCAGCAGCGATGCCTTGGCCATCTTGTACGGCCCCATCGTCCGCTGAGAGAACCTGACGACCATGGAGTTCACCATCACTACTGCGCCATTTGTCGCCGCCAGCGCCGGGATGAACAGGCGGGTCATCCGCAGCGCGGAGATTACGTTGTTGTTGAATCCGGCCTGCACCGCGTCGAGGTCCACTTTCCCCAAGTCCGCGATCGGCGGCATGACCAGCGCGTTGTGCACCAGCGCGTCGACCTTGCCGAACTCCGCCACCGCTGCCGCGGCCAGCTGCTCGGCGTCGGCCGGCACTGTCATGTCTGTGGGCACGACCAGCGCGCGACGGCCGAGCTCGGCGATCTCCTTGGCCACCTCTTCCAGTCGAGAGGCGGTCCGCGCGGCCAGCACGACGTCCGCGCCTGCGGCCGCCGCGCGGACCGCGATCTGGCGACCGAGATCCGGGCCGACACCGGAGACGACCAGAACCTTGTCCTGCAGGTACATCAGCCCAGCATCCTTTCCGCGACGGCCGCCTGGCGCGCGGCGATCCGCGCCGTGAACTCATCGGGCGTGACCCGGGCTTGCTCGTAGTACGGCAGCGTGGCCGGCAGATCGGCCAGCGCGACGACCTCGGTCCGCGGGCCGTCTTCGGGCCGCAGGTCCCGGGTGAGACGCTGCCACCGGATCTGCACGTAGCCGCGCCGGCGGCCGGTGAGTTCCAGCCAGTTCGCCACGCCGGGGTTGCGGTCACTGATCACGAATCGCAGCATGCCGTCGGCGTCAGCGCGTGCCTGGTCGGCAGTGAGGCTGGTCTGGTGGTTGATGTAGTCCAGCGAGATGTACCACATACTGCCCAGCTGAATGCCCTGGTAAGGCGCCACGGCCGGGCCGGCCGCCGGCACTGTCACGATCATCGCCTGGTCAGGACCTAGGTCGAAGTGCCCGGCTGAGGAAAACTGCGTGGCCAGCCCGCCAGGCGTACGCCGCGGCTCGGTCATCGTGTTGACAGGTTCCTTCAGGTAGAACCACTCCGGGAAGGCCAGGAAGGTCCGCAGCCTGGACAGCAGGATCTTCCCGGCGACTGCGTACCGTTTGGCGAGCACCGCCTCGTCGGCCGGTGCGGGCGCGCTGCCGACCATGTCTGCGCGCTGGATGCGCAGGTTTCCGCGCCGCTCGCTGGCCCAGTTGCTGAAAACCTCGCGGACCACCAGCATCGCCGAACCTGGCCCCAAGGTGACGTAGCCGGCTGGCGCATCCGGCCGCTGCGGCCCGAACCGCACCTCGAATGACCCATTGGGGTCGATGTGAAGCTGCCGATCGTCGAAGGCAGTGAGGCTATCGGGCACCTCGACCGGCGAGTAGTCACCGTTCAGCACCTGGAAGCTCAGGTCCGTCGTGCTCCCCCGCTGCCCAGTGACCACGTACTCCGCGTCATCGCGCAGGTAGGCATGCAGGTAGAGGGCGTCAGGATTGTCCAGGCCAAGCTTGGTGTAGGGACCGGTGGATTGCACGAAATACGGGAAGTCGCGCTGGTAGGCCCACGCCATGTGCAGCGAGGCCTGGATGCTGCCGGCTAGGTAGTCATACCCTTCAGCAAGATCCTGCTCGGTCTGCACGTGCGGTGCGCTGGTGATGATCTTCTCAGCCTCAAGCACCGCGTCCGCGAACGACTGGGTTAGCACGACGACCTTTCGACCAGTTGGCATGGCCCGACTCAAGGTAGAACACGTTCTAAATCTCCGTCAATGATCCGGCTGGGTACCAGCGCCCGGGGCTCAGGCTGCCGGCCGGCGGCCGCGTCCGCCATGGCAGGCGGCGACCGTCAGCCGGCCTTCTCGGCCGCTTTGTCCGGCGCCCACATGTTGTCAATGAACCGCAGCGACGGAGTGTCGTCGAGGGAGCTCATCGCTTCGTAGATCCGCTTGTAGCCGATGTGCGAGATCCGCCATTTGCCGTCGGCGCCGCGCCTGTAGGTGTCCTCGTAAAACGCCGCGCCCTTGATCACGACGCGGAAGTCCGTGGCGATGACGGTGTCCTCGAACGACCAGGTGCCGGTCGCTGTGTCCCCGTCGATCTCGATTTCCGGCTGGCCGCAACGGTGCACGGTGATGATCGACGGGCCGAGGTTCTCGCGCAGGTAGGACAGGATCTCCGCGCGCCCGCGCAGGCTGAGGGGCTTGCTGACTGCGTGCGTGCCGTAGTCAGCGCTAGCGTCGGGCGTGAACACCTCTTGCATCTCGTCCCAGAGCTTCAGGTCAACGCAGCGCAAGTAGCGGTACTTCACCCGGCGGATCTCTTCCAGCGCGACAAGGTCCATGTCATCCAGCTTTCAGATCTGATTGACTTCCAACAAGAACATGTTCTACTCCTGGTGGTCAACCCGCCGCGACCTGCCGCCGGGGCCGAGGGCCCTGGTAGCCAGCCGGAGGTTCCGTGCGCTTCTGCTACGCCGAGTCGATGACCGACCCGTCCTTCTACGCGCCGCTGGCGCGCGCGGCCGAGGAGGCCGGCTACGACTCGATGGTGATCCCGGACAGCATCTGCTACCCGGCCGAGTCCGGCAGCGTCTACCCGTTCAACCCGGACGGCACCCGCGACTTCCTGGAGGACAAGCCGTTCCTCGAGCCGTTCTCGATCATCCCCTTCCTCGGCGCGGTTACGAGCAGCCTGCGGTTCATCACGTTCGTGCTCAAGCTGCCGGTGCGCCACCCGGTGCTCGTGGCCAAGCAGGCGACCTCCACCGCAGTCCTGACCGGCAACCGGCTGGTCCTCGGCGTCGGCACAAGTCCCTGGCGGGAGGACTACGAGGTACTGGGCGTGCCCTGGCAGCGCCGCGGGCAGCGAATGGACGAGGAACTGGAGATCCTGCGCGGGCTGTCGGCCGGGGGCTACTTCGAGTTCCACGGGGAGATCTTCGACATTCCGCCGATCAAGCTTGCGCCGGTGCCGACGCGCCCCGTTCCCGTCCTTATCGGCGGCCACGGCGAGGCAGCACTGCGGCGCGCGGCGCGGTCCGGCGACGGCTGGCTGCATGGCGGCGGCAAACCCGAGGATCTGCCCGGCCTGCTGACCAGGCTCGCCGCGCTCCGGCGCGAGGAGGGCACTTCGGACCGCCCGTTCGAGGTGCACGTGATCTCGATGGATGCGTACTCGGCTGACGGCGTCCGGCGGCTGGCAGAGCAGGGGGTGACCGACGTGATCGTCGGCTTCCGCTGGCCGTACCAGGTAGGCCCGGATACCGAGGCACTGCAGTCCAAACTCGACAAACTTCGCAAATACTCCGATGAGGTCATCGCCAAGACCCGCTGAAAACTGCCCGTTCCATGATCCGGAAGAGTTTTTCTCGGCGGCGATCGAAAGGTCTTCCGGATCATGGAACGCCTGGCTGGCCCAGCTATGCCAGCTCCGCAACGAGTTCGCCAACTAGCTCGCGCGGCAGCCCATGAGTCTCGTGCAGGTACTGGTAGTCGGCATCCGTCAGCAGCCCGGACGGGTAGAGCCGCAGTAGCAGCGACCGGCCGCGGGCCAGCAACTCGCGGAACTTGCTCTCCTCCGCAGCTAGCACGCCGGAAACGACCTCCGGGTCGACGGTCTGGTTGAACCGCCCGGCGGTATCACGCACCAGCTCGGTCGGCAGCTCGGTCAGCGAGAGCGAGCTGTTCGCGCGCCACAGCTCCGTGAGCGCCCGGCGCACAAGCCGCCGGAGCACATAGCCCCGGCCCGTGTTGGACGGGCGGACGCCGTCGCCGATAACCACGATCGCCGAGCGCAAGTGGTCGATCACGATCCGCAGTGGCCGCTCAGCGAGAACGCCCGGCCCCACCACCGAGCCCGGCCCGACTACCGAGCCCCGCGGCATCAGCAGGGAACCCGGCAGCAACAATCGCCACGGCGCGAACAGGTCGGTCTCGAACACTGACTGGACGCCCTGCACCACCATGACGAGCCGTTCCAGGCCCATGCCGGTATCGACGCTCGGCTGCGCCAGCGGCGACAGACTTCCGTCGTCGTGGCGCCGGTACCGCATGGTGACGTGATTCCACAACTCCACCCAGCGGGGGTCGGTGCCAGGACTGCCAGCCGGCGGCCCGTCACCAGTCCAGGCAAAGATCTCCGAGTCCGGCCCGCATGGCCCGGTCGGCCCGTTGGACCACCAGTTATCCTCAGCGCCGCCCAGCTCAACAGGCAGCCCGAGCTCGCGCCAGGTCTCCAGCGCCGCGGTATCTGGTCCGGTCTGGTCGTCCCCGCCGAACACGGTCGCGTACAGCAACTCGGGCCTCAGGCCGAACCCCTCGCGGCACAACTCCAGGCCCCATTGCAGGCTCTGCGGCCCGCCGTAGTCGCCGAGCGACCAGGAGCCGAGCATCTGGAAGGCGGTCAGGTGCGAGCTGTCGCCCACCTCGTCCAGGTCTGTCGTGCGCAGGCAACGCTGGATCCCGGTGAGCCGGCGGCCACGCGGGTGCGGAGCACCCTCCAGGTAGGGGGTCAGCGGGTGCATGCCCGACGTGGTGTACAGGACCGGATCGCCGGGGCGCGGCAGCAGCGAGCTGCCCTCGATGGTCCGGTGGCCCCGGTCCAGGAAGAACTCGGTGAATACCGAGATGATCTCGCTGGTGTTCATGACAAAAGCGCCTCTCCGTTGACAGGGCGCCAGGAACCGCGCCGCAGGCGCAGCCATCAAGCCGAGAGGAGAAGCGCCGGCGAGCCGTTCCCGGTCGCCGGCAGGGTGAAAAGGTCAGTCGGCAGCGACCGGCAAGCAGGTAGCTCGCGCGGCCGCGACAGTGCGCTTGTTCTCAGGAACAGGGCGGCGATGACTGACATTCATGCTGATCACTGTACCCATTGGCGCGCTGAACAGCGCAAAGGATTTTGAGGGGGAACAAGGCCAGCTGGCGCCTAGGACTTGGCGGCCTCGGTTGTGCCGGCCTCGGGCAGCGCCGCCCTGCCGTCGAGCGCGGCATCGTCGTACCCTTCGACAACCTGGCTGGCAGGACCGGACAGGTTCTTCTTGACCGACTCCAGGATCGTCAGTCCTTGGGCCACGAGGCCGGCGGCGATCTCGCTTAGCCCATCCGCGCCGTTCAGCACGCTGACATTCGCTCCGGCCAGGCCGCCCGCCGCTTCCTTCACGATCAATGGCAGCTGCTCGATCAGCATCCGGTCGAGCGCGACGCGGTTGTTGGAAGCCGCGGCGGCCGCCTGCAGCCGGGTCCGGTCCGCGTCGGCCTTGGCCAGGACCATGACCTTCTCGGCCTCTGCTTCGGCTGGCTTGATCACTTCGGCCACAAGCTGACGCTGCCGCAGCTCGGCCTGCCGGTGCGCCAGGTCGGTCTGCGCGGAGAGCACGCTCATCTGCGCCTGCGCCTGCGCGAGCGGACCTGCCTGAGCAGCCTCGGCCTGCGCCTTGTCCACCTCAGCCTTGTACTGCGCCTGCACGACCGCGGTCTGCCGGGCGTATTCCGCCTGCTTGCGCTGTGAGTCTTGCTGCGCCTCCGCCGCCTGCTGGTTCGCCTGCGCCTGCGCGATCTGGGCCGCGCGCTGGATAGCCGCGTTGTGCGGGGCAGCCATCGCGTCGATGTAGCCGCTGTTCATGTCATCGATCGACTGGATCTGCAGCGAATCGACGGTGAGGCCGATCTTGGCCATCTCGGCCTTGGATCCGTCCAGCACCTCGGTGGCGAGCTTCTGCCGCTCGGTGACGATCTCCTCGACCGTCATCGAGCCGATGATCGAGCGCAGGTGCCCGGCGAAGATCCGGCCGGTGAGTGTGGACATCTGGTCCTGATCGGACAGGAAGCGCTGGCCCGCGTTGACGATGCTCTCGTCGTCGTTGCCCACCTTGAAGGCGATAACGGCGCGGACGTTCAGCGAGATGCCCTGCTTGGTGACGCAGGTCTCGGAGACCTCGGACTCGCACATCGACAGGGTGAGGTAGCGGACCTTGCGGAATAGTGGTGGCACGAACGTGCCGTGCCCGACGACGACCTTGAACGGCGCGCCGCTCCGGCGGGAGCGCCCGCCCGAGATCAGCATCGCCTCGTCCGGTGCAGGCACCCGGTAACCAAACATCTCTCATCTCCAGTTCCAGTCGGGGACAACCCCCCCGACGGCCCCCGGAAACCTGGGGACCCCGTGCCCGGCAACGTCGCCGGCTTATCCCAGTATGTCCCCGATCAGGGTCAACGCGATAGGTCTTCATCGAACTGGGCGAGCGGATCGGTCCAGGCGCTGACGTCGACCGCACGGTGTCCCCTGGACTCGATCACCAGCACGGTGGCGCCCTTGGGCAGCGGTTCGGGCGACCAGGCGATGAAGGCCTCTTTGCCGCCCCGGACCGGGACCAGAACCTCGCCAGGCCCGGCGTCCCCGCGGGTCGCGACGGTCAGCACGCCAATGGCGCCGATAAGGGCCTCGTCATGTGCCATCTGCAGTCACTTCACGACCTGCCTGCCTGGGACTAGCTGTCCGCGCGCAATTTCGCATCTGGCCCAGCCGGGCCTCGTTACGTTCATAATCGTGTCCCTGGCGATCGGCCGTCTACCCGGCGGAATAGACCGTGCTTGACCTGCGTTCAACACTCTGCCGGTGCGCAAGTGTCCCCCGGGCCGCAACTACCGCCGCCGCGGAATACCGTCAGGCTGGAGCCGCGGCGCGCCACTCGCCGAGAGGCGACCTCGCACCGGCGTCGGCACGCCCTCGTGAGCAGACGCTCCCGGGGGCGTTGTCAGTTGCGACGTCACCGGATCCGCGCCGCGGCCAGCTGCCGGCGCAGCACCGCCGGCGCCTCGGTCAGTGACGGCCCGTACCAGGTAAGGTGCCGTCCGCTGACCAGCGCGGTCCGGCTGCCCGGAAATGCCTCCGGCCCGTCGGAGGCGGTGAACCGGTACGGCTCATCCGGCAGCACGACAAGGTCGGCGCGAGCTTCGAGCAATTCGCCAAGGTCGACGCGGGGGTACCGGTCCTGATGGCAAGCGTAGATATTGGTGACTCCGAGACGCGCTAGCAAGTCGCCAGCGAAGGTGTCCCGTCCCAGCACCATCCACGGCCTGCGCCAGACCGGCACGACGGCGGAACGCTCGGCGGTGAGCGCGGCCGGATTCCCGGCGAGCAGCGGGTGCCGCCACGCCGCGGCGGCCGCGTCAAGCCAAGCCGGCGCAGGTACCCGGCACGCCAGCATGATCATCCGCCGCAGGGAAGTAAGCGCCTCGGGCAGGTCTCGGATCACTGTGACCCAGACCGGAAGTCCGGCCGCGCGGAGCGCGTCTAGGTCCTGCTCGCGGTTCTCTTCTTCGTTGGCCAGTACCATATCCGGGCCCAATGCCACGATCTGCGCCACATCAGGGTTCTTCGTTCCGCCGATCCGGCGCACCGCTAGATCTGCCGGGTGAGTGCACCAGTCGGTCGCGCCGGCAAGCAGGCGGGGCGCGCAGGACGCGACTGTCTCTGTCAGAGACGGCACCAGGGAGACGACGCTGCGAACGATCGGCGGCACGGCCACCGGCAAGCCCAGGTCATCGGCAACCAGGCCGCGGGCAGTCCGCCCCGTGGTGTCGCCCATGTTGACCCCAGACCCCTCGATCGCCATTGATCGCCCTCATTCTCACTCGGATCGCGGGGCGGCACCAGCCTCGTGATGGCCGACGATGCTCACATACGCTGGGTACCCGGCCCGCCCAGGCTCGCTGGCGGTGCCAGCGGAGGGCGGAAGACCAATGACTGATGCAGTGCCAGCGGCCGTTGTAGCCACCCTGGAGGACCCGTTCGCCCAGCTGTCGGGGCCGCTCGCGGAGACCAGGAAGCTGCATTTGGAGGTAACGCAGACCCGTCAGCTGACTCCGCACATGCAGCGACTCAGCCTGACCGCGCCGGAACTCGACGGCTTCAGCTATCGGCCCGGCCAGGACATCATGCTGCTGGTGGCGGCGGATGGCCGGAAGCCAGTACGGCGGCGTTACACGATGAGGCAGCTCGAGGCAGCCCGGCGGCTTCTCACCATAGACGTGGTGCTGCACGGCGATGGGCCGGGAGAGCGGTGGATTCGCGCAACCCGACCAGGCGACCGGATCGAGGGCATCGGTCCGCGCGGCAAGATCTTCCCGTCGCCGGAAGCGGACTGGCACCTGTTCATGGGCGACGAATCGGCCATGCCCGCGATCCTCGCCATGGCTGAGGCGCTGCCAGCGGATACCGAAGCAACGATCGTGCTTGAAGTCCCCGAGCCAGCCGACGAGCAAGAGGTGCTGCCAGCCGCCCGCACCAGGGTCAGCTGGCTGCACCGGCTCGGCCGGCCGGCCGGCGACCCGGCCATGCTGGCTGCCGAAGCGGCCGAGGTGGAACTGCCGCCCGGCAGCGGGCATGCTTACCTGCTCGGGGAGGCGTCAGTGGTGCTGCACATGCGCGAAGTGCTGGCGGCTCGCGGGCTGCCGCCGGACCAGGTGTCACCGAAGGCATACTGGGGCCGCGGTCGCGCCAATGCCGGCCACGGCGAGCCAGCCAGAGATGCTTAACCCGGACGCCTGACCCCGAGGGCCGTCGTCAGGTCCGGCACGAGCGGCCGTGCACGGGCAGTTCCGCCGTCCAACGGACATGCCAGGACGGCGGCGTCGCTACCTCCATCGGCAGGCAGCCGGTCAGGTTCGTGACGTACCCGAGCGGCAGGTAGAACAGCGTCAGTCCGGCAGCGTAGGCCTCCGGCATGCCGGGCGGGACGCGCTGGTAGGGGCAGGGCACCACGGTCAGCCCGGGCACGCCGTCAGCGAGTGTGTAGGTTCCGGGCACTGTCCCGTGGGTCAGGAACCTGAACCGGGACCGGTCAGCCAGCGGCGTGGCGATCTCCACGGTGGTGCCGTTCCGGACGGCGACGATCGGGCCGCCGACATCGCGGAGCCTGCCGTCAGCCAGCCGCTTGCTCGATCCCCACGCGCCGTTGCGAGCGTAGATGAACCACACCGGGCCTGCCTGGATGCTTGCCGACTTCCAGCGCGCGGACAACTGGCCGCCGGAGATGCCACGATCGCCGTAGGCCCCGCACTTCAGCAACTCCGTGCCCGGCGCGGCGCCACGCGGCGAGGTGAAGCCAGCCGCCGGCCGTGACGGCCTGGCCGAACCGGTCAGTGATGCAGCCAGGACCGACGGAACCGCGATGCTAACCGCCGCCATGGCCGCGACGCCAGCGGTGCCGACCCGGCGCAAGTGCCTGCGCCGGCGCCGCCATATCCCGCTGAGCAGGCTGGGAGGCGGATCCTGTGCCGCGTCCTGCATCGCCGCCCGCAGCCAGCGCTCGAGATCATCCATCGTCGACCGCACCTCCCTGTTGCGGCACGATCCCGCGCATCTTGGCCAGCGCGCGCGATGCCTGGGTTTTCACCGAGCCGACCGAGCACCCGAGTACCGCCGCGGTCTGCGCCTCGGACAGGTCCTCGTAGTACCGCAGCACAAGCACGGCGCGTTGACCGGCCGGCAGCAGAGCCAGTGCACGCCACAGCAGGTCCTTGTCGGCGATCGCGGCCGCCTGATCGCTCGCGGCCGTGCCGGGCGATCCAGCCGGCTCGGTGACCGCCAGCGGCTGCTCCGGCCTCCGGCGAAGCAGCCGCCGCCGGTCCACCGCGGCGTTAACTAGCATCCGCCGCACGTACGGAACCGGGTCACCAGCACGGCAGATCGTCCGCCACCGCCGGTAGGCACGTTCCAGCACAACCTGCAGCAAGTCCTCAGCGTCGGCCCGGTTGTACCCGGTCAGCAGCATCGCCAGGGTGAGCAGGCGGGACGAAGAGCCTTCGACAAACTGCTCAAAGGACTCCCGGCCGCCCGGCGAACTGACGTCGGCATCGCGCACCCGATCGCTGATACTCACCACGATGCCCGGACTGCCCATGACCGGACTGCCCATGACCGGACTGCACTGTGCATACCGCTTTCACGTCCCGGCCCGCCGGAAGGTTGACTGCGATGCAGGAGCCAACCAATCGTTCTCGCTCAATAGGCATGAAGCTGCTTCATAATAAGAAGAACAGCCGTGGTCCGATCTGCCGAAGGGGGCGCTTCGGTGGCATCCGCAGTAGCGGCAGAGGTCTCAGCAGAGCTAGCAAGCACCTCGACCCGGACGTTAATACTCGGCATCGACAAGGCCGGCCGGATCCGCCAGCACGACCGCGGCGCGGGTGACGTCCTGTCCCCTGAGCCTGGGACTCTCATCGGCACCGAGCTTGCCAGCCTGCTAACAGCACCGGACGGGCCGGCAGCCCTGACGCTGCAGGGCCTGATAGACGGTGCGATCTCCGACCGCGAGAGCACCACGGTGCTGGCGTTCCGCACTGCCAACGGCGCTACGGCCGACGCAGTCGTGACAATCCAGCCGATCAGGTCCGCCGATCCTGAGCTGGCCGCTCTGGTGATCATGCGAATCGCGCCACCCGTGCAGGAGCGTTTCCTCGACCCCGCGGTGATGCGGCGCACCATGGTCGATGGCGCTGTCCGCAAGATCGGCGGCGCCCTGGACATCGACCAGATGGCGCCAGAGCTGATCAACATCATCGTGCCGCACTTCTGCAACGCTGCCGGGCTGGTGGTGCTGGAGAGCCTGGTCGGCGAGGACGAGTTCCCCGCCGAGTCGCTGGACGGGACCCAGCTGGTGCGCCGTCTCGCGGTCGCGCACGACGACGGCGATGCTGCCTGGGATGCGGCCTTCCCGACCGGCGAGATCCTGCGGTATCCGCCTGGTACGCCCTACACCCGGTGCATGGATTCCGGCCGACCGGTTTGTGAGGTACTTGGCCGGGCCGGCGCGGACGCCATGGCCGCCGCGTGGCTGCGCAAGCCTGTCGCCGAGCTGCTGTCCGGCGTGTCGATGCTGCTGCTGCCGCTGATCGCCAGGGACGTTATGCTCGGCTTCTTCGTCTGCGTCCGGCGGGTCGGCTACCGGCGTTTCGACGCGTACGACGTAGAGATCGGCATGGAGTTCGCCGCGCGCGCCGCGATCTTCATGGACAACGCGCAGCGTTACAGCCGGGAGCGCGCCACCGCGCTGACCTTGCAGCGCAGCATGCTGCCAACGGGCCTGTCCGCGCCGTCGTCAGTCGAAGTCCGGCACCGCTACCTGCCCGGCAGCAAGCTGATTGAGGTGGGCGGCGACTGGTATGAGTCGATCGCGCTACCGGGTGCGCGGGTAGCGCTCGTAGTCGGTGACGTCGCCGGACATGGCGTGCGTGCTGCGGTCACCATGGGCCGCCTGCGAACGGCGATCCACACGCTCGCGATGCTTGAGCTGCCGCCCGCGGAGACACTCCAACAGCTGAATGAGCTGATGCAGGAGCTAGGCGTCCGCGAGCCGCACTTCGCCACGTGCGTTTACGCGATCTTCGACGCGGTGGCGGGCACGTGTGAGGTCGCGTCGGCCGGCCACCTGCCACCGCTGCTGGTCCGGCCGGACGGCACCAATGAACTGCTGGACGTCAATCCGGCACCGCCGCTCGGGGTGGGTACCGGGCTGATCCAGAGCCGGCTGTTGACGATCGAGGACGGCAGTCTGCTCGTGCTCTACACCGACGGGCTGGTCGAGAAGCGCACCCGCGACATCGACGAGGGGCTTCGGCGGCTGCGCGACATCTTCGGACCCGGCTCGGCCGATCAGCCATTGGAAGATCTGTGCCGCGCGACTCTCGCCGGCGTCTACGCCGACGAGCATCGCGATGACATCGCCGTGCTTATCGCGCGGTTGCGCCGGATTCCAGCCGACCATGTCGTGAGCTGGTCCCTGCCCGCGGAGTTGACGTCCGCCAGCCGGGCCCGGACCCTGATCCGCCGGCCGCTGCGCCGATGGGGCCTGAAAGAGCTGCTGCCAACTACTGAGCTGCTTGTTTCCGAACTAGTCACGAACGCGGTGCGGTACGCGCAGGGGAAGATCGGCCTTCGGCTCGTCCTCGAAGGCGGGCTGGTCTGCGAGGTACTCGACGACTCTGCGGCGCTGCCCAGGCTGCGCCATCCCGACGATGAAGACGAGCGCGGCCGGGGCCTGCAGGTGGTGAGCCAACTGGCGCAGCGCTGGGGTGCCAGGCGCACGATCTCGGGCAAGGTCGTCTGGTGCGAGCAGGCACTTCCTTATTCGTAGCAGTCGGCCGCTGGGCCGGCGAATAGCCAGCTGTGATGCGTTGCCGTGCGTCGTCTGCCGTCGCCGGTCGGCTCAGTCCTGGGCCGGAGCTACGGCGCGCCGGGTGTCTTGCTTGATGGCCAGCTTCCCGTTCTGCATCAGGCCGAGCCGCTGCGCTCGCCGCGCGATGCCGCTGTCGTGAGTTACCAGCACCAGGGTCAGGCTGTGGTCGCGCCAGAGCTTCTCCAGCAGTCCGATTATCTCGTCCCTGGTACCTTCATCGAGATTGCCGGTGGGCTCATCGGCCAGCAGCACTCTCGGCCGCTTCACCAGCGCCCTGGCAATGGCGACCCGCTGTTGCTGGCCACCAGAAAGCTCAGATGGCAGGTGCCGGGCCCGGTCGGCCAAGCCGACGTCGGCCAGGGCCTGGGCTGCCCGAGCGCGCCGCTGGGCGGCCGGGACGCCCAGCGGCACCAGGGCCGTCTCGACGTTCTCCTGCGCGCTGAGTGTCGGGACCAGGTTGAAAGTCTGGAAGATGAAGCCGATTGACTCGGCGCGGAACTTCGTTACCTGACTCTCGCGCATCTTCGCCAAGTCGGGGCCGACGCCGTCGCCGAACTGGATGCTCCCGGACGTGGGCCGGTCCAGCCCGCCCAGCATCTGCAGCAGTGTCGTCTTGCCGTGGCCGGTGGGGCCCTGAATGGCGAGCCACTCCCCGTCCTGGATCACGAGGTCGACGCCCTGCAGCGCGACTACCACCGTGCGTCCTTTCTGGTAGTTCTTCGTGACCCCGGTCAGCTTGTACATGACGACTCCCTGGAAGTTCCTGATAGGTCAGCTCGCGCGGGCACGTTCAATCGGCCGCCGGTCATTCGACCCGCGCTAGCGCCGCAGCCGGCCGGAGCCTGGCCGCCCGCCAGCCGCCAAAGCCGCCGGCGATCAGCCCGCCCGCGATCGCCAGCAACACGGCGGCCACGATGGCGCCGGCCGTGACTGGCGCGCTCAGGTGCACGTCCACGGTCTGCGCGGCGTCGCGCAGAAAGCGGCCCGCACCGCCGGGCGCACCGCCGCCGGGGAAGCCGCCGCCAGGACCGCCGAAGGTCCGGGCGCCGCCAGGTGTGGCGCTGCCGGTGCTCGGGCCCACTGACGCAGTGAGCGACCCCGCGAACTCGCCGACAAGCGCCGAGCCGAGGAACCCGAGCCCGACGCCGATAATGCCGCCGACAATGCCAATCGCGAGTGCCTCGCCCATGACCTGGCGGACCACCCGGCGGCTGCTCCAGCCGAGCGCCTTCAGCGTGCCGAACTCGCGAACCCGGCGTGAGACCGCGGCCATGGTCAGCAGGCTCGCGAGCAGGAACGCGGCGGCCAGCACGGCGATGGCGAGCCACTTGCCAAGGTTGTTGGCCAGGCTCGCAGCGCTTGATACCGAGCCGGTCAGCTGGTTTGCCAGGTTGCTCTGATTCGTCACGGTCGCGCCCGGCAGCCGTGCAGAAATTGCCTTGGAGACGCTGGTGACGTCGGAGGCGCTCGTCGTCTGCACGTAGATGGTGTTGACCTCGCCCTTGAGGCTCTGGCCGGCCGAGGTACCCAATGCCTGCGCCCTGGCCAGCGGAATGTAGATGTCCGGCGCGCTGCCGCCGGCTGGCTGGCTGACGATGCCGACGACCTTGAAGCTGGTCTTGGCGATGGTAACGGCGGAGCCCACGGTCACCTTGTCCGAACTGGTTGACAGGGACTGGGCGTAGTCAGAACTGAGCAGGGCCACGTTGGCGTTCGCGTCCGACGCGGCAAGAGTCCGGCCTGCCGTCAGCTTGGCCGAGCCGAGCGGGCCGAGCGCCGCTGCGTTACCGGTTACCGCCACGCCGTTGACACTGACCGACGTCGGTGGATGGAAAGTACCCCGGGGCCCTCCGCCACCGCCACCGAAACCGCCGCCGCCGCTGAAGTTCGGGATGGTGATGGTGTCCTTGACGTCGCTCAGCGCCAGGCCACCGGCCGCGGCAGCCACGTTCGGGAGCTTCGCCACGGAACCGACGTCGGCTGCGGTCAGCGTGCCTTGCCCTGCACTGGTGAGGTTGTCGATGGTGATCTTCTGGCCGGCTTTCGGCCGCGTGCCCGAGCCGGACCCGAGACCGAAGAACGTGCTGCGTCCGCCGCCGAAGCTGCCCCGTGCAGGTGCTTTGGTAACGCTGATGTCTGTGTTCAGGCCGTAGAGCGAGTGCAGTACCTCGCCTTGGGCGTTCTTTACCCCGCTGGACAGCGCGGTCACGGTTATTACTAGGCCGATGCCGAGCGCGAGGCCGAGGGCAATGATGCTGGCTTGCCGGGCCCGCCTGCGAAGCTCACGGCCTAGGTAGGTAAAGAACATCCGCTCTCCTTGCACCGGGGGAAATGGCCGACGGCGATCCCGGCCAGACCACGCCTCAAAACGTCCGTTGCCCGTAGCGGGCTGGCGCGCTACTGATCCTGGGGGAGATTCCTGAATGGAAGCTGAATCTGATCTCCGAACTGGCAGGACGCCGCGAGGCAGCCGGAACCGTCCCGCCGACCGCGAGGATGGGGGCCGGTCGAAACTCCGGCGGTCGACACTCAGTCGTCCGCCACGGCCATCCGCTCAACGCCACTGACCCGCTCAGGGCCGGCACTCCGGTCAGCGCTGGTGACCCGCCCAGCGCCGGTGACCCGCTCGCTGCCGACTATCCGCTCGGTGCCGGCTATCCGGTCGACGACGACCGGGTCGGTCGCTGGTGCCCGTTCCCGCCATGAGCCGCCAGCGACCACGTACCGGCCGAGCGCGCTGAGCGGTAGCAGCAGCCCGGGCACTATGTTGCCGCGATTTCGCGGCGCGCTTCGGCCGGCCGGCCGCTCGCTCCAGCCGCCGTCGGCCTGCTGAATGCGCACCAGCCAGTCAACGCCCAAGTCGACTGGACCGGCCAGTTCGGGCACGCGTGCGGCGAGCAGCGCCGTCAGTGCGCGCGCTGTGCCAGGCGCATCTGATTGCGCGCGGCCGTCCTGCGCTGCCAGGTGCCCAGGCCCGGACGGCCAGCCCGCATCGAGATTTTGGCGGCCAGCCAGCCAGCGCGCGGCCTTGACCACGACTGGTTTGCCGGGCCGAACGCCGGCTGCCAGCAAGGCGGGCAGCACGGTGGCCGTCGCGTATGTGTCGCTCTCCCCCGGTCCGGCCGCCCAGGAGCCGTCGGCCCGCTGGGCCCGCAGCAGGAACACCACCCCGCGGCGGACTGCGCGGCTGGGTACGCAGCCGTTCCCCGGTTCCGGCTCCGCGACCTGATTCCCGCCCGCCGCCTGCGGCCCTGCCAGCGCCGGGACCGCCGGCTCCGGGACAGCGGGCTCCGGGACCGCAGGCTCCGGGACAGCAGGCGGCTGCACGGCGAGCGCCTGCACTACAAGGGCGGTCACCGCCGCTGAACCGCCCCAGCCGCCGTCGCGGCCCTGCATACTCGCGAGCCAGCGGCGCGCGCGGTCGACCGCCGGATGACCGGCCAGGCCCGGCACCCGGACCCGGTCCAGCGCGAGCAGCGCTCGCGCGGTGTCGGCGATATTCGGATAGCCGTCGTTCCGGAACGACCAGCCGGACGGCACGGGGTCTGGGTCCGGCCGACCCGCCACCCCGGTGATCCGCTGACCCAGCAACCACTGTCCGCCAGCTACGAGCGCAGGATGCTCACCAGGCAAGCCCGAGTCGGCTAGCGCCACGATGGCCAGCACGGTGTCCCGGACCGGCGGCCGGCGCGGCCCGGCCGGGTGCGGCTTCGGCGCAGGCGCCCGAAGCCTGGGCGCGACCGAGTCCAGCCAAGCAAGGCCGTCAGCCAGCACGGGGTGGTCCAGCGGATAGCCGAGCAGGTGCAGGGCAAGCAGCGAACTCGGCCACACGGCACTGATGCGGTCTTGGCCGGCGTCACACGCCTGCCACGCCGCGATCCACTGCCCGCATTTGCGCAGCGCTGCTGCCCTTGCCATGCTCATCGGCGGCACGCGCAGGCCGCGCCGCCGCACTCGGAGCCGCCAGTCATCTGCACTCGCGGCGGCCGACGGGCTAGGTACCTGCAGTGCGCTCAGGTTGAACCCCAGCCGCCGGACCGGCCGCACCGCCCCGGTGACCGCGAGCGAGATCAGGGCGGGCCGGCTCCAGCCGGCCCACGGACCGAGCGCGGCGCTGCGGTACGGCGGCAGGTAGATCAGTTCGGGCAAGGGAACGGCGATGTTGTTCCAGTCGGTCAGCCCGAAGCTGGCCAGCCAAGCCTGGGCCGACAACGTGGCAGCCGCTACGCCGCCGGCGTCGCGGATCCAGCCCGCGGCCACGGCCATGTGATAGGCATCGGGCGAATCGCCAGCCAGCCGTAGCGTCAGGTAGGCCAGCACCGACGCTGACAGGTCGCTGGCATAGCCCGGTTCGCCGGGATCAGCAAGTTCTGGGTGGGGCGTTTTGGCACCGCTGCCGCCGCGCGCGCGGCTGGCCCCGTAGGTGGCGCCGGCGATGGTTGCGGACCTGGCGTTAGTCGCGACACTGGCCGTGTTTGCGGCGCTCGCGATCTGCCCGCGGGCGCCAGTACGCCCTGGCTCACCGCTCCCGGCCCAACTGCCGTCTGTTCGCTGTAGCGACCTGACCTGTTGCGCGACCACTTTGGTCAGCTCGGGCGTCGCTACGCCGAGGAACTCCCGAACGAGGAGTCCTTCTGCGTCGAGCGAAATCTCGCCCTCCGGCCGACCCGACCACCAGCCCTGGCTGTCCTGGCGTGCCAGCAACAGCCTGCTGGCGCGCTGCAGGGCGGTAGTAGCGGTCGCTAGCTGAGCAGCCGGGTTCCACGTTCCGGCGGTGCCGTCGCCGCCCGTCGTCGTCACAGTTACCGCCGGGTGGCCGGAACCGGCCCGGGTTCAGCTGACAACGCCGAGCCAGTCAGGTTGCCGGCCGCCGCTTCCCGCAGTTCGGCGATGCCGGGCAACTCCTCCTGCAGCGGAGCCCCGCTACCTCCCTGATCGGAACCTGCAGTCGAGTCGCCAAGCGAGGCAGGCTCGGGAGCCGCGGTTGGATCGGGCACGCCGGGCGGCTCGGGCACAGCGGGCGCTTCGCTGCCGACGGCCGGCTCGGGGAGTGGCGGCTCGTTCGGCGGGGCCAACCCGCCACCCGGCGCCGCGCTGCCACCCGGCGCCGCGCTGCCATCAGTCACCGCGCTGCCATCAGTCACCGCGCTGCCATCAGTCCCCGCGCTGCCATCAGTCCCCGCGCTGCCATCGGTCGCTGCGCTGCGACCAGCCGCGCTGCCACCCGGCGCCGCGCTGCCATCTGTCCCCGCGCTGCCACCCGTCGCTGCGCTGCGACCAGCTGCGCGGCCGGCACCGATCGTTCCGCCCGCCGCCGCTCCGGCGGCCATCGCGGCCGCGGCGTGCGCGACGCCGCTGCTTGCAGCCAGCTCAGCGATCAGTTTCCGGGCCGCGGACCGACCACTGCGAACCGCGCCCTCCATCGTGTCCGGCCAGCCGGTGTCAGTCCAGGCGCCAGCGACCGCAAAGCCGACTGGGCCAGTCCAGACCGAGGGCCGGAGCCGTTGTGAACCTGCCACCTGCGCGATCGTGGCTCGGCGTTCGCGCGTCACGAAGAAGTCCTCGACGTCCGCGTCGGCTGCCTTCGGGAGCAACTGCTCCAAAGCGGGCAACAACTCATCCCGCAACTGAGCGGCCGGTTTGTCCACGTACTCGTCTGCGGCGGGCACCGCTGCCGCGAGGTACTGGCCGGCATGCAGACCCGCCGAGAGCGTCTTGTCGATCACCCACCGGATCGGCGACCCGGTGGCCGCCGCGAACGGTAGCTCAGTCACGCGACTTCCGTAGACGACGTGAATGCTGACCACCGGGGACGGCCGCAGCTGTGCGCATCCAACGGCGGCCGCGCCGAGACCTGTTGCCGCCAGGTTCGCAGCTTCCCACGGCGGTACTGCCACTACGACACCAGCTGCGTCGATCACGTCGGTGTGGCCGCGGCCATCGGTTTGGCTAGCGTGGTCGGCGCTAGCCAACCGGACCTGATACCGGCGGGCCGGGCCGGCGCGCACGGCCACCGCCCTGACGCCCAGCAGCACCTCAGCGCCCAGTCGAGCCAGCAGGTCGGCGGCGGCAGCCGAGTGCAGACGGCTCAGCGGAACAGACGGAATGCCGATGTCTGCAGCGTTCCGCCCTGCCAGCGCGATCATCCTGATCGCGCTCGCGGCCAGCCGCAGATCCGCGTCGTCACCAGCGATGTTCAGGAACGGCACCGTCAGCACGTCCCAGAACATCCGCCGGGCACGCTCTCGCTGGCCGTGTTCCGACAGCCAGCTTCCCAGCGTCTCCTCGTTTGCGCGGCTACCGGACAGATCGCTGAACTCCAGGGTTACCGCGGCGGCCGCGACCTTCGCTCGCTCGCCCGGCGACAGCATCCGGTATGCAGCAAGCGACCTGACCAGGTGCAGTGGGGCAGGCAGCGCGGACCGGCGGATCCGCGCCCGCGCGCCGGGCGCGAGCACGGTGAGGTCTAACCGGTCCTGGACCGCGCACCAGCCCGACACGGCCAGCTTTGCTAGCAGGTCGCGGTAGGCGGTGAAGCAGCGCAAGAAGGCGTGCTGGCCGTTGTCGATGGTCAGGCCGCGCCGCGCGAACGAGCACGTGGCACCGCCAAGCCACGGACGCGCCTCCAGCAGGGTGACGGGCACGCCCGCCTCGGCCAGTCGCACCGCCGCGCTGATCCCCGCTAGCCCGCCACCGATGACGACAACGCGCTCGCTAGCCTCAGTCTGAATCATGCCCCGATCCCCCGTTGTCCCGATGTCACGTCGGGTCCTGCTGTCGCGGCCGAACGGCGCGCCCCCGCGCCGTGTTCCGCTGCTGCAGGCACGCGGATTCTAGCGAACCTGAGCGGGCCGGCTCGCCGATCGCGGACTAACTGAGCGCGATCCACCTGCGGCGCCAGCGAGAAGGCTTGCGCCGCGACCATTTCGGCGGCCATTCGCACCGGTCCGGAACGAATGCGCCGATAGCCAATCGTTGGTAACGGATGCCGAACAGGGGCGCGCTGTGCAGCGCGATACGGCAGCGTTGGCTACGCAGCGTGGCCGGTCGCCGGCATAATTCGAATTGCTATTCCGGTTTCATCTGTCTGCCGCTCATTGGGATGTTACGCTCCGATATCGCCTGTGGGATTCAGGACCAGCGGGCGAGACGGCAACACTTCGAACACTGAGGCCTCAGCCATGGGTTTGCGTCATCGGTCCATCCGACTGAGGGTCGGCATCCTCATCGTTGTCCCGGTGCTGTGCCTGCTGGCGCTGTACGGGTTCGCGGTCAGTATCACTCTGGGTAACGCTCTAGCGGCCGAACACGCCAAGTCGATCCGGTCTGACGTGGCCAATCCGGTTGGCGCGCTGCAAGTGCAACTGGCCACCGAGCGGCACCTTGCTCTGCAGCTCATCGCCAACCCGGACAACACGAGCGCGCAGTCTGCCTTCGGTGACCAGGAGACAAAGACTCAATCGGCGGTTAACTCGCTCACGCTGGTGGTGGGATCCAACAAGGTGATGGCGAACGCTTCAGCGTCTGAGCAGCAAGCAATCTCCGCACTGATCGCCGACACCCAGCAGCTCAGTTATATCCGCGGTGATGTCACCAACGACGCGTACAGCCTCCCCGCCGCGCTGGACGCTTACGACTCGATCATCAATGCCGGCTACACCGTGCTCGACCAGGCGATCGACCAGGAGACCGCCGTTCCGTGGGTGACGCAGGCGCTCAGCGTAATCAACCTCGGCCGGGCCAGCCAGGCAGCACTTGCCGAGGGCGACCTGCTCGCGGCTGATATCACGCAAGGCAAGTTCCCGAACGCGGAAAGGGCGGCGTTCGCCGGCCTTGCCAGCCTGCGCCAGTCATTCCTGAACACGGCGATGCCTGAGCTTCAGCCCGCCTACAAGTCGATCTTCACTAGCAGCCTCACCCCGGCCGTCAGCGACTCGCTGACCGCCCTGGAAGCCAAGGTGATCGGTACTTCCTGGTCCAACGGCGGCGTGCCACCAGGCGTGGCGTCGGCGCCGACCGCTTTCACGGCCTACAACAAGGCGCTCGGTACAGCTCTCTCGGCGGCCGCGGTCAAGCTACAGGCGCAGGCGCAGCACGAAGCCGATACGATCTTCCTCCAGCTCATCCTCGCTGGCGGCCTCGGCCTGCTCGGCATCATCGCGTCCATCGCACTGTCGCTGATCATCGGCCGGGGGCTGGTGCGCCAGTTGCGCGACTTGCGTCAATCGGCGCTCACCCTTGCGCACGACAAGCTGCCGAACGTCATTCGCCAGCTGCGCGCCGGACAGGCCGTCGACGTGACGGAGTACGAGCCCGGCGAAATCTCCACGAGCAACGAAATCGAGCAGGTCCAGCACGCGTTTGGGGTCGTACAGCACACTGCGGTGCAGTCCGCGGTCGACGAGGCTCGACTGCGACGCGGCATCAGCGACGTATTCCGGAACCTGGCCGGGCGCAGCCAGTCGCTGCTACACCGGCAGCTGACCTTGCTTGACGGGATGGAGCGCCGCGCTACTGAGCCGGACGAGCTCGAAGACCTATTCCGGATCGACCACCTGACGACCCGCATGCGCCGGCACGCCGAAGGCCTGATCATCCTGTCCGGCGAGACGCCCGCCAGAGGCTGGCGGCAGCCAGTGCCGCTCGTCGACGTGCTGCGGGCCGCGGTCGCCGAGGTCGAGGACTACACGCGGGTCCGCGTGCTGTCCCGAACCAACGCAGCCGTTGCCGGTCACGCCGTGGCCGACATCATCCACTTGATCGCCGAGCTCGCCGAGAACGCCACGGTATTCTCTCCGCCGAATACCCCGGTACGGATTCAGGGCGACGTCGTCGGCCGCGGTTTCGCCATCGAGATCGAAGACCGGGGACTCGGCATCTCGCCGCAACGGCTCGCAGAGATCAATACAAACCTCGCTAACCCGCCGCAGTTCGACCTCTCCGGAAGCGACCGGCTCGGCCTGTTCATCACCGGACAGCTCGCGCAGCGCCATGACATCAAGGTCACCCTGCGGCCGTCGGTCTACGGTGGCACGACTGCGATCGTCCTCATTCCCACCGCGTTGGTTGTCGACGCAGACTCCTACGAGCAGGATCCCGCGCTCACCAGCGGCGAGTCTGCCACCTCGCAGTCGGGCCGGCTGGCCGGACGACACGCGGCGCTGGAGCCCGTAACTAGCCTCAATGGCGCGGGCCGTGTCACCGCAGAAGTTGACCCGGACTATGCGGGAACCAGCCTTGCCATTGGCAGTGCTGCCGAGTCCGCTGAGCTGACCAGCGCCACGGGGTTCGTCCGGCCGGGCACGACTGAACCGGCCGGCCACCGAGCGTTCGAGCCAACCAACTTCTCGACGGCATCGCCGAGCGCTTTCGGAACGTACGAGGCAACCGGCTTCAGCCGAGCAAGCGCGGGATTGCCCGACCCGGCTGCCGGCAAAGCACCCGAGCCAAACAGCTTCGGAGCAGCCGAGCCCAGCGACGGCAGGCTCCCCGAGCGAACCGTGACAGGCTCGCCGGTAAGTGAGGGGGATCCTCGCGTTACCACTGCCGAGCTGACTGATGTCGGCCTGCCTGTCCGGGTTCGCCAGGCGAGCCTCGCACCACAGCTGCGGAACTCCGGGCCGGCCGGACCGCCCACTTTCGGGCCGGCCAGCTTGAGATCTGTCGCCCGTCCGTCGGGCCTGAGCCCCTCCGGAAGCAGCCCGACAGGGGGCACCACCTCCGGCTTCAGTTCCGACGGCCTCGATAGCGCCGAGCATGATTCAGCCAGGGCAGCGCCACCCCGCGGTATCGACGTATTCGCGGCAGCAAGCCGCCCGGCCGATCCGGCAGTCTCGCCCGAGGCGGCGCGCAACACCGTAAGCGCGCTCCAGCGCGGCTGGCTACTGGGGCGCGCGGAGGCAGCGGCAACCACATCACGGGGCCCGTCCGCCGGCGACTCGGATGCCGCCGGTGAGCCTGCCGGCCCGGATCTGAGCTTCGACAGCGACGAACGTCGCACCGACTAGGGCACTACCGACTAGCCCGAAAGAGTTCAGCAAGCGGCAGGGGAGGGGACATGAGCCGTACTGGGGCACTGGACTGGCTTCTTGATGACCTGGTCACTCGAGTTGCCCAGATCGATAAGGCAGTCATCCTGTCGCGCGACGGCCTGGCGATCGGTGCTTCGTCGGGACTGAGCCGGGACGATTCCGAGCATCTGTCGGCAGTTGCAGCGGGCTTCCAGAGCCTCGCAAGGGGCGTGGGCCAGCATTTCGGCACAGGCCAGCCGCGGCAAACTATCGTCGAGATGGAATCTGCCTTCCTGTTCGTCACGGCCGCTGGTGAGGGTAGCTGCCTGGCAGTGCTCGCTGCCGCTGACGCAGAGGCTGCTGGGCACATCGCCTATGAGATGGCCGTCCTCGTCAGGCGCGTCGGCGAGCACATGGCAGTCGGGAACAGGCCACCAGCTGACACCGCCGAGGCGGTGTGAACCCGGGTGCGCGAGGATCGCTGGCTCGACCGCGATGCAGGCCCAGTTGTCCGCCCGTACGCGCTGACCGGCGGCCGGACCCGGCCGAGCGGCGAGAGCTTCGATCTGCTGGCACTCGTGGCAGCTGCGGACATCGAGTCAGTGGACTTGATGCTGCTCGAGCCGGAGTGTGTCGATGTCCTGCGGCTGTGCCGCCAGCCGATGCCGGTCGCCGATCTGGCCTCAGATCTCGACCTTCCCCTCGGCGTCGTCCGGATCCTGCTTTCCGATCTGCGAGAGCGCGGGCTGGTGACCATCCGTCACCCAGCGCGGACTCGGCTGACCGACCCGAAAGTCCTGAAGGATGTCGCTGATGCCCTTCGCAGGCTCTGACTCGGACATGAGCTCAGAAACGCCGATCGCCATCAAGATCCTCATCGCCGGCGGCTTCGGTGCGGGCAAGACGACCCTGGTGAGCTCGGTCAGCGAGATCAAGCCGCTGCGGACTGAGGAGGCCCTTAGCGAGCCAAGCGTCCTCGTCGACGCGCTCGATGGCGTCGAGCAGAAGACAACCACGACCGTTGCCATGGACTTCGGCCGCATCACTGTTCGCGACGACCTGGTCGTCTACTTGTTCGGCACACCCGGGCAGCACCGCTTCTGGTTCATGTGGGACGAGTTGGCGCTGGGTGCTCTGGGCGCCGTGGTCATGGCCGATACTCGGCGGCTGGCCGACAGCTTTCCCTCGGTCGATTACTTCGAGCGCCGGGGCTTGCCGTTCGTGGTCGCGGTCAACTGCTTTGACGGTGCGAAGCGGTTCCGACCCGACTCGGTGCGAGCCGCACTCGACCTCAACCCGGACGTCCCGGTTGTGCTCTGCGACGCCCGGCAACGGGTTTCGTGCCGTGACGTGCTGGTGACGCTCGTCGAGTACGCGATCAGGTTGATCAGCAAGAGCGAGGTCGTGGGCCAGCTATAGGCAGCCCCGGGCATCGTCAGCGCAGCCGTAACTCTCGCGGCCGCAACGATGCCATCACGATCGCCAGATCAGCGCCAGCGCGCAGTCGTCCGACCGGCGCCCGCCCCCTTGCATTGTTTGCACCAGCTTCGGCGCGCCCGCCGCGAAGCCGCTTGTGACTAGCCGGTCTGCCTCGCCAAGCAATCTATCGATGCCCGCGTCAATGTCCCGGCCGGGCACCTCTACCAGGCCGTCGGTGTACAGCATCAGTGCGTCACCGGGCCGTAGCGTGCCACGCTCCGGCTGGCCGCGCAGGTCGGCCACGACACCGAGCACGATGCCGCGCGCGTTGGTGAGCCGCCAGCGCCCGTTACCTGCCTCAAAGTGCGCGGCTGGTGGATGCCCAGCGGACCAGATCACGTAATCGCCGGTCACGAGGTCCAGTGACAGATGAACGGCAGTCACGAAACCCTCGGCCTGGCCGCCGCGGCGAAGGTAGGCGTTGCAGGCAGGCAGAAACTCCGCATGCGGAACCGACGCGAGCAAGCCGCCGAACGCGCCCGATAGCAGCAGCGCCCTGGTACCAGCGTCAATGCCTTTGCCCGAGACATCGACTAGCGCAACCTCAAGCATCTTGCCATCGCACGCTGACACGAGGAAATCGCCGCCGAAGGACGATCCGCCCGCAGGCCTGAGCACCGATACCGAGTGCCAGCCGTCAGGCAGGTCGGGCAACCTGCCCTGGGCCCTGATCCGGTCGCGCAACTCGATCAGCATCTGATCCCCGCGCAAACCCCGCACGCCGAGCTTTTCCCTCGTCCTGGCGACTGCGTCCGCGAACAACGCAGTGACCACGATCGTCGCGGTGATGCCGAGACCCGCCCTGTTATTCACCCAGTCGTAGGCCAGCATGACCGCGATAAGGACGAACAAGATGCGCAGCGCCCGCGGCCACAACAGCATGCCGCCGGCCAGGATCGGCAGGATCATCACGCCGGGGGTCAGCCACTCCCCCGGGACGCGGCCGGCGCCTACCCCGATGGCCACGACCGCCAGCGCAAGTCCGGCCGCCATCCGCCGGTTTCTGGTGGTGAACTGACGGCGGATCCTCGCGCGCTGGCGTCCCGCAGCCGCCACGACCGCGGCCGATCCACGCCGCCAGACCTTAACAACCATCTTGCCCGCACTGTATCGGTCCGGACAGGGTGCGCATCACCCCTCAGCCCCCAGCAGGGCTCCGCACTGGCCGCCTTAGCCCGCCGGAATCCGGGAGCTGTCCCAGGCGCGCCGAAATAAGCTGGCTGCTCGGCCGCGTCGCGGGGTAGAAATGCGATCATGACCGAGAGCTATCCGATCCGGTCCATTGCGGCCGAAGAGTTCGCGGCGCTCGCCGAGGTGCCGGGCGAGGCATTCCTCGACGCCTCGCGGCCGGAAGGAGTGGAGCACGAGCGCCAGGTCGCGGAGATTGACCGCACCATTGCCGCGTTTGATGGCGATGAGATGGTCGGATCGGCGAGCGCCTACAGCTTCACGTTGACGGTGCCAGGGGCGAGCGCTGCCGCGGCCGGCATCACGATGGTCGGTGTCGTGCCGGCTTACCGGCGCCGCGGCATCCTCTCATCGATGATGAACTACCTGCTCACCGATGCTGCTGGCCGTGGCGAGCCGCTCGCGATCTTGTTTGCGTCCGAATCAGGAATCTACAGCCGGTTCGGGTTCGGACTTGCCAGCTCCCACCTGCGCCTTCAGATCGGGCGTGGCGAGGGCACGATCGCGATCGGTGAGATGGCACCTGGCCCGGGCAAGCCACGGCTCCGGCCGGCCCTACCGGTCAAGGCCCAGTCAGAACTGGCGGCCGTCTATGACAAGGTGCTCTCGGCCCGGCCAGGCATGGTAGCCAGGGACGGCCGATGGTGGGGTTATCGGCTATGTGATCCGGAATTTCACCGCGACGGCATGTCGCCACTGCGTTGTCTGCTGGCCGAGGATGACTCCGGGCCACGTGGATACGCCTTGTACCGGACAAAGCGCTCGTGGGGCGCGGACGGACTGCCAGCTGGCATGCTGAGGGTCCAGGAGCTCATGAGCACCGACGCGCAGGCCACCGCCAGCCTGTGGACCAATCTGCTGAACCGTGACCTGGTCGCCGAGATCATCGCGCCGCTTCGGCCGGTAGACGATCCGCTGCTGGCCATGCTTGCCGATCCGCGGCGCGCCCGGCCTGCTCTGTCCGACGGGCTTTGGGTCCGGTTGATTGACCTGCCCGCGGCACTATGCGGACGCCAGTACGCAGCCGATATCGACATCGTGCTTGAGGTCGTTGACTCGCATTTCATTGCAAACCATGGCCGATGGCGGCTGACCGCTGGCGGCCTTGAGCCCGGTGGCAGCGCGGCCGTGGCATCATGCGAGCGGGTGACCGATGCGGCCGATATCAGGCTGCCCGCCACGGCACTCGGGGCTGCCTATCTCGGTGGCGGGAAGCTCGGCCAGCTGGCAGCGGCCGGCCATGTTCTGGAGCTGACTCCAGGCTCGGTGGCCAGGCTCTCAGCCGCGATGTCCTGGGATCCGGCACCGTGGAATTGCATGATCTTCTGATCAGGACGAACGCGGCCGGGTTTTGCGCCGCCTAGCGCCAGCAGCAAGGCGCATCGCAGACTGGTGTCCTGAAGAGCGGGTGGCGGCGGGAGTGGCTATGGCCGGAATGAAGATCACCGTGGATGCGGCGATGAGAGCCAGGGATGTGTCCAGGCCGTTGCCTGCCGACGAGCCGGTCGATGACTTCCCTGCGGGCGCCGCCAGCGCAGCCGCTTGGCCGGCCAGCACGGCGAGCCAAGCCACAGTGAGCATTACCACGAAGAGAGACGGGCTGCAGCCAACCAGCCAGGAACCGGACAGCCAGCAGCCGGACAGCCGACCGCCGGACAGCCAGGAACCGGACAGCCAGCAGCCGCACGGCCAGGAACCGGACAGCCAGCAGCCGGCAAGCCAGCAGCCGCGCCGCCAGGGGCCGAACGAGCAGCCTCAAAGCGGGCGCCAACCCGGACAAGGGCCCCGCGGCCAGGCACCAGGCCGGCGCCAGCCGCACAGGCGGGTCAGGTTACGCCGCGATAGGCGGACCTGACCCGGCCGCCGACTATGGCAGCGGCGGCAGGTCTCCAGTCTGCTCATACGCAGAGATCATGTCGACCCGCCGGACGTGCCTGGACTCCCCGGAAAACGCGGTCTCTACGAAGACCTTGGCGAACCCGATCGCGTCGGGAATCGAGTACATCCGGGCACCAAGGCTGAGCACGTTCGCGTTGTTGTGCAGGCGAGCGAGACTGGCGGTCTCCTCACTCCAGGCAACCGCGGCGCGTACCCCGCGGATCTTATTCGCGGCGATTTGCTCGCCGTTGCCCGATCCACCGATGATGATGCCGAGGCTGGCAGGGTCGCCGACCGCCGCGCTGGCCGCGCGCATCACGTACGGCGGGTAGTCGTCGTCGTCGTGATAGCTCGACGGCCCGCAGTCCACCGGCTCGTGTCCGGCCTGCGTAAGCCACGCCACCAGGCTGGCCTTCAGCTCGAATCCGGCATGATCAGATCCTAGGTATACGCGCACAGCGCAAGTCTGGCACGGACGCCGCCAGGTCCACCGAACCGGGCACCGTCAGAATTGCAGGGACTTGACCTCGAGGAGCTCTTCCATCCCGTAGACCCGGAGCTCCCGCCCGTGACCTGACGGGCGGGACCGCCGAACGGGGCTGCCACGTTGAACGCCCCGCCGTTGATCTCCACTGGCCCAGCCGGTCCCCGGCTTAGTCGAAGATCGGGTCCCTGGTCCGGCTTCGCTTCAGTTCGAAGAACCCGTCCGTGCTGGTGACCAGTAGCACCCCGTCCCACAGCCGCGCTGCTGCCTCGCCGCGCGGGATCGGTGTGACCACCGGCCCGAAGATCGAGGTGCCGTTGACGGAGATGATGGGCGTGCCGACCTCATAGCCGACCCGCTCGATACCGTCGGCATGCGAGGCGCGCACGGCGTCGTCATACTCCGTCGAGTCCATCGCGTCAGCGAGCTCGGCCGGCAGGCCAGCGTCGGCCAGGGCCGCCTCGATCGTGGCCCGGCTGCGGTCCTGCTTCTCGTTGTGGAACCGGGTGCCGAGCGCGGTATAGAGCGGCAGTACCACCTCGCGGCCGAACTTCTGCTCCGCAGCGACGCACACCCGCACCGGGCCCCAAGCCTGCTTCATCAGCTCCTTGTACCGATCGGAGAGATCGTCCTTTGCCTCGTTCAGCACCGCCAAGCTCATGACATGCCAACGCGCCGCGACGGGACGGACTCTCTCCACCTCGAGGAGCCAGCGGCTGGTGATCCAGGCCCACGGACATAGCGGGTCAAACCAGAAATCGACTTGGGTAGGCTCCTGCTCAGCCATGCATACTCCTCATACGACCGACGATACTTTCGCCAACCGGCAAATCGCGTTGCGCATTCCAGCCGAGCGCAGGAGCATGCCATGAACCCCAGCGGAAAGGATCTGTTCAGTGACGAGCAACCTCACGCGCGATGAGGCGCGCGACCGTGCACGGCTGATCAGCGTCGGCTCCTACCAGGTCGAGCTTGACCTCACCGGGTCAGACACGACATTCGGATCGGTGACCACCGCTAGGTTCGACTGCGCCGAGCCGGGCGCGACCAGCTTTATCGAGCTGACCGCGCCGGCAGTAACGCAGATGACCCTGAACGGCAGGAAACTCGGCCCGGAAGCCTTCGACGGGGACCGGATCACGCTGCCCGGCCTGGCCGAGCACAACGAGCTGCAAGTTGCTGCCCGGTGCGCCTATTCCCGGACCGGCGAGGGCATGCACCGATTCGCCGACCCAGCGGACAAGGGCATCTACCTGTACACCGACTTCGAGACGTTCGACGCGCACCGGGTTTACGCCTGCTTCGACCAGCCTGACCTCAAGGCCACCTTCGAGTTCACCGTGACCGGCCAGGACGACTGGAAGATCATCTCCAACATGGCGCCCCGCACTGCCGCCGAGCCAGTCGGCCCCGGCGCGACCCGGTGGCATTTCCCTGCCTCGCCGGTGATGTCCACCTACATCACCGCGATCGCAGCCGGTCCCTATTACGAGGTAACGGCTTCCCATGACGGCATCCCGCTCGGTGTCTACTGCCGCCAGTCGCTGGCTAGTTACCTCGATCCTGATGAGATCTTCGAGATCACCAGGCAGGGCTTCGACTACTTCCACGCAGCCTTCGGCGTCCGCTACCCGTTCGGAAAGTACGACCAGCTTTTCGTGCCCGAGTACAAAGCCGGGGCGATGGAGAATGCCGGCTGCGTTACCTTCCTGGAGGATTACATCTTCCGCTCCCGGGTCACCGACTCTGACCGGGAGAACAGAGCCCAGACGATCCTGCACGAGATGGCGCACATGTGGTTCGGCGATCTCGTCACCATGCGCTGGTGGGATGACCTGTGGCTGAACGAGTCCTTCGCGACCTGGTGCGAGATGGTCTGCAGCACCGAGGCGACCCGGTGGACCAACGGCTGGACCAGCTTCGCCCAGGTCTTCAAGGCGTGGGCCTACCGGCAGGACCAGCTGCCGTCCACCCATCCCATCGCGGCCGACATCCCCGACATCGAGACCGTCGAGGTCAACTTCGACGGCATCACCTACGCGAAGGGCGCCGCGGTACTCAAGCAGCTTGTCGCCTACGTTGGCCGGGGCAACTTCCTCGGCGGCGTGCGCGATTATTTCGCCGAGCACGCCTGGGGCAATGCAACCCTCGCCGACCTGCTCAGCTCGCTGAAGCAGGCATCCGGCCGCGACCTGGCCAGCTGGTCAAAGTCCTGGCTGGAGACTGCGGGCGTGAACACGCTGCGGCCGTCATTCGAGACCGACAACGACGGCAAGTTCACCGTGTTCCGGATGCTACAGGAGGCGCCGGCCGACCATCCCGAGCTGCGCCCGCACCGGATCGCGATCGGCTTGTATGACCGCAGCGCGGCCGGCATCATCCGGCGCCGGCAAGTCGAGCTCGATGTCGCCGGCGCTGTCACCGAGGTACCGGAGCTGACCGGTGAGCGTCAGCCCGACCTTGTACTCGTCAACGACGATGACCTCACCTACGCCAAGATCCGCCTGGACGAGGGTTCTCTGCAGACCGTCATCTCGGCGATCAGCGAGATCCGCGACCCGCTTGCCGCGGCATTGTGCTGGGCGGCCGCCTGGGACATGACCAGGGACGCGGAGATGCGTACCCGGGACTTCCTCGCGCTGGTCAAGGCGGGCGTGCCGTCCCTGCAGCAGATGCCGGTGCTGGAGCGGGTGCTGACCATAACCGGCATGGCCGTCCGACGCTACGCCGACCCGGACTGGCGGGAGCAAGCTGTCGCCGAGCTTGACCAGACGCTGCGCGACTGGCTGCTGGCCGCTGAGCCCGGCTCCGATCACCAGCTGGCCTACGCCAAGGCGCTAGCCGGGGTAGCCACCTCGGCGGAGAGCCTTGACCTGCTGGCTGGGCTCCTTCACGGGTCGGCATCCGTTGACGGCCTGGCTGTCGACACCGAGCTCCGCTGGCAGCTACTGCGCCGGCTGGTCAGTCGCGGCGTCGCCGGACCGGAGGCGATCGAGGCGGAACTCGCCTTGGATCGCACCGACGCGGGCGAGCGCCATGCGGAGAGGTGCCTGGCCGCGATACCCACCGCCGAGGCAAAAGCGGCGGCCTGGACAAAGGTGACCAGCGGTGAGTTGCCGAACGCCACGTTCCGCGCCGTGCTCGGCGGTTTCACCGATATCGACCAGGATGACCTGCGGGCGCCGTACGCGGACCGGTACTACCAGGCACTTGGCGAGCAATGGCTAGACGGTGCCAGCGACATGGCGCAGTTCTTTGCCGAGGTCGCCTACCCGGACAGCGTCGTGACCCAGCAGGCGCTCGATGCCACCGACGAGTACATCAGGCGCACCAACCCGGTCCCGGCGCTGCGGCGGCTGCTGCTCGAGCGCCGCGATGACGTAGCTCGGGCGCTGCGCTGCCGGCAGTGTGACGGGCAGGTCAGTTAACCGCGACGCGCTCCGCCGGGGAGACCTGCACCGCTGCGCCGTGCGGGCGCGGTTGCCACTGCTCCTGGCTAGCGGGTGCGACTGGCCGGCTGCCCGCTGACGGCCTGGCAGACCGCGCGCAACAACGGGCAGCCAGGCAGGTCCTCAATCAGCACCGGGTGCTGCTGGGCATCACACAGCGGTATGCGCCAGTTCGGGTACTCCTCGCTGGTGCCGGGGACGTTCTGCGTCCTTATCTCGCCCACGGCGTCGGCCAGGGAGACCCCGAGCAGCAAGGCGGGCGTCTTTCGCAGGAAGCCGTACGTTGCCACCGTGAACTCGGCTGGCCCAGGCGCCTGGCCGGGCCGTAGCAGTCCTTGCGCCGTAAGCGCCGCGCGCCAGCGGTCGAGAGTTGCCCGGGCTTCGCCGCGTTCCCTTTCTTCAGACGTTTTGAGCAGGCCGAGCCTGGACCGGACGGTTACCTGGTCGCCGGTGACAAAACCCGAGACCGGCGGGACGTCGTGCGTTCCGACCGTGGCCATGCAGTCGCGACGCCACTGCTCCGGCGGCAGCGGGTTCCCGTGTGCATCGTTAGCGAACCACAGCATCATCGTCCCGAGGATGCTGTGCTCCGCCAGGTACTCGCTGATCCACTGGTCGACAGTGCCCAGATCCTCGCCGATGGCCAGCGCATTCGCGCGGGCCGCCGGTCCAGCTAGCGCGGCGACCGACGCCCGGTGGTCGTATCTGACGTAAGCGCCACGGTCGGCGGGCTGGCCTGCCGGTATCCACCAGAGCCGCATGAGGCCCATCACATGGTCGACGCGCAGCCCTCCGCTGTGCCGGAGTGTCGCGGCGAACAGCTCTGCCAGCGGCCGGTAACCCGCTGCGGCAAGTCGCCGCGGATGCCAGGGCGGCTGGCTCCAGTCCTGGCCCAGCTGATTGAAACTGTCCGGCGGCGCGCCAACGCTGAAGCCAGGCACGAGCAGCTCAGGATGTGCCCAGGCGTCGGCGCCGCCAGGGTGCACGCCGACTGCAATGTCATGAATGACGCCGTGCGCCATGCCGGCCGACGTCGCGGCCTGCTGGGCGGCCGCGAGCTGCTCGTCGGCGTGCCACTGGAGCCAAGCGTGGAAGTCCCCGGCGCTCTGGAGATCCGGGTCGCTGCGGACGGCTTGTTCGGCCAGCGGGCGGTCGGCTAGCTCGGACGGCCAGCTGCGCCAGTCCGGGCCGTGCCGCTCCGCCAGTGCGCACCAGGCAGACCAGTGCTCGAGGTCACGGCCGCGTTCGGCGCGAAAGCCGTCGTAGGCCGCCTGCCGGTCGGCCGCCAGCGGTACCTTCCTGATCAGCTCGAGCGCTGCGCGTTTGGCGCGCCAGACCGCGTCGCGGTCGATGAGGTTTGCGCTGTGGTTCGCCGCGCGGAGCGGGGCAGCAAGTTCCTGCGCGGCGCGCTTGTCCGCATCAGGCAGGTCGGCGTACTCCGGGATGTCCTCCGGCCGCAAGTACAGCGGACTGGTAAACAGCCTGGTCATCGGCAGGTAAGGAGAGTGGCTCACCGGAGGCACTGGCTCGGCCGCATGCAGTGGGTTGACCAGTACGAAGCCAGCGCCCAGCTCCGCGGCGCTCCATTTCGCTAGCTCAGCGAGATCGTGCAGATCTCCGTGGCCCCACGAGTCCTGTGACCGGACCGAGTACAGCTGCACGGTGAAGCCCCACTGCCGTGTCCATGGCAGCGCTGGCATGGGCAGCTGCGCGGCGGCACGCCCGGAGTCTGCAGGAGAAGAAGGAGCCGCGCCAATGCCGCTAGCTGTCGCAGGCGCGGGAGTCACCGCGGGCCTGGGATCCGCCGCATACCCGGTAGCCGCCGCATACCCGGGAGCCGGCACAGACCCGGGAGCCGCCGCATACCCCGGAGCCGGCACAGACCCGGCCGCTCCAGCACCTTGAGCCTCAATAACACCGCGAGAGCCACCCAACGCAGCGGCCTCGCTGGAGTCCTCGAGCACAGCCAGGATCGCCGCAATGGTCTCTGCAGGTATCTCTACCCGCTCGTGCCGCCAATTCTCATAACTGGTGGCAATCCCGGCATTCTCGGCGCGGCGGATCAGCTCTGGGTCAGTCACTCCCCCATGATCGGCCCCGCTCGGGACCACCGAACAAGCGGCCCCGGCCAGGTTCACCATGATCCGGAAGACTTTTCGATCGCCGAAGAGAAAATGTCTTCCGGATAATGCCTCGGGACCGATTTGTCAGAGTCACTCGGCACGATATGGCCCATGGGAGCCCACTTACCGGCCGAAATTCTGGATCTGATGGAGCTTCAGGACGGCGTCGTATCCGCTCGCCAAGCTCTGCTGGCCGGGCTTAGCTGGGGTGCCGTGTCGTCGAAGCTCAGATCTGGCCGGTGGCAGCAGATGCATCGCGGGGTCTATGCGACGTTCTCCGGCGAGCCGGGCCGGTCGGCTTTGCTCTGGGCGGCCGTCCTCAGCGCCGGGCCGGGCGCCATGCTCAGCTACCGGACGGCCGCGGAGCTCAAAAGGCTCGTTGACTCGCCCAGCGAGAGCATTCATGTCACCGTGCCAGGCGATCGACGAGTCGCCAAGGTGCCGGGAATCGTAGTGCATTATTCAGCGCGGGCCGGTCAGGCCCTCCATCCGGCACTACTGCCCCCGCAGACTCGCATCGAGGAAACCATCCTCGATCTGATGAACGCGGCGGCGAGCATCGACGACGCCCTGGCCTGGATTACCGCCGGCCTCGGACGGAGGCTGACCACGCAAGCAAAGCTACGCGCGGCCGTAGAGTTGCGAGCCCGACTGCGCTGGAGATCCGAGCTGGCTGAGCTGCTGACTGACGATTCCAGCGGCCTGAACTCGATCTTGGAGGTGCGATATCACCGCAATGTGGAGCGGCCGCACGGTCTGCCCGACACGACGCGTCAGGCGCCAACCCGGATAGCCGGTCGCCGCCGGTACCGCGACGTTCTCTATAAGGCGTATCGCACTGTGATCGAACTCGACGGCCGTCTCGCCCATCCTGGTGACACGCGATGGAGGGACATCCGCCGCGACAATGCGGCAGCGCTCGACGGGATCACAACACTGCGTTACGGCTGGTTCGATGTCACTCAGACGCCGTGCAGAGTGGCGGCCGAGATTGCCATGGTGCTAGCAAGGCGCGGGTTCACGGGTGCGCGGCCGTGCTCGCCGCTATGTCTCGTCGCCGCGGTGGTCGAACAGTGGCGTCCGCCAGCCTGAATCTCAGTTGCCGGGGGCCGTTGCGATCAACGATGCTCAGCCGGTGACCACGGCCTTCCTTCCCGGCCTCGAACTAGCGCGGTTGTTCTACTTTGAGGCGGTTCGGCCACTGCTCGACCAGGAATTCCCTCGTCTGCGGCACGCGGCGGGCCTGATGGGGCCAGGTTCCGAGATGCTCGGTTTCGACTCAGCCCGATCCACCGATCACAACTGGGGACCACGGCTGCAAGTATTCCTGACCGACGAGGACGCGGTCACCGTAGCCGAAGCCCTGAGCCGGATGCTGGCCGCGAAGCTTCCGGCCGAGTTCCGCGGCTATCCGACGAGGTTCGCGGCATCCGGCGCCGAAGGCGAGCCTGCCTCGCACTGGGTCGCGGTCGCTAGCTTGCGCCAGTGGATGTCCAGAGCGCTCGGCTTCGATCCGACCACTGAGGTGCAAATCCGTGACTGGCTGGCCACCCCCACACAAGTGCTGGCCGAATTGACTGGCGGTGCGGTCTTCCACGACGGGCTGGCAGGCAGTCCAGGCGGCGGGCTGGTGGCGGTCCGGGAGAGGCTGGCGTGGTACCCGCACGATGTATGGCTGTACATCCTTGCCAGCCAGTGGCAGCGCATTGCGCAGGAAGAGGCGTTCCCGGGCCGCTGCGCAGAAGTCGATGACGAGCTCGGATCAGCCCTGGTGACGTCCCGGCTTGCCCGGGACCTGATGCGGCTCGTACTGCTGATGGACCGCCGTTACCCGCCGTACAGCAAATGGCTCGGCTCTGCGTTCGCCCGCACGGACGCAGGTAACGCCATGCTGCCGACGTTGGTTGCCGCTATGTCAGCGACTACCTGGCCGGATCGCGAGCGCAACCTGTGCTGCGCGCTCGAAGCCGCAGCTCGGCTACACAACGCCCTGGGGGTCACACCGCCGGTCGACCCCGGCGTCCGGCCGAGCTATTACCAGCGCCCGTTCCGGGTCCTGGACTCGGCCCGCTTCGTCGGCGCGCTCCGTGATGCGATCGCTGACGAGAAGCTGCGCGAGCTGCCGCCGATCGGAGCGATCGACCAGTTCGTGGATAGCACCGACGCACTCGGTGAGCCCGCCTTGCTGCGGGCGACTGTCGCGGCGGAATGGGTCATGCGGGTAAGCCCTTGACGTGAGCCCTTTACAACCGGCTACTATGTTGTGCATGGTAGCTGGCGAGGCCAGGAACCTGGTAGCCCAGATGCGCCGCGGAGTGTTGCCGTACTGCGTGCTTGCCATGCTCCGCGACAAGGAGCGATACGGCTTCGAGCTGGTCCAGGCACTCGCCGACGTCGACGGCATGGTGACCGGCGAAGGCACCATCTATCCGCTGCTGGCACGGCTGCGCCGCCAAGGACTGGTCGAAACCAGCTGGCAGGAGTCGACCGCGGGCCCGCCGCGGAAGTATTACCGACTGGCGGATGCCGGCCAGGAAGCCCTCGCTGAATTCAGCGGATCCTGGCACCGACTCCGTGACAGCGTGGACGGGCTGCTGGCCGATGCGGATTAGGAACTAGTCAGTGTCAGCCATATGCACTACAGCACTTCGGCACGAGGTGGGCGGCCGGGCGCCGCGGCAGGAGGAACGACAATGAGCACCGACGATCAGCTTGTCGCCGACTATCTGCGCAGGCTCGCCACTGCGGCCGAGTCGTTGCCAGCCGACCGGCGTGACGAGCTCATCGAGGAAATCAGCGCCCATATCGCCGAAGCCAGAGCACTCATCCCGGGCGCGTCTGGCGAGGCAACTACGAGCGTCGCTGACACCCTGGCCCGACTCGGGCAGCCGGACGACATTGTGCGCGCCGCGGCGGAGCAAGCCGACACCGCACAACTCGGCGGACTGGCTGACATCGGTCTCATCGGGGGCGGGGCTGTTGGCTGGGCTGCCGGGAGTGACGGAGAGGCCATCGGCGGGGCACCGCCGGGCACCGGTGAACCCGTTGCTGGCGCACCGGTCGGTACGGGTGCCGAGGGTTTCGGCGGGGCGTCCACCGGCTATGTCCCTAGCAGCTCGCAGGGCTACGGACCGACCGGATACGGACCCGGCGGCTTCGGTCCTGGCGGCGCTTATGTCAGCTGGCCGAGCAGTTCGGGTCCGCCCAGGCCGGACGCCGCGGGCATGGGCGTGATGGAGATCTTCGCGGTGATCCTGCTCCTCGTTGGCGGTTTCTTGGCCGGCATCGGGTGGATCGTGGGCGCGATCCTGCTGTGGATTTCGCCACGCTGGCGGCTGAGCGACAAGCTACTCGGAACGCTCATCTGGCCTGGTGGCCTGGCAGCTGTCATCTTCGTATTGTCGGGCGCCAATCGCTCGGGCGCCTGTTCTGGCAGTAGCGGAGCCGGTCAGGCGATCACACACCATTGCGCAAACCAGCCGGGCGCCATGCCCGGCTGGCTCGGGCTGCTGCTGGCGCTCGTCGTTCTGGGGGCTGGCGTTGGCGGGCCGATCCTGGTCGCGACCAGACTGGTCCGCCAGGCCCGTCGCGCCGCGCAGCATTACCCGGCTGCGGCCTGATTCGGACTAATCTCTGCGGGGAAGCGGCGTCATCGTCCGGCCCAGCCAGTATCCAACGGTGACCTGAACAACGGCCACCAGCACGGTCACGCCGAATCCCACCGCAGCGTGGCCGGGCAGCCCGCTGATCGCGGCCAGTTCCCGGGCGACCGCACGGTAAGGCTCGCCCTGCAGAGTTGCCAACAGCAGCGGCGCGCCCCAGCCGATCGCGGCCATCAGCCCGACCGCAGGCAGCGCCACGTACACCGGCCACCGCCCGACCTTGTTGGCAAGGCCCGCCAGGAGGCCCAGCAGGAACGGCATGAACCACGATCCGAAATACGCGCCGACGCCGATCGCGACGGCCCCGAAAGCCAGCCCGAGTAGCCACGCCGACGCCGGCAAGCCACGATCGGCACGGTTGAACCGGGGCTGGAACAGCGCCTGCCGGGCCGGGCCACGGATACCCTGCGCCCGGAGCTGCCCGAGCCGGTATGAGCCGCGCTTGCCGAGGCGCTTGAATTCAGCTGTCACGGCCGCAGCTCCCAGATCCTGGTCGCGGAGGCGCCGTGCGAAACCGACGCGGCGCGAGTAACCGACGCGGCGCGGGTGACCGACGCGGCGGAAGAAACCGACGCGGCGGGAGTGACCGACGTGCCGCGAGTAGCGGACGTGGCGCCCCCGCCCCCGCCCGGCACCGGCACAGCCACCGGCAGCGGCAGGTACTTCCCCGCCCACCAGTAGCCGACCAAGTTGGAGTACCAGGGCGAAGCCGGGTTCTCGCTCTGCCCGCCCGGGTAGATGCCCTCCGCGACCGGCTGGCCGACCCCAGACCAGCCCACGATCATCCGCCAGTCAGGCCCAGCCTCGGAGTTGAAGCCGCCGCCAGCCGTGTCGATGGTCCAGATGTCACCGCCTGCCGCCCGCGGTCCGTAGCCGAGCGCCGCTGCCCCGGTCAGCGAAGGGAACTCCGTAGTGTGCAGCTTCCCCCACGTCCAGCTGCCAGGACCGCCGCCGAGCTTCTTGCCAAGATCTGCGACTGCCGCCGCGAACGCGGAGCGCATCACGGGCACTGCCGTGCGCGACGGACCGCCAGGCGGTCTGAACGCCGCGTTCCGCTGTGCACCTACCGTCCACGCTTGCAGATCCTCATCCAGGCTGACCTGGGCCGGACCGACGGACAGACCAACCCGATCCAGCTGCACCGGCACCTTCGCGGCCGTCCACCATGGCCCGAACACCGCGGACAGGTAATCGGACCAGAAGGTCCACCAGATCGACGCGCCCGCAGAATCCACCGCCATCTGCCGGTGCCACGACGCCAAAGTGTGCGCGGCCTGCCGCTGCACGGCAGACAGCGACGCGCCCTTCAGCGCCGCGAGCAGTTTCGGCACGATCACCGACGCGAGCTGATCCTCGAAATCAGTCTGCGGCGAGGCGAACCTGGCAGGCCCCATCGACCAGTGCTCACCGAGGTAGGCAAGTACAGCGCCGGCACGATAACCGGCATCGAAGAAGCTCGCCGTACCGAGGTAATACGGGTAAGACGCGCCGACCGGCCGCTGATCCGCCACCGCTAGCACGTGCGACGGCGGGTCATAGACCTGCGGAAGCGCGGCATACGGGATCACCCCGGCCACGTCATCGGCCCCGGTTCCCGGCATCGGCAGCCACGGTGAACCGCCCGCGACCTGCGGGACATAGCCGGCCGAGATCGCCCCAATGTTCCCGCGATCGTCGGCGTACACGAATGTCAGCGCGGGCGCTCGCCAGCCCGCCAGCGCAGCCCTGAACTGGGCGAAGTCGCTCGCACGGCCGATGGCCAGCAGCACGTTCTCATCCGGCGAGCCCAGAGCGCCCATCCAGTCGACTGCGACGGCCTGGCCAGCCTGGCTCAGGACTGGGCCGTGCACCGTCTGGTCGACCGTGAGCCGCCGGCTCGCGCCGCCGCGTACCGCGATCGTGTAATGCAGCACCCGCATGGGCCGCCACTGACCGCGCCAGAAATACTCCCCCGGCCGCGACGGGCTGGTCCGCTCGTCGTAAAACAACGTCTGCTGGCTCTGCGCGCTGGTGACTGACCAGGCAATATGCGCGTTGTGCCCGATCAGCACGGCAGGCAGGCCAGGCACGCCGACCCCCGATTCCGCGAGGCCGGGCGCGCTCAACGCGACCTCGTACCAGCCGGCCGGCAGCGTCTGCGGCAGGTGCGGGTCGCCGGCCAGCATCGCCCCGCCGCGGGCCACCTTTGGGCCGTTCGCCACCCAGGCGTTGCCCGCGGCCGTCGCGGCCACCTGGCCCGGCGGCAGCGTCCTGGCATGTGTGAGGATCGCCGCGCAAGCCTGCGCCAGTCCGGCGGAGACCGCAGTCGCGTTGGCACGCTGATAGGAAGGGGAACGTGGCCCCGCATGGGTACTCCCGCCAGCCGGCGCGCCGGGCAGTGGCGCGAGACCGAGCTGACGGTACGGGCCCGGGTCGTAGGGACGCTGCGGGACCGGCGGCTGAATACCGAACCAGGTCATCGCAGCGTGCCAGCCCAGTGATCGCACGAGCAGCGCGTCATCAAGCGGCCAGGTGCTGAAGCTGAGTTGCTGCGCCAGCGCGCCTTGCACCGCCAGGCTGTCCACGGGCGTCCAGTCGGCCGGGTACACCCCCGTCAGCGCGAACAGGGCCGGCCATTGCTGACTCGCCCGCGCTCGCGCCAGGTAGTCGTTGACTCCGTGGGAGTAGGCGATCAGAGCTTGCGCGGCCGGGCTGGACTTAGCCAATGCGGCCCACTCCGCTCGCGCCGTGCGCAGCAGGCCGAGGCGAAGCTCGAAGGAGTCCGAGGCGACTGCGGCCGGGCCGTCGAGCTGGGCCAGCCTGCCCTCGGCCAGCCTGCGCTCGATATCGAGCTGAGTCAGCCGGAAGCTGGCCTCCAGGTAGCCGAGCGCGAGAAACGCATCGGCGTCCGACTGGGCGCTGATGGCTGGCACGCCCTGCTGGCTGAACGTAACCTGTACCGGCGCGGCAAGGCCCGGCAGTGTCAGCGTCTGGGACTCCGGCAGCTTCCCGCCAGCGGCCGAAGTCCACACTCCGTGTCCGGGCACCAGGGCCGGCCCGAGGGCGGGCAGGCTGCGCAGGCCGGCGCCGAGCACCGCGAGCAGGCCGCACGAAGCGGCAAGCGCAACGACCGCATTGCCGTACCAGAGCAAGCGGCGCGGACGCGGCGCGCCAGCCGACCACGGCTCACTGAACTGGCCGGCCTCATGCGCGCCCCGCTGCCGACGGCCTAGCCGGCGCCGCCTCACGTGGTCGCGGCCGGCCCGCCCGTGCCTGGCCCGCTCGTGCTTCCCCCGGCCGCGGGCCGACGGCGCGTCGTCCTCCGTCGTGCCGTGTTTCACGGTGCCGTCCCAGGCGGCACCATTGCGATCAGGCATCATCCGGTCATCCCGTGCCCCCGCATCCTGAGGTGACCTCCGGCCTGCCACGCCGGTACTGGAATGCTAAGAGGTCCGCAGCCGGTGCGCCTGCAGGCCTCGCCGGTCTCAGGTGCCGGATTGGTGCAACAGGTCGAGGAACTTCGCCACGACGGGGCCGTCGGTCGGGCCGCCCTCGCCGCCATCGATGGTGACCATGGCGAACGCGATGTCGCCGTTGAAGCCGATCAGCCAGGCATCGGTGGGCAGCGGGTTGCCGCGGCCGTACTCGGCAGTGCCGGTTTTGGCGAACGTGCCCGGCGGCAGCCCCTTGCCAGCCGCGGTGCCGGTCGCGACCACCTGCGCCATCATCTGGTGCAGGTCGGTCACCACCTGCGGCGGCAACTGCCGCGGCGGCACCCGGTCGTCTGGCGCGCCCGCGACGAGCCTGGCCGCGTGCACCTGGCCGGAGTCGATGGCAGCCGCGACCATGGCCATGGCCAGCGGTGACACGAGCACGCCGGCCTGGCCGATCGCGGTCGCGGCCAGCGCGGCCTCGTCCCGCGGTTTCGGCACCGAGCCGCCGAAGGCAGGCAAGCCCGGGGATGGCGTCGCGCCGATCCCGTAGATCCGTGCGGTCTGCGGGAACTCGGCCGCAGTCAGATGCCGCGTCGCCAGCCCGATGAACGCGGTGTTGCATGACTCCGCGAAGGCGTGCAGCAGGTTGCTGACCGGCGCCTCGCCCTCGGCGTTGTGGAAGACCTCGCCGTCGACTGTGAGCGTGCCCGGGCAGCTGGCGGGCGAGGCCGGGCTCAGCCCGTGCTCGATCAGCGCGGTCGAGGTGATCACCTTGAACGACGAGCCTGGCGGGAGGGCGCCGTCGAAGGCGAGGTTGAAGCCGGCCGAGTTCGGCACGCTGTCGGAGGCCAGTACCTGACCCGTGGCCGCGTTCACCGCGACGAGCGCGGTCTGCTTGTGCACCCCAGCGAGCGCCGCCGCCAGGTCGCGCTGCACGGTGGGATCGATGCTGGTCTGCAGCGGCTTGCCCGGCTTGGCCGGGACGCTCGCCACAGCCGGGCCGGACGTTGTCCCGTTCGCCTTGACGACCGACACCACAGCGCCTGGCGTTCCGGCTAGCTGCCGCTCGTAGGCGTGCTCGAGCCCGGTCTGGCCGACGACGCTTTGCGCTGTGTACGGAGGACCGAGCTGCTGCAATTGCTGGGCCGTCACGGGGCCGACCGATCCGACCAGGTCATCAAGGCCAGCCTCGGCGGGCGCGCGCACGTGCACGGTCTGGAACACGGTGCCGGGGATCGGGTAGATGGTCGGCTTCAATTGCTGATAACGGGCCCAGCTGACGGTGACCACCGGTTCGAACCAGGTTGGCTCGCTCTTCGCGCCGGTCAGCGCTGTGGTCACAGCCTGCTTCGTCGCGCCGGCCGCCAGCAGCGCTGCGCGGACCACTGACTGGCTCCTGATCCGCCTGCCTTCGACGCCGATCGTCACCATCGCCACCTGCGCAGTGAGCGGCGCGCCTGCGACGCCTAGGATCTGCGCTCGCGGTGGCCAGTTCAGCTGGAGCGACAGCCTGTCACCGGACTGCAGGCCAGGCGCGACGGTGGCCGGCGTCCAGGCGACCCGCCAGTTCCCCGATAGCTGCCTCAGCCGCAGCCTGGTCTTGACTCCGATCGTGCCGACGCCGGCGATCTCCAGGCGCTGGGTCACGTCCTCGTGCGCGGTGCTGCCAGTCATCGTCATCGGCCCGGCCGCATAGCTGGCTCGCTTCACGCCGAGATCAGTCAGCTCGGCCGCGTTGACCGCCGTGAAGTCGGCTGGCGGGCGGGCCGTCAGGACCCGCATCGCCGGCCAGTCGCGGTTCGCCCAGTCCGCCAGGTAGCTGTGCGCCACGGCTTGCGGAGTCGGACCGCTGCTCGAGCACGCCGTCAGGACCGCACCGCCAGCTAGCGCCGCGGCGGCGAGGGCCCCTGATCTGAGCAGGCTCATGCCTTCGACCCTACGCATCTGTGCCGCTGCCGAAGACCAAACGGAGAAACTTACCGATATCGGGTTATCGAGTCAGTGCCTGTGCTTGCGCGCGGCCAGCTCAGCCTGCCGTGCAGGCGGCGCGGCGGACGCGGCCAAGCTGCCTTCCAACTGCAGCTGCGGCACGATCGGCTCCAGCCACCGGGGCATCCACTAGGCATGCGGGCCAAGCAGCGTCATCACCGCCGGCACCAGGATCATCCTGACCAGCGACGCGTCAATGAGCACGGCGAATGCCATGCCGATGGCGAGCATCTTCACCGTGGGATCAGAATTCAGCACGAAGCTGGTGAACACCACGATCATGATCGCGGCTGCCGTGGTGATCACCCGGGCGGTCCCGCCGATGCCGATCGCCACGCTGCGGCGGGATTTCCGGTCGCGATCCACGCCTCGTGCACACGCGACAGCAAGAACACCTCGTAGTCCATCGACAGGCCGAAGACGATAGCGAATACCAGCATCGGCACGTAGGCCGGGATCGGCAGTGGAAGACGATCTGCCCGGCGTAGCCACCTTGCGAGTTGAACGTGCTGTTCAGCCGATTCAGGCCGTTGTCCGACTGAGTTCCCGGCACGTTGTAGTTATTGACGAACTGGCCGCCGAACGCCTGCCTGGCGGCCACCAGCCCGCCCAGGATGATCAGCCAGGCAATGATCACGATCCAGTGCCGCCTGGCGCAAACCGCGCCAAGGCGTTCGAGCAGCTGAATCACTGCACCCGCTCCCCGGTAACGGCGCCCCTTTACTGCCAGGGCACTATCCCCGCTACTCCGTCTTGCCACGCATTCGCGAGAAGGCGGGACGGCGGTTCAGAGTGCTATATCACCAGATAGCCGGGTGTCGGTGCGCCCATGGCTTGGCCGCCTCAAGCTGGGCCGACAGCGAGATGAGCGTTGCCTCATCCCCGATCCGGCCGGCCAGCATGATCCCGATGGGCAGGTCGTCGGCGGTCCAGTGCAGGGGTACGCTGACGGCCGGCTGGCCGGACAGGTTGTACAGCGCCGTCCACGGCGTGAAATGAGTCTGCCGGACGAAGTTCTCGGGCGGCTCTACCTCGTCGAACCAGCCCACCGGCCGGGGCGGAAGGGCCAGGGTCGGGCTGAGCACCGCGTCGTATGCGTTCAGCGCGCGCATGGCCGGGCGGACGCTGCCTTGCAGGACCGCCTGGTGGAACAGCAACTCGGCGGCGGACAACTGCAGGCCCCGGCCGCGAAGGTAACGGGTCAGCGGCAGCAGTTCGACCTCCTGCTCGGGCGCGATCGGAGCCAGCGTAGCCATCGCGTACCACAGCGACAGGAACGACGGGACAGCCTCTGACGGGAACGGCAATTCCACGTCCTCGACCTCGTGGCCGAGGGAGGCTAGTAGCGCGCTTGCCCCTTCGTAGGCGGCGATGCAGTCCGGGTGCACTTGCGCACCCTCGACAACGGTCGTGAGCGACCTGGCGATGCGCAGCTTGCCCGGCTCGCGGCTGGCGTAGCCCAGGTAGGACTCACCGGCCGGCAAGGCTGGCTGGGTGTACATGTCGCCGGGGTGGTTGCCGACCATCGCGTCGAGCAGCAGGGCAGCATCCGCCACGGTCCTGGCGAGCGGACCGTCCGTGGACAGACCCGCAAGGTCCGGCATCAGCGGGCCCTGGGAGATGCGGCCGCGAGTCGGCTTGATGCCGAACAGGCCGCAGACGCTCGCCGGGATCCGGATCGAGCCGCCGCCATCGCTGCCCTGGGCGGCGGGGGCAAGACCGGACGCAACTGCCGCGGCCGCGCCGCCGCTTGAGCCGCCGGCCGACCTGGTCAGGTCCCACGGCGTCCGCGCTGGCGGACCGATCCTGGTCTCGGTGTAGCAGGGCAGGCCGAACTCAGGAGTCGCGGTCTTGCCGGTGATCACGATGCCGGCTGACCGCAAGTGCTCGACCACGTAGTCGTCCTCGGTCGCCACGTTGTCGGCCAGAGTGGCACTCCCGTAGGTCAGCCTGACGCCGGCGACCATGTTCAGGTCCTTGATCGGGATAGGCACGCCGGTCAGCGGTGGCAGCTCGCCCCCGCTCTTGCCGCTGGAGCCCTTGCGGCTCGCGGACACGGCCTTGTCCGCCGCCGCAGCTTGCTCGCGGGCCAGCTCATGCGTCACCGTGTAGAAGGCTCCGACCCGCTCGTTCAGCCGGTCGATGCGATCCAGGTAGTGCTCGGTGATCTCGGCCGAGGACGTCTCCCCGGTCGCGATTGCAGCTGCGAGCTCGGTCACTGTCAGATCATGAATCTGGGTCACGTTACCGAAGGGTAGCGGCCCGGCGCTTCGAGACCAACCCCCGGCCAGTCTGGTCCGCACTGTGACCACTCGGTTACGCTACGGCACATGGACCGGGAGACCGGGCCTGAGCCGACACCGACCGGGTCAGCGGCCCCGGCCGAGGGGCCCCAGGGCTTTCCTGCTCCCTCGCGCGGCACGATGGCCGGGCTCGCCGCGGATCCTAGGCTGCCCATCTGGGCCCGGCGCGCTATCGTCTCGCTCCTCGTCCTGCTGATTTTCACGCTCTGGCAGAACTGGCGGATCGGGCTGACTGCAGCGGCCCTGGTCGCGATCGCCGACACCATCTACCAGTCCAAGACAATGTCACTGATCCCGGCGGCGGCCAGAGCGCACTCGGCGCAGCGCCGGTCCAAACGGCGGCTCTTCGTGGCCCGGTCGGTCGGCTACCTAGCAGTGCACGCCTACATCATCCCTGGCACCGACTCAGTCATCGATCACCTGGTCATCGGGCCGGGCGGGGTGTATGCGCTGGACTCCGAGCGGTGGGACCGCCGGCTGCCGGTACGGACCGTCGCCAGCGACTCCGCGGCCGGGCCATTGCTGTATCACGGCCCGTTCAGCCAGAAGAGCAGGCTCGCACACGCCCGCTGGGCTGCGGCGCAGGCATCCACGCTGCTCAGCGCGGAACTCGGCCGCCAGATCGAGGTTCGTCCGGCCATGGTGATCTACGGGCCTACGGTGCCATGGGCGGTCACCAACCTGCGCGGTGTCGATGTCTTCTCCGGGCGCAAGCTCATCCGGTACTTCCGCACCCGCAGGCGAGCCGCCGGGATCCCGCCGCTCACCTGGGAGCAAGCCGGCGAGATCTACTACGCCGCACAGCGTTCCCTGCCGCCTGGCTAGCCCCGGTCAGCACCTCGCCCGCCAGGACAGCACAGCGCGCGTCGCGGGCTAGTCTGTGACCCTCCACAACATGGCAAAGGATGCAGCGGTGGCCGATCTGCGAACCTGGGTCGCTGGCACGCGGCCGCGCACCCTGCCCGCAGCCATCGTCCCGGTTGTGGTCGGCTCTGGCGTCGCCTTCGGCTACGGCAAGTTCTCGCCTTGGCGGGCGTGCCTGGCCCTCATCGTCGCGGTGGCCCTGCAGGTCGGCGTCAACTTCGCCAACGACTACAGCGACGGGATCCGCGGCACAGACGAGGTCCGGGTGGGGCCGGTCCGGCTGGTTGGGTCGGGACTGGCCAAGCCGCGGCATGTCCTCGCCGCCGCCCTCGGTTGCTTTGCGGTCGCATGTGCGGCCGGCCTGGTCCTGGCAGCCGTTACCTCCTGGTGGCTGCTGCTGCTCGGGGCAGCCGCAGTCGCCGCCGCATGGTTCTATACCGGCGGCCGACGGCCCTACGGCTACCGCGCGCTGGGCGAGGTGTCGGTGTTCCTGTTCTTCGGCCTGGCTGCGGTTGCGGGCACCGCGTACGTCCAGATGCAGGAGCTGACGTGGCTGCCCATCGCCGCTGCGGCAGCCATCGGCCTGCTCGCCTGCGCGCTGCTGGTCATCAACAACCTGCGCGATATTCCGACCGACAGCCAGACCGGGAAGCGCACCCTCGCGGTCGTGCTCGGCGACCGCCGGACCAGGGCACTGTATACCGGCTGCATCGTGGTGCCGTTCTGCGTCGCGCTGGTGCTAGCGCCGGCCCGGCCGCTCAGCCTGCTCGCCCTGGCCGCGCTGCCATTCGCGTTCCCCCCAGTCCGCCAAGTGCGCGACGGAGCGACCGGACGTAGTCTCATCGCGGCGCTCGGCCAGACCGGCCGCCTCCAGCTTGCTTTCGGGGCGCTGCTGACGCTCGGCCTGGCCATCAGGTTCTAGGCAGACCGAACCGTTGGCATGCGGTCAAGCCAGCTGGCAGGTGCGCTAACCGTTACCGGAGCCGGCCGATCCATTAGCTGTGCCTCCGTCGGTCGTGTCCACGCCCGTCAGCGCAGCCAGCCCCGGCAGCCCATCCGGTTCGGGCAGCGCCACCTCAGGCAGTTCAGCCTCCGGCAGTGCAGCCTCCGGCAGTGCAGCCTCCGGCAGCGAGGCCCCGCCACCGGTAGCCGCCTCCAACGCAGCCTCGGTTCGCACAGCCTCAGCCAGCGCGGCTTCGGCTGACCCCGACTGAGCCGGGGCCGTCACGGCAGGAACTGGCCGGTTCAGCCGGTCAGCCGCCCGCGCCAAAGCTGCCACCGGGGCATCGGCCGCCGAACCACTGCTATCGAACGCGCCGCTCAATGCCTTCAGCGCGGTGGTCAGCTCACTCGGGATCATCCAGACCGTGTTGCCCGGACCCTGGGCTAGCTGCGGCAGCGTCTGCAGGTACTGGTAGGCGAGCAGTTTCGGGTCCGGGTCGTTTTCGTGGATCGACTGGAACACCGACGTGATGGCCTGGGCCTGGCCCTGGGCCTTCAGGATCGCACTTTGCTTCTCGCCTTCAGCCCGCAGGACGGCACCCTGCTTGTCACCGTCAGCCGTCAGGATCTGCGCCTGCCGAAGGCCCTCGGCGGTCAGGATCGCCGCGCGCTTCTCCCGCTCGGCGCGCATCTGCTTCTCCATCGCGTCGATGACGCTCTTCGGCGGGTCGATGGCCTTGATCTCGACGCGGGTCACCCGGATGCCCCACTTTCCAGAGGCATCGTCCAGCACGCCGCGGAGCATGGTGTTGATCTTGTCACGGGAGGTCAGCGTGACCTCCAGGTCCATCGAGCCGATCACGCTCCGGAGCATCGTGGCGGTGAGCTGCTCGATCGCCTGGATGTAGTTGACGATCTCGTAGTCGGCCGCTCGCGGATCGGTGACCTGGAAGAACAGCACGGTGTCGATCTTGACGACGAGGTTGTCCTCGGTGATGACGGGCTGACCGATGAACGAGACCACCTGCTCGCGCAAGTCGATCAGCGGCTTGACCCGGTCAACGAACGGGATGATGAAGTTCATGCCGGGTTCCAGCGTCTTGGTGTAGCGGCCAAACCGCTCCACGTTCCTGGCCCGAGCCTGCGGCACGATCCGGATCGTACGAAACGCGGTCAGAACTACCAACAGGGCGATTACGGCGGCCGCGATACCGACAGCCTCAGCGAACATGGCTACTCCCTCGGGTACACGAGCGCTGACGCGCCCTCGATCTGCAGCACGTCGACCTTGGTGCCAGCGGGGATGACCAGGGTCTCGTCATAAGGCCTGGCGGACCACTCCTCGCCGCCGATCCGGACCCGGCCGCCGCGAGAGTTGACTTCTTCCAGCACGTAACCCGTCCGGCCGACCAGCGCCGCAGTGCCGGTTCGCAGCAGCGGCGGATGTCGGATATGCCGCATGGCGAAGGGGCGGGCGACGCCGAGGCCGACAGCCGACGCGAGCACGAACGCGCCGAACTGGATAGCGGCGCCAGCGCCCAGGAAACCGGCACCGGCCGCGACCAGGGCGGCTAGGCCAAGCAGGCCGAACGCCAGCGTCGTGGTGGCGATCTCGATGGTGCCAAGCACAGCCGCGATGATCAGCCAGATAATCCACGTATCCATCGCGGCGCTCCGAAAGCGATATGAGCCTCAGCTCTGACACTAGTCCTGTCAGTCGCCGCGCGCATCTCGGCCGCAGGCCGGCCCAGCGCTGAGCTCAGCCGGCCGCTTCCACTGCCGCCACGACCCGGTTGGCCGCTGCGGCCAGTTCCTCATCGGGCACGGTTGGCAGCACGTCCTCCCAGATGGGCAGGTACATGCCGCGGGCCTCGAGCATGCCGTCGGGCCGCGGGATGAACCAGACGTGGAAGTGCGCGCCGCCATCACCCCAGCGGTACAGGTGCACCCTGGCCACCCCGCCCAGTGACAGGATCGCACGTTCAACCAGGCCAGCGACCCGCCCGAAGGCGGCAGCGTGTCCGGCAGGCATATCGGCGAAGGAGTCAAAGTGCTCCTTGCTCGCGAGCCACACCGATCCAGGCAGGCTGCCGTTCACCGGCGCGTGCAGCGTCCACAGGTCGTCCGACCACAGCGCGCCGGTCGTGCTGCCGCCGCAGATCGCGCATGGCTCGCCGCCGGGCTCGCCACGGCGCGGCGGCTCGGGAATCACCGGCTCAGCCGGCTCGCGCGGGGTGAGTGGTTCGGCGTATGGCAGCGACATCGGGCCCAGCTCCCTTGTCCGGCGCGAATCGGATGTGTCCTTACCACGACGCTATGACCTGGCCAGCCCGGCTCCCAAGGCCGCAGCCTGCCATCCTGTATCGCTCACCGGCCAAGTGCGAATATGGACCTACACCTGTCCCGGAGGTCAGCAATGTCCGCAGCCAGTCACCTGTCCTACAGCCACGGAGCCTCGGCCGACGCCCTGCTCGGCGAGACGATCGGCGCGAACCTGCACCGCATCGCCGCGGAGCATGCGGATTCCGAGGCTCTCGTCGACATCCCGTCCGGGCAGCGGTGGAGTTACGCCCAACTGGACGCTGACAGTGACGCGGTGGCGCTTGGCCTGCTGGCGGTCGGCATCGAGAAAGGCGACCGGGTCGGTATATGGGCGCCGAATTGCGCCGAATGGGTGCTGGTGCAATACGGTGCCGCGAAGATCGGCGCCATCCTGGTTAACATCAACCCTGCCTACCGCAGCCACGAGCTGGGCTACGTGCTGCGGCAGTCGGGCATCCGGCTGCTGGTCAGCGCGGAAGGCTTCAAGACCAGCGACTACCGGGGCATGATCTCCGAAGTCCGCGGCGACTTGCCCAGGCTGCAGCAAGTCTCCTACATCGGCACTGCCGACTGGGACGAGCTAGTGGCGGCCGGAGCGGCGGCCGGGCGCGCGGCGCTGACCGAGCGGGAGGCCGCACTCGCCTTCGATGACCCGATCAACATCCAGTACACCAGCGGCACCACCGGCTTCCCGAAGGGCGCCACGCTGTCGCACCACAACATCCTCAACAACGGGTATTTCGTCGGCGAGGGGTGCGGGTACACCGCCGCGGACCGGGTGTGCGTGCCGGTGCCCTTCTACCACTGCTTCGGGATGGTGATGGGCAACCTCGGCTCCACCACGCACGGCGCCTGCATCGTGATCCCGGCGGCCGGCTTCGACCCCGCCGCCACGCTGGCGGCTGTGCAGGCCGAGCGGTGCACGTCGCTGTACGGCGTGCCAACGATGTTCATCGCCGAGCTCGCGCTGCCGGACTTCGCGCAGTACGACCTGTCCTCGCTGCGGACCGGGATCATGGCCGGGTCACCATGCCCGGTCGAGGTGATGAAGCGAGTGGTGAGCGAGATGCACATGACCGAAGTCACGATCTGCTACGGGATGACGGAGACATCGCCGGTCTCCACCCAGACCACGGCTGACGACGACATGGAGCGCCGCGTCTCCACCGTGGGCCGGGCAGGCCCGCACATTGAAATCAAGGTCGTCGATCCGGAGTCTGGCCTCGTCCTGCCCCGCGGCAGCCACGGCGAGTTCTGCACCCGCGGTTACTCGGTCATGCTCGGCTACTGGGATGAGCCGGAGAAGACAGCAGAGGCGATTGACGCAGCCCGCTGGATGCACACTGGCGACCTCGCCGTGATGGATGAGGCTGGTTACCTCAACATCGTCGGCAGGATCAAGGACATGGTCATCCGCGGCGGGGAGAACGTCTACCCGCGCGAGGTGGAGGAATTCCTGCACACCCATCCCGACATCGTCGACGTCCAGGTCATCGGTGTGCCCGACGCCAGGTTCGGCGAGGAACTGTGCGCGTGGATCAAGCTGCGCCCCGGCTGTGCCCTGACTGCCGAGCAGGTCAGGGAGTTCTGTACCGGCCGGATCGCACACTACAAGATCCCGCGTTACGTGCGGATTACAGAGGACTTCCCGATGACCGTCACCGGCAAGGTGCAGAAGTTCAAGATGCGTGAAACCTCGGTTGCCGAACTCGGCTTGCAAGCCGCCAGCCAGACGCAGACTGCCTGACGCCGGTCCGGCCGGTTCAGCGCGCAGTGAACGGCCGCCAGTCAGCCGGGCGGTAACCGCGGCGGCGACCCGCTCTCCGCCGTTCGGCGCGGCCCGGGCCCGCACCACCCGGCCCCGCGCCGTTCGGGCTGGCGCCGTTCCCCGAATGCACACGGTGCGCGAGCGGCGCAGGATTATCCGACCGGTAGGCGCGGACGGACCAGCGCGATGCCGCCGACAGAACCGACCCGATGCTGGCAGCCGAGGCGACGGAAAGTACCGAGCCAACCGAGCCGACCGAGCCGACCGAGAGCAGCGAGCCTGCTGAGCCGATGGACAAGATCGAACCGGTCGAGCCGATGGACAAGATCGAGCCGCTGGACCCGATGCTGAGGATCGAACCTGCCGAGCCGCCCGGATCCCGGCCGCCGGAGCCGTTACCTCCCATACGGGTATTGTCGCATCACCGCTACCCGGGCGGCGATGCCACGCCCCTCGTTCGCCCTCAAGGACTCGGGCTCGGCAGATGGCCTCCTCAGCGCACGATCCGGGCCATCGCCCGGTCCGGGACGTGGTCCGGGCCCGGCTCAAAGACTGCCGCGCTGCGCGGGCCACGGCCACAGCTCACCGGATGAGCCGTCGGACCCGCCGCCAGACCGGTACGGCCACCTCTGCCGGGGCGCAGGGGTGCAGGTGCGTAATGTGGCTCGGGACCGGACAAGCCCGTCGCGGTAGCGGAGACAGTGAGGGGGCCAGATGGATCAGGACGTAGCGCGTGCCAGGCTCAGCGGCGAGCGGGCCGACGTAGCCCGGCTGCTCAAAGACGCCGCGTCAGCCGCGGCCCAGGATCGGGAGGCTGAAGACGAGCCGGGCGACTACGCCGACGCCGCACAGCCGCTCACGGCACAGGGCCTGGATGACGCGATCGTCGCCGACCTGCAGGGCCGGCTGGCAGCCATCGACCGCGCCCTGGCCAGGCTCGACGACGGCAGCTACGGCCTGTCGATCCGCAGCGGGCAGCCCATCCCGGACGAGCGCCTCGAGGCCGACCCGGCCGCCGAGCTAACCATCGAGGAGGCCCGGGCCGGCCAGTGAGTCGGCCGGCCCCAGAGCCAGCCGGCCCGAGAGCCAGCCGGTCAGCTACCTGCTACCGCCAGCGTGATGTCGGTCCCGGTGAGTGCCTTACTGACCGGGCAGGAGGCCTTGGCCTCAGCAGCGATCCTGGCGAAGTCTTCAGCGCTGACCCCGTGCGCAGAGCCGCTCACGCTCAGCGTGATACCCCTGATCCGGAAGCCACCTGCCGGGTCTGGTCCCAGCGTGACATCGGCGGTCACGTCCAGCGACTGATCGCTGCCGCCCGCGGCGCCCAGCCGAGCCGAGAACTGCATCGCGAAACAGCCCGCATGCGCCGCGGCAATGAGCTCCTCTGGGCTGGTAGTCCCGCCGGCGTCGTCGGCAGCGCGCTTCGGAAAGTTGATCTCGTAGCTACCGAGGCCGGAACTGACCAGGGTGACCGTGCCGGTGCCGTCCTCAAGGCCGCCAGTCCAGGTCGCGTGCGCGGTGCGGGTAGGCATCGCCGGTTCTCCTCTGCTCCGGAGCTCATCTGATCGTGTCGCGCACCAAGCCTAGGACGGCTTGCGCGCCTCGATCAGGAACCGCTGCGAATGGCAGCTGAACGAGCCGGCTTCCTGGATGTGCTCGTGCATCCGCGCCAGCGGCTCGAAGTAACCGGCAACCGTAAAGCCGGGCACCATCCATAGCACCTTGCGCAGGAAGTACACGACCGCGGCAACGTCAAAGAACTCGACCCGCAGCGCCTGCTCGCGCAGGCCAATCACGTCCAGTCCGGCCGCTTGCGCGGCCGCGACCGCGACCTGCGGGCTACGGCTCGGACTGACCGGCTGCGGCCCCATCATGAAGTCGGTCAGCTCCCGGTTCGATCCGGCGCCGACTTGCTGGGACAGATAGCTGCCGTCCGGTTCAAGTACCCGTGCTATCTCCGGCCAGACCACCTCGGCCGGATGGCGGCTCACCACCAGGTCGAAGGCCCCGGAGGCGAACGGCAGCTCGTCATCGTCGGCCACTTCCGCGACCGTGCCGCCTAGCTCGGCCAGGTTGCGGCGGGCCAGCTCGGCGTTGAGCGGCCAGGACTCGGTCGCCGCCAGCATGGCCGGGCGGGCGCCGCTGGCCCGCAGCGCCGCGGCCAGCACCTCGCCACCGCCGGTCTGGATGTCCAGCGCGGCCCGCGCCCGCGTCATTCGCTCACCCACCAGCCGGGCATAACCCCAGCCTGGCCGTTGCTCAGTCGCCCGCCCTTCGAACCAGGAGAAGTCCCAGCCGGCCACCGGCACGGCGTCGCCTTCAGCGATCAGCTCGTCGAGCGTCGGGCGCCTGTCCACTGGTGAATTATCGAGGGGAACGGGGCCGCGCCCGCAACCCGGTTTCCGGTCGCTCGCAGCCGAGTACCACCCGGGATAATTGCTTCATGGGTACTCCGCAGGAAGCGCCAGCCAGCCACCTGACAGCAGCGTCGGTCGCCGACGTGGCGCGGGTTATCGGCCCCTATGTCCGGCGAACTCCGGTCCTCACGATCGACCGAGCCGAACTCGGCCTGCCGCCAGGGCCGCTGACCCTCAAGCTCGAGCAGTTCCAGCACTCGGGTTCCTTCAAGGTACGCGGCGCGTTCGCGAACCTGCTGCTGCGGAACGTACCGACGGCCGGCGTCGCGGCCGCCTCCGGCGGCAACCACGGCGCGGCAGTGGCGTACGCAGCGAGCGTCCTTGGCATTGCGGCGCGGATCTTCGTACCTGACGTGTCGTCACCCGCCAAGATCGCCCGGATCCGCGCGTACGGAGCGGATCTTGTCGTGCAGGGTGAGACCTACTCCGATGCGCTAGCCGTGAGCGAGGACTGGGTAGCCGCCAGCGGCGCGATGCCGGTGCATGCCTACGACCAGGCGGAGACCATCCTCGGCGCCGGGACTGCGGGTCTCGAGTTGCTGCAGCAGGCGCCGTCGGCTAGCACTGTGCTCGCCAGCGTCGGTGGTGGTGGCTTGCTGTCCGGCATCGCGACGGCCGCCGACGCGACCTCCGATGCTGCCCGCGCGTCGGTGCGAGTGATCGGCGCCGAGCCGGAAGGCGCGCCGACAATGAGCGCGGCGCTCGCCGCGGGCGGACCGGTCGACGCGCCTACCGGCAGCGTCGCGGTCGACTCGCTGGCCCCGCGCAGGGTGGGCGACCTTACCTTCGCCGTGGTCGCGAACCGCGCGCATTCGATCGTGCTCGTCAGTGACGACGCGATACTGACTGCGCAGCGCCTGCTCTGGGAACGACTGCGTATCGTCGCCGAGCCCGGCGGCTGCGCGGCAGTCGCGGCGCTGATCTGCGGCGCCTACTCCCCCGAGCCAGGCGAACACGTGGCGGCCGTGGTGAGCGGAGCCAACACCACCGCCGTCGACTTCGGCCGCTAGCCAGGCGGGCGAGGGTAGCGTCCGGAACGGCGACGGATAGAAGATGACGATATGAGTACCGAGGTCCTGCGGGGTGCCACTCCGGGTCCCGGCGGCGCCAAGGCGGCTGCGATCCTGGCTGGCCTGCTCAAGGACCCTCTGGCCGGCTATCTCCGGCTGGTCGCGGACTACGGCGACACGGTGCGCGTGCCGATGTCGCCGCGCACTAGCTTCTTCTTGCTCAGCCGTCCTGAGCACGCCGAGCATGTGCTCGCTGTCAACCAGGACAACTACGTCAAGGCCTTCACTTACCGGCCGCTGCGAGCGCTGATCGGCAACGGGCTGCTCACCAGCGAGGGCGAGGACTGGCGGCGGCACCGCCGGCTGGTGCAGCCGCTGTTCTCCCGGCGGGACGTACGGTCGTTCGGCCCGCCGATGACAGCGGCGACCAAGGCCATGCTGAAGCGATGGGAGAGCGTCCGGGCCGGGGAGCAAATCGATGTCGCCGCGCAGCTGAGCGCGCTGGCGCTGGACGTGGTCGGCCGCGCGCTGTTCAGCGCCGACCTGACCGGCGACGCCGGGCAGATGCGGCGGGCGATGAATGCGGGCCAGCGGGTCGCCGTTCTCGCCACCTTCGCGCCGCTGCCCTGGGGTCCCCGTTCCACGCGCGCGCTCAAGGCCGTCGCCAGGCGCGTCGGGCGCACGCCCGAGGGCATCGAGGGACCAGTCGGCCGGCTCATCGCCGATCGCCGCGGTCAGCTCACTGGCGGGGCGGCGAGCGGCCACCGGGACCTGTTGGACGTACTGATGGCGGCACGCCGGGAGGACGGCTCGCCGCTGACCGATACCGAGATATCCGACGAGATGGCGACCTTCATGCTGGCCGGGCACGAGACCAGCGCGGTCACCATGTCCTGGGCACTAGCGCTGCTGTCGGCTTTCCCGCAGGCCCGCGTTCAGCTTGAAGAGGAAGTCGACACGGTGCTTGCCGGGCGCGAGCCGGCGGCCGCCGATGCCGACCGGTTGCCCTGGACCACGGCGGTCATCGCCGAGACCATGCGGCTGTACCCGCCGGCCTGGACGATCGAGCGCGATGCGGTTGGCGATGACCTGGTGGCCGGCGTGCCGGTGCCGGCCGGGAGCACCGTGGCGATCCCGCCCTATCTGGTGCACCGCCTCGCAGAATTCTGGCCGGACCCGGCGGGCTTCGATCCCGCCAGGTTCCTGCCCGTTGGTCAGCCCGCAGCGGCCGCGAACGGCGGCGCCCGGCCGGCCAGGGAAAGGCACCGATACGCCTATATTCCGTTCGGCGGCGGGCGGCGGGCATGCATCGGTCAGTCGTTCGCGGAGCTGGAGACCGTGCTCGTGCTGGCCGCGATCGCACAACGGTTCCGGCTGGAACTCACCCCGGCCGGGATCCCGAGACCAACCGCGGCCATCACGCTGCGGCCTGGCCGGCTGCCAATGCGGTTGCTGTCGCGTTAGCAGCCAAGTTCAGCCCAGATCGAGCAGGCCGTCTAGCCCGACGGTAACGCCGGGCGGCAGCGCGGCGATGCCGCGGACTGCGAGCAGCACGCCGGGCATGAACGAGCTGCGGTCCATCGAGTCATGCCGGATGGTCAGGACTTCGCCGTGCCCGCCGAGTAGCACCTCCTGGTGCGCGACCAGGCCAGCGAGCCGAACCGAGTGCACATGCACGCCGCCGACCTCGGCGCCGCGTGCGCCCGGTGCCGCCGTCGCGGTCGCGTCTGGAGGCGCGCCCAGGCCAGCCGCCGAGCGCGCTTCGCTAATCATCGTCGCGGTCCGTGAGGAAGTCCCGGATGGCGCGTCGGCTTTCGCCGCATGGTGCAACTCGATGACCTCCGCCGACTCGAAGAACGGCGCGGCCTGCGCGGCGAACCGCATCATCAGCACCGCGCCGACGGAGAAGTTCGGCACGATCAGCACTCGAGCAGCCGGGTAACCAGCGAGCCAGCCGCTTACCTCGGCGAGCCGTTTCTCGTCGAAGCCAGACGTGCCGACTACTGTCGCGATGCCATGGCTGATGCACCAGCGCAGGTTGTCCATGACCACGCCGGGGTGAGTGAAGTCGACGACAACATCGGCGCCGTCGAGCAGGTCGAGCGAGTCACCTGCATCCACCTGGCCGGCCAATTCCAGGTCCGCGGCGGCGGCCACGGTGCCGCACACCTGCGAGCCCATCCGGCCTTTCGCGCCGAGCACGCCTACCTTGATCATCGTGGTGCCCCCTAGCCGTGCTACCAGGGCCCAAATCCTAGCGCCACCACCCCGGCCCGCCCGGCGGCGCCCGATGCGGTATGACTGTCTGCGGGAACGGACTCTGACCCAGAAGGGCGACGCGATGGCGAGCTGGAACTCGTTCATGACGGACTCAAGCCGGGGCATTAACGCCGAAGTGATCACCTACGCCGGGGGCAACGGCGACCAGATCCATGCCTACATCGCCAGGCCAACCGGCGAGGCCACGGCACCGGGCATCGTGGCCGTGCATCACATGCCGGGCTGGGACGAGTTCTACCGTGAGTTCTCCGACCGGCTGGCCCGGCACGGCCACACCGTGATCTGCCCGGACCTGTACTGCCGGTACGGACATGGGACCCCCGACGACATCGCGGCCAAGGTCCGCGCTGACGGTGGCGTCCCTGACGATAGCGTGGTGGCTGACTGCGCGGCGGCTGCGGACTGGCTGCGTGCGCAGCCGACAAGTAACGGCAAGGTCGGCATCATCGGCACCTGCTCCGGCGGGCGGCACGCGCTGCTCGCCGCGTCCAAGACACAAGGCTTCGACGCGGTGGCGGACCTGTGGGGCGGCGGCGTGATCATGGGGCCGGACGACCTGACCCCGGCCCGGCCGGTTGCGCCGATCGACTACACCGCCGACCTCAGCGCGTCGCTACTCGGCATCTTCGGCAATGACGACCGCCATCCCAGTCCCGAGCAGGTCAACCAGCACGAGGCCGAGCTGAAACGGCTGAGCAAGGACTACGAATTCCACCGGTACGACGGCGCTTCGCACGGCTTCTTCTATTACTTTGCGCCTATCTACCGGCCGGAGCAGGCGATGGACGGCTGGGAGAAGGTGCTTGCTTTCTTCGGCCGCCACCTGGGCTAATCGGCCAGCCGGAACGCGAGCTCGGTTTCCCACTTGGTCATGTCGGGCTGCTCGCGGGGATCGGTCAGGTAGTTCTCCAGCCGGGCGCCCCAGTGCTCACCGTCGTCTCCGACTGTCATGTCCCACTGCAAGCCGCGCTGCGCTGCCCAGTCGAGCAGTTCGCCGGTGACCGTGACGAGACTCTCCGGATGCCCAATGTACGTGACCGTGGCATACCGGCCGGCCGGCACCACTGCAGCGATCACCTCATCGTCGCCGTCCACGACGGCGTTGACGGGAACGCCGGCCTCCATCTCGAGTTGCCGATCCATGTCGATGACGTTGAAGCGGAAGAACGGCGGTCCGGCAGGCGCGAGATTGCGCACTGCTAGCCAGCCGAACACCTCCCGATGCCGCTGTGCGAACGCGCCTATCTCCTGCATGGTCACGCGCGCCGTGATCGCCACGTACGGCTGCTCGGCGCGCTCGGTGATTTCAGGCGTCACGATTCCTCCTGTGTTGAGCCGGCCTCTCTGGCCGGGCCAAGGGGCTGCTGAAGTTCGGACACCCACTGCTCACGGTCCGGCGACCACTCGACCATAAGTTCTCGCGCATACCCGATCGCCCGGTAAGCGCTCGCGTCGATCCACCGGGCTAGGGCCTGGCCGGTCGGCAGCACGTCATCCATGGCGCCGTGATGGATGATTGTTGCCGCGCAGTCAACCTCCGGCAGGTCGACGACATTGAAGTCGTGCCGGTTGCCCGGGTCAGCGGTGACCTGAACGGCAGCATGCACTACTACGGCGCCAGCCTGAACTCCGGAGTCTTCGTAGTAGGCAATGCCCGGCCCCGAGCAGACGACGCCAGCGCTGGCGATCCGGGCGAATAGGGCGTCGTAGAGCGGCTGAATTACCGGCGAGATGTCCTCCGGCTCGTAACTCGCCGCCGTCCCGGTCAGCTCCGCTACCCGGATCGGCGCAAGGCGCTTGATCACGACGCCGTCGATGGGCGGACGACCCTCGTCCTCGATGGTCACCAGCCTGGCCTCGACCCTCGATAGCCGGGCCGTCTCGGCTTCGATCTGCGCGTGGATCTCGGCCCGGCGGAGTATGAGCATGCCGCGAAGCTCGGCCGCGCCTATCCGCTGGTCGAGTATCGCCCGCACTTGCTGGAGAGTGAAGCCAAGGTCTTTCAGGGCGATGATGCGGTTCAGGTCTGAGAGCTGGCGGGCTTCGTAGAAGCGATACGCCGTGCCTGGATCGACGCGCGCGGGCTGGAGCAGTCCGATCTCGTCGTAGTGGCGGAGCATCCGAACCGAGATGCGGCCGTACCGGGCAAACTCTCCGATGCTGAACATAGCCCTCTAGGTCTACCGCCTCACATAGTGTCAGGGTCAAGCGCGACGGGCGTCCTAGTCAGTAGCCCCGGCCTGGCACGATGGACGCACTATGACTCTGACCGACCGACTGCCGGATGACGATGATCCGGATGCGGTATTTGCCGCTTTCGCCGACTGGGCCGCGGAACAGGGATTCGCCTTGTACCCGCATCAGGAAGACGCGCTGATCGAGATCGTCTCCGGCGCCAACGTGATCTTGTCCGCGCCGACCGGGTCGGGCAAGAGCCTGGTCGCCACCGGCGCTCATTTCACCGCGCTGGCCCGGGACGACAGGACGTTTTACACCGCGCCGATCAAGGCACTGGTGTCGGAGAAGTTCTTCGCGTTGTGCGACACATTTGGCGCCGACGAGGTGGGCATGATGACCGGCGACGGGAGCGTGAACCCAGGGGCGCCGATCATCTGCTGCACCGCCGAGGTGCTGGCCAACATCGCGCTGCGCGATGGCGCCGAGGCCGATGCGGGCCAGGTAGTGATGGACGAGTTCCACTACTACGCCGACCCCGACCGGGGTTGGGCCTGGCAAGTGCCGCTGATCGAGCTGCCGCAAGCGCAGTTCGTGCTGATGTCGGCCACGCTCGGGGAGGTCAGCCGGTTCGAGCGCGACCTCACCCGCCGGACCGGCCGGCCGACGGCAGTGGTCAGCTCGGCGGAGCGCCCCGTTCCCCTCTCCTTCTCGTTCGCGATGACGCCGCTGCATGAGACCGTGCGGGATCTGCTGGACACCCACGAGGCGCCCATCTACATCGTTCATTTCACCCAGGCCGCCGCGATCGAGCAGGCGCAGGCTTTGATGAGCGTGAACGTCTGCAGCCGGGCAGAGAAGGATGCGATCGCTGAGCTGATCGGCGGCTTCCGGTTTGCGCCCGGCTTCGGCAAGACGCTGTCCCGGCTGGTCCGGCACGGCATCGGCGTCCATCATGCGGGCATGCTGCCGAAGTACCGGCGGCTGGTGGAGACCCTGGCTCAAGCCGGGCTGCTGAAGGTCATCTGCGGGACCGACACTCTCGGGGTCGGCATCAACGTGCCGATCCGCACTGTGCTGTTCACGGGGCTGTCCAAGTACGACGGCACGAAGACGCGGCTGCTGATGGCGCGTGAGTTCCATCAGATCGCCGGGCGGGCCGGCCGGGCCGGGTTTGACACCATGGGCCGCGTCGTGGTGCAGGCGCCCGAGCACGTGATCGACAACGAGCGGGCGCTGGCCAAGGCCGGAGACGACCCAAAGAAACGGCGCAAGGTGGTACGCCGCAAGCCGCCCGAGGGAATGGTGTCGTGGGGTCAGCCCACCTTCGACCGGCTGGTGGCCGCTGAGCCGGAGCCGCTGCGGTCCAGTTTCGCGGTCAGCCATGCCATGTTGCTGAACGTGATCAGCCGGCCGGGCGACGCGTTCGCGGCGATGCGCCATCTGCTGACCGATAACCACGAGGACCGGCCGGCCCAGCGCAGGCACATCAGCCGCGCCATCGCGATTTACCGCGCGCTGCTGGCGGGCGGCGTCGTGGAACGGCTCGCCGAGCCGGATGAGGACGGCCGCTGGGTGCGCCTGACGGTCGACCTGCAGGAGGACTTCGCGCTGAACCAGCCGCTGTCACCGCTCGCGCTCGCTGCCATCGAACTGCTCGACCGGACATCCCCTGATTACGCGCTTGACGTGCTCTCGGTCATCGAGGCCACGCTCGACGATCCGCGCCAGGTGCTGTCCGCTCAGCTGTTCAAGGCCCGCGGCGAGGCAGTCGCGGCCATGAAAGCTGAGGGCATCGAGTACGAGGAACGGATGGACCTGCTCGAGGCTGTGACCTACCCGAGGCCGCAGGCCGACTTGCTGGAAGCGGCCTACGACATCTACCGCCGGGGTCATCCGTGGGTTGCCGATCATGCGCTGTCGCCGAAGTCAGTGGCCCGCGACATGTTCGAGCGGGCCATGACTTTCACTGAGTTTGTCAGCTTCTACGGCCTCGCCAGGTCCGAAGGCCTGGTACTTCGGTACCTGGCCGACGCCTACAAGGCGATGCGGCAGACGGTGCCGGAGGAAGCGCGGACCGAGGAACTGACCGACCTCATCGAGTGGCTCGGCGAACTGGTCCGGCAGGTGGACTCCAGCCTTATCGACGAATGGGAGCGGCTGCGCAACCCGGTCGAAGAGGTGGCTCATCTGGCCGCGGACAAGCCGCCTGCGGTCACCAGTAACCAGCGCGCGTTCCGGGTGCTGGTGCGCAACGCACTCTTCCGCCGGGTCGAGCTCGCCGCGTTGCGGCGCTGGGACGAGCTGGGTGAGCTGGATGGCGATGACGGCTGGGACGCCGCCGCCTGGGCCGAAGCACTCAGGCCATACTTTGCCGACCACGGCGAGATCGGCACCGGCGCAGACGCCCGCGGTCCGGCCATGCTCATCATCGACCAGCAGCCAGGCACGTGGTCGGCCCGGCAGATCTTCGACGATCCGGCAGACGACCACGACTGGGGATTCTCGGCAACGGTGGATCTCGCCGAGTCCGATGAAGCGGGCGTCGCCGTCATCAAGATCACCAGCATCGGCCAGCTGTGAGCCTCAGCCAGTGATCCCCTGGCAGTCTTGCTTAGCCTGGGCTTCGGCCTGCTGTGCCGCGCTGGCCCCGCTGCTTGCGGCTGTCACAGCATATTGAGCCACGTCCTGGCGGAGCTGGTGCGAGATGGGCGCGTTGGTTTCCAGGACCGCGCCGGCTAGCTGCTGGACGCTCTGCTTGCCTGCCAGGGTGTCCGCCAGCGCCTTGCAGACGGTGATGTTCGCGGGAGTCCTTGGCAGGCCGCTGCTGGCGCCCCCGCACCCCGCCAGGAAGCACGTTGCGATTGCCACGCCTGCGGCGGTGGTCCTGTTCCTCATGCTGACCATCGACTCCGTCCGGCTCGCAGCAGCACGGTCTGGTGCATGACGTCGAGTCCGCAGACGTCATGGCGGTTTCAGTCATTCTGCCGCACGCTTTATCACTTTTGCACCAACGAAAGTTAGATGGTGTGGAGGCGGTTGGCGGTCTGCGGCCCCCGGCCAGTCCCCGGTCAGGCCGGCACCACTACAACGGAAACAGCCCGGCGGATGATCGTGCCAGGCCCGGTGATCTGCAACCGGCGGGTTGCGCTGTAGCCTCAGCGTGTGCAACCATCTGATTGCAGATACCCGACCAGAACGGAGAACGCAGATGTCACGGGACCTGATCGAGCGCGAGATCCTCATCGACGCATCGCGGGAGCGGGTGTGGGCGGTGCTCACCGAAGCCAAGCACATCGCGGGCTGGTTCGGCGATTCGGCCGAGATAGACCTGCGGCCGGGCGGCAAGGCCGCATTTGGCTGGTCGGAGCACGGCACGCATCTAGCCGTGATCGAACGGGTAGACGAGCCCAATTTCCTCTCCTACCGGTGGGCCCGCGGCACGCAGGTGGAGCCGGCCGAGGGGGGTTCAACACTCGTGGAGTTCACCTTGACAGAGATCCCCACCGGGACCTTGCTTCGCGTGGTCGAGACCGGGTTCGCCAGCCTGCACGCGACCGCGTCGGAGCAGGACCAGGCGTTGCAGGGGAACACCGAGGGCTGGACCTCCGAGCTGGCTGAGCTCAAGGAATACGCGGAACGGCCTGCTGCATGACAGCCCCGCGGCCGGGCCGGGCAGCCGGCGCGGCCGAGCCGGACCAGGTACTAGCGGCGATGGCCGACCCGACCCGGCGGCGGTTGCTCGGTATGCTGGCCGCCGACGGTCCGGCCACGGCCAGCATGCTGGCCGCCGGCCTGCCGATCAGCAGGCAGGCCGTCGCCAAGCACCTCGCAGTTCTCAGCGGAGCGGGCCTGGTCAGCAGCTCTAAGCACGGCCGTGACGTGCGGTTCGCAGTCAATACCAATGCGCTGTCGCAGACCGCTGACTGGCTGGCCGCCCTGGCCGCCGAGTGGGACGACAGGCTCGCGGCGATCAAGCAGATCGCGGAACGGGCCTGATTCTGGCGCGCCTTCATGATTCCTTCACCTGGCTGAGAGGTAACGCTGAGATCACGGCGAGGTTACGCCCAATCTGACACGTCATTATCCTGGTCGTGATGCCCGACGCCCCGCTGGCCAAGGCCCTCCGGCCTGCGCGTCCGCCTGCCCAGATGCGCCGGCGGCACGGGCATTTGCGGCGCCCGGCGCCACCTCCGCGGCCGAGGTTCGTGGACGTCTGCGCCGGGCTGGCCGGGCTGGGCTTCGGCGCGGTCGTAGCGGCGGTTATCACCGGAGAATCTGCCGCCACGCTGGCGGCGCCGGGCGGGCGGCTGACGGCCATTGGCAGGCTGGCCGGGTTCGCCGGCACTTACCTGCTGCTCATCATGGTCGTGCTGGTGGCCCGGCTACCATGGCTGGAGCGCTCGGCCGGACAGGACCAGCTCATCCGCTGGCACCGGAAGCTCGCATCCTGGGCCGTCACCTTGATCTGCGCGCACGTTACCTTCATCACACTCGGCTACGCGCAGGCGGTGAATTCGCCGCTGCTGCATGAGATCTGGGTGCTGCTTACCTCCTATCGCGACATCCTGGCCGCCGCCGCCGGATTCGGCCTGCTGATACTGGCCGCAGTGACCTCATACCGGCGGATCCGGCGGCACCTGCATTACGAGACCTGGTGGGTCGTGCATCTTTACCTGTATCTGGCCCTCGCGCTGGCGTTCGCGCACCAGATCGTCAACGGTGTCGAGTTCATCGGCCACCCGCTCACCAGGGCGCTGTGGATCGTGGTCTGGGCGGCCACCGCGGGCTTGGTCCTGGTGTTCAGGATCGGCCAGCCGATCATGCTGAGCCTGCGCCACCGGCTCGAGGTCGTCGAGGTCCGGGACGAGGCGCCCGGAGTGGTTTCCGTTATCTGCCGCGGACGGAACCTCGACAAGCTCGCAGTATCGGGCGGGCAGTTCTTCCAGTGGCGCTTCCTTACCCGCGACCTGTGGTGGCAGGCGCATCCGTACTCGCTGTCTGCGCTTCCCCGGCCCCC
>JBKQTJ010000329.1:0-3609 GCA_052143255.1 Streptosporangiaceae bacterium | reverse complement strand
CAGCGTGTGGGTAAGCCCGGTAGTACTGCTTCAAAAGCCCGACGAAGGGGGCACCGTGCATCAGGCTGTCAGCCAAGGCGACCGTGAGCACCGTGTCGTCAGTGAACCGGCAGCGGGGATGGAAGAGGGGGAAATCGGTCGTCTTGATGGGGAGGGCCTCGTAGACCGAGCCGATGATGTCCCCGGCGATGGCTCCGAGCATCGTGGATTTCCCTTGTTCCCGACTGTGAACGCCTTCGGCGGCCCCTCGGAGGGATCGCCCACTTGGATCAACTTCACCAAGGTCGCATGCCTAGACGGCCCAAGCAAGAGAAAAACCGACGCCCTCGTCTACGTCGGGGCGGCGGTCGTCCCGACGTCTTCGCATCGACGACTGCCGTCTTCATTTGCTCCTCATGACTCTCGTTTGAGCAGAGATAAGGCAGCATGACCGGGACCAGAGGAAGCCCCGCCGCAACTGCCTAAACCTCGACTAGTTCCCTCTGCACGGCGTGCATGGCAACCCGGTCGAACTCCTCGTTGAAGGTGGTCAAGAGGCCGACGTCCTGTGGGGACCGGCCGCCGTGTCGCGGAATTGTGGGGTTTCTGTGGGGCTCCGCAGGAGCCCCTGACTCAGCCCGGCCGACCCGACCCAATACCGCACCTTGCGGAGGCTAATGACCACTTCTGAGTAACCTAGCGTCACCTCGGCTGGTGGCCTCGATCACCTTGAAGTGCTCGGAGACGTAGCTGTCCTGGGGCTGGGGTCGGCGGGCTGCCTGCCGTCGGGGTTCTAGCGGTAGATGACGTTGACGCTGTCGCGTGAAGTGCCGCGGTAACCCTCTTTGAGGGTGCCGTCGGGCATCCGTGTCCAGTGGACGCCCGCCGCGTCACGGAACGTGAGGATGGTGTGGGCGAGCGCCTATTCGTCGGCATACCTGAGGTTGGGGCCTTTTGCCTCGCCGGGCTTGATCGTGCCGAGGTCGCTGGCTGCCGAGGCGGGGTTTCCGTATCCCGAGAGGCTGTATTGACCGCTGTACCAGAACTTGGCCTCGTAGATAGGGAGGTTGCTGGCGTTGTGGGCGCACGGGGTGTCTGGCCGCTCCGAATCGGGGGGCGTCGCGATGAAGATCTGTGCAGCCTGGGCCTTGCGGCGGTCGGCTGCGTCGCGTTCGCTCTGTTTCAGGAGGATGACGACTTCCTGGGACTGCTTCCAGAAAGCGAGACTCGCGAGGATGGCCGCGGCGAGGGCGAGCACGGCCAGGGCGGCGGTGGCGACAGCGGTGAGCTGGGTCGCGACGAGGAGCGACATGGAGGGAGGGTACGGGGCGCGGTGCTCCCGGTGCGGGCGTTCCTGCCTGATGGCAGGGGTCAGGCAGCGCCGCGGCTAATGGCACTGGCCGTTCAGTGGATCGCCGCGTAGAGCAGAGCGCCGATATCCACCAGGAGGGCCACTCCGAGCGCCACCATCCCTGGTACGGGGCTCCGTGCTACCCGCCGCGCTGTTCAGTGCTCGGTTCTGTTCGTACGGGCCAGGCTGGTACCAACGACGCGGTCCTGGAGCCTGGCGAGCACCGGCTCAGCCGAACTAACCTCGAGCATCTGCCGGAACACCATCAGGGACGTAACCAGCGTGACCCCTGTTCCTGCCACCGCTACCACGGCGGCCAGGGGATAGTGCTTCCCGTTGACCGCGCTGACATAGGCAGTGACTAGGACCGCGCCCGCGACCAGGGAGTAGTTGATTACCTGCAGGCTGCGGCTGACTTGCGTGTCGTACCAGGCCCAGGTGTGATTGAGGGCGGCGGCGAGGAGTGCGCGGCCGGAATTTACGGCGCGGGCGTGGCCTTTGTGGAAAGCTGTGGGAGCGCGCATCAGCCAGAAGATAGCAGTCGGCGTCGTCTTCGTCGCGGCCATGTTCATGAGCATCATGGACGTGTAGTTCACAGTCTCAATGTAGCTCTGAGCTGGGCGAACGCTAGCTCGGCCGAAGGTCCCGTCAGGCCCTTCGGTCCTAAATCAATCAGCCGGTGACGGTGAAGGTCGAGGCGTCGAAGTCGGGCACCTCGCCGGTGCCGCCGGAGACCGTGTTCTGCGTCTGCGCGACGCCCACCACGCTGACCTTGGCGGTGAAGGTCTGGCCGGGCTGGACGTTCCCCAGCTTGGACGCGTCGGCCTCCACGACGAAGTCGTTCCCGTTGGCGTCGGTGGCGACCAGGGCGGCGTTCTCGACCGTGGCGAAGGTGTTGCTGCTGATGTTGTACTCGGCGACGGTGCCCGAGATGGTGTAGATGTCCCCGACATAGGCGGACGGGTTGCGGATGACCCTGCCCCACTGGTTGGCCGAGATCGGGGTATTCTCAGCGGCGATCCTGGCAGCCCTGGCGGCAGCCCTGCGGGCAGCAGCAGCCTTCGCGGCGGCAGCAGCGCGGGCAGCAGCGGCCTTAGCCTGGGCCGCCTCCAGCGGGCAGAGGTCTTGGCCGGCCAGGCTGACGACCCCGGCGGCGGTGCTGGCGGACATAGGCGACTGGGACTGCTGGACAACGTTGGCGATGCTGCTCTCCGATGCGCCGGACTTGAGCATCGTGCAGACGTCGATGCCAACGGTCACAACGGCAGCGTTGCTGGCGCTGGTCCCGGTGCCGAGGCCGTACTTGGCGGTCGTGTCGGCGATGAACTTCTGCTGGGCGGCGGTCAGCTTGACCGGCGTCGGCTTCGCACTCGGGCTGGCCGGGGCGGTGGTGCTGGTGCTGGCGGCCGGGCTGGCGGCTGGCGTGCTGCCGCAGCCTGCGAGCCCCCCGATGACGCCAATGGCCACGATGCCGCCGATGACGGACAGCGCGATCTTGCGGGACTTCCTTCGGTAGCTGGTCATTGCCTGCCCCTCCCCTTTCCTGATAGACGCAACAAGGACGGAAGCGGTTTGCCGATGTGCTGTAACCGTGATTCGTTTGTGCCACATGCGACACTTAGGTCCAGGCCGCGACAACGGCGGGACACGACGGCCTTCGGGCGTGTCTAAGCGAGTGCATGGCAAGCCGAAGTGCTACAGTGTCCCTTGTAGGGCTGTGGGGATGAGTCGGTAACCTGCGTGCCGATGCCTATTACGGGACGGCCCTGCTGGCCATGGGGAGGTGGCTAGAAGCTAGGTGTTTGCTTGCAGCACCACGACATATACGAATCTTGGCCGAGCGCAGGCGGCCATGGCTCTTTGTCGTGGAGGCGCGCGTGTTGCCTGTCTACGTTGTCATCGCTGTTCCGCCGTCGCTCGTTGGCGTGGCTGCCGTCTTGGCTGTGATCCGCGCCAAGAAGGATGATCTTCCGGATATTGTCCGTGCCCTGATGAGGGTAGGGCCACGTGACGACAAGCGTGACGATGACAACCAGAAGACTCCGCCGTCACTACCCAAGTCCTAAGCGCGTCTATGGCACGGCTTCCTGCTCCCGTATCTCCGCGATAAGGGACTCTGGCGAGTCTGTCATCCGCCAGCGGCATGGGACCAGTTGAGGGGTTTTCCGCCATGAGCATGGGACCACCCGGTCGCCAGTAACTGGACCAGCGGCGTGGTGTGCCGCTTGTCCGGTGTCATCCCGGTTTGATCTTCGCCAGTCGAGCGACTGGAGGTCGCC
>JBKQTJ010000328.1:0-4460 GCA_052143255.1 Streptosporangiaceae bacterium | reverse complement strand
CCCGGACCGGTGCCCCGGCCGCGGCGGCCAGTGCCAGGCCGTACCCGGCGCTCACCAGTACGTGCCGGGTTCCGGCGGCCGTGGCCAGCCCGACCCGCGCCGAGGCCGTCTCCGGGCGCAGCTCTGGCACATCCTCGCTGGCCGGCTCAATGTCCACGGCGGTCACCCGCACTCCGGCCGCGTGCAGCAGCCGGGCCGCTGTCTCCTGCAGGACACCGGTCATCACGGCGTCTTCGCCGGGCCGGTCCATCAGCCGCCACAGCCGCTTGGAAACCCGCAGCCACAGCGGCACCGCCCGGTGACCCGCGTCGTCGGCTAGCACGATGAGATCCCGGCCGGTCACGATGCTGCCCTCCGGCACCCCTTCGGGCCGGAACACGATGCGGACAATCGTCACGGCGGTCCTCCAGAAGACGGCAAGACAGCGACTCGGGGCCACACACTCGTTAGTGCGCGCAGGCCCGCCAGAGGTTACCCGTCGCAGGCCGGACCGCGGATCAGGGAGCGCCGGAGCGACGACGCGTCCGCTGAACAGCCTTGATGTCCGCTTGCGGGCGGTCGGGCTGGATGTGTTATAGACATGCCGCAATGGGAGTTCCCCGCGGTTTAGCAGCAACGGTCGAAGCCGCCGTCTAACTCCACAGGTCCTGGTCCAGGCCCGATCAGGAGTCAGCGGGCAGCCATGGAAAGCTTGCGAACCTGGAGGCTATTGCTCAGAAGACCGCGGTCGCGAAAAGATCTTGATCCACAGGTCTTGACAATTTCTCCGAGAGCCCGAGTCACCAGTTGCATGAGAGCGCTCTCACGATCCTCTCACGATCATTTCATCTGGCGGCGGCATCGTAGCTGGTGCAGGTGCCGCTAACTGGCGCCTGGTACGCCGATTGCCGGGAGCCCTGCATGACACCGCAGTCGCCCACCAGCCGGGCAACAGCCCTGCCCGCAACCAGTACCAAACGCCGCAGGTGGCCTGCGGCAGTCGCGGTCGTCCTGGTCGTCGCCGCGCTCACGGTGGCGGGAGTGGCCGGTCTCAGCCGCTACGTCTCCGGGTTCTGGCTCTACCGGGGATTCGCACCGGCCACGACGCCGCACAGCGTGGTCGTCAAGACCGCCAGCGGTACCCGGCGCGTGGCGGTCGCCATGCCTTCCATCCAGGACTATTCCGTGGCCAGCCCCGCGCTTTCCGGTTACCGCGACCAGGTACAGGTGGTCCTGCCACCGGGCTACTTCGCGCATCCGCACCAGCGGTACCCAGTCCTCTACCTGCTGCACGGGTTCCCTGGGGTGCCATCAGCCTTCGTCAACATCGGCCGGGCCGCCTCGATCGAGGCAACGCTCGTCGCCCAGGGCAGGATGAAGCCGCTGATCCTGGTCATGCCCAGCGGCACCCGCTCGTTCCTGACCGACACCGAGTGGGCAAACGGCATCGGTCAGGGCAATGCCTGGGCGACCTTCGTCGCTCGGGACCTAGTGCACGCGATCGATTCGCGATACCGCACGATCGCCAGCGGCGCGGCGCGCGGCATCGGCGGCCTGTCCGAAGGCGGATACGGCGCGCTCAACATCGGTATGCATAACCCCGGCCAGTTCGGCCTGCTCGAAAGCTGGTCGGGCTACATGATGGCCTACCACCTGCGGTCCGTCTTTGGCACCGGCACGTCCCTGCTCGGCTACAACAGCCCGGCGGTCTGGGTCCGCTCGGTATCCGCCCAGGTCCGGGCTCACCACACCTATGTCTGGTTCTACAGCGGGAGATCTGATCCGCTCGCCGCGCAAAACCGCGCGTTCGCCGCCGAACTCGGTTCGCTGGGCATCGCTCACCACTTCTACACCATGCCTGGAAGACATACCTGGGGCCTGTGGCGCAGCCAGATCGGGCTGGCCCTTATCACCGCATCGGAGCACCTGCACCATGTCTAATCGGATACGCCGACCCGCCGTCGCCGCCCTGCGGCTGCTCGCCACCGTGCTCGCGACCGTAGCAGCGACAACGCTGGCCACCGGCTGGCTGTACTGGATCCGCGGCGGTGTCGCGCACTGGCCAGGGCCCTCGGTCGCTGACGCGCTGCCGCTGGATGAACTGCCTGGTCACGATGGCATCTCGCTGATCGCCTACATCGCCGCCTTCACTGTCGCCGGGATACTCGCCGGTCTAACCGCGAGAGCGGCGAAGGTCAGCCGGGGCGCTGCCGGGCTCAGCCTGGCGGCCACGGCAGGACTGTGGCTGTTCGCCGTGGATGCGTTCTCGCTGTACGTCGTGCGGCAGGTGCCGCTCGGCATGGCCGTCCACGCCGCAGCGAGCCTGCCTGCGGTCTACCTCGCGGCGGGCCTGGTCGGGGCAGCCGGCGCTCTGCTCGGGCGGGGAACACCGACCGGCGCCAGTACTCACCGGATGCTGGCCTGGCTCACCGCCGCCGGCGGCGTGGTCGTGCTAGTCGCCGCCCTGCTTCCGCGCTCGACGCTGGCCGCGGGCCTGGGCTGGCTCGCACCGCACGCCGCCTCGCGCGCCGCGCACGTGCTCGTCGTCCCGGCCGGGATGCTGCTGGTCATCACCTCCCGGGGGTTGCTGCGACGCAACCGGCGGGCATGGCTCCTCGCGGTCGTCGCGGCCGGATCGGCGGCGCTGCTGCAACTTGTGGGCGGCTCCAGCTACCTGAGCACCGTACTCGCCTGCCTGCTGACGATCGCGCTGGCAGCGAACAGGGCGGCGTTCCCCTTCCGGGGTGATCCGGCGGCCAGGCCATCGGCATGGCGGCGCCTCGTCGGCATGCTGCTGGTCGCGCTCGGCTACGGAATGGCTGCATTCTGGGCCCACCGCTGGGCGGCCGGCCAGTCCTTCCGGTTGGGGCCCGCCCTAGTCGACACGCTGCGGGCGATGGGCGGCCAGTTGCCTCGCGACATCGACTTCCTGCCAGGCGAGTTCGCCGACTGGTACCGCCTGTCGGTGCTGTCGATCCTCACCATGGGCGTCATATGGGCCGTCGCGGCCTGGCTGCGACCGTGGAAGCAACGGCTGCGGCCGGATGCGGACCGGCGACGCGCGGCCGGCCAGGTCGTGCGTCAGTGGGGCACCGACACGCTGGCGCCGTTCGCGCTGCGGTCGGACAAGGAGTGGTTCATGACCGGTCAGACGCTGATCGCCTACCGGGTAGTCCGCGGCGTGGCACTGGTCAGCGGTGACCCGGTCGGCCCGCCGGAGTCCGACGGCGCCGCGCTGGACAGCTTCCTTTCGTACGCCCGGGCGCGCGGCTGGCGGACCGCCGTCCTAGGCGCCTCGGAGAGGCTGGCCGGCACGTACCGCAGTCGGGGGTTGATCCCGGTCTACCACGGCGACGAGGCAGTCATCGACACCGCCGAGTTCAGCCTGGACGGACGACCGATACGCGCGGTCCGCCAGGCCGTGCATCGCCTGCAGCGGGGCAGCTACCACGCCGATGTCATCACGGCCGGCGACGTACCAGGAGCGCTGCGGGAAGAGCTCATCGCGGTCGAGCGGGCGTGGCTGCGCGGCCGGCCGCGGACCGGGTTCAGCATGGAACTCGACAGCCTGTTCCGGCTCGGCGGCGACTACGCGCTGTTCGTCGTCGGCCGTGATCCGCAGGGCCGCGTGAGCGGGTTCCTTCACCTGGCCGTGTGCCAGGCCGGCGGGTCGCTGTCGCTGTCCACGATGCCGCGGCTGGCCGAGGCGCCCAACGGGTTCACCTCCTGGCTCATCGTCGAAGCCGTTTCGTGGGCTCGCGATCACGGTTATAAGTACCTGTCACTGAACTTCTCCCCGTTCGCCAGCCTGCTCGCCGGTGACGGCCAGCTCGCTGCCGGACAGCGGCTGCAGCGGCGGGCGCTGCTCCGGGTAAAGCAGCTTCTCGCCCTGCAGCTCGACAATCTTCTCCGGTTCAACGAGCAGTTCGGCCCGCTGCGGCAGCCGCGGTTCATCGTGCTCGAAACCCGGGCGGATCTGCCCCGGGTGGCGCTGGCCGCAATGGCGGCCGAGGGCTATTTGCCCTTCGCGGGCATTGTCCGCGGCCGCGGCTGGTCTGTCCCCGACGCCGTGCCGGATGGGCAGCCGACCGGTGGCGGCCTGCCATCCGCTCCCGATGCCGGCCTGCTGACTGCGGGCGCCGGGCAGGCGCCGGTGGCTGCGACCGCACAGATCAGCTACCGGCCTGCAGGCAGCGAATCAGAACTGGCACAGCCATGAACCTCGCGACCGGCCTGCTTCTCGCGCTGGCCTCCACGGCCGCGCTGAGCTACGGCTTCTACCGCCAGCACACGGCATCCGGGCAGTTGCCAACGCTCGCAGTGCGCCATCCGCTCCGGTCGCTGGCGTCGCTGCTCAGCAGCTGGCGGTGGCTGGCCGGGTTCGTCATCGGCCTTGGCGGCTGGGCGCTGTACATCGTCGCGCTGCGCTTCGCACCGCTGTCGCTGGTACAGGCCACCTCGGCAGGCGGCGTCGGCCTGCT
>JBKQTJ010000327.1:0-4032 GCA_052143255.1 Streptosporangiaceae bacterium | reverse complement strand
GATCACGCCCCCAACGCAATGGATAACTTCTGCTTTGAGGTCACGCTGGGTTACCGCAGGCTGCAACGGCCGCGGCGTGTCACCGGCAAGGCTTGACATGTCTGGTAGTACGTTTATGGCATGGCTGGTGATCGGGTCCGTGCGGGTGAGTATGCCGAGCGCGTCAATGCCGCTGCGGATCTGGTGGAGTCCGGCGTGCCGGTGGCCGATGCGGCACGCGAGCTTGCCGGGCAGTTCGGGTGCTCTGTGCGGCAGGCCCGCCGCTATGCGGAGCGGGCCGCGCAGTCCGGCCGCGTGGTCGCTGCGCCGGCCGCCACGGTGTTCACGGTCAAGCTGCCGGCTGGGCTGGCAGGGCGGGTTCGCGCGCATGCCCGCGAGGCCGGGGTCACCATCTCCGCGGTGGTGGCGCAGGCGCTGGAGGAGTTCCTGGCCCGGGGCCGCAGAAGCCATCCGAGCGGGTGAGCGGGCGTGCGGTCGAGACGCAGTTCGTCTTCGGCCGCCATGCTGCCGCGGAAGTGTCGGCGGCCTACGCCATTCTCGTTCCAGCACGGCAGGCCCGCATCGCGCGGTCCGGCCAGGAAGGACGGCTGCCTGATGACCAGCGCGGCGATTTACGCCCGGGTGTCCTCGGCCCGGCAGAAGAAGGATCAGACGATCGGCTCGCAGACTCAGGCGCTGCGCGAGCACGCCGCGCAGAGCCGGCTTGAGGTCCCCGAGGAGTGGGTGTTCGAAGACGAGGGACACTCCGGCGCGACGCTGATCCGGCCTGGCCTGGAGGCACTGCGGGACCTGGCCGCCCAGGGCCTGGTGGACGTGGTGCTGTGCTACTCGCCGGACCGCCTGGCCCGCAAATTCGCCTACCAGGCGCTGCTGATCGAGGAGCTGGCCCGCGCCGGGGTGCGGGTCGAGTTCGTGAAGGGCCCGCGCGGCGATACCCCCGAGGACCAGCTGCTGGTCCAGTTCCAGGGCATGTTCGCCGAGTACGAGAAGGCTCAGCTGGCCGAGCGCTACCGGCGCGGCAAGAACTACCGCGCCCGCACCGGATCGGTGAACGTGCTGGGCGGCGCCCCGTTCGGCTACCGGTACCTGCGCAAGAGCGACCTGGCCGGCGCCGCCTACGAGATCATCGAGGATGAGGCCGCGCTGGTCGCGGAGATGTTCCGCCGCTACGCCGACGACGGAGCCGCGATCGCCGACCTGGCCCGCTGGCTGACCGGCCGGGGCGTGCCGACCCGCACCGGCAAGGACCGCTGGGACCGGTCGGTGATCTGGGGAATGCTGCGCAACCCCGCCTATGCCGGCAAGGCCGTCTTCGGCAAGACCATGGTGGTGCAGGAACCGGCGGGACTGAACCGGGTCGCCCGGCTGCAGGGACGCTCGGTGCCGCGGCCAACCAGGACCACCAGCCGGCCCCGCGAGGACTGGACCGAGATCCCGGTCCCCGCGATCGTGACCGCCGAGACCTTCGAGCGGGTTCAGCAGCGGCTGGCCGACAACAAGCGGTTCGCTGCCCGCAACACCAAGGTCCCGTCCCTGCTGCAGGGCCTGGCCGCCTGCTCGGCCTGCGGCTACGGCTACTACCGGACCTCGACCCGGACCACGAATAAGACGATCTACTATTACCGCTGCCTGGGCAGCGACGATTACCGCCGCGAAGGCGGACGGGTCTGTCACAACCAGCCGGTCCGCGCCGACTACCTTGACACCCTCGTCTGGGACCACATCACCGGCTTGCTCGCCGACCCGGCCCTGATCCGCGCTGAGATCAGCAAACGCGTCGAGCGGGCCCGTACCTCGGACCCGGTCACCAGGCAGCGCAACCAGCTCGAGATAGCCCTCGCCAAGGCCACCACCTCGATCACAGCCATGATCCAGGCCTACTCCGAGCAGCTCATCACCATCGACGAGCTGCGCGCCCGGATGCCGCACCTGCGCGCCCGCGAAGCGGGCCTGCGCGGCCAGATCAACGCTCTCGACGCCCAGGCCGCCGACCGGGACGCCTACCTTAAGCTCGCCGGCAACCTGGAAGGGTTCCTCACCCAGCTGCGCGGCAGCGCCGCGACCACCGCCGTCACCGAACGCCAGCACGTACTGCGGCTGCTCGTCAAGGACGTCCTCATCAGCCCGGAGAAGATCACCATCCGGCACCGCATCCCCGCCCGTGAAGGCAGCAGCACCAGCCGCACGCGTGACACCGACACTGACACGGAGGGTGACCATGGCCCGGGTTATCCATTGCGTTGGGGGCGTGATCACCCCGCCCTGGGGAGTTCCCTCCCCGGTCGGGGTGAACCGGCCGTCCTCGACCACGCCCGCTGTCAGCCAGCCGGCGATCAGTTCCCTGGCCGGGAACGTGCCGAGCTGACTGAGCACATGGCCGTGGCCGATCCGGTCGAATGCCGCCGCCAGGTCCGCGTCGAGTATCCAGGACCGGCGCGGGCTGGCGCCGTTGCCGCCCTTGCCTGCCTGGAAGATGGCCTCGATCGCGTCATGGCAGCCGCGGCCGGGCCGGAAGCCGTACGACCTCGGCTCGAACCGCGCTTCCCACTCCGGTTCCAGCGCGCTGGCTACGCACGCTTGCAGCGCGCGGTCAGCGATCACCGGAATGCCGAGCGGGCGCCGTTTCCCTGTGGTGCCCCTCTTCGGGATATACACCCGCCTGACCGGACGGGCCGTCCACGGCTCGGCCCGGCGCTGCACCCATTCAGCCAGTTCAGCCTTGGCCTCCGGGGTCAGCGCGACCTCGCCATCAACGCCCGCCGTCGAGCGGCCAGCATTGAGCTCGGTCACCCGCCGCACGCTGACCAGCGTGTTCGACCGGGACCGTAGCATCAGTTTCTGCAGGTTGCGGACCCGTTTCAGGTCCCCCGCCTGCGACGCCGTGAAGATCCGCTGCTGCAGCCGCCGTACATTCTCCTCAGCTGAGAGCCAGCTCACGCGGTCCCAGCTGCAGGGCTCGTCCTCCGGTCCGTTCACCACACTCGTGGCGTCTAACTTGCCCTTCGGTTCCAGCGTCGTTGTCATCGTCATCCTCACGGGCTCACCTGACCCGCGTCAGCGCCCTTTCGGGCCCGGGCATCAGCCCGTATCCGGCCAGTTATGCGGAACCGCCGGCGAAGGAGCCAGCTTCTTGCGTCCCGGTTTCCTGCTGCCTTTCGGCCGCCGGCATTGGCTTGTCGGGTCATCCTGTTCCCGCCCGGGGACTGGGCCTTCCTCACGGTCGGCTTACCGGACACCACTGGCGACCGGACCCGGACGGGGTTTCCACGTTCCGCACTAGCGAGATACGACCGGGATGGGTGCCTCCTCTACCCCGGGGACGACGGTGCTCGCCCTGGCCAGATGCCGTGCCCGGCCAGCGCCTGCCGCTTCCCAGCAGCCAGTCCCTGCACCCCGCTGCCGCATCCCATCGCGGGGCTACTCTTCACGAGGCATCAACGGAGGTTCACGCAATTCACCCGTCCGGTCTGCCCCTGGCCTGTAGCCCCCGGATGGAACAGGGACCCTCGGGCTTTCCCCTGTGCTCCGCACCCCGCCGTTACCGGCGACGCACGACAGGGCGGGGCCGGGCGTGAGCACGCGCCCGGAACTACGCGACCGACATAATCGGCCCTCCAATCCGCGAGTTCACTCGCAAAGTGCGACCTCGTGTCGCAACGGCAAGAGAGTGCGTTCCTCGCAGACGGCGCACGGTGCATGATTATGCGGGCTGGCCGGTCGGTACCGAGGCTTGCTGGCACGAGTGCCGACGAGGCGAAACTTCCGCTTGATATCCGTACTCCGAGCCGCCGTTCGGCGCTCATCCTCTGGCCTTCATGATGCCCTCGCGGAGTGTTCGAGATCGGACATTATGGGCGGGTGCTGCGCTACGTACTGTTGCGCGACGCCCTTCGGAACCTCAGTCTTGAGCCCTCGGCAGGATGTCGTGCGGTGAATCATCTGGGCCTCACGGGATCGGATCCGCTGCAAGGATGACGGCCATGCGCCGCTACGAGGCGAGTATGTACGACAGCAACCGCTGGGACGGCTTCG
>JBKQTJ010000326.1:0-18624 GCA_052143255.1 Streptosporangiaceae bacterium | reverse complement strand
GCCGCGCTCCGGGGCGCGCAGGCCGGCCCCCCCGCCGGCCGGGATCCGCTGCCCGGTGTCACCGAGATCAGGCAAGCGCTGCGCGAAGTCGACACCGCCGACCACGCGGTGCGGCTGTCCGACACCGACCTGGTGCTGCTCGCTGCCGCCGCATCCGGGACGGCCGCCGCGAGTCCGCGTCTGGAACTGTATCCCCGCGACTTGTCACCCGCCCGCGCATTTAAGCTCTCCCAGGCGGGCAGCACCCTGTTGCGGCCCGCGTCGGACGCAGAACTAGTCAGCCGCGTGCTGGCCCGGTTCCCGGACCTGGCAAACCCGCCGCGCGCCGAGCACATGCGCGACCTCCTCAAGAGCGTCGGTTACGAGGTGCGACGCAATAGCCAAGGCCTACTGAGCCTGGCGTCCGCCACCCAGACCAGCGCGCCGCGCGGCTTCGGCCGGGCGTTCAGCAGCGCCACGGCCGCGCGCCTCGGCCTGGCCACGGCGGAGCTCGCCCGCCAGCGCCTGGATGAGGCCCGCCACCGAGGCGGCTTCGTCGCGGTCAAGGCGAGCGTCCTCGCGGCTTCCGCCGTCTGCGATGAGCTGACCCGCATGGAGGGCGTCGCCGCCGTGAACGTCACCGCCTCGTTCGTGGCCATGCTCAGGGAGATCGTCGATGACGCGGGCCGCCCCCACTGGGAGACCGTCCTCGCCGCAGACTCGGCCGACGCTGCGCCGGCCGCGCGGGTCGGCTTCGCCCGCCTCGTAGCCGCGACCTGGCAGCGCCTCGAAGCGCACATCGTTGCCCTTGGCAATGGCGGTATTGTGCTATTGCACGACGCCGCACCGCTGGCCCGCTACACCGGCGGCGGCGAGCTGCTCGCGAGGCTGGCGGTCGCGGCCAGGGAGGCGGGGGAACCCCCTCGCGGCCTATGGCTTTTCTGCCCCATGCAGTCCCCGAAGGACTCCCCGCGGCTGGACGACACGACCGTCGCGGTGATCCCCGGCGACGCCGAGCAGTTGTTCGTGCCGGACAGCTTCGCCGATCCGCAAGGGGACCGCAAGGCATCATGATCGACTCGACGGCGCTTCTCGAAGACCTCAAACGACAGGTCAAGAACCTGGAAGCGGACCTGAGGCAGGCCGGCGCTGTCGAGGCCGAAGCCGCCCTCCGGGAGGAATGGCAGGAGGCCAGACAAGCCGGCCGGACCGCTGCTGCCTTCGAGCAGTGGCTCCCCGAACGGGTCACCCAGGTCGCCGTCGCCTGGATTCTCGCCACCGTCTTCGTCCGCTTCTGCGAAGACAACGGCCTGCTCAAGCACCCCTTCATCGCCGGCCCTGGCACCCGCCTCGACCAGGCCCGCGAGCTCCGGGAGGCATTCTTCGCCGAGCACCCGGGCCAGGACTATTACCACTGGGTCATCAGGTCGTTTGATGCCATGTCGGTATCCCCGGTCGCCAAGAGCTTGTTCGACCGCGCCCACAACCCGATGTGGACCATCAAGCCAACCCCGTACGCGATCAAGGACCTGGTGGAGTTCTGGCGCACGGTCGATCAGCACGGCTATCTTGTCCACGATTTCCAAGACGACGACTGGGAGACCCGCTTCCTCGGCGACCTCTACCAGGACCTGTCAGACGACATCCGCGACAAGTACGCACTCCTGCAAACCCCGGAATTCGTCGAGGAGTTCATCCTCAAGTACACGCTCGACCCCGCCATCGAGGAGTTCGGCCTCGACCCCGAACCCCCGCATGGCCATGAGCGCCTCCCGCACCGTCTCCGCGTCATCGACCCTGCCTGCGGCAGCGGCCACTTCCTTCTGGGTGCGTTTCACCACCTCCTGCAATCCTGGAAGGACGCATCCGGCGACACTGACCAGTGGAAACTGATCAACAACGCCATGACCTCGGTCCACGGGGTGGACAAGAACCCCTACGCTGTGGCGATCGCCCGATTCCGGCTCATGCTCGCGGGCATGCGCGCGGGCGGCATAGATCGCCTGGACGAGCAGGTCGACTTCCCCCTCAACATCGCCGTCGGTGACTCACTCCTTCACGGCTTCCGCTCCTACGGCAGCGAGGATGAGCTGCCATACGGCGATAGAGAGGAAGAGGCCGCCCACACCTGGCGTACCGAGGACATCGACACGTACATCAAGTCCGTTCACATCCTCGCCTTCGGCAGCTATCACGCGGTATTCGCCAACCCGCCCTACATCACGGTCAGAGATGAGGCGGAAAATGACAGATACCGCAAGTTCTACGCGAGCTGCTACCGGCAGTACTCGCTGTCAGTACCGTTCGCCGAGCGTATCTTTAAGCTGGCTATCCGCGGATCACTCCAAGGCGTCGGCGCCGGTTACACGGGCCAGATCACCGCCAACTCGTTCATGAAGCGCGAGTTCGGCAAGAAGCTGATCGAGGAATACTTTGCCTACCAGGTGAACCTGACCCACGTCATTGACACATCCGGTGCTTACATCCCCGGCCACGGTACCCCCACCGTGATCCTCTTCGGTCGCACGCTCTTCCCGCGCCGTGATTCCACCATCCGCGCGGTCCTGGGCGTCCGCGGCGAGGTAGGCGTTCCCGTTGACCCCCCGAATGCCCCGGTGTGGCAAGCCATAGTCACCCAGGTCGACCAGCCAGGCAGCGAAAGCGACTGGATCAGCACCGTCGACCTCGAACGGGCTCGTCTTGCCAAATTCCCCTGGAGTCTCAGCGGTGGTGGCGCATCGGGCCTTACGGCGCTTATTGAACGCGATGCAGACCGCCTAGAATCAAGGATATCCCGGCCAGTCGGGCGCGGATTTAGAGTTGGCGCGGATGACGCATATATCCGGCCGCTGCGTGCCGAGAACAAGGTTAACGTGCTGAAACCCCTTATCCTCGGTGAAGTCGTGCGTGACTGGGCCGCAGTACCGGGAGAGTGCATAATTTTTCCGTACACCTCAGGCCTGGATATCGATACCGTTCAGCGTGAGTTGTGGCCTTGGCGTCATCTGCTAGCTGAGCGCGCCACTTTCCAAGGAGTAATGGCTGATGCGAGGCTGCAATGGTGGGATTATATGCAGTTCACGGCATCTGCCTATGTTCCTCCGCTCTCAATAACTTTCGCCTTTGTGGCAACTCACAACCATTTCACCTTTGATCAGGGTGGCCGGGTATTCAACCGGTCTGCGCCGGTTATCAAGTTGCCGGAAGGCGCAACCGAGGATGATCACCTTGCGTTGCTCGGGGTCCTCAACAGCTCCACCGCCTGCTTCTGGCTAAAGCAAGTAAGCCAATCCAAAGGCGGCAGCGGGATCGGGCGCGGAATTCAAGACGAGGAATGGGAGAATCGGTACGAGTTCACTGGCGCGAAGTTGGAGAGTTATCCCCTCCCGCGGACTCTGCCACTGGAGTTCGGGCGAGAGCTGGATTCGCTGGCTCACCAGCTTGCAGCCGTTGAGCCGTTGGCAGTGTGCGCTTCAGGAGTCCCGACACGGGAACGACTGGATGCGGCCCAAGGGGAACATAAGAGGATTCGCTCGCGGATGATTGCGCTCCAGGAGGAGCTGGACTGGGACGTCTATCACCGGTATGAGCTCATCACGGATGACGAAGCGGCTGAGCTGGTGGCATCGCCCGGGTCCGTTCCGGATATCCGGCTGGGGGAGCGGACGTTCGAGATCGTGATGGCGCGCCGGATGAAGGCCAGTGAGCTGGACACGCAGTGGTTTGCGCGCCATCGGTCGACGCCGGTCATCGAGATTCCAGAGGACTGGCCGGGAGAATACCAGGCGGTGGTCGCCAAGCGGATCGAGTTCATCGAGCGAAACCGGAACATCGGGCTGATCGAACGGCCCGAGTGCAAGCGCCGCTGGCTGTCGGATAGGTGGAAGGACGAGGCGGCCGGTGCCCTCAAGAACTGGCTACTGGACCGGTGCGAGCAGCGGTCACTGTGGTACGGGCCGGACGGGCAGCCCCGGGCCGTGACGGTCAACCGGCTTGCGGACCTGCTCCGGCCGGACAAGGACGTCGTGTCGGTGGCGCGGCTGTACGCGGAGAGCGATGCCGACCTGTTCGACGTCCTGAACGAGACCCTCGCCGAGGAGCACGTCCCATTCCTGGCCGCCTACCGGTATAAGGGCGAAGGGCTGCTCAAGCGGACGCTGTGGGAGCGGACCTGGGAGAGGCAGCGCGAGGAGGACCACACCGGCCAGCGGCTGGACATCGCCGTGCCGCCCAAGTACACCTCCGCCGACTTCTGGAAGACGTCCTACTGGCGGCACCGCGGCAAGCTCGACGTGCCCAAAGAGCGATTCATCTCCTACCCCGGCGCGAGCCCCGGCAGCGACGGATCCCTGCTGCTTGGCTGGGCAGGGTGGGACCACCGCGAGCAGGCCCTGGCGTTGACGACGCTGATCGAGCAGCGCTCGACCGTCGACGGCTGGGACACCGAACGGCTGACCCCGTTGCTCGCCGGGCTGGCCGAGGTCATGCCGTGGGTCCGCCAGTGGCACGGCGAGACCGACCCCGCCTTCGGCCAGAGCCCCGCCGACGCGCTGGACGACTACCTCACCCACCAGCGCGAATCCCGTTCCCTTACCGAGGAAGCTCTCCGCACTTGGAGCCCGACCCCGACCCCGACGGTGCGGCGTGGCACCCGGCACACTGGTTGAATTGGCACGCTGGTGGGCCGCGTCGTACCCCTCGGCGCCAGTTCAACGCCCTTAGGATGGACGGTTCAGGGTGCCTCAAGTAATCGGCGGACTGCGGCCTGGGAGGGTGGCGTGAGCGACCAGGTGCTGCTGCGGGACCTCGTCACCATCCCCGACGAGGTGCACGCCGGCGACTTCGTCCTCGCCCTCGCCAAGGGGGTCGGCGAGAAGTCAACGATCACCAGCTACGTGGTCACCGACGCGCTGGCCGTCAACTTCGACCGGGCCCTGGGCCTGGTCAGGTCCGCGGTGGAGACCGGCGCTTCCCGCGCCGCCTACCTGGACGGCTCGTTCGGATCGGGCAAGAGCCACTTCATGGCCGTGCTGTACGCGATCCTCGACGGCGACGCCGACGCGCGGGGCAAGAGGAAACTGGCCGACGTCGTGCACAAACACGACACGTGGCTGAAGAACCGGAAATTCCTCCTGGTCCCTTATCACCTCCCAGACTCCCAGAGCCTGGACGCCGCCATCCTCGGCGGCTACGTCGCCCACGTCTCCAGGGCTTACCCGGGCCGGCCGCTGCCCGCCGTGTTCCGCGATGACGAGCTCCTCGCGGACGCTAGGGACCTGCGGGAGCGCAGTGGCGACGACGCGTTCATCGCCCAGCTCCCGGCAGCCGACGAGGAATGGGGGGAGCCCGACTGGGATGCCAAATCCCTGGACGAGGCGTTCAGCGAGGGCCCTGGCGGCCCGCAGCGGCGCCGGCTCGTCGGCGATCTGCTCGCTGGCCCGTTTCGGCGCTACGCCCGGGCGGTCAAGGCCGACCAGGAATCATACGTTCCCCTCGACGAGGGCCTGTCGGAGATCAGCAAGCACGCTAGGAACATCCTCGGCTTCGACGCGATCGTCCTGCTGCTCGACGAGCTGGTCCTCTGGCTGGCCGGCTACCTCGGCGACCACACGAAGGTCAGCATCGAGGCTCAGAAGGTCTCCAAGCTCGTCGAGTCTGCCGAATACGAGCGGCCCGCCCCCATCGTCAGTTTCATCCCGCGCCAGCGCGACCTACGGGACCTAGTTAGCAAGGCCGCCGCCGGCGCCGAGGTAACCACCCTGTTCGACACGCTTAAGTACTGGGACGGCCGGTTCGACTCGATCCGCCTCGATGATCGCAACCTTCCCGAGATCGCGCACGAGAGGCTGCTCAAGCCCAAGGACGACCACGCCCGTCGGCTGCTCGACGAGGCCTTCACCAAAGGCGCCAACGTCCCGCAGCAGACCTGGGACATCCTGCTCGACACGCACGGCGAGCAGGGCGACCGGAAGTCCTTCCAGCTCACCTACCCGTTCAGTCCCGCATTCGTGCACGCCATGGTCGACATCTCCGGCGCGCTGCAGCGGGAGCGTACCGCACTCAAGCTCATGCAGCAGTTGCTCGTGGACTACCGCGACAGCCTCGAAATAGGCAGGCTCATGCCGCTCGGCGCGATCTTCGACGTGCTCGCCAGCGGTGCCGACCGCCCGTTCACCGACAAGCTCCGCGACGAGTTCGAGAAGGCCAAGCGGTTCTACACCCTCGGCCTGCGCCCGGCCCTGCTGAGGAAGCACAAGATCACCGAGGAGCAGGCGAAAGTCCCGCCGCACGCCTTCCGGGCCGACGATCTTGTCGTAAAGACCCTGCTGCTCGCCGCCCTCGTGCCGAACGTACCCGCCCTCAACGGCCTGACCGCCACCCGCCTGGCCGCGCTCAACCACGGCTCGATCGTGACCATGCTGCCGAACCAGGAGCGTGCCCAGGTCGCGCGCACGCTCAAGACCCTTAGCGGGCAGTTCGGCGAGATCCGGCTGTCCGGGAGCGAGGACGACCCGCGGGTGGACCTCGCGCTGATCGGCGTGGACACCGAGGGCATCATCCGCGACAACCGGTACGTCGATGACGACGGCGCCCGCCGGCGCCTGGTCAAGGACCTGCTCTGGAGGGAGCTTGGCCTCACCGACGACGGGGCGTTCGAAACGCAGGCGAAGATCATCTGGCGCGGCACCCCGCGCCTGGTCGACGTGCTAATGGATAACGTCCGCGACGAGGAGCGGATGCCAAGCGCAAAATTCGAGGCTAACCCCGGCACGCTCCGGATGGTCATCGACTATCCGTTCGACGAGGGCAACCATTCCCCGGCCGAGGACGTGCGCCGTGTCCATGACCTCAAGGCGCAGCTCGGCGACGAGGACACGCTGGTCTGGCTGCCGCACTTCCTGTCCGGGGACCGGCTGGCCGACCTGTCCACGCTTATCGTGATCAACCACGTGCTCGAGCGCGACCGGCTCGCCGAAGTCACGCCCACCTGGACCGCCGACGACCGGCACCACGCCCGCACCCAGCTGGAGAGCAGGCGCGGAGCGCTGACCGTCCGGCTCAAGGAGGCGCTCCGGCGCGCCTACGGGGTACTCAGCCCGGACGACGCCGATCTCGACGCCCACGCCATCGAGCAGGTGCTGACGCTGGCCAGGATCCCCGAACCGCGCCTGCTCGTCGGACAGGAGATGAAGGCGGCTTTTCACCGGCTGGCCTTTCATCTGCTGGATCACCGCTTCCCTGGACACCCCGACTTTGATCCGAACGGAACCGGGCGCGAGCTTCGTTCAACCGAACTCGACTCCGTAGTCGGCGCCGTGGACCTGGCGGCCCAGGACAAGGTTGGTCGGTATGAGGTGCCCCGCGGCGACGTGGCGACGCTGAAGAAGATCGCCAACCCGCTCAAGCTCGGCGTGATGCACGAGCAGGCTTTCGTCCTGCTGCACGAATGGCCGGACCTGATCAACCGGAGGGCGGTCGGCCATCCCCAGGTCACGGTCACCGAAATTCGGAAGTGGATCAGGGACGAGCAGCCGGGCCTGCCTGCCCTGGTGCAGAACCTCGTGATCGTCTGTTACTCGATCCAGGCGAACAAGGAGTGGCTGCGCGGCGGCCGCCCGGTGCCCGCGCCCGTGAAGGTGGAAACGGTCACCGACGATCTGGCGCTGCGCAGCCAGGAGTTGCCGACCGACGCCGAGTTCGACGAGGCGTCCAGGCGGGCTCAGGGGATCTTCCAGGTGCCGCGGGAGCCGGTACGCAGCGCCCGGTCGGTACAGGCGACAGCCCAGATTCTCTGGGACAAGGCCAGAGGATTGCGCTCGGCGGCTGAATCGCTGCAGGACGAACTCGAACAGCACGCGGCGACGCTTGGCCTGGCCGAGGACTCCCCCCGGATGGCGACATCCCGGATCGTCACCACCCTGCTTGCCCAGCTCACCGTGGCCGACGGCGCGACGCGGACACTTCGGGTGCTGGCTGGCGCGGAGTTGGACAAGGACAATGCGATCTACGCAGCACACCTGGCGGCGGCGGACGAACTGGTCGCCGTCCTGCGCGGGTTGACATGGCAACTCCTCGACGACTTCGCCGCGGGCGACGATGACCAGGACGCTGCCGCGATCCTCGCCGAGCTGCGGCAGGCCGCCCGCCACGAAGAGCTTGAGGTCTCCCTTGCGGGGCCGCTGCGCGAAGCGGAACATGCCGCCCTGGAACTAGTCAGGACCCGGACAAGGAAACCGCTCCGGATTGATCGCCCGTCCGGTCAAGAGCGTGGCCCGCGGCTTGACCACGCAGTTGGGCAGCGACCTGCTTCAGAGGTCGGCCCGCAGGAGCCTGATTCCTCGCCGGGCACCCGCATCCACGCGCGGGACGTGCCGACCCTGGTGAAGACCATCTGCGAGGCGGCCGACGCCAACCCGGAGGCCGAGTTCGAGATCAGCTGGCGGATCGTGACGTGATGATCGCGACGCGCTCTGTCGTCGAAGCCGAGTTCGGGCGCGCCCTCCGCAGCCGCCACAGCAACAAGCGGAACTCGGTGCTGCTGCTGCGTGCCGCGCCGGAGTGGCGGGGAGACCGCGAGTTCAGCGTCACCATCGGAGGCGACCAGGTGCCGGTGGCCGTCGCGCCGTGCCCCACGGTGCTCGCCGTGCTCGACGCCATGGGGGCAGCACGGGAAGACGGCCGCTACCTGGTTATCCTCACCCCGTGCGACTCGCGGGACGTCGGCGATTCGGTGCTCGCCCGTGCAATGCAGCCGGAGATCAAGCCGATCAATCGCTGGGATCTGGTCGCGGACGCGTTCGGCGCCCGGGGCCTGGACCCGGCACTGACCAGGAGCGATCGCCGATGGGTGGCCGAGGCGCTGCTGGACGCCCAGCCACCTGGCGGCTGGCGGCGGCTCGCCGGCCCGGTGCTCACCGAAGCCGCCGCGCTTAACCGGCTGACCGCAACCCGGCTCGGGATCGAGGACGCCGACGGCAGCGCGGTAGACGCCGCCGCGCTGCTGCAGTGGAGCACCCATCCGGATGCTGTCGCGAGCTTCCTCCAGCTGCGGGAAACCGAACGCGACGGCCTCATCCAGTGGCTGGACCAGACCGCGGCCCCAGTCGCCGGGATCGTCTTCGCCATGGCCGGTCCCGGCAAGCTCACCGACGCCGTCCCGTTCGGACTTGCCATCGCGGCCCTGTACTCCGACGAACACCCAGCGCCCGATACCCTCACAGCGCGGATCCGCGCCGAGGAACGGTACCTCGGCGGGCACTCACCTGGTCCGGCGGCGCTGGTCGCGTTCGGCGTGGCCGCCGAGTCGCTGGTCGCGAGGTGGACGGACAACGGACGCGCTCCGCAGGCGGCCGAACAGTGCGAGCGCGCCGAGGCCATCCTCAGGGACCTGGCGGGCAGCAGGGAGCTGGTACTGGTCCTGGCCGCACACAGCAGCGTGCTTGAAGCAGGGCTCGACGCGCGGCTCGGCGCGCTCGGCGATGCGATCAGCGCGGCACTGGCCAACCCGGTAGGCGAAACTCTCGCAGCGGCGGCGAAGGCGCTGGACCAGGTATACGAGCACGGTCGCACCCGGGACCGCACGGCGGAAATCCGTACGGCTGAGGCGGCCCTGCGGCTGACCCGCTGGCTCGCGTCCGCCGAGGAACCCCCTACGTCGCTGGCCGAGGCCGCGACGCGGATGCTCCGGTCGTGGGCCTGGGCCGATCGGGCCCTGGTCGGCCTCTCCCGCGCCGACACCAGCCGGGTGCCGGGCCTTGGCGCGGTATACGCGAGTCTGTGGAACCAGGCCAAGGCCCGGCGCGCCCGGCTCGACCATGCGTTCGCGCGCAAGCTAGCGGCCTGGACACAAGGCTCATCCGACCCCGATGGCCTGCTGCTCGTGGAAAACATGCTCGACCGGGTCGTCCGCCCGCTGGCGCGGCAGCGGCCACCGGTCGTCGTGGTGCTCGACGGGATGACCATCGCCGCTGGCTGCGAGATCGCCGAGGAACTCACGGCCGATGGCACCTGGCTGGAAGTTGGCCGCCGTTCGGACGGGCGCGAACCGGTGCTTGCTACGGTTCCGTCCGTCACCGCTGTATCCCGGACCAGCCTGCTAACCGGCACCCTCCGCTCGGGCGGGCAGGCTGAAGAACGCTCTGGATTTGCCGAGTTCTGGGGACGGCACGCGTCGGCGCTGTTCCACAAGGCAGACCTGGAACCGGAGCCCGCCGATTGCCTCAGCCTTGTGGTCCGGAAGGCGATCGCCGACCCGGACACCGTCGTCGGCGTGGTGCTCAACGCGATCGACGACACTCTCGCCAAGGATCGCCCCGGCGGCCCCCGACACTGGACCGTCGCCGATGCCACGTACCTAGGAGCGATCCTTGACGAGGCGCGACGCGCGGGCCGCCCGGTCATCCTCACTGCCGACCATGGCCATGTCCTCGCCAGCCAGCAGGACCCTGCCCCCGGCCAGCCGGAGCGGCCAAGATCCGAGTCCTCCAGGTACCGCACCGGGACTCCCGGCCCAGGAGAGATAACGATCCAGGGGCCCCGCGTCATGGTTGGTGGTCGGCCGGGGGGAGAGGTCGTCGCCGCCGTCGACGAGGCCATCCACTACACGCCGAAGCGGGCAGGCTACCACGGCGGCGCGTCCCCGGCGGAGGTCGTGGTCCCGGTGGTGACGCTGCTGCCGTCCGCATCCCTGTGCCCGCCCGGGTGGCACGCCTACGACGCGGCGGGCCACGCCCCGCTCTGGTGGCACCCGCCAGTAGCAGCGTCGGTCGCGCCAGCGCAGCCGCCGGCCATCGGGCCGACTGGCCGTAAGCGCCAGGCTCAGGCGGTTCCCGATGATGGCTCCGCGCTTTTCGCTCTCGGTGAGCTGGTGCCCGCCGCGGCGGCCTCGGACACGCCGTCGCTAGGCGCGCAGATCGTCGCGTCGCCGCGCATGGCGAGCCAGCGGGAGTTCGTCCGCCGTGCACCGGACGACGCCAGCGTGGCGGCACTGATCGACGGCCTGGAGCGGGCAGGCCGCAAGGCGAGCGTTGCCGAGGCCGCCGAAATGGCCGGCAAGCCGCCGGTTCGCATGTCAGGTTTCCTTCCGCACGTCGCGCGGCTACTGAACGTCGACGGCTATCCTGTCCTCCGGATCAGAGACGACCATCAGACGGTAGAGCTGAACATCCCCTTGCTCAGGGAACAGTTCCTTGGTGAATAATCCCGGGACGGTGAGCCCGGCCCGCCGTCACGAGGTCATCGACGCGCTGCGGCGGGGAACCGTGCCGCAGGCAGGTCTTGACCTATTCGCCGTCGGCATGGAGCGGTTCGAGCGTGCCATCGACACCGAACTCGACGGCGTGGCGTCGGGACGGGCCGTGTTCAAGGCGGTTCGGGGAGAGTACGGCGCGGGCAAGACGTTCTTCGCCCGCTGGCTGGCCGAGCGCGCCAAGCGGCGCGGCATGGCCACCACCGAGATCCAAATCTCCGAGACCGAGACGCCGCTGCACAAGCTGGAGACCGTTTATCGCCGTCTCGTCGAGCAACTGTCCACCGCTGCCTTCCCGCCAAGCGCGCTCCGCGAAATCGTCGATGCCTGGTTCTACACCCTCGAAGAAGACGTGCTCGCCGAAGACGTTATCGGCCCCGATGACGGCCAGGCCCTCGCTAAGGCGGTCGACGTTCTCCTGGAACGCCGGCTCGCCGAACTCGCGCGCACTACGCCCGCGTTCGCTGCAGCGCTGCGCGCGTACCGGAAGTCGGTACTGGACGGGGACCTGGCCACCGCGCAATCCCTCATAGCCTGGATCGGCGGACAGCCCAACGTCGCCGCGGCCGCCCGCCGCGCAGCGGGCGTCAGGGGAGACCTTGACCACTTCGCCGCGCTGGGCTTCCTGCAGGGACTCCTGGCCATCCTGCGTGACTGCGGCCACCCTGGGCTTCTCGTCGTGCTCGACGAGATCGAGACCCTCCAGCGCGTGCGATCCGACGTGCGGGACAAGGGCCTGAACGCGCTCCGGCAGCTTGTCGACGACGTGGATTCCGGCCGATTCCCCGGCCTGTACCTGCTGATCACCGGGACGCCCGCCTTCTACGACGGGCCACAGGGCGTCACCCGACTGACACCGCTCGCGCAACGACTGGCTACCGACTTCGGCACCGACGCGCGGTTCGACTCGCCGCGGGCGGTCCAGATCCGGCTCGCTGGCTTCGACCTGCCAAAGCTTGCTAGGCTCGGCACCGCGATCCGCGACGTGTACGCGTCGGGCTCGAATGCCGCAGACAGGATCACGCGCCTCGTCGACGACGCGTATGTTGCCGATCTGAGCCGGGCGGTTACAGGGGAGCTAGGTGGACTGGTTGGCGTGGCGCCACGCGTTTTCCTGCGCAAGCTCGTCGCTGACGTGCTGGACCGGGTAGCGGAGTTCCCCGACTTCGACCCGCGGCTGCACTACAAGCTCACCCTGTCCCGCACTGAGCTGACCGACGTCGAGCGTAACGCGGCGGCGTTCCGGCCCGCGTCCGCTGACGAGGTGGAACTCGACCTGTGACCGAGCTGGCCGGGCTTCATCCCACGCTTGCGCATCACCTGATCGGCACGCTCGGCTGGACCGAGCTGCGCCCGCTCCAGCAGGCGGCGATCGCCCCCGTCACGGCCGGGCAGGACGTGCTCCTACTGGCCCCCACGGCGGGAGGCAAGACCGAAGCCGCCGCCCTCCCCGTGCTGTCCCGGATGGCCGCTGAAGGATGGGCCGGGCTGTCGGTGCTCTACCTGTGCCCGCTGAAGGCGCTGCTCAACAATCTCTTGCCGCGACTCGAAACCTATGGCGGCTGGACGGGGCGGCGGGTAGCGCTCTGGCATGGCGACACCTCCGGTTCGCGCAGGCGGTCCATGATGACTGACCCTCCCGACCTCCTGCTCACTACCCCCGAATCGCTTGAGTCCATGCTGGTCAGTGTCAACGTCGATCACCACAGGCTGTTCAACGGGCTACAAGCCGTCATCGTGGACGAGGTCCACGCGTTCGGCTCCGGCGACCGCGGGTGGCACCTGCTTGCGGTGCTGGAACGCCTGACCCAGCTCTGCGGGCATCCCCTGCAGCGGATCGGCCTGTCCGCCACCGTCGGCAACCCGGAGGAACTGCTGCGCTGGCTCCAGGGATCGTCGGCAGTGAAACGGCCCGGCGTGATCGTCACCCCGAAACCGGAATGGGCGAGCAGGACGGACGCCCCCGACCCGCTCGGTGTCATCCAAAACGAGCCGGGGCAGGACGTTCAGCTTGATTTCGTCGGAACCGTGGAGAACGCGGCCAAGGTCATCGCGCAGCTGTACCGGGGCGACAAGCGCCTGGTGTTCTGCGACTCCAAGCGCCTAGTCGAGATGCTCGGCGCCGACCTGCGGGCGCGCGGCGTGACCACGCACCTGGTACACGCCTCGCTGTCGCTGGACGAGCGCCGCCGCGCCGAGCAGGCGTTCGCCGAGGGCCGCGACTGCGTCATCGTGTCCACGTCCGCGCTGGAACTGGGTGTCGACGTCGGGGACCTAGACCGGGTCATCCAGGTGAACTCACCGTCCACGGTCGCGGCGTTCCTGCAACGCCTAGGCCGCAGCGGCCGCCGGCCAGGCACGACGAGGAACTGCCTGTTCCTGGCCCTGGACGAGGACGAGTTCCTGCACGCCGCCGGCCTGCTCCTGGCCTGGAGCCGTGGCTTCGTCGAACAGGTAGCCCCGCCGCCGGAGCCGAGGCACATCGTCGCCCAGCAGATCCTCGCCCTGTGCCTGCAAGAGAAGCGGGTAGGACAGCAGTTCTGGCAGGACTGGCTGGCCCTGCCAGAGCTGACGATCTCCGCCCGGCCGATCACGGACTACCTGATCGAGCAGGGATTCGTGGACCGCGAGGACGGGATGCTGTTCATCGGCCCGGAAGCCGAGCGCCGCTTCGGCCGACGCCACTTCATGGGCCTGATGGCGGTATTCACCGCGCCGCCGGAATTTACCGTCCTGCACGGCAGGAACGAGATCGGCCACGTCGATCCGGTCCTGCTCATCGACGGGGTGGAAGGCCCGAGACTGCTGCTTCTCGGCGGGCGGAACTGGCGCGTTACCTGGACCGACTGGAAACGCCGCCGCTGCTTCGTCGAGCCCGCCAAATCCGGCGGCCGGGCCCGCTGGCTGACCAACATCCCAGGCGGCACCTCCTACGATCTGGCCCGCGCTATGCGAGACGTGCTGCTCGGCGCCGACCCGCCGGTCACCCTCACCCGGCGCGCGGCCGGGGCCCTGGCAGGCCTGCGATCGGATGCCATCGGGCGGGCGCGCCGGGGCGGGACGATCATCAGCGGCAGCGACGAAGACCTCCGCTGGTGGACCTGGGCCGGTTACCGCGCCAACGCGACGCTCAAGGCGACCTTGGGCGGCCTCGCCGATGAGTCCGCGCGCGTAGATGACCTCAGCATCCGCCTGCGCCCGGACCTGCGGCCCTCGACATGGTCGGCGGCCGTGAAAGAGCTACGTGACCAACTTTGCCTGCCAGAGATCGACGACAAAGCCCTGTCTGGGCTGAAGTTCTCTGACGCATTGCCCCGTCACCTCGCCGTCGCGACGCTCGCCACCCGCCTGGCCGACCTGGAAAATGCTGCCACTGTACTTAAGGAACCCTGCCGCTTCACGCCCTGATAGTGCAGTCACTGAACCAGGGTGGACCTAAAATCCTCGCCCGTGCGCTCAGCCAGTGTCCTGTCCGAGTGAAGACTGCGAGGAGCCGGGGCGCTGAGCTGGGCTTCGCAATGTAGCTCCAGACGTCCAGACAAGGAACTGTCCAAACTTACCTTGTGGGGTGCGGTAGGCCGACGGGGCAAGGTCGCCTCACGGTCCTCGCGGTCGGGAACAAGCCATAAGTCCAGGTCTTCCCAGCCCCATGGCGCGGCCGGGATGCCGTCGGCTTCCCGTCCGAAACAGAATTGATCCGTGAGGCCTCTCTGCTCGAGGAGCTCGAACATGCCGACCGCCGGCAATCGGCCGACGAGCGTGGCGGCCTGCTCGTGTGCGCCCGCCGCGTGCAGGCTGTCCAACAGGCTAGCCACGCCGCGCGGGTCGTCGAGGGGGGTGTGGGCGGCGGCCCGGCTGGCCAGCGCCGCGCCCTGCTCATGCGCGCCGGCTCGCCGCAGGCTGTCTAGCAGCCGGGCCACGCGGTACGGGTTTTCGTGGGCAGTGTGGGCAACGGGATCGCGGGCCAGCAGCGCGGTGGCCTGCTCGTGTGCGCCCGCCTCGTGCAGGCTGTCCAGCAGGCTGGCTACGCGGCCCGGGTTGTGGAGGGGGGTGTGGGCGGCGGCCCGGCTGGCCAGCGCCGCGGCCTGCTCGTGTGCGCCCGCCGCGTGCAGGCTGTCCAACAGGCTGGCCAAGGCGCTCGGGTTGCGGAGGGTGGCGTGGGCGACGGGATCCCGAGCCAGCAGCGCGGTGGCCTGCTCGTGTGCGCCCGCTCGCCGCAGGCTGTCGAGCAGTCGGGCCACGCCGCCTGGGTTTTGGAGGGTGGCGTGAGCGGCGGGATCGCGGGCCAGCAGCGCGGTGGCCTGCTCGTGTGTGCCCGCCGCGCGCAGGCTGTCCAGGAGGTGGGCCACGCTTCCCGGGTTGTCGAGGGGGGTGTGGGCGGCGGCCCGGCTGGCCAGCGCGGCAGCCTGCTCGTGCGCGCCCGCTCGCCGTAGGCTGTCCAGCAGGCTGGCCACGCCGCCCGGGTTGTCGAGGGGGGTGTGGATGGAGGCCCGGCTGGCCAGCATGGTGGCCTGCTCGTGTGCGCCCGCCTCGTGCAGGCTGTCCAGCAGACGGCTCACGGCATACGGCTCGTCGAGGGTGGCGGCCCGGCTGGCCAGCGCGGCGACCTGTTCATGTGCGCCCGCTCGCCGCAGGCTATCCAGGAGCCTGGCCACGCCGCCCGGGTCGGCGACGGCGGCGTGGGCGGCGGGATCGCGGTCCAGCAGCGCGGTGGCCTGCTCGTGTGCACCCGCTCGCCGCAGGCTTTCTAGGAGGCTGGCCACGCCGCCCGGGTTGTCGAGGGGGGTGTGGATGGAGGCCCGGCTGGCTAGCATGGTGGCCTGCTCGTGCGCGCCCGCCTCCCGCAAGCTGTCCAGCAGGTAGGCCACGCCGCCTGGGTCGGCGAGGGGGGTGTGGGCGGCGGCGCGGTCGGCCAGCCCGGCGGTCTGCTTACGTGCGCCCGCTCGCCGCAGGCTGTCTAGGAGGCTGGCCACGCCGCCCGGGTTGTCGAGGCTGGCGTGGGTGGCGGGATCGCGGTCCAGCAGCGCGGTGGCCTGCTCGTGTGCACCCGCTCGCCGTAGGCTTTCTAGGAGGCTGGCCATGCCGCCCGGGTTGTCGAGGGGGGTGTGGGCGGCGGCCCGGCTGGCCAGCGCGGCAGCCTGCTCGTGTGCGCCCGCCTCCCGCAAGCTGCCTAGTAGGAAGCTCACGGTAGTCGGCTTGTCGAGAGGGGCATGGGCAGTGACCCATTGGGCGGGGCCGGGCGCTGCGGGCAGATAGGCCGGGGGATGGCTGAGGTAGATGAGGGCGCGGGGGTTGCCGGATGCGGCGGCGTTCTTGTGCAGCTGGGCGGCGTCCCGGTATAGGCCGCGGTCATGGGCGGCGTCGCCGAGCGCGGCTTGGTCGCCGGGCAGAGCGTGCGTGGCGGCGGCGGACCAGAACTCCGCTGGGGGGAACTGGCTGGCACGGTGCGCCCGGCCGTGCTGGTCCAGGTAGTCCGCGAGCCGGTACAGCGACCCTGCCGCAGTAGCCATACCGGCGGGTTGATCCCCGCGGTCGCAGGCGGCGCGGCTGGCCGGGCGGGGGCGGATGCGAGTCAGCGGCCCACGGGCGCCCTTGCACGGGACGGCGGCGTAGGCCAGGGCCTGTTCCAGCCAGTCCTCGTCAAGGGCATCCCACTGGGCGTCGGTCAGGTATCCCTGCGCGGCGGCCTCCAGGAAGGCGCGCGGCAGGCCCGCGCCCATGCCCAGGCGGCGGGCATCCATCGCGGCGCTGATCAGCGCCGCCGCGGCGGGCGGGGCGTTGCGGTACCGGGCCAGCAGCTCCGGCGCCCCGGCCAGGAACTGGATCACCTCCCCGTCTGGCGCGGACCGGGCAGCCAGCGCCATCCGCGCGTCCGCTGCCAGGGCGAGCTGGCTCATCTGCGCCGAGGTGAACGCAGGGGGCACGGTGATGTCGTGCCCGTCCAGCAGCTCCCGCGCGTCGGGGTGCCGGTCCGCCCCGCCGACCGGGCGGGCGGTCAGGCTGTGCCAGTATTCGGGCCAGAGCGTGGCCAGTACTAGCACCGGGCCCCTGGCCGGGTCGCGAAGCAGCGCCCGCAGCCCGGCAGCGACCTGCTCGCCCAGCTCATCGGCGGTGTCGAGGTAGAACTGGGCTTCGTTCAGCCATACCACGGTCCGCGGCCCGATGCCCGGCAGCTCCCGCAGCGCCGCATCAGGGCGGGACGGGTCGATCGGGTGCCACAGCCGCCACGGCGGATCCTGGTCCCGCAGCAGGGCCAGTGTCTCCCAGCAGGCCCGGGTCTTGCCGGTGGAGGACTCGCCGACCAGCACCGCGATCCCGCTGTGGCCGTCCGCCGCCGCGCGCACCACCTGGCCCAGCACCTGATCGTGCTCGCGCTTCTCATAGGGCGGCAGGACCGGCAGCCCCGACGGCGCGTCTGCAAGCTGCACCGGCCGGTGCACCTCCAGGACGAATGGGTCGGTCACCTCCTCCAGCAGCCACCCCGCCATCGTGACGTCGCTGTCCGGCTGGTCCGCGACCGCTGCCTGAGCCTCGCGCCAGGCGTTGACGACCCGAGCCGCAACCTGGTCAGGAAGGTCGGAGACCCGGTTCAGCATCTCCGCCAACGACCTCCCGGCGAACGCCGGCACCTGGACGACCGCACGCACATACAGCTCGCAGCACCGGTCCAGGGCCGCGTCGTAGAACGCGGCGCCCACCTCGCCAAGCCCGGCGGCGGTCTTCGCCCGGGGCTGCCCGGCGCGCAGCCGGCTGGCGAGCTTCACCGCGTCGACGTCGACGGCGAAAAGCGTCCGGTCGGTGAGGTCCGCGCGCGTGAAGGCGTCGCGAACCGCGAGCAGCGCTGCCTCGCGGTCGCCGTCATCCAGCCCCCGAAACTCGTACCGGCCAAGCGACGCTAGCTCCGCCGCGGCCTCGTCGAGGAACCGCTGCTCTGGTGCCGCGTGCGGAAACCTCGGCGTGAGCAGCGCCCTCAGCTCCTTCTTGCCCTCCTTTGCGGTGCGTCGGTCGGCGATCCAGGCGGCCGCCGCCTTCTGAACGATCGTCTTGGCGAGGCTTAGCGTCGTCGACTCCAAGGCAACCACCCGTGCGCCTCCCCTCAACATCTCCGGCATAGGACAGCCGAGCTCGCAAGGTAAGTCTGGACTTCGCAAGATCTCTCGCAACTAAGTTTGGACTTCGCAACCTTCACTCGGACGGACAGCCAGCCCTTCTCGCTATGCCTACGCTGTCGCTCCGCCCTGTTTGAGCCCTATAAATCCCTTTTGTCCGATGTAGGTTCTCATTTTTGATTTCCTCTTAGGCTGCCGTGAGCTGCGGTCCTGCTGGGTTCTCATCGATTTGTCCGCTGGGTTTTTCTCACCGATGTGTCATTTTCTTCGGCGGCCTGCTGCCGGGCT
>JBKQTJ010000325.1:0-11062 GCA_052143255.1 Streptosporangiaceae bacterium | reverse complement strand
ACTGGTGCCCGCGATGCCAGCCGTCGCAACCCCCAGCCACCCCCCGGCTACCGCGACCCCCGCGCCTGGTAACCGCGCTACAACCCCGAAGACCCGGCCGGGCCACCCCGGCCCGGCCGAGGAGCCGGCCGGGCCACTTCTGGCCCGGCCGGCTCCGGATGTTCCCCGGCAGCGTCCGGTTGCCCCTCAGGTGGCCGCTGCGCCCGCAGGCCCGCCAACTCAGGCCAGTGGTCTTACGCGTCCCGTCGGCGCAGCACGATCAGGCCCGCGATGAGCGCGACAGCGGCGTAGCCGCAGAACACCGCGAACCCGACCCACGGCGAGAACGGGTTAGTGCCGTTGATCTGGTGCTGCCAGATGCCAGAGCCGGCGTTGAACGGGATCCACTTGTCGATGTCAGCCTGGCCGAACCAGCCGCTCGGCGGCGAGGGCAGGAAGTTACCGAGAATCCACAGCACGAACAGCAGCCCGATCGCGGTCGCGATCGCTCCGGCGGAGTGCCTGAGGATCGCCCCTATGCCGAAGGAGAGCAGCCCGCACACCGCGAGGAACAACCCGCCGCCGATCACACTCCGCAGCACGTCCGGGTGGCCCAGCGTGGTGTTGATGTGCTGGGTGGACATGATCGCCTGGCCGACGAAGAATGCCAGGAAGCTCGTGACCAGCCCGACCACCAGCGCGACGAACCCGAACACGATGCCCTTGGCGGCGAACATCGTGCCGCGCCTCGGCATGGTGCTCAGCGAGGTCCTGATCATGCCGGTCGAGTACTCCGAGGTGATCGTCAGCGCGCCGAGGACAACGATGATGAGCTGCCCGATCAGCAGGCCGAACAGGCTGACGCTGGCAGCCCGCCCTACCCGGACGGCGCGAAGTTGGGCGATGACGGTGGCGGGCGGCGGGCCGCCGCCGATGCGGATACCGCCCCCGCCGCGCAGCACGCCGGCACCGCTGGCGAGCCGGCTCATTTGCTCGGCTGTGCCCCAGCTGAACAGTGCGCCGATACCGACGCACACCACGATCAGGGCGAACAGCGTCCAGTAGGTCGAGCGGACTGAGCGGATCTTGGTGAACTCGCAGCGGAGCGCGCCAATGAAGTTCGCGTTGCCGGCCGAGTTTGGCAATGGGCTCAGGCCCGAGATCCGGGCAGGTGCCGCTACTGTCGTCGCCACGTCAGGCCACCTCTCCCGCCAGAACCGGCTGACCGGGGACGCCAGCGTGGAACTCCACGCTGCCGGCGGTCAGTTCCATGAACGCCTGCTCAAGGGATGCCTGCACCGGCGCGAGCTCGTGCAGGCGCACCGAGTTATCGAAGGCCAGGTCCCCGACCTGGCCGGGGCTGAGCCCCGACACGATGATCGATCCGTCACTCTCCTCGCGTACTGTGCCACCCGCAGCCGCGAGCACCTTGAAAAGCTGCTCCTGCTGCGGCGTGCGCACCCGCACTCGCTGCTGGGAATTGGCCGCGATGAACTCCTCAACCGTGCAGTCGGCGATCAGCCTGCCGCGGCCGATCACAAGCAGGTGATCGGCGGTGTTTTCCATCTCCGACATCAGGTGACTGGACACGAAGACGGTCCGGCCCTCGGCCGCCAGCGCTTTCATCAGGTTCCTGATCCACAAGATGCCCTCGGGGTCCAGTCCGTTGACCGGCTCGTCGAACATCAGGATCTCCGGGTCGCCGAGCAGAGTGGCCGCGATCCCCAGCCGCTGGCCCATGCCAAGCGAAAACCCGCGAGCCCGTTTCCTGGCCACATCCGACAGGCCGACAAGGGCCAGCACCTCGGCGACGCGGCCGGTGGGCAGGTTGTTCGACTGGGCCAGGCAGAGCAGGTGGTTGTAAGCGCTCCGGCCCCCGTGCAGAGCCTTAGCGTCGAGTAGCGCGCCGACCTGCCGCATCGGCCGGGCCAGCCGATCGAACGGCTGCCCGTTGACGGTGACCTGGCCGGACGTTGGGTGGTCCAGCCCGAGGATCAATCGCATGGTGGTGGTCTTCCCAGCGCCGTTCGGGCCGAGAAAGCCGGTGATCTTGCCGGGCGCCACGCTGAACGTCAGGTTGTCGACGGCCAGCGTGTCCCCGTACCGCTTGGTGAGGCCCTCTGCCTCGATCATGTGCGTATCCCTTCCGGCCAGGCGAAGATTGAGACCCGGGCACCGTGCGGTCCGGCAGGCTTGGCTGCCGGACCTGCAAGACAGTCTGCATCCTAAACGCGATAGTGCGCGTCGCCCGCGGGGGTGATCCCGGGTCAGCCCGGAGGCTGATATCAGTTCGCGAGCCCGATGGCCCTCAGGACGACCTCGGCGGCCTTTCGCCGGGCCTCAGCCGCCTGCGGATCGCAAGCCGTGCCGTCAGAATCGTCGAGGTCACCGGCCGACCAGGCGGCGGCGCACAGCGCGCGCAGCCCGTCAATCGGGTCCCCGGAGCCGGAAACGGCGAGCCAGTCGTCGCCGCCCGTCACTGACGCCATCCAGCCATCGCACCGGAAACCCTCGTCCACCTTCGACACGCCCGGATGGCTGACGTTGAGGCCAGCCAGATCGGCAGCCAAGTAAGTCGGCCGGTGCTGGGACGAGGCCAGCAGGAGATCGGCAGGCCGGGTCACCCCGGTCAGCACCAGCAGGCTGTCGGCGCCGCCGCGCACTGCCCCCTCGATGTCGGTATCCAGCCGGTCGCCGACAACCAGCGGCCGCCTGGCGCCCACCCGCTGCACGGACTCAGCGTGCAGTGGCGGCTCGGGTTTGCCGGCCACGACCGGCAGGCACCCGGTCGCGGTCACCAGCAGTTGCACCAGTGAGCCGTTGCCCGGCTGCAGACCGCGCGGAGTGGGCAAGGTCGGGTCGGCGTTGGACGCAACATAGAAAGCGCCGGCCCGCAGGGCCAGCGCCGCCTCGGCGAGCAGCCCGTAACTGATGTCATGCGCGTAGCCCTGGACCACGGCGACCGGAGCGTCAGCCGCTGTGGTCACCGGCCGCAGGCCACGGCCTCGCACCGCCAGCCGCAGGCCCATGCCGCCTACCACCAGCACCGGCGAGCCAGCCGGGAACCGGTCAGCAAGCAGGTGCGCCGCCGCCTGCGCCGAGGTCACGATGTCGGTCGCCGTCGCGGGCACGCCCATGCCCGACAGCTGGGCGGCGATCGCGGTTGGCGTCCTGGAGGCATTGTTGGTGACGTAGGCCAGCCGCATCCCGCGCTTGGCTGCCACGGCGAGCGCGTCGGCCGCGCCGGGTATCGGCGCACCCCCCAGGTAGACCACCCCGTCCAGGTCGAGCAGGGCGGCGTCGTAGTGCTGGCTCAGCGGGTCGGCGCAGCCGCCTGGCGCGGCAGCCTCGTTCCCCTTCAATCGGCGCTGCCGTTCGGCTCGTCGCCGTGCGCTCGCATGGCACCGCGAGCGCGCAGTGTCGCGCGGACGCTGCGCAGCGCATCGGTGTAGTGACGCAAATTCGGTCGCATCGCCGCGGCCAGCGCGAGGTGCTCGGCCGCAGCGGCGGGATCGCCGGTGCGCGCCAGCGCCAGACCGAGGCCGAACTGAGCGTAATCGTCGGTGGGGCTGGCATCGACGATCAACCGGAAGTTGCCCGCGGCTGCGGCATACTGGCCAGCATCGAATTGCGCCCTGGCCAGGGCCTCGAGCACGCTCCTTGACCGCGGTTCGGCAGCGGCCGCCCGCTCCAGCAGTTGCGCTGCCGCGGCCGGGCTGCCTCGGCCGAGCAGGTCAAGGCCGCGCTTATAGAGCTGATGCGAGTCGGCACCGTTAGCAGGCACCGAATCAGGAGCATCTTGTGACGAAACCGGATCCTCCGGGCGGGAATCATGACCGGGTGCAGGTCCTTCAGACATATATGCCGATCCTTCCGTCCGGCCAGGCGCCCACGCAAGAGAACGCGGCTGGCCTGATCCTCGCTCCGTTCCGCGGCGTCCGGTACGCCGAGGACAGGGTGAGCGGGCTAGCCGAGGTCACCTCTCCACCGTACGACGTCATCGCGGCCGACAAAGAGAACCAGCTCATGGCCTCAGATCCGCACAACGTGGTGCGCCTCATCCTGCCGCTCCATCCGCACGGCCAGCCCGGTAGCCCCTACGAAGACGCCGCCCGCGACCTGCGCGGCTGGCTCGCCGACGGGATACTGACGGCCGACCCCGAGGCCGCCCTATACGTGTACGAGCAGGCCGTCACCGCGGGCGAGGACGCCCACCCGGTGCAGCGCGGCCTGATCGGCGCGCTCGGCCTGGTGCCGTACACCGCCCGCATCGTCCGGCCCCATGAGGACGTGGCTCCCGGCCCGGTAGCCGGGAGGCGCCAGCTTATGGAAGCCACCCAGGCCAACCTCGAGCCGATTTTCCTTCTCTATGAGGGCGGGAACGGGGCCGCCACGAGGCTGGTCGATCAGGTCGCAGACGGTCGTCCGGCGCTCACCGAAGCCTTTACCTCCGACGGGCTGCGGCACCGGCTGTGGGCCATCACCGACCCCGCCGAGCTAGCCGCGATCGAGGCGGACCTGGCCCCGCGCACTGCGCTGATCGCCGACGGCCATCATCGGTACGCGGCCTACCTGCAGGTGCAGGAGCGCCGCCGGCAAGCCGGGGCCGGGGCCGGGCCGTGGGACCTGGGGCTCGCGCTGCTGGTCGATTCCGCGGCTTACCCACCCCAGCTCGGCGCGATCCACCGGGTCATCGCCGGGCTCGTACCGGAGTCTGCGGCCAAGCTTGCTGAGACCGCGTTTCGCGTCCGCGAGCTGCCGGGCGGTAGCGCCGACGAGGCTGGTGCCCTCGGCGCGCTGGCCGAGGCTGCCAGTTCCGGCGTGGCGTTCCTGCTGACCGGCAACGGGCGGGCGTACCTGCTGACCGACCCAGACCCCGGGCTGCTGCGCGCGGCCGTGCCGGATCAGCCCGCCGAGCTGTGGCAGCACTTGCCGGCTGCCGTGCTCGAGGGACTGCTGTTCGCGCGGATCTGGGGCATCGAGGACGACGCGCGCAGCGTGCAGGCGTTGCACGACGCGGCCGCGGCGATCCGTGCCGCCGAGGACGAACCTGGCGGGACCGCGGTGATCTGCGGTCCGATGTCCGCTGCCCAGGTGTACCAGGTGGCCGCCCTCGGCCGGCGAGTGCCGCGCAAGTCGACCTCGTTCGGCCCAAAGCCGCGAACCGGTCTGGTCTTGCGGTTGTTCGCTCAGGGCTGAACCGCCACGGTCAGAGCGTGATCGAGCGCCCGTCTTCGTACCGGCAGTAGCCCATGCTGTCGTACAGGCGAATGGCGACCTCGTTGTGGCCGAACACGTTCAGCGCCAGGTGCGTGTCCCCGGCGCCGAGTGCGGCCCGTTCCCCGATGGTCATGGCGGCGCGCCCGTAGCCCTTGCCCCGGTGCTCCGCTTTCACCTCGACGTCGTAGACCCAGCTGATGCCAGGGCCGCGGTGGTGGCACAGCCAGTTCGTCGCCACTACCTCGCCCTTCGCGCACAAGGACAGGAACGACTGATTTGCGGTCCGCCGGCCGTCCGGCAGCAGCTGATCGACCTGGGCCGCGGCCAGGACAGCAGCCTGCGCGTCCGGCAGGGTTCCCGAGTTGGCCATATCGGCCGCGTATCCGCGGACGAGATCCGCGCGCCAGCTGGCGAATTCCGGCTCCGACATTGGCCTGCTCTCAAGGCCATCGGCCAGCGTTCCCGGCTCGGTGAGCGTCTTGATCATCTGATGGCTGCGAACCGGGTAACGGCGGAACAGGGCCGCGTGAGCTGGCTCGCTCGGATCGGTCGTGGCCCACAGCGCGGTAGCGCCCGCGGCTTGCGCCCAGTGCTCGGCCCAGATGATCGCCTCGGTTGCGCGGCCGTTACGGCGATGCGGCTCCGCGATCCAGATGTCGTTGATCAATGCAGCTCGGACCCCGTCCGCGTCCGGGGCTGACAGCGCCATGATGCCGATGACGGCACCATCGACAGTGAGCGCAAACGTGCCGGCCTGCGCGCGCGGTGCGTAGCTCGCCAGCCGGCCCTCGACTTGCTGGCTCACCCACTCGGCCGGGACATCGGCGGCGCCGTGCCAGGACTGCAGGCGTGCCCGCCAGTCACCTCGCCACGCCGCCATCTCCGGCACGGTGGCTTCGCGTACCTCCATCACGGAGCAGACCTTATGACCGGACGCTGTGTTGCGCCATCATGTCCGCATGGAGGACGCCGGACGCAGCTATTCCTGTTCAGATGTCATCACCGACCTCGGGCACGATGTATTCCAGATAGACACACAGATGGCCGGGTACGACGGGATCACCGCCAGCTACCTGATCCGAGGAGAGCGCCCGTGCCTGGTTGAGACGGGCACCGCGCCGTCGGCTCCGGTTATCCGCGATGCTCTGGCCGCGCTCGGCATTGACGCGGCGGACTTGGCCACGATCGTCGTTACCCATATTCATCTTGACCATGCGGGCGGCACGGGTGACATCGCGGCTATGTTCCCCTCCGCTGAAGTGGTCGTGCATGAGCTTGGCGCACGTCACCTGGCTGATCCCTCCCGGCTGATGGCGAGCGCGCGGATGGTGTACGGGGACGAGCTGGACAGCCTGTTCGGGACGCTGGCGCCGACGCCCGCCGAGCGCATCAGGACGGTGGAGCGGACCGGCGTCGTCGACCTGGGCGGCGGGCGGCGGCTGGACAGCCACTATGCGCCGGGCCACGCGCGGCACCACGTCGGCCTCATTGACTCCGTGAGCGGGGATCTGTACGTGGGCGACGCGGCTGGCATCTACGTCCAGGAAACCGGAGATATGCGGCCGGCCACCCCGCCGCCTGACTTCGACCTCGATGTTGCGCTGGAGTCGCTGCGGATGTTCAGCGCTTTGCAGCCCGCACGCCTGCTGTTCAGTCACTTCGGCCCGGTGACGGCTGTGGAGGAAGCGCTTCTGCGGTCGGCCGACGAAATCAGCCTCTGGGTCGAGGAGACCAGGCGGGCTCGCGAGACGGGCCTAGACCTCGATCACGCGGCCGCGATGGTGGCCGAGCGAACCCGCCAGCGCTATCTCGTGCTAGCTGACGACGCCGATCCTGACCTTGCCGCCAAGTACGAGCGGATCAGCGCAACGCAGGCCAACGTCGCGGGAATCATGCGCTGGCTCGACAAGACCGAAGGGGTTAGATAGGTCAGGCGGTCGCGGGCCGGGCTGCAACGGTGCCCGTCCGTTCGGCGCGGCTGGGTCGGGCTGGCCTCATCCGAGCGGGCGAGCCCGGTGACCTGATGCCCGGCTGCTAGCAGCTCAGGCACGACGACTGAACCGATGTGTCCGGACGCGCCGGTAACGAAATACGCGCATGCGAAGAACCTGCATGGGATCGCCTGCCGTCGGCGCGGCGATTGCGCTACAGATCGATGTCAGTTACTGCCATCAAGTACGATCGGGGCATGAGCCGATGGGAGCCGAACGCACGAGGCCGGCTTGAGCAGGCGGCAATGCAGCTCTACATAGAACGTGGGTTCGAGCAGACCACCGTGGCGGAGATCGCCAACCGGGCCGGACTGACGGAGCGAACATTCTTCCGGCACTTCGCCGACAAGCGCGAGGTTCTGTTCTGGGGCGCAGGCGCACTGCAGGAGCTGATCGTGGACACCCTCGCGGGCGCGCCTGCTTCCGCAGCCCCGATCGACGCTGTCGCCGCAGCGCTCGAGGCCGCTGGAGTGCTGGTTGAGGGGCGCCGCGAAGGCGCCAGGCAGCGCCAGGCCATCATCGCCGCGAACGCAGAGCTCCAAGAGCGTGAGCTGATCAAACTCGCCACACTGGCCGCGGCGATTGCCCGCGTGCTGCGCGAACGCGGCCTGACCGACCCAGCCGCGACTCTGACTGCCGAGGCGGGGGTCGCTATCTTCAGGGTGGCGTTCGAATGCTGGATAAAAGACGCCAGCGACCAAGACTTGGCGCACTTCATCCGGGTGTCGCTCGATGAGCTCAAAGCTGTGACCGCAGCCAAATGACCCGAGTTTGGCCGAGTTAGTGCGCACCGGGATCGCAGCGGATCCCCAGGGCAGCGGTCGGGGGCGTCCGGCCCGCGAGTGCGGGGCGAGGGCAGCAAGAACTTCCGGACCCGAGTTGGCTCAGATCAGTGCGCAGTGGCGCGGCATCCTGGGCGGGAAAATGTGCGGCGGTCGGTGCCCGGCTCCTCAACGTCGCTGCCAGGCTGCTGTGGTCGCCTTGGCGTTCGTCGTACAACTGGTTCTGGTCGATGAAGTCTTCCTAGAAGTGCTGGAGGAGCCAGTCGTGGATCTCGCCGATTCGGCCGATCATGGTGAGATGGCCGTCGCGGTCGCTGATATCAGCTTCCGCGCCAGGGATGCTGGCGGCCAGCCACTGGCCGTGCTGCACGGGAACAAACCGGTCCTCACGGCCGTGCCAGATCTTGACGGGAACCCGGACGTCGCGCAGATCGAACCCCCAGCTAGTCAGGTGCGCCGCTCCGTCATCCCACCAGCCCTGGTCGCCCGCGGAGAGGGCGACCTTGTGGGTCTCAGTGAGCCATCGCGCCAGGTCCCCGATCAGAACTTCGGCGTCGACGGGCGAGAGGAGGCTCTCGAGCCCTTCAGCGAACTGCTCCGGCGTGGCCGCGAGAATCTCCTCCCTGCCCTCGCGCAGATCGCGGCGAGATGCCTCCGGGTCGGAGAAGAACAGCTCAAAGCTCTCAACGTTGGACTCGCCCATCCCGGCGAAGTAGTCGAAGCCCTCGATACCGTAGGGCGCAAGCGACGCCACCGCCGCGACAGCGACCGCCACGTCGGGCAGCAAGGCCGCGCACCCCAAAGCGTACGGGCCGCCCCCGGATATGCCCCAGATGCCAAGCCGGTCGTGCCCGAGCGCCTCGGCGATGGCCCGGACATCTTGTGCTCCCGACGCCACGGTGTAACCGGGATGCGCGGTCGAGCCGCCGTAGCCAGGGCGGTCATAGCCGATCAGCCGGATGCCCTTCTTCTCGGCATCGGCGATCCACCCGCCGTACAGGCGCCGTGACATCGGCTCGCCAGTGTGGACCAGGATCGGCTTTCCGTCAGGTTCACCGGCCATCTCCACGCAAAGTTCACGCCCGCCGCCGACCGCTATGGTCCTGGTCTCGACCCCGTTGGACACCGATAGTCCTCCCTCTCGCCGAATCAGGCTAGGAGCCGGATGTAGCCGACGCCGAGGGTGCCGCCATGACAGGCGATTATTGGGTGTCGGCGCCCGATAGCGCCAGCGGTTTTCCGCGCCTTCGCGCGGGGCCGGCGCGACCTTGCCGACCTCGGTAGCTGCGGCTCTCTCCTGGGCCTGCCCAGCGAAGGCGCAGGCGACCGAATGCACCGAGACCACCGGCCGAGTAGTGGCCCAACTCGGGTCTTCTCGATGAGGTCAAAGCTGTGGCCGCGGCCAAATGAGCACCTGACGTAGGTCCTTGGTCACAGACCACTGGACAGCCCGCCACACCCGGATGCTGCCCTAGGCCTGCGGCTCGTCCGGCCGGTCGTCCTCGGCGTGGTCTTCGCCGTCGACGCGTTCGCCGTCCAGGCCCGACATGCCTAGCTCGGCGGCTCCGACGTCAGCGCCCTCGAGATCGGCAACGCCCAGATCGGCTACGTCCAGATCGTCGAGGTCGTCGAGGTCATCAAGGTCGTCGAAGCTGAACTCGTCCAGTTCTTCGTAGCGCTCGGCGGCGTCGGTCTCGCCCTCGACGTCGGCGCTCGCCGCGCGCCCGAACCAGTGCCTGGCCTCGTCCTCCCGGTCGGCTTGGAGCAACGCGTCCGCGTAGGCGTAATAGAGCCGAGCATGTTCCGGCCGCGTCCGCTCGCCCGCCAACTCCGGGCCTTGCAGAGCAACAACTGCGGCCTCGAACAGGCCCTGATCGCGCCGGATACCTGACTCGACAATGCGCAGCTCGATTCGCGTCTGCTGATCCGCGTTACGAGCATCAGCCCCGGTGACAAGGTCAAGCGCGCGGTCCAGTCGGCCCAGGGCGCGCTCGCAGTCGGCCATGAGCGGCAGGTAACTGCTTCGGCCGGTGAGCCGCCGGGCGGCGCGGAATTCGGCCAGCGCCGCGGTCCAGTCGCCGGCCTGGTATGCCGCGATCGCGCAAGTCTCCCGGACAATCCCAACCCGCGCCGCCAGTCCCCTGGCTTTCTTGGCAAACCGGTACGCCTCGTCGGGGTCCTTGGCCACGCTGGTCGCAACTAGCAGCCGGGCAATAACACTGGCCAGATCGCCCGGCAGCGTGCGCAGTTCGGCGGTCGCCTCAGGGTGTAGCTGGTCTGGGGTGATGCTGTCGGGCAGGTTCAACTCGGCAGCGTCGAGACTGGCCTGGACATTGGCTGGTGCCCGGTTCGTAGTATCCCGGCGGTCGCGATGGCTGCCTCCTGCGGCCGAGCCTGGGCGTGCATCGGCGCGTCCAGAAGCGCTGTAGCCACCAGGGCGTGTTCTGCTGCGTGCCGGGCCGCTTTGCCGGGCGCGATCGCCAGCCGATGAGGTCCTGTCACCGCCCGGCCGGCTGCCGGACCGGCCGCGATCGCCAGCCGATGAGGTCCTGTCACCGCCCGGCCGGCCGCGATCGCTGCCGGATGAGTACCGGTCGCTGACGGGACGCCGACCATAGTCGGACCCGGCGCGCCCCGATTCCCGACCCGTATCGTCCTGCCTGCTGGCTGGAGGTTCCCGCCGATCGCGAGAGTGGCGTCCACGGTCGGACGAAGTCAATCCGGCGCCATCCGGTCGTGGTGGCGCGCTGGCTCCTGCCGCGCCGTCCCGCCGCGAACGGTCATCCGACGTCACGTCGGTTGGGCGGCCAGATCGCCTGGGCGCTGCGCTGCCTTGACCGCGAGACCACCCGCCCGCACTGGTACCGCCGTCCCGGGCAGTTGAGCGCGGCGTTCCTGTTCGGGTGCCGTAGCCCGCGCGCCCTCCGCCCGAGGCATAACCGGAACTCGCCGCGCCAGAGCCGGACCTGCCGCCGCCCGAGCCGTAACCACCCGAACCGGCAGTCCGACCGCCGGCCGAGCCATAACCGGAACTCGCCGCGCCAGCACCGGACCTGGCGCCGCCCGAGCCGTAGCCAGCCGAACCAGCAG
>JBKQTJ010000324.1:0-18262 GCA_052143255.1 Streptosporangiaceae bacterium | reverse complement strand
GCGGAGCGCAGCGGAGCCGCGCTTGATTTAGTACGGCTCAATTCGGCAGCTACTGGCGCAGCCCGGCAGGCGTAGGCCGGGCGTCGGCCGAACGCGGACGGTTCGCTCTGTTCGCTGTGCCAGGCTTGAACTAGCGTCATTGTCGTGACTGAGGCGGCGGGCGACGGGCAGGGCCAGTGGCGGACGTTTGGCGAGCGAGCCATTTATGAAAGCCCGGAGGTCTGGCTCGGGCAAGTCGATGTCGGTTTGCCGTCGCGCGAACGGGTCTGGCAGCACGTCGTACGGCTGCACCGGGCGGCGGCGGTCGTCTTGCTGGACGGGGAAGGCCGGGTGCTGCTGCTGCGGCGGCATCGGTTCGTGCAGGACAGGTGGGGCTGGGAACTGCCTGGCGGCCCGGTGGACGAGGACGAGGAACCCGTCGATGCCGCGGCGCGGGAGCTGGAGGATCAGACTGGGTACCAGGCTGGCCAGCTGGAGCACCTGATCACGTTTCAGCCGGTGGCCGAGGTCGCGGACGCGGAGCGGGTGGTATTCGCAGGCCGGGCCGCGCAGAAAGTGGGCGCCCCGGTAAGCCCGGAGGGCATCGAGCGGCCATCGTGGCTGTCGCTGGGATCGGTGCCAGAACTGATCGCGACTGGTCAGGTGTGGAATTCGGCGTCGGTCATCGGGCTGCTGAGTATCGCGCAGCGGGAGCGCTGATCTGCAGCCGGGCGACGGCCAGTCAAACGGGAGAGACCTGCCTGCTTGACCGCCCGGCCAGTCAGGCTCAGCGCGCGATAGCGTCTGGAGCGTGGCTACCGAGGATGAGGCAGCGGGGCAGCAAGAGGAGCGTGGCAGCTTCTCGGCGGACAGCACGAGGCGGACACTGGAGATCGCCTGCGCTGCTACGGGGCTGGATGCCGGTGGCGCGGAACTGCTGCGGCTGGGCGAGAACGCGATTTACCGGCTGCGCTCGGCTCCGCTGGTGGCCCGGATCGCGCGGACTGTCGATTACCTGCCGGACATTGAGACTGAGGTAGCGGCAGCGCGGTGGCTGGAGTCGGAGAGGTTCCCGGCTGTCCGGCTGGCCGGACCTGCGCAGCAGCCGCTCGTCACGGACGGACGCGTGGTGACGTTCTGGGAGCTGGTCGCGGAGCAGACGGAGTACGGGACAGTCGCGGAGCTGGCCGTGCTGCTGCGGCGTCTGCGTGGCCTGGAGCCTCCCCGATCACTGGCACTGCCCGCGCTGCGGCCGTTCGCGCGGGCCGGTTCTCGTATCAGCGGCGCTGAACTGGCTGCGGCTGATCGTGAGTTCCTGCGGACGCGGCTGGGCGAGCTGCGTGACCGGTACGCAGAGCTGGAGTTCGTGCTGCCTGCTGGCCCGGTGCACGGAGACGCGAGCATCGGCAACATCATCCGTCGGACTGACGGCGTGGCGGTGCTGATCGACCTAGACGGGTTCGCGTCAGGTCCGCGCGAGTGGGACCTGGTGCTGACCGCCATGTACTTCGAGCGCTGACGCGTCCCTGGGCGTTGCCCGTCGCAGCGCCGATGCGTGTCTGGCTCAGCCCGGCGCGCTGCCTGAGCAGCCGGAACAGCTCGCCGATGTCGCGGCCGGCTAAGGCGCGGGTGACATCGGGGCGAGACCAGAAGTCCGGCGAGACCGTTACCGGGCCGAACGCGCTGTCGCGCATGTCACCTTCCTTGCCTGGCAGGGGCTGCGCCCAGGTAAGTCCAGAGTGCCAGGCTACTCGATATACCGGGCCGGTAACTCTGCCCGGGATGGGTTTTCCGGGGCGTGGTCGCGAGGGTGCTGTCATGGCGCGACGTGACCTCGACCCGAAGAGTGCGTGCCCGGCCTGCCGTGGCCGTGGGTGGAAGCTCATCCGCTCTCGCCGTGCGGTCGTCATCGCAGCGTTGCTGCGCGGCTCGGCCAGGCCAGCTCGGCGGGACTGCTCGGCATGTGACGGAACCGGCCGTGCGCGCTGAGCGGGCGGCCGTGCTGGCGGCGGACTGGTTTCCCGGCCAGCCATCGTCGGTCCGGCAGTCCCGCGAGTTCGTGCGCGGCGTGCTAGGCGAGTGGTGGCCTGGCCTGGATGACGTGCTCGTGATGGTCAGCGAGATTGCCTCGAACGCGATACGGCACACGGCGTCCGGAGACGATGGCTGGTTCGATGTGACGGTCTCGGTAACCGGGCGCACGGCACGGGTCGCAGTCGCTGACCGGGGCAGCTCGTCCGAACCCCGGATACCCGATGGGAGCGGGGTCCCGGACGCGCTGACGGGCGGGCGCGGCCTGCGGATCGTGGACACGCTGGCGGACCGGTGGGGGCACGGCGGGGATGAGCTGGGCAGGGTGGTCTGGTTCGAGGTGACCGGCAGGCCCGGTACCTGACGACCCAGCACGTTCTGTGCCGGTTACGGTGGGCGCGTGACAGCCTGACTGTCCAGGCAGTAGGCTGCCTGAGTAGACAAGCAGCTATGCAGGCAGACTAGCCAAGTGTGAGGCAGGGGCATGGCCTTTGAGTACAAGCCGCCCAAGTACGCCCAGGTCATCACGGAGCTACAGCAGCGGATCGAGTCCGGCGAGTACCCGCCCGGATCGCTGCTGCCCAGCGAGCACCAGCTCTCGGCCGAGTTCGCGACCGCACGGCCCACTGTGGTCCGGGCACTGCGCGAGCTGCGCCAGGCAGGCTGGATCGACACCCAGCAGGGCAAGGGTAGCTTCGTGCGCGGCCGACCGGCCCTGTCCGGGGCAGGCGCGGGCAGGCGCGGGCAGGCCGAGCTAGACCGCGACGAATCCCGCGAGCCAGGCGAGCTTATTTCTGCCAGCCCAGCACCGGCACCGGCACGCGTCGCGGCAATGCTCGGCATGACGCCGGGTGAGCAACTGGCGAGCCGCAGGCGGCTGATTCGCCAGGACGACGGCGAGGCTTCGGAGATCCTGACCTGGTGGCTGGCTCCCGGCCTGGCCGAGCAAACCGGGCTCGGCAGCCCCGACGCGGTGCGCGGCGGCATCCGCTCGCTGCTATCCCGGACGGCAGGTATCCGCATTGATCACGTCGTCGAACAGATCGCCGCCCGGCGTGCCGAGCCGCACGAGGCGAGGCTGCTCGGCATCTCCCGGTCCGCCCCGGTCCTAGCGCTCTACATAAGCGCCCGTGACGCCACCGGCCGCCCGGTCCTCGCCCTGGACGTTGCGATGGCTGGTGACCTGCACGAGCTGGAGGACGCCTACCCAGTCGGCTAGCGGGGCGGGCTGGGCCAGCACACCTGCCCGCTTGACTAACCAAGTAGGCGAGTTTACTCTTGAGCCATCTTGCTTACTCAAGTGGTCAAGCAGTCACACCATTGGGAGGATTCATGGCAGTGCAAGGTCCGATTCCCGTCGAGTTCGCGATGGTGTTCCCGCGCGGGCTGTTCGCGGCGGGCGCGTTCGAGCCGGTGCGGGACTTCGACGCGTCGAAGGCGGGCGGCCGGTTCGTCCAGTCCAAAGACAAGCAGTCCGGGCTGCCGCTGTGGCAGGTGGACGCGATCGACGCCGATCCGGCGGCGCGGGACAAGACTGTGCGGGTGAAGGTCGCGGCAGCCGATCAGCCGGTGCTGCCCGCCGCCTCGGGAGGGCTGCCGTTCGTGCCGGTGGAGTTCGCCGGTCTAACGGTCACGCCGTACGTGAACCAGGCCGGGCGGCTGGGCTACTCGCTGCGGGCGGCCGGGGTCCGGGTGCCGGGCCGGGGCAGCCGAGGCGGGCAGGAGAGCGCGGCATGAGCGCGGGCTACAGCTACACCACGCTCAGTTCCCGGCCCGGCGAGCCCGTGCGAGTCGGGGTGTCGTTCTACCTCGATGAGCGCGCCTGGATCGTGGTTGCGGGTGCCGGGTCGGCCACGCCGCACCTGACCGTCTCGCATGGCGATGTGTCAGTCTCCATCGGCCCGGCTTCCCCCGGTCAGGTGACCGGGCAGGACGCGCGGATCGCGCGGAAGCTCGCCGAGCACGCCGCCGCCTACGCCACTGAGATCGAGCGGCTGGCCGCAGGCGACGGCCCCGGCAACGCGGCGGCCTAACCAGCAGGGCGGGGCGGCAGGAACGCCAATTCCTGCCGCCCCTGGTGTCTCCCCAGGTCTGTCGCAACACGGAGAGGTCTTGATGCTAGTGCGTAACGTCACGGGCAAGCAGCTCGCCCAGGTCGGCAATCCCGACCCGTTCGCCTCGCCGGTCTGGCGGTCCCCCGTCTACCGGACGCCAGAGTTCGTGATCTGGCTCGTCCAGCTCGTCCGCCTGGCCGCGCGGATCATCTGGTTCGCGGCCCGGCACCCGGTGGCCGATGCCGCAGCAGGGCTCGTGATATTCACGTGGCTGCGCTGGGACTGGCCCGGCGTGGTGGTCCTGGCGGCCGCCATGCTGACTGTCCTGACCGTGCTGCGGGTCGCCTGGCCTGCCTGGTTCGCGCGGCTCGTGTCTGACCCAGCCCGGTCCCGGTGGCGGCGGTGGTTCTACCGGCGGCACTGGCACGCCGTCATGACCATCTCCCGGCTCGCCCCGCTGTATCGGAGCCGGGTCGTCGTCCCGGTCCTCGGCAAGGTCCGGGTCACCGGCTGCACCGACCACGTGAGTGTGCGGCTGGTGTCCGGGCAGTCCCCGGCCGACTTCGCTGCCAGGGCTGAGGGCATCGCGCACGGCTTCCGGGTGCACCTGTGCCGGGTCCGCTCGGCCGCACCCGGCGCGGTCGTACTGGAGCTGGTGCGCCGCGATGCGCTCGCCACCCTGATACCCGCCCTGCCCATCCCGGAAGTGACAGACCTGCGGGCGCTGCCGGTCGGACGGCGGGAGGACGGCTCGCCGTTCGCGGTCCGGCTGGCGGGAACGCACCTGCTGATCGCGGGCGCCACCGGGTCGGGCAAGGGCTCGTATCTGTGGGGCCTGGTCCGGGCGATGCTGCCCGCGATGACCGCCGGGCTCGTCCGCGTCTGGGCGTGTGATCCGAAGCTGATGGAGCTGGCGTTCGGCCGGGCGCTGTTCGACCGCTACGGCCGGTACGCCGCCGATCCCGCCGACATCGCCGGGCTGCTCGAAGCCGCCGTAGCGGAGATGCAGGCACGCGCTGAGCGGTTCGCCGGGAAGCAGCGCGACCACACCCCCACCCCGGAGCACCCGTTCACCGTGGTGCTGGTCGATGAGGTCGCGTTCCTGACGGCCTACCAGGCCGACCGCAAACTGCGGGAGCGCACCCTTGCCGCCCTGGCCACCCTCACCACCCAGGGCCGGGCAGTCGGGTACTGCGTCGTGGCGGCGCTCCAGGACCCGCGCAAGGAAGTCCTGAACATCCGCAACCTGTTCCCCGACAAGCTCGCATTGCGGCTGGACGAGCCGTCCCAGGTGGACATGGTGCTCGGCGACGGCGCGCGGGACCGGGGCGCGTTCTGCGACGAAATCTCGAGTGACCCGCCCACCGGCGCGGGGGTGGCCTACATGCGGCTGGAAGCCGCGCCTGATCCCGTTCGCGTCCGGGCCGCGTTCGTCTCCGACGCCAACATCCGCGCCATGACCGCTGTCCGTGCCGCTGACATCCCGGCCACCGTGCCCGCGCTGACCGGCGGGGAGGCAGCGTGATCACCGGCTGGCTGTCACCCGACGACTGCCCCGACTGCGGCGGGCCGCTGCTGGACACCAGCACCGGGCCGGACCTGCTGACCCTGGCCTGCCCCGGCTGCGGGTGCACCGCCACCTGGCACGCCACCGACCGCGGCCCCGCACCGGACGCCCCCGGCGACCCGGCCGACTGTCTGGAGGCCGAATGACCCCACGCACGACCAGGGCACAGCGGCTATCGATGCCGCTGGCCCGAGATGTCGTCCGAGACCTGGCCGCCGAGCACGGCGGCTGCATCCGCCCCATCCAGCTCCGCCGCACCGACCTGCATACCGGCCAGACCCAGCAGGTACTCATCCCCTGCGGCCACACCCTCGCCACGGTCTGCCCGGCCTGCGCCGAACGAGCACGGACGCTGCGGGCGGCGCAGTGCCGCGAGGGCTGGCACCTGGACACCGAGCCCGTCATCACCCCCGGACCCGCCACCGGCCAACAACGAGCACTCGTGGAGCAGCGCGCCGAGACCCAGCAGCACCGCGACGAGGCCGACGCCGCCGGGCACGACACCGCCGGGCTGGACGAGCTGGCCGCCGGGCTGGACGAGGACATCTGTTGAGCGTCGCTCCGTATGAGCGTGGTCTTTGAGCGAGCGTCATCGGGACTGAGCGTGGGATGGGCAACCGGATCCGGGTTGCCCTTTTTCGTGTCCGACGACAACGTGAGCACGTCCGGTAGAGGCGGGCCCTCCCGGTCGTCTTTTGGCTGAGCCGCCGGGAGGGCCACTAGGCGCACGGAGACGCCCATGCTCACGGTAGGCAATGATGTGGCGGAGGTCGAGCGGCAGTTGCGGGAGGGGCAGCTGGCGTGCCCGGAGTGCGGCACGGCGCTGAGCCGGTGGGGGTATGCCCGGGTGCGGGAGGTCCGGCTAGCCGGCGGGGCTGGATGGCGGGTCCGGCCGCGCCGGTCGATCTGCGGGGGGAAAGACGGCTGCGGGCAGACGCAGGTGTTACTGCCTGCCCGGATGCTGGCCCGGCGGGCGGACTCAGCTGCCGTGATCGGCGAGGCGCTGGCGGGCGCGGCGGCCGGGCTGGGACACCGGGCAATCGCCGGCCGGCTGGGCGTGGCGGCGGCAACGGTGCGGGGGTGGCTGCGCCGGCTCGCCTTGCGGGCGGAGGCGCTGCGGTCGGCGTTCACCGTGCTGGCGTGCGCGCTGGGTCCTGATCCGCTGCTGCCCGGCCCGTCCGGGTCGGCACTGGCCGATGCGGTCGCCGCGATCCTGGCCGCCGCCGCGGCCGTGGCCCGCCGCTGGCACGGGCCGGCGTCCGTGGTGTCGCCGTGGGAGCTGGCCTCAGCGGTCACCTCAGGTTCACTGCTGGGCCCGGGCACGGCGGTGCAGCTGATCAACACCAGCTGCCCCTGGTGACAGGCAGGCGGTATCGGCCACCCTTCGGTGCGGATGATCCAGGCCGCACTGAAAGGGAGGAATGAGGTGGCTGAGCCGGTTGAAGAGGCCCGCCGCCGGGCCGAGCGGGCCCGGCTGACGGGGTTGTTCCGCTACCAGCTGATCCAGGACGTGACCGACCCGCAGCTGTCGGCCCGCCAGCGTGGCGCGCTGGTCCGCGAGCTGGCCGGCCGTGAGCACGACGGCCTGGCCGGGAGCAAGGTCACGGTGTCGGAGCAGACGATCCGCCGCTGGGTCCGTGACTGGCGGGCCGGCGGGTTCGAGGCGTTAGTGCCGTCCCCGGCTAGGGTCAGCGCGCGGACCCCGGCCGAGGTGCTCGCGCTGGCGGTGGCGCTGAAGAAGGAGAACCCGCAGCGCACCGCAGCCCAGGTGACCCGGATCCTGCGCGCGCAGGCCGGCTGGGCGCCGTCGGAGCGGACCGTGCAGCGGCACTTCGAGCGGCTGGAGCTGAACCGGACGGCCGCTGCCGCAGTCCCGGCCGGGGTATTCGGCAGGTTCGAGGCCGCCCGGTGCAACGAGATCTGGACCGGTGACGCGCTGCACGGCCCGGTCATCGCCGGCCGCAAGACCTACCTTTTCGCGTTCATCGACGACAGGTCACGGGCGGTGATGGCCGCCCGGTTCGGGTTCAGTGAGGACACCGTCCGGCTGGCGGCCGCGCTGCGCCCCGCGCTGGCCTCCCGCGGCGTCCCCGAATCGGCCTTCGTCGACAACGGCTCCGCCTTTGCCGACTCGTGGCTGCTGCGCGCGTGCGCGGTGCTGGGCGTCAAGCTGATCCACTCCACGCCGCGCAGGCCCCCCTTAACCGGCCAACGACCTGATGGCGCGAAAGCGCGATCCGGCTGTGTTACCAGCCCATCTGTGCTACCAAGCGTGTCGTGTTGACTACCTGGGGTCATTGCGTGTTACTCGTGTTCCATGGCTGACACGGGGGAACTGCGAGTCGATGGCAGCGGACAGCGCTGGCGGATCGAGGGCGGGCGGAATCGCGGCGGCTTGCAGTTGTGCAACGAGTATCTGAGCTACCTGGCCGACCGCCGGTACTCTCCGGCCAGCGTCCGCGCTTACGCGTTTGATCTGCTGCACTTCGCGCGCTGGCTGGCCGGCGAGGGACTCGGCCTGGAGGCGGTGACCACCGATGTGCTGCTGCGCTACCTGGCTTCCTGCCGCGCCGAACACCGGCCGGGCCAGCACGACAACGTGATCTGGCTGGCCAGCGGCCGGGCGACCGGGTTCGCCCCGGCCACGATCAACCGGCGGCTGGCTGCGGTCTCCGGCCTGTTCAGCTTCCGCGCAATGCGCGATCCTGCCGCGGCCAGCCCGGTGCCCCGGGGACCGGCGGCGCGCCGCGCCGCGGCCGGGCAGCGGACCGGGCTGCTAGCCCACCTGAACAAGCCGAAGCCGCGGTCGCAGCTGCGGGTCCGCGAGCCACGGCGGCTGCCGCGCGGGCTGGACCGCGCCGAGACCGCCACGCTGCTGGGCAGCTTCCGCACCGACCGGGATCGCGCGATGGCCGGGCTGATGCTGCTGTCGGGGCTGCGCTCGGCGGAGGTGCTCGGCCTGCGGGTCGCCGACGTGGATATCGGCCGCGGCTGGGTGCTGGTGACCGGCAAGGGCGACAAGGAACGCCGGGTTCCGCTCGACCCTGATGTGGCCGGGCTGATCCAGTCTTATCTGCTGGCCGGGCGCCCGGAAACCACGAGCCGGGCGTTGTTCGTGGTGGCCAAGGGCCCGCATCGCGGGCAGCCGCTGACGGCGGCCGGGCTGCGGCGGGTGTTCCGCTATCACCGGGAGATCTCCGGGGTGGCGGCCGGGCATCCGCACGCGCTGCGGCATACGTTCGGTACTGCCCTCGCGGAGGCAGGCGTGGACTTGCCGGTGCTGCAGGCGCTGATGGGACACGACCACGCCGATTCCTCGGCGGCTTATATTCATCTGGCGCCCGCGCACGTGCGTGCCGCTTATGACGCCGCGCGGGAACGCCAGCGTGCCTGGCAGGCGGGCCGCTGATGCCGCCGGCCAAGACCAAAGTGCCGCCGCAGGCCGCCGGGATCTACGACGCTTACCTGGCCTGCCTGGCAGCGCGGGGCGTGGGCAGTAAGACCTTCGAGGCCGGTGCCCGCTGTTTCCTGGCCCGATTCCCCGACCCGCAGGACTGGGCCGGGCTGCCGCTGGCTGCCCGGCTGGCGGGCACGCGGCCGCAGCTGCAGCCGCTGCTGAACTTCCTGATGCTGCACGGGCATCTGCGGCCCGGTTATGACTACCTGCTGGAACGCAAGTTCACCGTGATCTTGCGGGAGGCAGCGGCCAGCCCGCTCGGCCCCGACATCAAGCGGTTCCTCGCTGGTGCCGAGACGCTGGGCTACTCGCCGCGGCCCCGCACCGGCATGGCCTCTCAAGTCGCGGTCCGCATGCTGATCCAGGCCGGGCGGCCGCTGGCGGAGCTGACCGACGACGACTTCGCGCAGTTCGGGCAGGCGATCAGCGAACGGGAAGCCCGGCTGGACCGTCCGCTCAAGCACTACCATCACGCCCTCTACGCCTCCCGCGCGGTCATCTACCACCTCGGCGCGCCGGCCGAGCCGGTGCCCAAGCGGTCCACGCTGGGCCGGTGGAGCTGGGAACGTCACCTGGACGGCGTGCCACCGCCGGTCCTGCGGCCGATGGTGGCCTACCTGGAACGACTGCAGGGCACGCACGCACGTTCCTCGGTCCAGGGCACCGCCTCGGAGCTGGCGCACTTCGGCCGGTTCCTGGCCCGGCATGACGCGGGCCTGGCCTCGCTGGCGCGGCTGGAGCGGCAGCGCCACATCGAGCCCTACCTGAACGCGGTCGCTGTCGCGGTCAACCACCGCACCGGCGCTCCGATCGCGGCGTCCAGCGCCCGCAAGCGAATCCAGTCGGTCGGCGTCTTCCTGGACGCAATCGCCGAATGGGGCTGGGCTGAGGCCCCGGCCCGCCGGCTGGTCTTTCCCCGCGACGCGCCCAGGCTGCCGCACCCGCTGCCCCGCTACCTGCCCCCGGACTCCGAACGAGTCCTGCTGGCAGCGCTGGAGGACTCGCCGAACCGGCTCTACGCCGACGCGCTGCTGCTGCTGCGGGCCACCGGGATGCGGATCGGCGAGCTCGTCGACCTCGAGCTGGATTGCGTGCACGAGATTCCCGAACAGGGTGCCTGGCTGAAGGTGCCGCTGGGCAAGCTGCTCACCGAGCGGATGGTGCCCATCGATGAGGAAACCCTCAAGCTGGTCGACCGGATCGTCGTCCACCGCTCACCGGGCCGGCCGCTGCGCCACCCGCGCACCGGAAAACTCGCCGACTTCCTGCTCACCCATCAGGGCCGCCGGGTATCGGCATACACTCTGCGCGATGAGCTGCACCGGGCCGCCGCCGAGGCCGGCATCGACGACGTGGTTCCTCATCAGCTCAGGCACACATATGCCACTGCCCTGGTCAACGCTGGCTGCTCGCTGCAGGCTCTGATGGCATTGCTCGGACACGTGTCCGCGGAGATGAGCCTGCGCTATGGCCGGCTGTTCGATGCCACCGTCCGCGACGAATACACCCGGGCGCTTTCCCTGGCCAAGGCCGCGCTCGGCCCGGTTCTGCCCGGCGAGCGGACCCAGCTGCCCCTGACTGCCGTCACCGGCGTGAACTGGCGCGATGCGCCGCTGATCAAGGCCCGGCTGGCCGGCGGGTACTGCCTGCGCACCGCCGCGCAGGGTTCCTGCGCTTACGCCAACATCTGCGAGCACTGCCCCAACTTCCGTTCCGAGGCCAGCTCCCTGCCGGTACTGCAGCTGCAGCGCGTCGACGCCGAAGCCCTCGCCGCCGACGCCGCCCAGCGCGGCTGGGGCGAGGAAGCCGCCCGGCACCGCCGCCTCATCGAACGGCTCGATCTGCTCATCGCCCAGGCCGATGCCAGCTGACCAGCGTGACGAGCTCACCAAAGTCGAGGCCGCCTGCGGCGCGCTGGCCGCCGACGGCGAGCCTGTCACCTTCGGCGAAGTCGCCGAGCGCGCCGGCATCAGCCGCACCACCCTCTACCGGCGCGCCGATCTGCGCGCCGTCGTCGACGAGTACCGCGCCCGCGGACGCGACGCCACCACCCTGACCGGCCTGGCCGTCCAGATCGACCAGCTGCGCCGCAGCCTGGAAGCCGTCGCCGGCAAAGTGCGCCGCCACGAAGAACAGCTCCGCCGGCTCGAACGCGCCCGCCGCCGGGACGCCAGTCAGTAACCCGCCCCGGGCGCCACGGTTATCCACAAGATGATCTTCGATTGGCCGGTTAACCGCAGGGGAAAGGGAAGATAGAGAGATTTTTCAGGACTGTCCGCGGCCAGTTCCTGGCCGAGATCACCGCGGAGATAGCCGCGGAGATCAGCGGCCTGGCCGAGCTGAACAGGATGCTCGCCGCGTGGATCGAGACTGTCTACCACCTCACGCCGCATTCGGAGACCGGCCAGCCGCCGCTGCGCCGCTGGCAAGAAGGCATCCCGGTGCCACTGCCGCTGCCAACCCCGGCGCAGCTGCGCGAGGCGTTCCTGTGGTCCGAGCACCGGACCGTCACCAAGACCGCGACAGTGTCCCTGCACGGCATTCTCTGAACTAGAACAAATCAGGCTATGCCTGCGGAAGTACTGATTGTCTAGCCGTTGATGGTGCGTCCGGCGATGTCGGGGAACGCGGGCATGCCGAGGTGCACGGTGGCCGCGCGGCGGGCCGTCTGGTCGAGCTGGGCCAGCTTCTGCCGGGCCGCGTCCAGGCTGATCTTCAGGCCCTCGGCTTCGCCGGCCCAGCCTTCGCGCTCGGCCTCGTCGATGCGATCTGTCAGGTTCTGGACGATCTCGGTGATGCGGTGCCGCTGCGCCGGAGATGGCCGAAGCAGGGGGCAGCGCAGACAGCTGTGCTCATGCAGGCAGCTGGCCGAGTAAGCGCGTCCGCACTCGCCGAGAGCTACCTTGCGGCGCTGGAAGTGGCCGAGGAACTCCTCCCATTCGGCGTCGCTGGGCGTGCGGTATTCCTCGCCGGGGCGCAGGGCGCGGCGGCGGGCGATGAATGCCCGGTGGCCGTTGATGACTTCCTCGGGGTAGACGGCCTTATATCCCATGGTGACGTTGATGTCGCGGTGCCCGGCGACGAGCTGGGCGATGTGCGGGGGCATGCCGTGCATGATCGCATCGGTCAGGAAGAGCCTGCGAAAATCATGCGGAGTGAACCGGAGCGGCTGCCCGCCGGCATCAGTGAGGCCGGCGGCGGCCAGCGTGAGGTTCACGAACTTGCGGATTGCCGCGGGGCTGAGCCGCCGGTTTTCGGGCCCGCACCGCCACTGAAACAGCAGCGGCATCGGCGGGTTCCAGGTTTTCTCGCCGTAGTCGTAGGCGACAACCAGGGGAACGCTGCCGTCTGCGCCGCGGATGCGGGTGATGATCGCGGACAGCACGTCGGCCAGCTCGGGAGAGATGACCAGCAGCCGCTCGGTGTCGGTCTTGGACGGGGCGATCTGCAGCAGCGGGACCAGCTCTCCGGTGGCGGGCAGCCGGTACTGGATCAGGCTGTGGTGCGACAACTCTGATAATTCTTCGATCCTGACGCCGGTGAGTCTGAGGACTTCCACTGAAGCCCAGGCCCAGAACGCGCGCCGGTCCTCGGCCTGCAGGTCGCGGCGCCTGCCAGTGGCGGGATCGTCGGCCCACGTCCTGCTGCCGGCCTCGCTGGCCAGCGACGGCCGGATCAGCGTCTGCCCGCCGGCAGTGAACTCCTGGCCCGGACGGGCAGCACGGGCAGCTGCCAGCCGTGCCGCAGCGCCGTCCCGTCCAGCTTCGGCGGCTGCGGCCAGCGCGGGCAGTACCGGCAGGCGCTCGCGGGTGCGCTGGTCCATACGTGACTTGCGCCGGGTGGCCTGCTTCTTGTGGTCGAGTTCGCCAGCACGCACCGGGCACGGCGCCACCCACGGGCCCCACCGGGACGGGTCGTCGGCCGCCCACTGGGCGATGTCAAGGTAGAAGGTCCTGACTGCGCCCAGGTGCTGGGTGGCACTGATCCGGGGTGCCCGGCTTTCGGTGACCTGCCCGTCCGGCCCGGCGGTCCTGATCGTCCTGGTCTGCAGCCGGTGCTTCCAGGCCGAGGCTGCGCCGGCGGGCAGATGCAGCGAGCAGATGCCCGCGTGGTGGAGTTCCAGGTCGCGCCAGAACAGCTTGCCCAGCACATACGACATCTGCTCCAGCGTGGTGTAGTCGCTGCGGACCTGGAACTGGTGCAGGTAGTCGACCAGCAGGTCGCGGACTGGCCGGCATTCGATGCCGTACCGGCCGATCAGCTGATCCACGCTCATCTGCCCGGCCACCGCAAACGCCCGGGAGGTGGCAGGGGCGGCGGGAGGAAAGATCTGCAGGGAGCGGAGCAGCTGATAAAACAGCGGGCTGGCGAACCCGCGTCCGAGCCGGGCCGCGCGGCTTACTTCGCCTGCTGCCTGCATCATTTCGATGCAGTCGCCGACAGTGATGTCCGCGACCAGCCCGCCCTTAGCCGCCATGATCATCGCGATCCGGGCCAGTGCCACATGCCGGGCGCGCCGGCCGGTGGCCAGCTCGTCGCAGGCTGCGGCCAGCTTGCTGAACGCGACCTGGTCGCGGGTGCGGGTCATCGCGGCGGCCAGGTTCTTCGGGGCAGGGGTCAGCAGGAGCCAGCTCATAGCCGGCCGGATCACATCGGCGCAGATCAAGACCGTCAGCCCGGCAGCGCACTCGTCACCCTTGTAACGGCCGGCCTCACCCCGACGCGCCAGCCAGCCCGGGCCAGCTGCCAGCTGCCGCCAGTCAGGCTGCTGTTCTGCGCCGCTGGCAGTCCACCGCTCCTGCCAGCTCACGCCCGGCAGCGCCTGCAGCCAGTCGACAACACGGCGCACCCCGCGGGCCGCGTGGGCCTGGTAGCGGGCATCGGCGAATGCGAACGGCGGCGCGAGCACCCGCGCCAGCAGCTGCGCCCGTGACAGCTGGGTAACCTCCCGGGCACCGGCACCCGGACGCGCCGGGAACTGCGCTTGCAAACGCTCCAGGCCGGGCTGCCAGGACGCGCGGCTGGCAGCGCCGCGAGCGATCGGATTCCCTCGGAACGGGTGCTCGGACTGGCCCGGAACACTCAGCCCGGCGTCGGTGTCCTGGCTGGCCAGGACCGGCGGCGCCGTCACCTTGCACCGGTCCCGAACAGCACGTCCAGGGACTCGGCGCGGTAGCCCGGCGCCGGGCCGGCCGGGCCCGGCGCCTGAGCGCGGCGGTCGTAGTAGGCCAGGATCGAGGCGATCACCTCGCCCGCGGGCGCGGCGGTATAAATCTGCGTCGTGGACAGGTGCGCGTGCCCAAGAATCCACTGCACGTCGGTCAGCGGCATGGCCGGGTCACGCGTCATCCGGTACGCCGCAGTGTGTCTTAAATCGTGCAACGACCAGTTCGTTCCGAGGCTGTCGTTGGCCCGGGTGAACATCGCGCGGGCGGCGTGATAGGTCAGCTGGCGGAATGGGCGGCGCAGCGTCCACCACAGCGGGTCGTCCCGGCCCGCCGGCACCAGGCCGTGCATCTGCGCCTCATACAGCCGCAGCCACACGAACGCATCGGGCGAGGCGGGCAGCTGCTGCAGCGCCCGGGTGCCCTTGCGGATGACGGTGATCAGCTGCTGGCCGGCATCGACGTCGCCCTCCCGGGCTCCCAGCAGCTCGGCCGCCCGTGCACCGGTGGACACCCAGAAGGCGAGCAGGGCACGGTCGCGGTGTGAGCCGAGCCCGGCGAACAGCTCGTTGAACTTCTCATCCGGGATGCTCCGCGGCCGGCGGGCGGCCAGCCTGGGCCGGTACTGACCTGCACGCTCGTTGCGGTGCGGCTCCATCGGATTGTGGTGCGCGCCGGCCCGGCCGCGCCGGCGGGCCGGGACGAGCGGGAACGGGTTGACCATCGGCCCGGTCCCCTCTTCGAGGTGGAACTGGTAGAACGCGCGCAGCACGCTCTCTCCGTGCGCCGCGGTCGCCGGCGCGTAGTAGCGGCCCGGTGCGGCCTTGCCGGTCACGGGGTTCGCCACCGCCGGGGCAGCTGCCGGCCGCTCAGCTGGCTTGTCGTCCGGCCAGCGCCAGTGCCTGCCCGGCGGCTTGCCGCCAGCCTGGACCCACCTGCAGTAATCCCTGGCCTCGACGCTGGTCGCCTGATCCCACGGCACCCCGACTGCCCACAAGAACCGGAACCAGCGGAGCAAGACCAGCGCATACGAACGCTGCGTGGCTTCCGTCCGCCCGGCGGCCTGCAACTCCTTCAGGAACTCGCCCACCGGCCTGATCACGATCCCGTCGGGCCCGACGAGCCGGTATGGCTCCCACGGACTCCCGGTCTGCTCGACCCGCCCGGCACGCTGGACGTCTAGCTCTGCCAGATCCCGTTCACGATCCCCCGCTGTGGTCATGCCCGGTGACCCTAACCACCCTCACAGCCAGCACGCCCTGCGAACAGGCAAACCCCCTCGGTAGTTCAGTCAATAGGCAACACCTACTCCGTCGACCAGGCACTGGCCGGCCGCAAGGTCGAGCTGGTCTTCGACCCGTTCGACCTGACGACCATCGAGGTTCGCCACCGCGGCCAGCCGTTCGGCGCGGCAGCGCCATTCACGATCGGGCGGCACTCCCACCCCAAGGCCAAGCCCGAGCAACCCGGCACGGCTCCCGAACCGACCGGGATCAGCTACCTGAACCTGATCAGCGCCGCGCACGATAGCCAGCTCGGCGAGCGGATCAACTACGCCGCCCTCCTCGGCGGCACCGGGCAGCTGCCCGGCCAGATGACCATCGACGGCGCACTAGGAGAACAGCCATGATCGAGCGGCTGCAAGCCCACTACGGCTTCACCCGGATGCCGTTCGGCCGTGACCTGGCCCCCGGCATGCTGCACCGCCACGCCGCCCACGCAGAGGCCGCCGCCCGGATCACCTGGTGCGTGGCCGACAAGGCCCTCGGCGTCATCACCGGCGAGGTCGGCGCCGGCAAGACCGTCGCCGCCCGGTCCGCGCTCGCCGGCCTGGATACCACCCGGCACACCGTCATCTACCTGCCCGACCCCACCGTCGGAGTCCGCGGCATCCACCACGCCATCGTCTCCTCCCTCGGCGGCCGGCCCGCCCACGGCACCGCCGCGCTCACCGCCCAGTCCGCCGACGCTCTCGCCGCCGAGCACGCCGAGCGCGGCCGCACCCCCGTCCTGGTCATCGACGAAGCCCACCTCCTGCAAGCCGACCAGCTCGAGTCCGTGCGCATGCTCACCAACCACGCCATGGACTCCGCCGCCATCTTCGCCTGCCTTCTCATCGGCCAGCCCACCCTGCGGCGCCGGCTCAAGCTCGGCCAGCTCGCCGCCCTCGACCAGCGCATCGCCGTCCGCTACCACATGAACGGCATGACCCTGGAGGAAACCAGCAGCTACCTCAAGCACCACCTGGCGCTCTCTGGAAGGTCCGACACCCTGTTCTCCGACGACGCGGCCGCCCTGATCCACCAGACATCCCGCGGCTACCCCCGCGCCGTCAACAACATCGCCGTCGCTGCCCTGCTCGCCGCGTTCACCGCCGGCAAGGCCATCGCCGACGAATCCTCCGCCCGAGCCGCCGTCACCGAAGTCACGACAGAATGAGCACCCCCGCGACAGCCTGAACCCCAAGCCCCGCCAGCACTCGCTGGCGGGGCTTCCTCATGCCCGAACACGCTCACCACCAATGACGCCCGCATGCTCACGCCGAACGACGGGCAACACACAGGTAGCGGCACGATCGCGCCGCGCAGGTGCTGTGGCACGGCCTCCGCCGATCCCGCCCCGGCCATGGTCGCGGCGACGGTCAGCAGGCCGAGGCTAGCCGCGGCGAACGTGCTGCGGCGAACCAGGCCAGCGCGCTGCCAGGGCTTCCGGTGCCGGCATGCTGCCGCATCGGCAGTGGCTTCGCGGTCCTGGCGGACTTTCTGGGTCATCACGTTCCGCATTTCACCCAGCTCCGGATCTCTTGCTGATCAGTAATGGGTTGCTGCACCAGGCGCTCGCCCGGTCGGGCTCTCAGGCTGGAGTGAACTGCTGGAACCGGGCTGTAACGCGACTGGAACGGACCGGAACGCTGCGGTTAGCCTTTGTCTGTACCCGGAGAGGGGAGGCACGGTGACTGGCGGCCGTCTTCAGTTCCGGGTGCTAGGCCCGTTCGAGGTGCTGCGGGATGGGGAGCCGACCGGTCCGGCGGGTACGAAGCGGCGCGCTCTGCTTGCGATGCTGGCGCTGCGGGCTAACTACGCAGTGCCGGTGGAGGATCTGATTGCCGGGCTGTGGGCCGACGATCCGCCATTGAGCGCGGCGAACCTGGTGCAGACCTACGTGTCCACGTGGCGCAAGACAGTGGAGCCTGAGCGGGCCAGCCGCGGCGCCGGAGATCGGCTGGTGACGGTCGGGCCGGGGTACCGGCTGCGGGTCGAGCCCGGTGAGCTGGACCTGGACCAGTTCACCCGCGCGATGGACGGCGGCCAGTCCGCTGCCGACGCCAGCGACCACAGCGAGGCAGCGGCACGGCTGGCTGAGGCGCTCGGGCTGTGGCGCGGACCGCCCCTGGCGGAGTTGGCTGGGCTGCCGTTTCATCGCGCCGCGGCGGACCGCCTAGAGGAACTGCGCCTGCAGGCGTTGGAGGCCTGGGCCGCCGCCGCGTTGAGGGCAGGGAGCGGGCATGACGTGCTCGCGGCGGTGCAGGATGCCCGGGGTCGAGAGCCGCTGCGGGAGCGGCTGTCGGAGTTGCTGATGTGGGCGCTGTTTCAAGACGGGCGGCAGGGCGAGGCGCTGGCCACGTACGACCAGACACGGCGGGTGCTCGCGGGCGAGCTCGGCGCCGATCCGGGCGCCGGCCTTCGCGACATGCATGCCCGGGTGTTACGCCAAGACCCCACGTTGCGTCCGGCAGCGCCGCCGTCCCGACTGGCGCAGCGGTCCGGGCCGGCCGGTGCTGGCGCCGGCGGGTTGGTGGTACCGCGGCAGTTGCCGGCCGGCGTGCGGTCTTTCGCGGGCCGGGCTGCGGAGCTGAAGATGCTGGATGGGCTGCTGGGTCAGGCGGGTGGACCGGGCGGGACGGTAGTGATCTCGGCGATCGCCGGGACCGGAGGCATGGGGAAGACGGCACTGGCGGTGCACTGGGCGCACCTGGTTGCTGACCGGTTCCCCGACGGGCAGCTGTACG
>JBKQTJ010000323.1:0-21074 GCA_052143255.1 Streptosporangiaceae bacterium | reverse complement strand
GCTCAGCTCCGTCGTCGCGTCGAGGTGCGTGAAGGTGGTAAAGGGAGCGGGGTCGGTGTAGTCGTCCGCGGGCACGTAGACCGCCTGTAACGAGGTGATCGAGTGGCCACGCGTCGAGGTGATGCGCTCTTGCAGCTCACCCATCTCGTCGGCCAGGGTCGGCTGGTAGCCGACCGCCGAGGGCATGCGCCCGAGCAGCGTCGAGACCTCGGAGCCGGCCTGCACGAAGCGGAAGATGTTGTCGATGAACAGCAGCACGTCCTGGTTCTTCACGTCGCGGAAGTACTCGGCCATCGTCAGCGCGGCCAGACCCACGCGCAGGCGCACCCCGGGCGGCTCGTCCATCTGGCCATAGACCAGGGCAGTCTTTTCGATGACGCCGGACTCTCGCATGTCGAGTAGCAGGTCGGTGCCCTCGCGCGTGCGCTCGCCCACGCCGGCGAAGCACGACACGCCACCGAAGTTCTTCGCGACCCGGGTGATCATCTCCTGGATCAGCACGGTCTTGCCCACGCCCGCGCCGCCGAACAGGCCGATCTTGCCGCCCTTAACGTACGGGGTCAGCAGATCGAGGACCTTGATCCCGGTCTCCAGGATCTCCGTGCGCGGCTCGAGCTGGTCGAAGGCCGGCGGCTGGCGGTGGATGGACCAGCGCTCCTCGATCTTCAGTGACGAGGTGGGCACGTCCAGTGACTCGCCGAGCACATTAAACACGTGCCCCTTGGTCACGTCGCCGACAGGCACCGTGATCGGGCCGCCGGTGTCGGTGACGGCCGCGCCCCGGATGAGCCCGTCCGTCGGCTCCATGGAGATGGCACGGACGGTGTCGTCACCCAGGTGCTGTGCGATCTCCAGAGTCAGCGTCCGGGTGGTCTCGCCGAGCGTCACGTCCACGTGCAGCGCGTTGTAGATCTCGGGCATCTCCTCGGTCGCGAACTCGACGTCCACGACCGGGCCGATCACCCGGGATACGCGTCCCGTGGCGGCCGGGCTGGCCGAGCCCCCGGCTGCGGTGGTCTCTGCGGTAGCGGTCATGATGCTCACTTACTCCCTGGTCGCACCGGCGAGCGCGTTCGCGCCGCCCACGATTTCGCTGATCTCCTGCGTGATCTCGGCCTGCCGTGCTTTGTTCGCTTCCCTGGTGAGCTGCTCGATAAGCTCGTTCGCGTTGTCGGTGGCCGACTTCATTGCCCGCCGCCGCGCCGCGATCTCGGAAGCCGCTGACTCCAGCAGCGCCGCAAACACCCTGCTCTCCACATACCACGGCAGCAGCGCGTTGAGAACATCCTCCGGCGATGGCTCGAACTCGTAGATCGGCATCGGGCCGGTGGGTGGTGCCTCACCTGTCTCCTCGATCTCCAGTGGCAGCAGCCTGCGGACCACTGCCTGCTGCGTCAGCATGGAGACGAATTCGGTGTACACGACGTAGATCTGGTCGACGCCGCCCTCTTCAGCTGGACGGGCGTAGGCCTCGAGCAGCACACTGGTGATCTCGGTAGCGTTGACCTGCCTGGGCGTGTCGGAGAAACCGCTCCAGTCGGCTGCGAGCTCGCGGCCGCGGAAGCGGTGCCAACCAAGGCCCTTGCGGCCAGCTACGTACGTAGCGACTTCGAGCCGCTGGCCCTCCAGCAATGCCCGCAGGCCCTGGGCTTCCCGCAGCACGTTGGCGTTGAAGCCGCCGCAGAAGCCGCGGTCGCTGGTCAGGATCAGCACCGCAGAAGTGGCCGGATTGGTTACCGGCCGGGTTAGCGGATGGTCCACGTTCTCCGACCTGCTGACCACGGCCTCCACCGCGCGGGTGATCTCCCTGGCGTACGGCACGGCCTCGTGCAGCCGTTGTTGCGCCTTGATGATCCGCGAGGACGCGATCAGCTCCTGAGCGCGCGTGATCTTGGCGGTGGACTGGACACTCCTGATCCGCCGCCGTACCGCGCGAAGCTGGGCTCCCATGCCGCGCTAGCCCGCCTGCCCTGTCTCAGCCCCGGGTCCGCCTGCTGGCCCCGCTGATGACCCGGCGTCCATCCCAAGCGAGACACCGCCCTCGCCGTCGTCGGGCGGAGCCACGTTGTACCTCGAGACCGTCTCACGCTTGACCTCGTCCGGCGAGAGCGGCTCGACCGACTCCTCAGGCACCAGCAGCTCGCCGCCCGTCATCTCGAAGGTGGACCGGAACTGGTTGATGGCGTCCTTGAGCGCGACCACCGTGTCGTCGTTTAGCTCGCCGGTCTCCCTGATCGCAGCGAGGATGCCAGCGTGATTGCGCTGCAGCTCATCGAGGAACTCAGCCTCGAACCGCTTCACGTCCTCGATCGGGACGTCATCGAGGTAACCCTCGTTACCAGCCCAGACCGAGACCACCTGCTGTTCAACCGGGTACGGGCTGTACTGCGGCTGCTTCAGCAGCTCGACCAGCCGGGCGCCGCGGTCAAGCTGGGCGCGGGAAGCAGGATCGAGGTCGGAGGAGAACGATGCGAACGCTTCCAGGTCGCGGTACTGCGACAGCGAGAGCTTCAGCCCGCCGGCCACCTTCTTCATGGCCTTGACCTGCGCGTCGCCGCCGACTCTGGACACCGACTGGCCGACGTTGATGGCTGGGCGGACGCCGGAGTTGAACAGGTCGGTCTCCAGGAAGATCTGTCCGTCGGTGATCGAGATGACGTTCGTCGGGATGTAGGCGGAGATGTCGTTCGCCTTCGTCTCGATGATCGGCAGGCCGGTCATGGAGCCGCCGCCCAGCTCGTCGGACAGCTTGGCGCAGCGCTCAAGCAGCCGGGAGTGCAGGTAGAAAACGTCGCCAGGGTAGGCCTCGCGACCCGGCGGCCGGCGCAGCAGCAGCGAGATCGCCCGGTAGGCCTCGGCCTGCTTGGTCAGGTCGTCGAACACGATCAGCACGTGCTTGCCCTGGTACATCCAGTGCTGGCCGATGGCCGAGCCGGTATAGGGGGCGATGTACTTGAAGCCGGCCGGGTCGGACGCCGGCGCCATCACGATGGTCGTGTACTCGAGCGCGCCCGCGTCCTCCAGGGCGGCGCGTACAGACGAGATCGTGGAGCCCTTCTGGCCGATCGCGACGTACACGCAGCGAACCTGCTTCTTCGGGTCGCCAGACTCCCAGTTCTGCTTCTGGTTGATGATCGTATCGATCGCGATCGTGGTCTTGCCGGTCTGCCGGTCACCGATGATCAGCTCACGCTGGCCACGGCCGACCGGGGTCATGGCGTCGATGGCCTTGATGCCCGTCTGCAAGGGCTCGTTCACCTTCTGCCGCTGCACGACGGACGGCGCCTGCAGCTCAAGCTGCCGCTCCTCGGTGACACCCTCAATCGGCCCGAGGCCGTCCAGCGGCAGCCCCAGCGGGCCGACTACGCGGCCAAGGAACCCATCGCCAACCGGCACCGACAGCACTTCGCCAGTCCGCTTGACGCGCTGGCCTTCTTCAATCTGGCTAAACTCACCGAGCACCACGACGCCGATCTCGCGGACGTCCAGGTTCAGCGCGATGCCGCGGGTGCCGTCCTCGAACTCCAGCAGCTCGTTGGCCATCGCCGACGGCAAGCCGGAAACCCGCGCGATACCGTCGCCGCATTCGACGACCGCGCCGACCTCCTCGGTGGAGGCGGTTCCGGGCTCGTAGGCCTCGACGAAACGCTCAAGCGCGTCCCGGATCTCTTCCGGCCGGATTGTCAGCTCCGCCATCTTCCTCGTGTCCTTCGCATCGGGTTCTGTTCTGTCACGTCTATCTGTCTGTCAGCGTCCGCCGGTCCCGGGTCCGTCCGCCCGGCTGACCGCCACAGGCCGGCCGGCTCAGGACGCCAGCCGCCGTCGGGCCTCAGCGAGGCGGGTTGCCACGCTGCCGTCGATGAGTTCGTCTCCGACGCGGACGGTCATGCCACCCGCTACCCGGGGGTCAAGCACCACGTTCAGGTGCACCTGGTGCCCGTAAGCGCCGGCCAGCGCAGCTGCTAGCCTGCCGCGCTGCTGCTCGGTGAGGGCCACCGCCACGTGCACCTCGGCGACCAGCCGCTCCCGGCGGCGGGCTGCCAGCCGGGCGTACTCCTCCAGGCTCACGTCCAGGCTGCGCCCCAGCGGGTTCACCGCTGCCTGCACGATCAGCCGCTGGGCCGCCGGCGTTACCTTTCCGGCCAGCAGCTCGGTGAGCAGCAAGCGCTTCGCCTCGGCGGACAAGAACGGGTTGGTCAGGGCGATCCGAAGTTGCGGCTGGCTCGCCACGATCCGGCTGAACCGGAATAGCTCGTCCTCCAGGTCGTCGAGCCGACCCTCCTGCTCGGCGGCAATGACGATGGACTGCACGGCTAGCTGCTCAACCGCATCAGTCAGGTCACCGGGCGCCGACCAGCGGGCGGCGGCCACCGCGGCGACCAGGCCAACCGCCGTGTCGCTGACCTTGCCGGTCAGCACGGCGCTGGCGAGCCCGCTGCGGGCCTCACCGGACCGGGACGGATCGCTCAGCGCCCGCCGCAAGACGGACTGCGTGGCGAGCAGCCCGGCAACCGCGAAGAGCTCGTCGCCGAGCGCCGCGGCCACCGGTGGGCTGGCTGTCAGCGGACCGAGCCGGTCCTCGGCCTCGACCAGAGATGCCCTGCTAATGCCCCTCATGAGGATGCCCGCGCCCCTGACGCCGTCTGCTGGCTGGCATCGAGGTCGGCCAGGAACCGGTCCACGACCCTGCTCTGCCTGGCCTCATCATCCAGCGCCTCGCCGACGATCTTGCTCGCCAGCTGCACCGACAGCGTGCCAATCTCGGCCCGCAGTGAGGCAAACGCCTGCTGCCGGTCGGCCTCGATCTGCGCGTGCCCCGACTCGACGATGCGGCGCTTCTCGGTATCGCCTTCGGCGCGCATCTCCGCGATGATCGCAGCACCCTCTTCCCTGGCCTGCTCGCGCAGCCGCGCGGCCTCGTGCCGGGCATCGGCCAGCGCAGCCTTGTACTGCTCAAGCACGCGGTTCGCCTCGGCCTGAGTCTCCTCGGCACGCTGCAGCCCGCCCTCGATCGCATCGGTCCGCTCCTCCAGGGTCTTCATGATCCTTGGCAGCAGCACTTTCCACAGCGCGACGAACACGATGCCGAACGCGATCGCACCGACGATCACCTCGGTCCAGTTCGGGACCAGGGGGTTCGGTGACGATGAGGCCGCTAGCTGGTGCAACATGTGCGGGTACCTCTCAGCCTTGGGGCTACTTGATGAAGAACGGCACTGCGATGCCGATCAGGGCCAGCGACTCGGTCAGCGCGAAGCCAATCCACATGAGGCCGGTGACCCGGCCGGCCGCCTCGGGCTGGCGCGCGATCGACGAAATCGTGTTGCCGAAGATCAGGCCGATGCCAACGCCGGGGCCGATGGCCGCCAGGCCGTAGGTGAGCGCGCCCAGGTTCTGGATGTGCAGGGTGTTGGTCGTGCCTGCGGCCACGTAGAGCAGGTGATGCAGGTGCATCGCGAGCTGCATGGTGCGTTCCTTCTGTTAGGCCGGCGGAAGTTCCGCCGGGATTCCCTTGTGGAGGTCAGTCTTCTAATGCGCGCCTTCGTAGGCGCCCGATATATAGGTGGCCGTCAGGATCGTGAAGATGAAGGCCTGCAGCGCCTGGACCAGCACCTCGAGTGCGGTTACCAGGACGGCGACGACAAAGGAGGTGGCGGCATAGAGCGCGCCGATGGAAAGGGTCAGCAGGTACCAGGTGGCGATGGTGAACACCAACAACAGCACGTGGCCGGCCAGCATGTTCGCGAACAGCCGGACCGACAGCGTGAACGGCCGCACGAGAACATTCGAGAGGAACTCGATCGGTATCAGCAGGGGCAGAATCCACGCCGGCGAACCCGACGGCACCGTCAGCGTCCTCATGTAGCCACGCAGGCCCTGACGCTTGATGCCTAGGCCCATGTAGATCAGCCAGACCATGCCGGCCAGCGCGACCGGATAGCCGTACTTCGCCATCGCGGGGAAATAAAGGATGGGGATGATCCCCATGATGTTGTTCACCCAGATGAAGAAGAACAGCGAGACCAAGAACGGCAGCCAGTTGTCGCCGGCCTTGCCGAGCTGCGGCCGCAGGATCTGATCGCGGACGAACAGTACGCCCATCTCGCCGAGGTTCTGGATGCCGCGCGGCACTAGTTTCGGCGAGTGGAACGCGAACCAGAAGAACAGCAGCACGAGCACGGTGCTCAGCAGGAGCAGCAAGCCCGGCTTGCCGAAGGCCACGCTGCCGACCTTGAACAGCGGCGTGAAATAGAAGTCGTTGATCGATGGCGACGGGAAGCCGCATCCGGAGAAGATGTGACTGCTCGACGCGGAGCAGCTCGTTGCGGCCGTGGTCGCAATTGCGGAACTCACCGAGTTACCCCTTCGGGCTGTCGGATGCAGGCTGGCGCCGTGGCAAGCCGCTGCGGGTCAAGGTCAGTCATCATGACGTAGCCAGCCGGCCCGCCCGTACCCGGGTATGCCGAAAGGCGCACAGCAGTCACTTCACCCCAGGTCAGGATCTTGTGACCCGGAAAATGATCAGCGCGATCGACAGCCCGATACCCAAGATCATGCCGATCGGAAACAGCACCGTGATGCCCGTCCACCGGCCGACCAGCCAGCCGATGCCGCCATACAAGATCATGCCGCCGAACATGTAGCTGAGGATGCGCCAGCCGTCGCTCTCCGTCGGCGGCCTGGCCTCCTGCTCCGCATCGCGAGTGGCGCCGGGCTTCTGATCGGCCATCATGCTGGTGGCGCGGCCGGCGGCAGGCAGCACTCGGCGCGGGCCGCGATCTGCCGTCCGGAGAGTATGTCCCAGCCACGGGTCATCGTTCTCCGTCCGGCTCGACGTACAGCATCTTCGTCCGCTGCCACGCCACGATCAGTGCGCCGTCATAGACCAGGACGAGAACGATCGCCGTCAGCCCGAACAGCCACGCGCTGAACGCAGTGCTGTTCTGGAACTGGCCGACAAGGAAGAGCAAGACCAGGATCTTGACGAAGTAAGTGCCCATGCCCGCCAGCATCATCGCCTGCGGACTGACCTTCGAGGCGCGGCCGACGGCCAGCACGCTCAGGCCGAAGAAGCCGGCGACCACGCCGGCCGCTATCAGCGCGGCATACAGCCCCTTGTGGCCGCCAAAGGCAGCGCACAGCGCCACCATCACCGTCGCGGCTGCGGCCGTCACGGCGGCGGATCGCCGCGCCATCGGGGCGAAGTTCGCCAGCATCTCTGGAAGACTCCGGATGATCTTGATACCGCTGGTTTGCCCAGCTCAAAGCGGGGTTGTTCTGGTGCTAGTGCGTGAGCGACAGCTAGCTTCCTGAGTGTTACGCCCAGGTTAGCGAAACGTATCACGGACCCCGCACCAGCCTGTTAGTGGGTGCTCGTGAAAGATATCACAAGCTCTCCTGCCTTGTGGTTCAGGGCGTTACCTACCGTGACGAATGCCCCGCCAGCCGATCAGATATCCGCAGGTCAGGTTGGCCTGGTTCGCTGGTAAAGAAACGGTTTCCTGTCGGCCCCGGCTTGGTCATATCGCCAGGCTGGCGGGCTCCCAGGGGGGCTGCAAGCGCTAGCGCGCGCGGCCCTCCTGGTCAGGCTCCGCGCCATTCGCCGCAGGCTCGGCGTCCGCTGGCTCCGGCTGGCTATCCGACGCCGATTCGGACGGGAACGGGGACGCCAGCGGGCTGATGCCGCTCGCAGGTGGCACCAGACCGACTATCGACCGGGCCGGGCTAGGGGCCACTGTGTCCTGCACGCTCGAGCCGCCGGGGCGGCGGCCGCTCCACTGCGCCGGGCCAGCGGACTCAACCGGACCAGGCAGCGGCCGCGCCGCGGCCACGGATACTAGCTCCGCCTCGGCGCGGGCCGCTTCCGCCTCGGTCTGGGCAGCTGCCAGGACGCCGTCGGCCGAAGTCGCTGCTCCCCCCGGCTGGGCCGCTTGCCCGGTCAGTTGCCCGTTACCAGCAGCGCTGGCCGCTGACCGGCGTGAGCGCGCTTCCCACCAGCGGAGCCGTGGCATGGACATGAGGAGCAGGACCGCGAGGGCAGCGGCGGTGATAGCCATCAGGATGAATATGGGCGTGCCGTGATGATTGCTCTTCACCTCGGTCTTAGCGATCGACAGGTACACCACGCTGCCGGAGAACGCAGCGGCCCACAGGTACATGATCAGGACGCTGGCGCGCTGCGAATGCCCGATATCCAGCAGCCGGTGATGCAGGTGCTTGCGGTCGGGAGCGAACGGCGACTGGCCTGCCCTGGTACGGCGCACGACAGCCAGCAGCAGGTCAGCATAGGGAATCACGAGCAACGCCGCTGGCAGCAGCAACGGCATGATCTCGGGGTACCGGTTGACCTTGGTGGCCAGCAGGCTCGGGTCCGTCCCGGCGATGCTCGAAATCGGCGCGTAGGCAAGCAGCAGGCCGAGCAGCATCGCCCCGGTATCACCCATGAAAATCCTGGCCGGCGAGAAGTTATGTGGCAGGAACCCGACGCACATCCCGATCAGGATGGCCGAGGCGAGCAGCCCGGGGGTCAGCGAGGGGATGCCGACGACCTTCGTGAGTGAGTAGTAGTAGATCAGGAACGAGATCGCGGCGATCGCGACGATGCCAGCCGCCAGCCCGTCAAGCCCGTCGATGAAGTTGACCGCGTTGATGGTGGCGACCACGACCAGGATCGTTATGATCGTCTTCTGGTCGGTTGTGGGAATGAAGATCCCGCCAGCCGGTTGGGGCAGCCAGGTGATCTGCGTGCCGGTGGCCACCAGGATGCCGCCGGCAGCGACCTGCCCGGCGAGCTTGGGAACAGCGCTCACGCCCCAGCGGTCGTCGACGAACCCGATGGCGACCAGCAGGCCGCCAGCCAGTAGCAGGCCGCTGATCATGCCAGTGCCGGCGATTCCGGCCCGCAGCTGCGGAATGCGGCTCGCCACCAGAAGCCCGACCGCCAGCCCGCCGTACATCGCGAGACCGCCGAGCCGGGGTATCGGCACGACGTGCACGTCCCGATCCCTGGCCTCATGGATAGCGCCAACGCGGATCGCCAGGCGGCGTACCAGTGGCGTGAGCAGGTAGGTGACGGCGGCTGTCACCAGCAGCGTCAGGACGTAGTCCCTCACCGCGTCACCGGGCCCGGACGGGATTAAAGAGCATCAACCGCAACTCTAGAACACCAGGCTGGCTGCCACGGCTAACGGCCTCAAGCCCACAGCAAGTCGGCAGGCGCCTCGAACCGTTCAAGGAGCCTCCAATGGACTGGGCCATGTCGCCGCGGTGGGCTCGCCGGCGCGCTTGTCCCAGCCGGTCGAATCAGGGAACCACCCTCGCCTTGCCCTGCCTGCCGGGGCGTCACACCACAAAGTGGGTGCCACTTGGGACCGGGAGGCGCCGGCCTGCCCAGGGCAGCGCGGATTGTCAGGCAGATTCGGGCTCGGCCTCGGTAAGTACAGCGGCGACCTCGCGGAGGCGTCCGACCGAGACTGCGCCTCGGCGCAGCAGCCTGGGTTGCGGGCCGGTCAGGTCCACGATCGTCGACGTGACGGCGCCTTCGCAACGACCGCCGTCCAGGTAAACGTCGATGGACTCCCCCAGCTGGTCCCGCGCCTCGGCGGCCGTGGTGGCGGCCGTCGAGCCCGTGGTGTTGGCGCTGCTGACCGCCATCGGCCCGGTCTCGCGCAGCAAGTCCAAGGCAATCGTCTGATCGGGCATCCGGATCGCGACGGTGCCCTTAGTCTCGCCAAGGTCCCAGCTCAGCGTCCTGGCGGCGTGGCAGACGATGGTCAGGCCGCCTGGCCAGAACTCCTCGATCAGCTGTCGGCCGTCTAGGCCGAGATCGTCCACCAGGGCCTCGGCCGCCCGGACGCTGCCGACCAGGACCGGGGGCGGCATTTCCCGGCCCCGGCCCTTCGCGGCTAGCAGCCTGTTTACCGCGGCGGGGTTGAACGCGTCAGCGCCCACTCCGTAGACAGTGTCAGTGGGCAGCACGACTAGCTTCCCGGCCAGCACGGCGTCCACCGCGGCGGCCAGGCCCTCGGTGCGCCGGTCTGGATCCGCGCAGTCGAACCATGTGCTCACAGTCGATCATCCTGCCATGACTACGACGGCGTACCGGGCCAGACGGCGGTGACGAAGCGGTCACGGCCGGCCAAGTCGGCATGGTTGCGGGTTTCCCGCCAGCCGTTCTCCTCGGCGAACACCCAGTAGACCGCTGCGCCCTGCTGGGCACCATGCTCGACTGCGAGCAGCCCGCCCGGCCGAAGCAATCGGCGCGCCGTTCCCTCGATAACACGCACGGCGTCAAGCCCATCCGGGCCGCCCCACAGCGCGGTGGCAGGGTCGTACTCCCCCACCTCCGGCGGCACCCAGGCGCCGACCGGGATGTAGGGCGGGTTGCTGACGACCAGGTCGAACTGCCCGTCAAGGCCGGCCAGCGCCGAGCGAAAATCACCGGCGTGCAGGCGCACCCGGCCCGCGGTGTGCGGCGACGCGGCGGCCACGCTGGCGATGTTGCGCTCGGTCCACTGCCTGGCCAGCGGGTCGGCCTCGACCGCATGCACATAGGTGCGCGGCACCTCCTGGGCAATGGACAGCGCGATCGCGCCGGATCCGGTACCGAGGTCGGCGACGAGGGGTTCGGCCACGTCCATGGCGGCGAGCTGCTCAATAGCCCAGCCGGTCATGACCTCGGTCTCCTGCCGAGGCACGAAGACGCCTGGCCCGACCGCAAGCTCGAGGTAGCGGAAGTAGGCGATGCCGGTGATGTGCTGAAGGGGCTCGCGGGCCTGGCGGCGGGCGATGTCGTCCCAGAACCGGGGGTCGAAGTCCGCGTCGGGCACCAGGTGCAATTCGCTGCGGGCGACGCCGTGAAGGCGCGCGGCGATCAGCTCGGCATCGGTGCGCGGCGACTCGACGCCCGCCTCGGCCAGCCGGGCGGTGGCCAGGGCGATCTCGTCAAGCAGCAGGCTCATTGTCAGCCCGCCCTGCAGAGCTCGCGAACCCGGCCGGGCCGCCACCCCGAGCAACTCATGATCACGAAAACTGCCGGTCGTATACGACGGATAGTTTTCGTGATCATGGAAAGCACGGTCAGTTGCCGTCAGAGCCGGCGATCTTCTCGGCGCGGTCGGCGTCTACCAGCGCGCCGATGACGGCGTCCAGGTCGCCGTCGATGACGTGATCCAGGTTGTAAGCCTTGAACCCGACCCGGTGATCGGAGATCCGGTTTTCCGGGAAGTTGTAGGTCCGCACGCGCTGGGACCGGTCCACAGTGGCCACCTGACTGCGCCGGTCGGCTGAGGCCTGCGCGTCGGCTTCCTCCTGTGCGACCGCGAGCAGCCGGGCGCGGAGCACCCGCATGGCCTGCTCCTTGTTCTGGAGCTGGCTCTTCTCGTTCTGGCACGAAACGACCACGCCAGTGGGCAGGTGGGTGATCCGGACCGCGGAGTCGGTGGTGTTCACGCTCTGGCCGCCGGGGCCCGAAGAGCGGAACACGTCGATCTTCAGGTCGTTCGGGTCGATGGTGACCTCGACCGGATCCGCCTCGGGCATGACGAGCACGCCGGCGGCCGAGGTGTGGATGCGCCCCTGCGCCTCGGTGACCGGGACGCGCTGAACGCGGTGCACGCCGCCCTCGTATTTGAGCTGTGACCAGGCGCCTTCGTCTCCCCTGGCCTTGACCGCGAGGGTCGCGTCCTTGTAGCCGCCCAGGCCGGTCATGGTGGAGTCGAGCAGCTCGGTCTTCCAGCCTTTGCGCTCGGCGTACCGCTGGTACATGCGCAGCAGGTCCCCGGCGAACAGGGCCGATTCCTCACCGCCCTCGCCAGCCTTGACCTCGAGGATGACGTCCTTGTCGTCGTTGGGGTCGCGCGGCACGAGCATGGCGTTCAGCCGCTGCTCAAGCTCCTCGCGGTGGTTGGCGAGCTGCTCCGCTTCGGCGGCGAAGGAGGCATCTTCCGGCGCGAGCTCGCGCGCGGCTGACTCGTCCTGCGAGGTCTGCAGCCACTCGGCGTAAGCCTGGACGATCGGAGTGAGCTCGCCGTACCGGCGGCTCAGTGTCCTGGCGCGGTCCTGGTCGGCGTGGACCGACGGGTCGGAAAGGTCCTTCTCCAGCTGCGCGTGCTCGGCAGTGAGGTCGGCAAGCCGCTCAAACATCGCTTACCTCCCTCTCATGCGGTGCTTACCGATACCGGACAGGCCAAACCGTTCCCTTCCAGACCTGCTCAGGAAGGGAACGGGGTTGTTGCCCGGCTACTTCTTGCCGTCAGCAGCCTTCTTGCCGAAGCGGCGCTCGAACCTGGCGACGCGACCGCCGGTGTCCAGGATCTTCTGCTTGCCCGTGTAGAACGGGTGGCAGCTTGAGCAGACGTCGGCGTGGATGACGCCGTTCTTGGCGGTGCTGCGCGTAGTAAACGTGTTGCCGCAGCTGCAGGTCACGGTGGTGACCACATACTCCGGGTGAATACCGGACTTCATTGCTAACTCCTGGTTTCCGCGGTCGCCGGGTCGCCGTCAGCGTGACTGCCTAAGGCGTGAACCGGTACCGCTCATTGTTGGCTTACCAGTGTGCCAGACCCTGCAACATGCGCAGGCAGCTGGACATTCCCGGCTGACCGGGGTCGGCGGTGGCCTGAAGAGCCGTGATGGGTGCGGAGCTGCCTGACAAACTCCGCACCCGTGCGCGAGCCTAAGAGGCCGGGCTGGTCTTGACGACCTTCATCAGGAACTCGGCGTTGCTCTTGGTGTCCTTCATCCGGTCCATGAGCACCTCAAGCGCCTGCTGCGGCACCAGCGTGTGCAGCACCCGGCGAAGCTGCCAGACGATCTTCAGCTCTTCCGGCGTCATCAGCAGCTCCTCCTTGCGGGTGCCGGATGCGTCCACGTCGACAGCCGGGAAGATCCGCTTGTCGGCCAGTTCGCGGCGCAGCCGTAGCTCCATATTGCCGGTGCCCTTGAACTCCTCGAAGATCACCTCGTCTGCACGAGAGCCGGTCTCGATGAGCGCCGTTGCCAGGATCGTGACTGAGCCGCCGTGCTCGATGTTGCGCGCCGCGCCGAAGAACCGCTTCGGCGGGTAGAGGGCTGTCGAGTCGACACCGCCAGACATGATCCGGCCGCTTGCCGGAGCGGACAGGTTGTAAGCCCGGCCGAGCCTGGTGATCGAGTCGAGCAGCACGACCACGTCGTGGCCCATCTCGGCCAGCCTCTTGGCCCGCTCGATGGCCAGCTCGGCGACCGTGGTGTGATCCTCGGAGGGCCGGTCGAAGGTCGAGTAAATGACCTCGCCCTTGACCGTGCGCTGCATGTCGGTGACTTCCTCGGGCCGCTCGTCCACAAGCACAACCATGAGGTGGCATTCGGGGTTGTTCTTGGTGATGGCGTTCGCGATGGCCTGCAGGATCAGCGTCTTGCCTGCCTTGGACGGCGACACAATGAGGCCGCGCTGGCCCTTGCCGATCGGCGCGATGAGGTCGATGATCCGGGTGGTCATGATCGTCGGGTCGGTCTCCAGCCGGAGCCGCTCCTGCGGGTACAGCGGCACCAGCCTGGCAAACTCCGGCCGGCTCTTGGACTGCTCCGGGTCCAGCCCGTTGATCTTGTCGAGCCGGACGAGGGCGTTGAACTTTTCCCGGCGCTCGCCTTCGCGCGGCTGCCGGATGGCGCCCTCGATCACGTCACCCTTGCGCAGGCTGTACTTGCGGACCTGGGAGAGCGAGACGTACACGTCGTTGGAGCCAGGCAGGTAACCGGTGGTACGGACGAACCCGTAGTTGTCGAGCACGTCCAGAATCCCGGCGATCGGGATCAGCACATCGTCTTCGCTGATCACCGGCTCGGCTTCGTTACCGCTGCCGCGCTCGCGGCGGCCACGCTGGGTGTTGCGGTTGCGGAACCGGTCCCGGCTGCGGCGGTTGCCCTGCCCGTCCCGATCGTCGTCCCGGTCGCCCTGCTGGCCGCGGTCGCCCTGCTGGCCACGGTCGCCCTGCTGGCCACGGTTGCCCTGCTGGTCGCGCCCGTTCTGGCCGCCCTGCTGGTCACGGCCGCCGCTCTGCTCCCGGTTGCCCTGGTCGCGGCCGCCGCCCTGGTCACGGCCGCCTTGCTCGCGTCCGCTCTGCTCGCGGCCGACCGGGCCTCCGTCGCGGCTCTGCTCGCGCACATCGCGGCCCTGGTCCTCGCCGTCGCTGACCGCCTGCGGCTGACCGGCCGGGCGACTGGCTCGCCTGCGCCGGTCGGTGCGCTGGCCGCCGTCCCCGCCCTGCTGATCATCGGCACCGTGCTGCGCGTCCTCGCGCGGCGTTCCGTTCACCGGGGCGGCCGTTACCGCTCCGCTGCCGCTGCTCAGGTCGGCTGCGACAGTGCCGCTTGAAACTAGGCCCGCGGCCGGGCCGTTCGCCGCCGCGCCGCCGATACCAGCGTCGCTATAGGCCGAGCCTGCCCCGATCCCACCAGCCTTCGGGCTGCCCAGCCCTGGCTGTGTCGATGTTTCTGATTCCATGGCGTCCCGCTCAAAGGTGCGGTCAGCGCCGGCTCCCGCAGGCGCGCCCCGCTGGGCTGAGTTGTCGGAAGTCTTGATCTGCTGGGCCAGCGGCTCCTGGTCGGGGGCTATGGCAACCCCAGATCCTCCGCCGTCCTGGCCAAGGGGCCGGGCCTCGTGCGACCCCTCGCCCTGCCGGTTTTCCGATCGCCTTTCCTCAATGGCCGCGATCAGCTGACCCTTGCGCATCCTCGCGGTCCCCGTGATGCCGATCGACTGGGCGACCCGCTGAAGCTCGGGTAGCAGCATCGCCGACAGTCCCGCTGGACGGCTGCTCGCGCCGCCGACCGGATTAGCGCTGGCCTCGTTACTGCCCGCGGCCGCGTCTACGGCATTCGGCCAGGAGCGTACCGCGCCGCCCGGCTCGTGGGAAGTCCCAGCCGACTCCGCCACGCCGGCGGAGTTACCAGCGGGCCCGGTCACATCCGGCCTGGGCGCGTCGGCAGAGTCCCCGTTCTCGGCTGAGAACAGGTCAAGAGTTTCGCTCACAAGGGGTCCTTCCCAGGGTGCGGGTCTCGGCTGCCCCTGCAGCCGGCTGCCCGCTGTCGCGTTAGTTTCTGCCACCGCTGCCTGCCACTACCGCCGCTGGCAAGCCATCCCGGACGCGGCCGTTGACCGCATATGTCCTTGCCACCCAGATCCTTGGCTAGGGCCGGGCAGACCGGGGACTCCCGCGATGGGCAGATGAATGTTGAGATCGCACGCCGCCGAGCACTCACGAACTGATCGGATGGAGTGCGAACGAGCACCTCTCCCCTGTGCGGGGCATCTGGTGCAGCAACTAGCTTAACACCACCGCGACCCGCAGCATTCCTTCGGCAGCGACCCACTGCATTCCTTTGACGGCGTCCGCGAAAAGCGGAGGGAGCCGACAGCGGCGCCTCGACCTGCCGGGAACATGCTGGGCGGGGTGTTAGCGCGGTGCCGGGTACGCTCGCGCCAGCGTCTGCGTGGCGGGAAGCAGTCTGGCGCGAATAACCGGGGCGAGCCTTAGCTGTCGACGTCCAGGGGGGCTTACAAGCCATGCGGTACCCGTTTCGCGGGCCCTTGAATCTTAAGTCCGCAAATCGCTGGTCCCCCCGGGTGGCGTTAGTTGTTCCAGTTGAAGCGCGAACCTACTTCAACCTGGTGTTTCCCTTCAAGTACCTAGATCGGAAACACGCCCGCCTATAGCCGGTCGGCTGGCGCTATTCCGGTCAGCTTCAGCCCAGCCGCGAGCACGATCCTGGCCGCTTCAGCCAGCAACAGGCGGGCTCCGGCAATGCCTGGCTCGACGGCACCGGCCTGGCCGCCAAAGGGCAGCGCGGGGCTCTCGTGCTGGCAGGTCATCCACGCCGCGGCGACGTGCTCCAGGTAACGGGGCAGTTCGTCGGGGCGGGAACGCCTGGCCGCCGAGGCTACCTTCTCCGGGAGCCAGGAGAGCAGCCCGAGCAACTGGCGTTCGGCCAGGCTGCTGAGCGCTGCGTCAACCGGATCGGCGTAGCCGGCCAGCTCGATACGCAGGTCGGCGGCCCATCTTTGGGTCGACGCGGCATCGGCGTGCGCAACTTGAACGGCGGTGAGCTCGCCCGGCATGCGATGGCCGGGCCGGAGCTGCCATGCCAGCCGTCCGGCACTCCGGGGCAGCGCCCTGGACACGCTGTAGCGGACGGCGGCATCACCGAACCAGGCCACGGCAGCCGTCACCGGCGAGCCGGCCTGGGCCGGGTCGGGTCGCGGACCCCGTTCCCCTGCTGATGCAAGATCAGCTCCGGCCATGTGAGACAGACGGCCAGTCATCGCGTTGGCCTGCGCCCGCCAGGCGAGCGGCCAGCTGCGCGCGGCTGCCAGGTCGGGCCAGGGCGTGATCACCGCCGCCGTGCCGCGCAGGACGGTGCTCTGCGCGCAGGACGGGCCGGCCGCGGCGATCCTGCCTGCGACGGCCGCCAGCGCGCTCTGCGTCACGGTGATCGTCAGGTAGCCGGATGCGGCTGGCCGGGCCGCCCGGACCCACGACAACGCCCGCAGGGGCCGGGCCAGGGCGGCGGCCACATCAGCCGCATCGCGGCCGTCCAGCCGGGCGATGCGGAACGGCAGCGAGGTGGCGAAGCTGGCCGGATCGTTGTTTGGTGCCGGGCGCCAGGTGCCGGCCGGCAAGAGTGTGGTCGCGGCGGCGGGCAGCGCTCCGCCGGCGGCCAGCTGCCGCAGCGCGGTGGTTAGCTCGCTGCCAAGGTCGCCGGTGAGCACAGCGTTCAGGCTAGGCCGTTCGGCTGGCTGGCGCGTCAGTCGAAGGAACTGGCCGGGGCACCGGCCAGCTCACGGATGACCCGGATCATCTCGGCCGGGTCGAACGGCTTAGTGAGATAAGCGTCCACGCCGATCTGGCGGCCGCGGTCCCGGTCATCCTCCTGGGCTCGTGCGGTGATCAGGACGACCTTGATGCCGGCGGTGGCCGGGTTGCGCCGCAACTGAGTCGCCGTTACCCAGCCGTCCAGCCGCGGCATCATGACGTCGAGCGTGATCACGTCGGGCTTGACCGCTGCCACTTTCTCAAGGCAATCACGCCCGTCCACCGCGGTGACCACCTCGAACCCCTCGAGAGTGAGGTTGACCGCGATGAGCTGCCTGATGACCTCGTCGTCATCGACAACCAGCACGCGGCCAAGTCCCTGGGTCACGGCGCGAGGGTACCGGAAGCCTGCTAGCCGATGGGAGCAGATCGGCTTCGTGTCCGGCGATACTTCCGCCTGATACCGTAAGCTCCAGCTTGCAGGCCCGGCTTCGCGGATGAGTGTGCGGGCAGATCAGCGCCAGCCCCCATAGCTCAGGGGATAGAGCAACGGCCTCCGGAGCCGTGTGCGCAGGTTCGAATCCTGCTGGGGGCGCATAAATCGAGATTCTTAGCGAGTGCCTGTAGCAACGACCCTTAAGGCCGTGTGCCCAGACAAGATTCTTAGCCGATCACCGCGCAAAGCCGACTGGGTGACCTTGGATGAGTGACGGCGCTATCGCCGCGAAGTACAGCAGCCAGGGAACGCCACCGCTCCTAGACGAAGTTTTGCAGCGTACTCCTTATCTGTCTCCTCGACTTATCTGTCTCCTCGACGTTCAACCCCGGCGCCGCCGGACCTTCTGGCTAAAGAGCCCGCTCGTGCGTTGTCGTGCGTTGTCCGAGCGCATACTCATGCGTTGTTCGGCATATTTCATCGAATCCTGTCGGCCGTGAGGATCGGCGACTCGACTGCATTCAGGGCAATCCGATCCGAATATTTCGCTCCTCTGTAGTCCAGGAGGCTCAGCGTCACGCGAGCACAGATCGGTCAGCTCGGCGCGGACACCAGTGCCACGCGCCGGGAGGAACGGCGGTTTGCCGTGGGTCCGAGCTCCTGCACCACGATGTCGTAGATACCGTCGCTGGAGCCGTATCCGCGGCCGTCGGCGCGTGTCGCTATCATCACCGCACTTGCGGCAAAGCAGATTCGCTGCCAGTCGTGAACCGCGACGCTAACGGCAACATCACGATCACCGAGCGCGTGCTTACCGGCGAGGAGCTGGTGCCCGCACGCGCCGGGCTGTCGAACTCGCGAGGCAGTGGGTTCGCGTTCTTGCTCGGTCGGCACAGATCGGTCGTCCCTTGCCGAAAGCGCGAAGCCGACGCCTCCTGACGAGAGGCGCCGCGTCGCACGAGCCGGGGAGAGCCTTACCGCGTCGTCGGTGGTCAGGCTCTCCCTGGCTGGGGTGCCTGCTACTTCTGTACTGGGCCGGCGTGCAGCCAGACGGGCCCGCTGCTGGCGCAAGCGCTGATCGGGAACGGGATGACCTTGGAAGCGCGCTGGCCGGGCGGGTAGATGCGCAGCCCGGCCGCGGTGGGCAGCTTGCCCGGGTGTCCCGGCGACGGCGGCGGGCCGGGCAGGAAGCACCCGGTGCCGAAGTTGGCCGGGTCGTAGATGGTCAGGAGCGCGGTCGCGGTGGCGCCGCTGGCAAGCCTGACCGTGGGCGTGTCGCCGGAGTAGTTTCCGCTTGCCGAGCGGCCGAGCTGGTGGCCGCTGAGGTTGACCGCGGACACACCGGGGGTGCCGTGCAACGTGCACGCATGCCCAGACAAGTTGGTGAAGTTGAGGGTGTAGCCGACGCCCCCGGCGAAGCCGTCGCCGTTGGTGTTCATCCAGGCAACCAGCCCGGAGGTTGCGCAACCTGGCGTGCTGGCCGGTGCGCTGGTGCCGGCCGTGGAGGCCAGTGCGGCCACCGGGAGCAGGACCACAGCGCCAGTGATGGCGGCTGCGGCAATGGCCTTGCGGCCCGCAAGCTGAGTCAGTTTCATCGGAACCTCTCCTTAGTTAGCAATAACTGACGTCAGCTAAGACGCGGCGCCAGATAGCACGGTTAGAAAAATCGTGCGCGCTTTGCTGCGGGCTGATGGCCTGGCCGAGGAAACTTCCGGGCTGCATGAGAGCAGAGCTGGACGCCAGGGACATACATGGGCAGGGTTGCTGCTGCTGGCACAGGACCTTGGTGAATCGTTTCTTCCAACCGCGCGGGCTACGACACTGTCGCCAGTTCGGCGACGAGGCCGCCCTCATGGCCGCGGTCACGCAGACCACGGCGACCCTGACGGCCCGCACGATGACAGCCGACCCGCGCGGCTAACCGAGCAGCCGGCCAAGAGCTCCGTGCATGCGTGGAGTGGCAGCTACGACCGGCCGCGATTGAGCCGCTGCCGGCGGGAACCTTGAGCCCCGGTATCTCCGGCGCCAAGGCATCGACACGCGCGCGGAACATCCATTCTCGTGCCGCTGTGATCATCACGGCGACCTGTCAGCACCCACGCCATATCGGAGCGCGGTTATCAAGAGCTCTACGCACCGTTGGCAATTCCGTCCACGGCCGAGCTGGCAGCGGCCGGGCCGTATGTCTGTCTATGCATCGCCAGCGCCGGGCCTGAATGCCCGCATCTGCCGCCGACAGGTAACCGGGCCACCTGCCTACTCTTACGAACATAGCGAGTTTGACGGCCAGCTGTCTGCGACACCGGCATCGGGATCATGAATCATCTGCGCCGGAACCCGCACTACGGCTACCTCGTCAGGGACGAGCTAGCCATCGCAAAGGCGATGGAGGCAGGGGTCAGCGGAGTCGAATCAGGGCAGCGCGGCAACGGCCTGAGCGACGCCATCTCGGACACTCGAAAATACGGCCGCGTCGACTTCCAGATCCGATCAGGCCGCGGCGAGGTCCGCGTCGCGGGCACCCCTGACAGTCACGACACGTCCGCCAGCCACCGCCTGGATCAGACGAGCGGCGCATGGGCGTGGCTCACCCACCACCTGCCGAGCGAGAGTCAGACTGTGGTTCAATCGTGACAATGAAACCGGAGAAACCATGACTCAGTCAGCCAGTTTCAGCGTCGTTCAACTCGGCGAGTGGCCGGCCAGCGAACGCACAGCCGCCGATACCAAGTGCCAGCAGCCGGTCTACCTGTCGTGGTGGATACCGAACAGCCATGGAGAACCGGCGTCATGGCCGATCCGTAGCAGCAGCTCGTTCTCGGCATCGTGACGGTCAGAGAGGATCTCCTCTGGCTCGGGGCCATCGTCTGGGTTCCAGCCCGAAACCACCAAATTCGCCCACGACTGATCCGCCGATGTCCAGCACGCTAACGCCGCCAAGGAATGGAACAAGACCCACAGCGTGTCGACTTGCAGCTGCGGGTTGACTGTCGGCAGCTGGTCGGCGATCAGCCCGTAAGCGGCGAACGGCTCAGGAGGCACCCCATCGAAGGGATGCATCAGCAAGAAGACGTGACGAGAACAGTTAGCGCGCCTCATGCATAGGGCACAGGCGCCTGACCAGCGGTTTCGCGTCTGGCCGAGGTGCCGAAGATCGGGTTTATCGGGGATTGTTCTCGGGACCTACTCAGCCGCGGCGCCTGCTGCCCTATGCAGCGTGGCGCGACACGTGCGGCCCTTGCGCTGCGGTTTCGCGACAGAGGACTGCGGAGCTGAGGCACTGCATGGGGCATGCCCCGTGCAGCCCTATGCAGCTGCACTGCTCAGCTCTACTCCGTGGCCGGCCGGTTGCATGGAGTTGACCTGGCGTAGCCGTATATTGGCGTCGGAGGTGAGGTCCCTGACTCAGTTGCCAGGAAGTGCGCCGGGTTCGGCGCCAGCGAAGGCAGCTGCAATCCGGTCAAGGTGACGCGCCCAGACTTGCCGATAGAAGGCGGCATCCTCCGCACTCAGGCCGGACAACTGGACCTTCACATTTGTGCCGTCACCCGTCGGGGTGAGCGTGATCTCAATTAATGCAGGTGTCGGCGTCGCTTTGTCGGTTCCTTGACGGTCTCATCCGATCACTGGGCGGTGCGGGGGATCGACTTCTATGTAGCGGCCGGCGATCACCGTCCCGTCGAGGTCAAGGTGGAACGCGTCCCCCGGCCGAGGAGCCGTCATGAAATTTCGTCGGCCTTGACCAGACCGGCCCATGTCCAAGAGGCACAGGCAGTCAGGGTCGGCAAGATGAGCTCACAGAATGCCAGCCCGGAGCAACCACCGGGCGCAACCAGGTGTCCGGC
>JBKQTJ010000322.1:0-2877 GCA_052143255.1 Streptosporangiaceae bacterium | reverse complement strand
AGTCGGTGTTCTTCCATAGCTGGCCGAACAGCTCGTCGCAGCGCAGCCTGGCCTGCCCGCAGAACGCATCGGCCAGCTCGTATCCGGTATTGGCCCGGCCGCCCTGCCTGCCCTGCGAGGCGTCCATCTCGGCGCGGACGCAGGCGGCGCTCATCGCGTACAGCTCGGCGCCGATGTCCACGATGCGCCCGAGGAAGCCCTGCCTGCGCTCGAGACCTCCCTGCCAGCGGGCCATGCCGTAGAACGTCGCACTGGCCAGTTTCCTCGACGCCCGCTCGACGTACCGCAGGTGCGGCGCCAGCGGGCCGAACTCGTTGTATGCCCGGGGCTTCTGGCCCTCGCCGGTCACCAGGGTGGGCAGCCACTTCGCGTAGAACCCGCCGGCCTTGGCCGCGGCGCGGGCCTTGTCCGCAGGGGCGAGGCCTGGCTTGATCACATCGCCAGCGGCCGCCAGGTGCGCGTCCACCGCCTCGCGGGCGATGAACAGCCGCATGATTTCCGAGGATCCCTCGAAGATCCGGTTGATCCGCATGTCCCGCAGCAGCTGCTCCGCGGGCACGCCGCGCTCGCCCCGCGCGGCCAGGGACTCGGCGGTCTCGTAACCGCGGCCGCCACGGACCTGGACCAGATCGTCGACGATCTTGCTGCCCATCTCGGAGCAGTACAGCTTGGCGAGCGCCGCCTCGATGCGGATGTCGTTCCGCTTGTCGTCGGCGAGCTGGCTGGACAATTCGACCACAGCCTCAAGGGCGTACGTGGTGGCAGTGATAAAGGAGACCTTCTTGGCGACCGCCTCGTGCTCGCCGACCGGTCGTCCCCACTGCACTCGCACCAGCGACCACTCCCGGGCGAACTTCGTCGCCAGCTTTGCGGCCGTGACGCAACTGGCAGGCAGCGACAACCGGCCCGTATTCAGCGTCGTAAGCGCGATCTTGAGGCCCTGGCCTTCTTCTCCGATTCGGTCCGTGGCCGGGACCCTTACCTCGTGGAATCGAGTCACGCCGTTTTCCAGGCCGCGCAGACCCATGAAAGCGTTCCGCCGCTCGACGGTGACGCCCTCGGCGTTGGCTTCCACGACGAAAGCGGTGATCCCGCCCCGGTGACCGCCGCCGGCCGGAACCCGGGCCATCACGACGAGCAGGTCCGCGACGACTCCGTTTGTTGTCCACAGCTTCACGCCGTCGAGCACGTACTCGGAGCCGTCCTGCGACGGCGCGGCCGTCATGCTCAGCCGGGCCGGGTCCGATCCAACGTCCGGCTCGGTCAGCAGGAACGCGCTGATCTCGCCGCGCGCGCAACGCGGCAGGTACCGCTGCTTCTGCCCGTCGGTCCCGAACAGCGCCAGCGGCTGGGGCACGCCGATCGACTGGTGCGCAGACAGCATCGCGGCCACGGCCGGCGAGGCAGACCCCGCGATCACCAGCGCGCGGTTGTAGTACAGGTTGGTCAGCCCAAGCCCGCCGTACTCAGGCGCGATCTTCATGCCGAACGCGCCAAGCGCGGCCAGGGCCTTGACCACGTCATCAGGTATCACGGCATCGCGCTCGATCTGCGGGCCGTTGACCGAGGTCTCGCAGAATTCCCGCAGTCGAGCGCAGAACTCCTCGCCGTGGCTGCTTGCCTCTTCGCTCGGGCGCGGATGCGGATAGATCAAGTCAAGCCGGAAATCACCGAGGAAGAGCTGCTTGCCGAAACTAGGCCGGTGCCACCCAGCCTCGCGGGCTTCCTCCGCCACCTGGCGAGACTCTCGTTCACCGGCACCGCGGACACGATCTTGCTGTCGAGCAGTCATGGCCCGTCCATTCGTCGATTGCTATCTAGATGCTGCCCATTCGTACCCGCTAGTAACACCAGCCCGAGCGGCTGGCCGCGCCCTGCGGTAGCCGATGCTTGGCAGTGCCGATCCGGTGCCCTCAGGCGCCTGCCGAGCCGATGTTGACCTGCCAGCCGATCCCGTACTTATGGTGATCGCGCCGAACGTGTCCCCCCAGAGCTGCCTGGCCAGCGGAACCCTCACCGTGCCGCCGTTGGCCAAGCCGTCGAATATGGCCCCGCAGCCGGGCCTCATCGGTGCCGATGACCGACAGTTCCACGCGGGTCTGCGCGTCCATCGTCGCGGTCGCCGGCCCGCAGGGTTACATCACCGCCGGTGAGCAGCGCGTTGACGACCCGCACGGCTCAGGGACGGCTCAATCCGATGACTGTGCACAGATGGACCAGATCTGAATGGCGAGCACGCTAGCCAGGACCGAACCGGGATACATGCAGGCGGCTCCCGTCGCGTGCCGATACCACGGTCCGGCCACGGTCTGTGACCCCCGGCCCGGCAGGCGATGCTCCTGCCCAGGCCAGGGCCTTGGCCATTCTCGGCGCCGGCGGAAGTGGCCCATGTCTTCCGCCCGCTAATGGCCGTGCCCGTGGGCGGTTACCTCGGCTAGCGTCGGCTCCATGGCAACCACAAGAGGTGTGAGATGAGCGGCCAGGCCAAGCCGATGCAGCCTGAGGATGTGACCCGCCTGGTCGCCGAGCGGCTCAACGCCGGCGACGCTGCGGGAGTCGCGGCCCTGTACGAACCGGATGCCGTGTTGGCCTACCCGGCTGACCGGCTGGTGACCGGACGGGACGCCATCCGGGCGATCTACCAGCAACTGGCCGATGCGGGGGTGAAGTTCGCCATCGAGGCGCCGCTGCCCACCGTCAGGTTCGAAGACCTGGCGCTGACCTCGACCCGCTCGGCCGACAACACCGGTGTGCGGGTGCAGGTGCTGCGCCGCCAGCCCGATGGCTCCTGGCTGCGGATCATCGACCGGCCCGAGGTCCCCCAGCCCTAGCCTCCGGCGGAGCGCCGCCTCGAAACAGGATGTCGCCCGATCATGA
>JBKQTJ010000321.1:0-9415 GCA_052143255.1 Streptosporangiaceae bacterium | reverse complement strand
CGTCACCACACTGCGGCTGGTCATCGAGGCCCTCGCCGGCGGCGACACCTCCCTCGCCGAGGCGATCCTGGCCCAGGTACAGCCCGACTCGCCCGACGACACCGCCACCACTGTCGCCGCCTGCATCGGCGTCGCTCTCGGCCTCCACGACGACTGGCTGTCCGGCGCTGACCCTACCACGCCCGGGTATACCGCGACGGCAGCGTGTGGCGTGTCCGCGTACCCGAGGTCCAGCGCACCACCCAGGCACGCAACCTGCGTGAGGTCGAGGCGATGGCCCGCGACCTCATCGCAATCATGGACGACATACCCGCCGACACCTTCAGCCTCGAGGTGACCATCATCCTGCCTGCCGAGGTGCAGGAAGAACTGGAGCGCTCCGCGGCGCTGCGGCAGGAAGCCGCGCGTAGCCAGGCGGCCGCGGCGGCGGCGGCCAGCCGTGCCGCCCGGCGCCTGCGCGACCAGGGACTGCCGCTGCAGGACGTCGGCCAGGCGATCGGCGTGTCGTTTCAGCGGGCCAAGCAGCTCATCGACGAAGCCGACGAACTCGCCAGCTGACTGGCCAAGCCCGCTGTGGTATCAAGATCATCCTCCAGTGCGACCGCGATCCGCGTTGCTATCGCTTACCTCCACGACTCGATGGGCTTCCCCCGGACCGTACGGACCACCAGCCGTGCCACCGCAATCGCGCCGAGGCGCGCGGCAGAGCAAAACCTGCTCCGCTCCCCCCGTTTCCGGGGCAGCACCTTCCGGGCTAGGCACTGGGCTCCAGGTCACGCGCTGAGGACCCGGCGAAACTGGGAGTCAATACGGCCGCCAAGCTGCCGGCCGCTGGCTACACGCAGCGAATTCCTACGCTGTTCACAGCAGCATCAGCTGAGCTTCGTGAGAGCAAGAAGGCTCATCAGTCCAGAGCCAACCCCAGAGCCAACCCCCGGCAGTTCTTCGGCTGCGCCTGGCGACGTCACGCCAGGAAGTCCCAGGGCAGCGCTACATTGCGCCACATCCAGCTCCAGCGCTCGCGGATGATCTGACTCGCGATATCGATCGCGTTGACGGCACCGGCGGGAACATGGCCGGTGCTGTCACACGGTCCTGGCGCGCCTCCACAACCTAGAGACTATGGCCACGAACATGGGGAACAGGTCCTGGTTGTCCCACCTACGGCGCAGCACGAAGGTCAGCGAATTAATTCGTGTCTCACACGCAGCATCGGCTGACGTTGCTGCCAGGGAGCCGCCGACCCGCCGCTTCGCCGTCCGTACCTCAGTCATGCGGGGTCAGTCATCCTGCGCCCGATGGCCGCGGCTAGTGCCCTGGCCTGGTCAAGACTGGCCACCATCGGATTGGCGAGCAGGGCGCGGGTCAGCCCGGCGGTGGTCGGCTGGCCGACGAGAGCCTGTGCGGCCAGCCGCTCATAGGCGGCGTGGCGGGCCAGCAGCCCGCGCGGCAGGTCGGGCAGGGCGACGACCGGCTGGGCCTCGAGGCGGCCGGGGACCGGCGCCCGTACCGGACCCTCGACGATGACGTCTGACGCCAGCCAAGGGACACGGCCGGCGTTCGGCAGGCCGATGACGAGCGTGCGGTCAGTGCCATTCAGCCAGGCATCGATCAGGGGGACCACCGCGATGCCATACCAGGGCGCTTTGCGCTGCCAAGTTGCTGGCAGGGCACCCCGGCGGTAGGAGTTCAGCGTTTCCTCCTGAATCGCCAGCAGCTGCTCCGCGCGGGTAGGCGCCCCGAGCTGCGCGGCCAGCAAGCGGTCCGGATGCGTGTAGTAGCGCAGGTAGGGACCAGGCATCGCCGCGTGCAGGGTGGCCACCTCGGGATCCAGCCCGTCGGCGAGGTCGCTGAGCCGGTCAAGTTCACCGAGATCGGCTGGCACATACCAGCCCACGTGGTTCATGCCAACGTACCGGGAACGCACGTCATCGTCGGGCCGGCCGAGCCGACAGGCAACGCTGTCGAGCAGGCCGAGCGGCGAGTCGCACACGGTGACGATGCGGAGGGCGGCCTCAGTCCTCGCCGCCTGCTGGACGATGCCGGCCGGGTTGGTGAGGTTGATGACGAGCGCCGCCGGCGCACGGTGCGCCACCTGGGCCCAGAACGGCCGCAGCGCGCCGATCGTGCGGACGGCGCAGGCCAGGCCGCCAGGACCCATGGTCTCCTCGCCGGGGATGCCGAATTCCTGTGGAAACGACTCGTCCACTGACCGCGCTTGCAGGCCGCCGGCCCTGATCTGGTTCAGCACCAAGTCGGCCCCGTCCAGGGCCGCGGCCAGGTCCCGCTCGCCGCGAACGCTGACGGGCAGGGCCACGGCGGCGGCCCGCATCCGGCAGGCATCAGCGACCGCCTCAAGGCGCCACGACCTGCCGTGCAGGACAAGCTCGAGGCCGTCCGGCCGCCTGGCCTGGCCACCAGGCCAGTCAGCCAGCGCGTCGATGAGCTGGACGGTGGAAACCGCGCTGCCGCCCAGCACGGCTAGGCGGCAGTTCATGCCGTGCGTTCGAAGTCATAACGCAGGCCGACGGCTTGCCGCCAGCGGTCCAAGGTCCGCATGTTGGCCAAGGTGTCCGCCCAGGGCACCAGCGGAGACTGGCCTGCACCGATCGACCGGGCCACGTGATCGGCCTCATAGCTGAAGATCCCCTGCTCGGCCACGACCTCGACCACGCGAGTTGCGCCGTCCGATTCGACTTCGATGACCGAGGTGCCAGCAACCCGGTGCTCCTCGAGCCAAGATGGCCGCGGCACGACCACCCGGCCATTGCTGCCGAACACGCGGATTGCGTCGTCGAGCCGCGTCGTCACGCTCGACCCGATCTGCGCGAGCAGGCCGCCGGGGAACGACAGCACACCCATCGCGATGTGGTCCACATGATCCTGCGGGCCGAGTCGCGCGCAGCCCACTACCTGGTCAGGCTCGGCCGCCTGCTCGCCCAGGGCGACCGCGGCGACCAGGCGCGCCACCGACACCGCGTAGCAGCCCACGTCGAGTATGCCCCCGCCGCCAAGCCCGGCGTCGGTGACGCGGCCAGCCTCCCAGCTGTTGGCCGGGCGGTAGCCGAAGCTGACCGACAGCCCGCGGACTTCGCCGATCACTCCTGATTTCAGGATGTTCAGCAGCATCGCCGTCTGCGGGTGCGCGCGGTACATGAAAGCTTCCATCAGGAAGACGCCGGACTCCCGCGCCGCAGCCATGACAGCCTCCGCCTCGCTGAGGCTGACGGTGAGGGGCTTCTCGCACAGCACGTGCTTGCCGGCCCTGGCGGCATTGATGGCCCACTCGGCGTGCATGGGGTGCGGCGTGGCGACGTAGACGACGTCGACGCCGGGATCAGCGAGCAGGTCCTCATAACAGCCGTACCAGGTACTCACCTGGTGGGCGGCGGCGAATCGCCGGGCCTTGGCAAGGCTCCGCGAAGCGACAGCATGCACCACGCCGGTACTGGATGCCGCAATGCCGTCGCTGAACTCGCCCGCGATAGCGCCCGCGCCGAGGATTCCCCACCGCAGGCGTTTCGACGGGCTAATTCTTGAGGCCACTAAAGGCAATCCCCCTGACCAGATGACGCTGGGCGGCCACGAACAGTATGAGCGTCGGGATCGTGAAGATCAGCGAGGCGGCCATCAGGTAGTTGTAGGCGGTGTAGTGCGTGCTCTGGTACTGCTCCAGGCCGAGTGAAAGGGTGAACTCCGACTGGTTGTTGATGAAGATCAGCGGTCCGATGAAGGCCGTCCAAGACGTGAGGAACGTCAGGATCGCGACCGTGATGATGGGTCCGCGGGACAGCGGGATCACGACCTTGCGCAGGATCTTCCAGTTGCCTGCGCCGTCGAGCCGGGCCGCCTCGATGAGCGATGTCGGCAGCTGACGGAAGAACTGGCGCAGCAGGAAGATCGCCAGCGCGGCCGAGAAGTACGGCGTCACGAACTGGGCCGCCCACGGCGGTACCAGCAGCGGCGTCAGCGTGCCGATCCAGCCCAGGTGCCGGAAGATGACGTAGAGCGGGATCATGACAGCGGGGAACGGCAGCATGATCAGCGCCAGTGACACCGCGAACATCTGCTCGCGTCCCGGCCACCGCATGACCGAGAATGCGTACGCCGCCAGCACGCAGGACACCAGCGTGCCGGCCACCGTGCAGGCCGCGACGATGGTGCTGTTCGCGAGATAGTGCCAGAAGGGGATGTAGCTCAGCGCCTTGGGATAGTTCGACCACTGCGGATGAGCGGGCCAGAGGCTGGGCGGGAAGCGGAAGATATCCGCGTTGGACTTCAGCGATCCGGACAGCATCCAGAACAGCGGCACCAGGAAGATCACCGCGATGATGAGGGACGCCAGGTGCCGGGCACCGCGGCCCAGCGACCGGCGCCGCCGCCTCGAGGGCACATGCGGCACTGCCGGATCGGTGCGCGGCCCGCGCGCTTCAGTAGTCGCGGCCATGGCTAGTCTCCCGAGTAGCCGTAGCGACGCTGCAGCGCGAAGAACCCGGCCACGGCCAGCAGCGAGAAGACCAGCAGCAGGCAGGCCATGGCGGCTGCCCGGCCCATGCTCAGGTAGGTGAAGGCGTTCTGGTACAGGTACAGCGAGTAGAACAAGGTTGAGTTGACCGGCGCTCCCAGGTCGAGCGGGCTGGCCACGAATGCCTGCTCGAACATCTGCGTGTAGAACACCAGGGCGATGACCGCGTTGTAGAGCAGCACCGGGCTGAGCAGCGGCAATGTCAGGCGGCGGAACTGACTCCAGGCACTCGCGCCGTCCACGGCGGCCGCGTCGTAATAGTCCTGCGGTATCGCTTTCAGCGCGGCCAGGAAGACGATCATGATCTGGCCGACGGAACCCCACAGGATGATGATGAGCAGGCTGATCTTCGCCGTGGACGGATCATCGAGCCAGCCGAACGTCGGCAGGTGCAGCCGGTGCAGCACCCCGTTCAGCAGCCCGTAGTCCGGGTTCAGGATCCATACCCAGGCGATCACCATCGTGACGACCGGCACGACCGCTGGGATGAAGATCGCACTGCGGTAGAAGGTGACCGCCTTGCCCGGCTTGTTGAGCAGCAGCGCGGAGCCCAGGCCCATGACGATTCCCGCGATGCTGCCGATGACAGTGATGTAGATGGTGTTGCGCACCGACAGCCAGAACACCGGGTCGTGGAAGAGCGACCGGTAGTTGGCCAGGCCCACCCAGTGCGGCGGCGTCAGCAGGTTGTAGTTGGTGAAGCTCCAGTACAGGCTCAGGCCGAGCGGGATGGCGACAAGGCACGCCACCCCGGCGACCCACGGCGAGAGGAAGGGCAGCGCTGTCAGCGCGGCCCGGCCACGCGCCGCGGGCCGCATGCCGCCCGTGCGGGCCGGCCGGGCCTCCCTTCGCCGCTCGAGGGATGCGCTGCTGGCCATGGCTATCTCCTGGTCATGGGGTCAGGCTGGTCAGGCTGGCAAGCGCCTGGCTGGGTGACTGCTGACCGTAGATGGCCGCTTGCTGCGCCTGGCACAACTTGGTGGCGTACTCACTGGAGGTCGGCAGCTGCGGCCAGACGTGCACGTGGTCGGAGGCGCCGTTCCTGAGGAAGAAGTCGAAGCCCGCATTCTTCTCGAGCGGGAACGACGGGACGCTGTTCAGCTGCGGCAGGTTGGCGACAAGGTTCGCGAAACTCGACGCCAGCTGCGGGTTCGCGGTCTCCCACTTGATGAAGTCGAACGCCTGCTGCGGATACTGCGCGCCATGCGGGATCAGCTGCGGGTTGGTGTCGATGAAGCTGGTTCCGTTGTTCTGCGGATCTGCCGCAGGCGCCGGCAGCGGCGCGACGCCGATGGAGCTCGCCAGCTTGGGCACGTTCGCCTCGATGAACGCAACGGCCCACGGCCCGTCGTACACCATCGCCAGCTTGCCTGACTCGAACGGGTCAGTGGCGGTCAGGTACGCGCCGGAACTGCTCAGGAAGTTGGCGATGTTCTGCGCTCCGTACTGCTTGACGAAGTTTGTCTCCCACGTCAGGGCGGCCACGTTCGCCGGGCTGTCGGGGGTGATCTTCTTGGTAGCCGAGTCGTACCACTGGCCGCCATAGAGCCAGCCGTAGCTCTCCAGCGGGCAGACCTGCCCCTGGTCAGGTCCCGGCCAGTCAGGCGCGAACCCGAGCTGGGTAATCTTGCCGCCGCTCACCTTGGTCAGCTTCTTGGCATCCGCTGTCAGCTGCTCCAGGGTGGTCGGCGGATCGTTGGGATTGAGGCCCGCGGCCGCGAAAAGCTTCTTGTTGTAGAGCAGTCCGGCCGTGAAGTCCATGAAGGGCAGCGCGTAGACCTGGCCGTTCACCGTGACGGGCTTGAGCGCGTCAGGCACGAACTGCGACATGTTCAGCTTGCTCTTGGCAATGAACGAGTTCAGCGGCGTGATCGCGCCGTCGTTGGCCCAGGATGCCAGCTGAATTGTCCCGCCCAGATCGATGATGTCCGGTGGATTCCCGCCGCTGATCGCCGACAGTATCTTCGCGTCGTTGGTCACCGGCGTTTCGGTGATCTGGATATTGGGGTGCAGGTGCTCATATTGCTTGATGGCCGAGACGAGGGCGGCCTCCTCATGCCCACCGCCCCACTGCTGCCACATCGTGAGATGGATGACCCCTGAGGCCGGGGCTCCTGACCCCGAACCAGAGCTGCTGCATGCCGCCAGCACCATCGCCGCGGAGGACAGCGCACTCGTAGCCAATATCAGCCGGTGGGATTTCATCGTTCCGACCCTTCTTCGTGTATCGACATGCCAAGATCACCGGATTCATGCCGTCAGGCCAGGATTACCTCGGCCCCGGCGAGGCGCAGCGCATCAACGGCATCCGCGGGCGCCGCAGAATCGGTGACCAGGATGTCGATGTCGCTAATGTGGCACAACCGCACGAAGGCGACAGCTCCGATCTTCGACGAGTCGGCCACTATGATCTTCCGCCGCGCACTCCTGAGTGCAGCCTTCTTCGTCTCGGCGTCATCGAACTCGTACTCCGTGCAGCCGGCATCTACATCGACACCGCCGACGGTCAGGAACGTGGTGTCGAATGTCAGCTGCTCCAGCATCGCTGTTGTCGCCGACCCGACAAACGACCGCTCGTACGGGCGGACCTGGGCTGCCGGCATCATCAGCGTCACGTTCGGCATGTCAGCCAGCTCATCGGCAACGAACAGGCTGAGCGCCAGAGCGCGGATCCGCAGGTCCCTGCGGAGGTTCTGGACAACGTGCAGCGTCGTCGTCCCCGCGTCGACGATGACTGTCTCGCCCTCGCGGACCAGGGCCGCGGCTGCCGCTCCGATTCGCTGCTTGGCCTCAACATGCTGCAGTCTTCGAGCCGCGAAGCCGGGCTCGAAACTGCGCGAGACATTAGAGATCGCGCCGCCGTGCACCCTGGTTAGGGCGCCGCGGGCCTCTAGTTCCTCTAGGTCCCTGCGGACCGTCATCTCGGACACTTTCAACCGGTCGGCCAGGTCAGAGACCTTGATCCTGCCGCTCGCCTGGACTGCCTCGCAGACCAGTTGATGCCGGTCGGCCCTAGCCATGGCCGGATCCGGACATGAGTGCCAGTCGCGCTGCGCCCACGCACCCGGCCAGGCCGCCGAGTGCCGACGCACAGACGTCAATGCCCGGTGGCGCGAACTGATAGGCGCTGACCTGCTGCCTAGCCTGCCGGAGCAGGTCGTCCAACTCGCCGTGCCCGTTCCCGGTCACCACCACCAGGTCAGGAGCGTGAATGGCGATCAGATTGAGCACCGCTGTGCAGAGTGCCGACCGCGCCCGCTCGACGATCAGCGCGCACGCCGGGTTGTGCCCGGCGGCCTCGAAGACGTCCGCAGGACTCGCGCCATCCGGCAGCGCTCCGGCCTCAATGGCCGCGCGCAGGACTGCCGGACTGGATGCCAGCGATTCGACGCAGCCGCGGACGCCGCAGTAGCAGGCGGGTCCCCTCGGGTCGACAACATGGTGCCCGGGCTCCGGATGGCTGCCCGATGTGCCGCGGAAGATCTGGCCATCCCGGACGACACCGACGCCGATGCCCGTGCCGATGGTGATGCAGACAATGACCTGCGCTCCGGCGCCCGCGCCGGTCCAGGCTTCACCGACGGCCGCTGCGTCCGCATCGTTGTCCAGCCGCACCGGCAGCCCAGTTGCCGCGGACAGCGCATCGGTAACGGAGCCCTGGAATGCGCCGGGCAGGGTGTCCGGGTTGCGAATCACGCCGGTCGCCGAATCAACCGGCCCGGTCGCGCCGATACCGATGCCGACCGGACGCTCGCCCGCGGCCTTCTCGATCAGCGTACCCGTCATGTCGATCAGCTGGGCGAACGCGACCTCGCTGCGGTCAGGGTCCAGCCGCTCGGTCAGAACGCAGCCGACAGCGCCGGTGTCGTCGACCTGTGCCGCGCGCACATTGGTGCCGCCAAGGTCGATTCCCACCGCCCACGTCATGGAATCAGCTCGGATGGCGTGACCACCCGGCGAGGCCGCGCCAGGAACCCGTCGAATCGCGGGAGCCTCGCAGCCACACTCACGAGGAGGAATATAGGGCGTTCGTAGTAACCACGTCAACTGTTTGATCAGCACAGAAATCTGTTAGAGTCCAGGCCGTGACAAGACTCGTCGCATCCGCGACACCCCCGTACGTAGCGGACATCAGAAGCCAGCCTGAGGCTCTGCAGCGGCTTCTCGACCACGGCGTCACCGAACCAGCCCGGCAGCTGCTGCTGCGCCTGCCCACCTTCGGCCGGGTGATCATGACCGGCATGGGGGCCTCGCTGTTTGCGCTGTACCCGGCCTTCCTTGAACTAGCCGCAGCCGGCTTGCCCGTGTGGTGCATCGAGGCCGCAGAGCTGCTGTCGCAGGCCGACGGCCTGATAACGCCGGACAGCCTGCTGTGGGTGACCTCGCAGTCTGGCCGGTCAGCTGAGATCGCGGCGCTGCTGGAGCAGCCGCGCAGGCCGCGCGCAATCCTCGGCGTCACCAATGACACAGCCAGCCCGCTTGCCGCGGCGGCCGACGCCGTTATCGAACTGCGTTCCGGGGCTGAGCACACCGTCGGCACCCGGAGCTACCTCAACAGCCTGGCCGCGCACCTGCTGGCCACCGCCGTCGCTGTGCAGCGGCCAGCGCCGCGAGAGGTATATGAGATGCCAGCCCGGCTCGGCGACTACCTCAGTCGGTGGGACGCCCAGCTGAGCGCATGGGACAAGGCTGTCACTGAGAATGTGCTGTTCGCCGTCGGCCGCGGCGCCTCGCTCGCGGCCGCGCAGACTGGCGCGCTGATCGTCAAAGAAGCAGCCAAGACGCCGATGGAAGCCATGAGCGCGCCGCAGTTCCGGCATGGCCCGCTCGAGCTCGCCGACGGCCGGACTTGCATCATCGTGCTGGCCGGCGCGGCGGCCGACGCGCCGG
>JBKQTJ010000320.1:0-30349 GCA_052143255.1 Streptosporangiaceae bacterium | reverse complement strand
GCCGGTGCGGGCCTTATACCTCGGGTAGCGGGCGCGGCCGGCGAAGTAGTTGGTGTACGCGTCTTGCTGGTGCCGGATCGCCTGCTGAAGCGGGACCGAGGACACCTCGTTCAGCCACGCCAGTTCTTCGGTGGTTTTCATGGCAGTCAGGTAGGCGTTCGCCTGGGTGAAGTTCGTCTTCGCCTGCTCGCCGCCGTAATACCGGGCGTGCCGCCACGCAAGCGTCCGGTTCCACACGACGCGGACGCATCCGAACGTGCGGTTCAGCACGCTGGCCTGCTCCGGTGCCGGGTACGCCCGGCACTTGTACGCTGTCCTCACAAACACCAAGCTTATCCGGTATGATCCGAACAGATAAGCGTGACACGCCGAGAGGAGGAGCGGCGTTTCCTCCCCGGCCTGAAGGCCGGGGTCTCCACGCCACAACTCTGATGACCGAGATCGACCTATCCCGCGCTGAGTGGCACAAGAGCAGTTATAGCGGCCAGAGCGGCAACTGCGTGGAAGTGGCCCGCAACCTGCCAGGACTAGTGGCGGTACGCGACTCCAAGGAACCCGACGGGACCAAGCTGGTGGTCTCGAAGGAGACCTGGCAGGTCTTCATCCGGAGCGTATGCGCCTAGCAAACCCATCCACCGCCTCGAGCGCCGCTGGAGATCGACAAGCTTCGGCGTACCACTCGCCTGCTGGATCCGCCCTCAGGAATTGAGAGAGGGCTGCCCGTGAATGATGTCGCGTAGCTGGGCCGGCGTCGGCCAAGGCGGTTTTCTGTGGATCATGCGATGACAGTTGCTGCATAGCAGAGCAAGATCGCGAAGGGTCGTGGCACGTTCGCCGGTTTGGTGCAGCGGCTCCACGTGGTGGCATTCGATGAAGCCCAGGCCCCGATCTCCGTAGGTCTCCCCGAAATCAAAGCCGCACGCTTCGCACGCAAGCGCATCACCGCGCGCCTGGACACTGCGGATCTTCTTCTCGCGCAGCGCGGGCTTACGCTCCCCTACTCTGTGCAAGCGAAGCAGGTACCGGCCCTCAAGGACGCTCTCGTACTCGTCGCCGACAAGCTGCGAGACATTCCCTAGTTCGTCCCGCTCCGCAGCCTGGCGCAGACTTTGCGCATAACGATGCATCTGCTCACGATCGTCGATGAACTCGTCGAGCACTTTCTTGTCCAGCTTGTTGCCGTGACTCGGAGGTCCCACGTAGTCGGGGTGCTTGGTGGCAATGTTGTAGGTCTTGCGAGCTACGCCAGCGGCGTTGCGGAAGCTTGGCAGCCGGGCTTCGAGGGGATGCAGTGACATCCGCTGCAGCAGGCCTGACAGCTCTCGAACGCGAGGATCGTTGGCGTCGAGCTGACGCCAGCCGTTCTGAGCAACTAGATCGCAAGCCAGGACGATCTCTTCCCACTCCCAATCAATCCTGTGCGGCCCGTCCGGCATGCCCCGATGGTAAGCGGTTGCGTTCGGCAACGCGTTGCGTTTGGCAACAGGTTGTCCACAGCATTCCAGCCAGGCGATCGAGTACTGCAACGCCCCCGTGAAGCCACCGGCATGAGCCGCGAGGAGGCCGCGCGGCAGCTGGAGTGGTCGACCTTCAGGATCGAGACCAAGCAGAGCCGACCGCAGCCCGGCAACGTCCGAATGCTGAGCACCATGGTCGCGACTGGGCTGGCTTACGGCCCAGCGAGGCGGACCCGGGCTCCGGGCCGTCGCTAGAATCGCCGCGAGCCCGGCCTCGGCTGGATGAGGTCGCGGCCTTCGCTGGGGAGCGTGCGCCATACCGGCTGGGACGAACTCGAGGTACTGGTGCGTCACGCGATTGAGGTCCGAACGGGTCCGGTGCGAGCCTCCCGTAAGGCCACCGCGGGCCTGAACTCCCAGCTCGCCGTCGTCCTGGATAACGATGCAGGTACCGTATTCGTCAAGGCCTGCCCCTGGATCGTCCCGGCACGGTCCGCCAGGAACGCGAGGCGATGATCAACCCGCACGTTCGGTCAGTGGCCCCGCAACTACTGTGGCACGAACGGACCGCAGGCTAGGACCTGCTGGCCTTCGAGTACATCAACGGCGCCGGCCATCCCGACTACCGCCCCAGCTCCCCGACCTGCCTCGGGTCGCCGACGCTATGACCGTCTGGCCGTGATCAGCTGTCTGGACCTACCGGTGAAGCTAGCCGGCGGCGCCGGGCCGCCTACGTTAACCGTGAGGCCGACCTGGACCTGCTCGACAGGGACGCGCTGCTGCACACCGACTTCAACCCGCTGAACATCCTGCTCGCCCCATACCGCGTGTGGATCATCAACTGGGCTTGGCCTACCTGCGGCGCGGCGTTCATCGACGCAGCCTGCTTCCTGATCCGGGCGTTGGCCGCCGACCACATCGCCAGCTGCGCGTACTCCGGAGTTCATTTTTGTCTCAAAAACACCGCCGGATATAAGCCGCACACAAGATCAACAACTAGCACCACGAAACATAACGTGACAGTAACGCGCCCGCATGCCGTTCGCCCTAATAATGTAGGGTCACTCTATGATTAATCGGTTTGTTGGTGGCCATAGCATCCTCGGCAGGCATCAAGCGGAGACCTTGACTTACAGTCCTAGGAGCTAGTTGGCGTGCGCGAGCAGTTTGCCGCCTATTACCCGCCGGATCCTGAACGGCGGCGCGAGTTCGTCGCAGCAGGCCTGGTAGCGCTAGACACAAATGTCCTGCTCGACCTGTATCGCATGAACACGGATGCGCGAGAAGACGTTCTCGGGCTGCTCAGGCAGGTAGGCGACCGGCTCTGGGTACCGCACCAGGCGGCACTGGAGTTTCACCGGAACCGTTTCGCGGTAATCTACGACCAGGAACAGGCCCTCAAGAAGCTGCAAAAAGACGTGGCCGATACCGGAGACAAGATCATGGGCATCGTTGCCAACGTCCGCGACCACCCCATCATTAACCGGAAGGCGCTGGAGGGCGTGATCCGAGAATCGTTCGGGGAAATCCGCAGCTACCTCGAGGGACTGGGCCAGGAGCCCATCCTCTCCATCCAGACCGCCGTGGACGCAGATCCCGTCCTCGATGCGGTCACCACGCTCCTGGCGGACAAGGTCGGGTCGGCCTATACGCCAGACGAGATGACCAAGGTCGAGGCCGAGGGCACGCAGCGGGTCAAGGACCAGCGCCCGCCCGGCTATGCGGACGCGAAGAAGGAGGGCAGCCAGGCCTTCGGCGACTACGTGCTCTGGCGGCAGCTTCTTGACGAAGCCGCCAAGCGCAAGCTCCCGGTGCTGCTCGTCACAAATGACCAGAAGGAGGACTGGTACCGCCGGCTGCATGGCATCACTATCGGGCCGCGTATAGAGCTCATCTCGGAAATGCTCGAAGAAGCCGGAGTGCCTTTTCATGCCCAGACGCTGGAACGCTTCCTGGGCAGCGCCGCCCCCATCCTGCGGTCCGCCGTGAGGGAAACCACCGTTACGGATGTTAGGCGACTCGCTGAAGCCGATCGCACGGCCCGGGCCGACGAGAATGCGGGCAAACGGAGCGCGGCTGCGCTGCTCGGCGGGTTCGACACGAACGCAGGCAGCATCGATCAAGAACGGCGCCGGTCGCTTGAAGACAAGCGGCGCTGGCTGGAGCATCGTGCACATGAGCTGGAGGCCATGGTGGAAGCCGAGAAAGCCAGTGCAAGCCCCGGTGAGGACGACCCACGATCATACCTGCGAACGCTGCTCTCACGGCTAGCGGAAATCCGTGAAGACCAGATCGAGCTCGAGAAGGTCTTGCATCAAATAGGAAGCTGAATACAGGGCGCCGGGACTAGGGACAAGACATGGTCGGAATAGTTTCGATGATAGGACCCGAGCCGGTGGAGTCACCGTCCGGGCGGCAGCTGGCTGACGCGGCCGCGGCGCTAGCGACGCTCATCGACACCAGCGCGTACGTGGGCGAGGTATATTCGCTCGGCTATAACGACGCCCTGGTGCAGATCCATGATCACCACCGGGCGCTCGTCGGCGGCATCCCGGCGCTCTCGTTCCTGGTCGCGACAAGGATTATCGATCCAGGTGATTTCGACCCGACCCGGGAGGACTCGTGCGTCGTCCTGCTTCGGGTCCTCGACCAGGCGGATCTGCCCAACGCGCAGGAAGCCTTGCGGGTACGGGTCGAGTCGGCCCAGCGTGTGAGCGGCGACAGCAGCAGGACATGGGATGACAGGGGCGTGATGGACCCCCTGACGCACCAGCTACTCAGCTATGCAGGGGTCCGCTGCCGCGTCCTGGGCACCTTCTACGTCGGTGAGGCCGGTGACGGGCGCTATGCGCTCACCTTCGGCTCGGACATCAGCAACTACTATCCCAACCAGGGCCTGAAGGTATACAAGCCGCGCGGCTCGGCGCTGGCGCAGATCGTCAACTACCGCGATCCCCGCCGACACGACGACGGCGACCATCCGCTGGTGCCGGTCGGAGCTATGCGTTACGCATCGACCAACCGCCCCTTCCAGAACGTCTCCGACGTGAAGGTGGCGATCACTCCGACCGATCTCCTGGGCCAGAAGACCGCCCTGTTCGGGATGACCCGGACTGGCAAGTCGAATACCACCAAGATCATACTAAAGACCATATTCGGACTCCGCTGGTCATCCACCGACAAACTACGTATAGGGCAGATCGTCTTCGACCCGGACGGAGAGTACGCCAACGAGAACACGCAGGATGGCCCGGACCGCAATCCGGCCGCGATCAAGAACGTATGGCTCACCGGTCCCGGCAGCACTCCGCACGACGACGTGGTCACCTACGGCATCGTGGCGCACCCCAATGACCCCGATCGCAAATTGATGCTGCTGAACTTCTATGTGCAGGAGAACCTGCAGATAGGAAAGCACATCATCGATGAAGCGCTCAAGGCGGATTCGGCCAAGTACATCAGCAACTTCAGGGACGTGACGTTCGAGCGGCCTGACCCGAACGATTGGTCAGCGCTCACAAGGTACAACCGGCGCGTGCTCTGTTACCGGGCGCTTCTCTACAAGGCAGGGCTTACCCCGCCGCAGGGCATCAAGCCGGATGTGCGACCAAGCGGTCGCCCCCTCTTCGGGCAGGACCTGCTCCAGGCCCTCAGGATTCCACAAGGTAAGCGTCCGATTGAGTACGCGGTGTGCGCGACGATTCTCGCCAAGCCGAACCCCAGCTGGGCCGAGATAGCGCAAGCCTGCGAGATCCTCCGGGACTTCATCTCCGACGGGCAGTCCGGGTACGCGCCCTTCGATCAGAATTACGTCCAGAACAGCACGTCAGGTTCATGGGCCGATGATGACCTGAAGAAAATACTCGAGATGTTCAACTACCCGAACGGCTCGCGGCTCATCGGGCGCGTCCGGGAACAGCACACCGAAAGTACCACGTCTGACTACGCGCAGGACATTTACGAGCATCTGGTGGCAGGCCGCCTGGTCATCGTGGACCAGTCGAGCGGCGACTCGGTGATAAATAAGACCTCCGCTGACCGGATCATGCAGCAGATCTTTGAGCGCAATCAGCATGAGTTCAGGAACGCCAAGGTCCCGCCCGAGATACTGGTGTATGTCGAGGAGGCGCATAACATCCTGCCAGCATCGTCCAGCCTCGACTTGGGTGACGTGTGGGTCCGGGCGGCCAAGGAGGGCGCGAAATATCGTATCGGTATGGTATACGCGACACAAGAAGTCAGCTCGATCCAGAAGAACATCCTGCGTAACACCGCGAACTGGTTCATCGGGCACCTGAACAACACCGACGAGACCAGGGAACTCCGCAAGTTTTACGACTTCGCCGATTTCGAACAGAGCATTCTGAAGGCACAGGATCCCGGCTTTATCCGGCTCAAAACGCTCTCCAACCCGTATGTGGTCCCCATCCAGGTTGATCGCTTCTCTATCGAGTCCGGCACCGGTGAGAGCGAGGCCTGACGTGCCTTACGAAGGAGAATATGCCAATTATGGTCCGCTGTACCGGATCGCAGAGTCGGAAACCGTCAAGGATTTGCTCAGGCGGTCGCGCCAGCTGCAATCGGACTCAGCCCACCCACTGAAGGCTCGCCCGAAGCCGGTACCTCCGGCAACGACCGAGCTGCCGGAATATATCGTGGCCATAGATGGGAGCAACCCAGAGGTCCAGGTCCGCAACGGGTACCCGGGTGCGCGAGTCGGCTACTGCACGGTGGCCAGCGTACTGCTGAACATGAAGCTCATCGACGAACTGGACAAGAGCCGGCCGATTGATCCGGTTGAGTTCCGGAAAACTGAGACCGTTTCCACAATCGACGCTGCGCTTCCCGGCAGTAACATAGTGACGCATGACAACATATCGGCCCGGGATTCTTTCCGCGAGACTTTGTATGAGGTGCTCAACAAGGAGACTCTGGACGAGGAAGAGGAAAGCACCCTCTTGAGGGCCTATGAAGAGCTCCTCAAGCTCAAGCCGACCTCCAGGCTGCCGACCTGCCCTTACGATTATGTTGACTGCGATAACCATTTCATGATTCCGCCCGGGTGGACAAAATGTCCGTGCCCGAAACGCCGGAGCATCTATTCAACCGACGCATTGCGTATCCACGAGCGCTTTCACGAAGAAGGCTCCAACGGAGAAGCGCTCGGCGAAGTGATGCAAGTATGGGAGCGGGTCGTCCTCATGCATCTCATCAGGTGCTTCGAGCGTCGCGGATGGCTCGTAAGCCTGCGCCGGGCCGGTTTCATCATCGACGGGCCGCTGGCCTTCTTCGGCCATCCCGCCTGGCTGAGTGCCGCGGTGAGCGCGGAGCTCAAGCGCGTGAACGCCGAGTTGCTGAGCGCTACCGGGCAGAACCTGATCCTCTTCGGCATCGAGAAGACGGGTACCTTCGTCGATCATTTCGCCGAGATCGACCAGACAGAGGTGCCCGGCGAGCTGCTCTTCGCGCCGCGGACCTGCTTCCTGCCCTCCGACGACTACATCAAGCAGCGCATCATCTACTCGACGGGCGGCAAGCGGTACGGCGCCGACACGTACTTCGGCAGGAAGATGTTCTACAAGACGTCAAACGGCGCCAAGCTGGTCGTGAATATCCCGTTCCTGTCCGACGAGCAGGACACCCTCGGGCCCGTCGGACCCGACGATCTAGGATCATCCGATATCAGCCTGTATCCGCAGATCCCTATCATCTGCGATCTGCTCGATAAGCTGGTGTCTTCGCGGTTCGAGAATGCCGTGGCACCGATCATCAACGCCAACGCGGCCGCGGCCGTCCCGCTCAACCTGGGCGCTAAGGTCCTCCAGCAGCTCGCGCACGCGCTCATGAGAGAGGACTAGGCCATGGCCGCGGGCGCCTACGACAGCGCCGCGGGCCGCTGGCAGGGCGTCGGGCCCTACTACGCCATGTTCCCAACGCACTTCGCCGACGGCGTCATAGCCGAGCACACCAGCCCCGGTGACATCGTGCTCGACCCCTTCGCCGGGCGAGGCACGGCCGTCTTCAGTGCCGCCCACCAGGGCCGCGAAGGAATCGGGATCGAGATCAACCCAGTCGGCTGGATCTATGGCAAGACCAAGCTCCGCCCGGCGGCCAGGCCCGAGGTGACCGCGCGTTTCTGCGAGATCGGGGAACTTGCCTCCGGTTTCTGTGAGGCGGCCGAGGCTCTGCCGGAGTTCTTTGCCCATTGCTTCTCCCCCAGGGTTCGCCAGTACCTGATAGCGGCGCGCGAGAACCTCGACTGGCGGGCCTCCCGGGTGGACCGGACGGTGATGGCCATCATGCTCGTGTACCTGCACGGCAAGCAGGGCGCGGCGCTGTCCAACCAGATGAGGCAGACGAAGTCGATGGCGCCGGACTACGCCGTCCGCTGGTGGCGTGAGCGCGGGCTGATCCCGCCCGACCTCGATCCCGTCGACTTCCTGCTCAGCCGCCTCCGGTGGCGGTACGCCAGAGGCTTGCCGACCACCGACGGCAGCGAGATGTACCTGGCTGACAGTGAGCAGGAGATGGCGCGGATCGACCTCAGGCTGAGAGAACGCGACGCCAGGGTGCGGCTGCTGTTCACCTCGCCGCCCTACTTCAAGCTCACGAACTACCACTACGACCAGTGGCTGCGTCTGTGGCTTCTCGGGGGCCCGCCGACCGCGAACAGGGTTCCCGGGACGAGCGACCTCAGAGGGAAGTTCGAGAGCATCGCGCGCTACCGCCTGCTCCTGGCCAACGTCTTCGGCGGCGCGGCGAAGCTGATGGCGCCCGAGTCTGTCGTCTATGTCAGGACAGGTCTCGGCGGGGAGACCTACGAGGTCACGTTGCAGGCGCTGCGTGAGGTTTTCCCTGGCCATCGGCTCGAAACCCAGCCGCGGCCGTATTCAAAACCGACTCAGACGCAGCTGTTCGGGGACTCCGGTGTCAAGGAAGGCGAGATAGACATCGTCCTGAGCAGCATCTGAAGGCTGGTCTTGCCGGGTCTGGGACGCTGGGGGATGACCGAAGGGCTGGACCTGCATCTCAGCGTGGACAAGGCGGCCGGGTTCGTGGCGCGGTCGCTGGAGACGGTGCTGCGGGAGACGATCAGGTCGGGGCGGCTGCACCCGGGGGGTGCGGCTGCCTGGGAGCCGCAGCCTGGCCGCTGACCTGGGCATCTCTCGGGGGACGGTGGTTCAGGCCTACACGGAGCTGACCGCGGAGGGGTCGCTGGCCGGTACGCCCGGTTCGGGGACGCTGGTCGCGGATCTGCCGGCCGGGCCGGCGGCAGTCGATCGGCGGCTTACCCGATTTGCTGTAGTCCAGCGTGCATACGCAGCTGATCACATCGCCGCACCCGGGCACCTAGCGGCCACAAGCTGGGTCAGCGTGTCCTGGGTAGCCACCGCGTCGTCGAACACGGTTTGAATCCACGCACCAGTACTGGGACGGACTGATCACGAGTGGGGGTCCTCCTACTTAGCTTCGTTCGTCAGCTGCGCGAGGAAGCGGCTGGGGTCGCCAGTCCAACTGACTGCGAGCCTGTCCCGGGCGCGAGAGCATGCGACGTAGAGCAGGCAACGTTCCTGCTGTACGAACTGGCGGGCGTCAAAATCGTCGTCGGGGATCAGCCAGGCAGGTGGGATGGTCTGGTCGTCGGCGCCGACGACTGCGATGGCCTGGAACTCGAGGCCTTTTGCCCGATGCATGGTCATCACGCGCACCCCGGGGTCCTCGTCCTGCGGTGAGGTGGCCGGACCGAGCGCGAGCGTGGCGAACCCGGCGGAGTGCAATGCTTTCGCCGCGTCCTCTCGTTGCTGATTGGTACGGGCGACGATGCATATGTCACGCGGTGTGATTCCCTCCGCCTGCCATTCCTTCACGGTCCAGGCCAGGGCTGCCGACTCCTCGGCGTGACTGGGGTAACCCCGCAATGTGGGAGCCGGACCGGTGAATTCCGAACGGTATCCCTCCATGGTGTCGGTTCCCTCGTCGAGGTCATCGAAGTTTGTTCCGGACACGATGCCTAGGCAGCAGCGGAGGATCTCCCTCGACGTTCGGTAGTTGACGGTTAGGCGCCGAGAACGTCCCCGGGTCTCGATGCCGAGCTGGGACAGGTTAAACCGCGCAGAGTAAATACGCTGATGCGCATCGCCGACCAGGAATAGTTGCGATGCGACGTTGCGCAACAAGCTCCAGTGCGCAGGATTGAGATCCTGGGCCTCATCGACTACTGCGTGGTCGTAACGCACGTGCGCCGGAACGGCTGCGGCGAGGGCGGCGATCTGGGTGAAGGTGAGGCAGCCTTCCCGGTCGAGGAGCAGTTCGAACTTCTTGAAGATCTCCCACAATTCCGCACGGTCGATGCGGTTGAGTCTCTGCCCCCGCCCGGCACGGGACACGGTGAGGTACGTCTGCCGGTCTCTGATGTCTTTTGCCAGGACGATCTGCGTCCATTCCGCAGCCAGGAATCCGGGGTGCCACGGCTTGGTGGAGCCGATGGCGGCCTCCTGCCAGTATTCAAGCGCGACAGGGCTGTTGTCGCTGAGCACTTTCGCGGCACGCATTTTCGCGGGGTCATCGGCCGCGCCTAGCAGCACCCGGTAGGCGAGGCTGTCCACGGTCTGGACGTCCACACGGTCCAGCACTGACCGGCCAGCTAGCTTGACCAGGCTGTCAGCGATATTGTCTCGCAGTGTGCGGGAATAGGTGGCGAACAGCACCCGCTGGCCCTTGCCGGCCAGAAACGCGGCACGGTGCAGAGCGGTCACGGTCTTGCCGGTGCCGGGCCCGCCGGTAACCTTGACCGGCCCGTTGTAATCGCGGTATGCGAGGGCTCGCTGCAAAGGGTGTAGGAAGACGCGCCAGCGCTCGAACGGGCCCTCCAAGGCAGCCTGCAGGTCCGCGTCATGCTCCAGGCTGGTGAAGCTAAGCCGCGACAGTGCACGTGCGAGGGCTCCCGCGACGTCGCTGGTGTCTGCTTCGGTGGTGGCATCGGCCCAGGCGAAGTCCGCCCACACCTGTTCAGGGCTGCGCCCGGCCGCGAGGTCAAGCACGGCCTCTGCCTGTGCGCGGGGAAGCGCATCGGCTGCGTTCAGCAGTTGGTCCTCGTCGGTAATTCGGACAAGGTTGGCAGCGATGTCGGGGAGCACGCCGAACCTGCCCAGGTCGGCCGAGCTGACGTTGCCGAGGACTGGCCGACTGCCAAGTGGGGCCGGTGAGGCGGATCCCGCAGCCGATGCGGCAGCGATACTCGCAGCGGCAAGGTCGAGGATCTCCGCGGCCCCGGTGGCCGCGTTCACTCCGATCTGAAGGCGAGCTGCGTATGCGTACGCAGCGTCGTGTGGCCTGACCGCGGCCAGGACGAAGCCCTCAGGCAGCTCGAATAGAACCGCGCGGAAGTTGTCGTTGACCCTGGCGGTTCGCACCCGGCGGTCGCGCACCCCGGCTGGCATCTTCAGGTCCAGGCCGGTGGCCGCCGGATCGCGCTGGAGCTTCATGATGAAGTCCAGGACCCGGGCCTTGAGACTGCCGTCAAGCTGGTCGCACGACTTCTGGAACAGGTCGCTGATCACCACGTGGGCCGTCACGGCTGCCTCCCGTCCAGCGCCCTAGTGATTTCCTCGAACGCGCTGTCACCATCCCGGACCACATGCCAGCCGCACTCTGCCAGGTAATTGTCCCGGTCCGGCTCGGCATCGAGGACAAGCGCGACCTTGTCACCTGGCCACGCGAGCTCAACCTGCACCGCTCTGTCTCCGACCTCATAGCCCGGCTCGGGCAGCGGCCAGTCTCTTGCCGCCAGTTCCTGCAACAGCGACAGAACGGAATCAGCGGCGTATTCGGCCACGACCAGCCAGGGCGCGTCCAGCTTCTTGGCTCGGGCCGGGCTCGCCGCCGACGGCAGCGACCCAGCGACCAGCGTAGGGCTAGAGAGTGGGTGCAGCGCAGGATCCCATGGCATCGTCGTCGTCACGAACAACACGGAACGATCCGAGCCACGCAGGAACTGCGCGAGATTGGCCCAGTGCAGCCAGTCCGCCCATTGCTCCCTATGCCCGGGCTCCCCGACAACCTTCGGCCGGTCGTCGAGGATCACAAGGATCCCAAGGGTGTCTTCCAGACGGCGGGTGTCGGCGATAACGGCCAGCGGGCACCCAGTCTCCCGGTGGCGATAGGTGAGGGCAAGCGGGCCACCGGTACCTTCCGGCCTCTTGCCACTCAAGAGAGCGGAGAGTGCGCCTGCCAGGTCGCCAGGCTCAAGGCATGTTGGCTGCGGCGGAGGCACGAACATGGCCTGAGCTGCGGCTGAGGCCGCCGTCGACCAGGTGGCCGAACCAGGGCTGGAAAGGTAGGCGGCGAGGAAGCCTATCGGGTTCTGCCAGGTTGCCTGGATGCCTGGGGTGCCTCCGGGGAGGGCCGACATCCCTGACTGACCGCTGGCGATCTGGCGGATCTTGTTCTGGGTGGTAGTGTCCATCAGCCGGAAGGTGTCCTCGTCGCCATTGATCAGCTGTTCAAAGCCGTCCAGGTCATCCCATGTGATGTTCCAGACGAGGTAGCTGGCGTCGCGTAGCGCGCCGCGCTGGCGGGCATCCTCCGCGGTGCGGCTATGACCTGGCGCGTCGTGGTAGGCGTAACCGTCAAGGAAGACGACGATCTTCGCTGGCGGCCCGTTGGTTCGGGTGAACAAGTAGTCAGGCCTGGTGGTGACCCCGTTCGCCTCCACGTGCTGCTGTGGTTGCATCCGCCAGGTGACCGGGCCATCGAGCCGCAGCTCCAGCTCCGTGCCCCGGTTGACGGCTCTTGTCCCGGCCCACTTGGCGATCAGCTCGGCGAACCGCCGTTCCATCTCGGAGCCGGTGAGCGTCGTTAGATCGATGCCGGCCACAGTGCTGATCTCGACGATGTTGTCGTCGCTGAAATGGTCCAGGATCTCGGTGAGCATTGTGAGCGCTGTGCGGCGGCGTACCAGTTCGGTGAGGCTGGGGCGGACCACGCCTAGGAGGCAGCGGTGGCAGGCCGCCCTGCCCTCACTGGCGCAGGGACACTCCTCCAGCACCCGCCTGGCCTTGGCGAGGATCTCGCGCAGCCGCCCCGGGTCCCCGACCCGTTCCAGGTATCCGGTGCCGCCAGGGACGTTGTCATGAAGAACCAGGAAGCGTTGGGTGCCTTCCGGCCCGTAGATGGAGTACCCGAGGGCGCTCAGATGCTGCGGGTCCCCGCCGAAGTCCTCACGCAAGCCGAGGAGAACGGCGGCCATGAACGACGCCACCCGTGCATCCACGTCGAGCGCTGATACCGGCAGCAGCAGCCGGACCGCCTGGGTGCGCAGGTCGTGGTGGAGCAGCAGGGTTTCCCACTGCTCTTCCGTGCCGCGCCGCGTTGCGCACCAGCCGCGGTGCCGGATGCCGCCGCGGGGGCTGACCTGCGCGCCATCCACTACGCCGCAATGCGCGCAGGTCCGGAAGCCGGGTGCCGGCACATCATGCATGCCCGCGATGCTGACCTGCTGGCCTGGTTTGCCTGACCGGCCCAGGTTGATCCGCCGGACCAGCGCGGACCGCAGGTATTCGGCGCCGAACGCAACCTCGGCCAGCCGCCACGCATGGGCCACATCGGATGGCTCCGCGTCGACCGTGTCCACGGTGGCAAAGCGGATCTCTTCCCGCTCTTCGGCGTCGTCATCGATTACCGCGTCGTCGCGGCTCTGCACGGCCGATACCCGGCGCAGTTCCAGCATCTTGTGCACCGCGCCCATGTCGCGGATCTGCGTGGACCTGCAGCGCGGGCAGGCGGGTGGCACTGCCTCATCGGTGCTGCCCCATCCGCACTCGGGACACAATCGCCAGCTGCGCCAGAGCGGCTCGTCCCGCGGCCCGGGGTCCAGCGCATCCACCCGAATGCGCTGCCCGGCTGCGTAGAAGACCGCGCCCGGCGCCAGCTCGGTGAGCGCCGTCATGCTGCCCCGCGTGTAGGTGTACTCGGTGGATGCGTAACGCTCCCCGCCATCTTCCTCGTTCACCCACCACAGCGACACATCCAGCGTCGTCCGATCATCCAGCAGGGTGTAGTTGGGTAGCAGTCCGAGTTCCACCAGGCCGCCGAGGGTGTCACCCTGATCCAGCTCCCGAGCGAGACTGCGCAGCGTCTTCAGCTCGCCGCGCAGCCTCCGCAGGTCGTCACGTTCAGCCTCCTCCAGCCCGCCTTCGCGGCGCTCCAGCTCAGCGATTGCCTCCTGCAGCGTGACGAGGCGGTGGGTCACCTCGCCCTGTCGGCGCATCCACTCACGCAGCCCCCTCGTCACCGCAGTCTCGATACCGCCTGCCGCAAACTCCCGGACGTGCACGGCAGAGGACTGAGCCAGGTGACCGCTGAATCGCCCAAGGAAGTCGTCGGCCAGCTCAGCGTGGCGACTGCGTACCGCGTTCAGGAGGCGGCGCATCCATCCGCCGCTCTCCAGGCCACCGCGCACAAGCTGGCCCATGATGGGCGGCAGCGCAGTGCCCGTAGCCAGCTCACCGCTCGCCGCCCGGTCCAGGCAGTAGGCGAAGAACTGGCGGTCGAGCAGCTCGATGGCGTCGAGGAAGCAGCCGGGTGGCGTGACCTCGCCGTCGATCAAGTGACGTGGCTCGGCGAAGAAGTACTGCTCACGCGGTCCGTCGGGCACGGCGGCCAGCACGAATGCGTTGCCGCCGCGCCGCCCGGCGCGCCCGGCGCGCTGCAGGTAGTTCGCCGGACCCCGCGGGATCGACGCGAGCGTAACGGTAGCCAGATCTCCAATGTCGATGCCCAGCTCCAGGGTCGGAGTGCAGGCGAGCACGTTGGGGTCGGCCGGCCCTGGCACCGCGGCCGAGAATGCCCGTTCAAGTTCGGCTCTTGACTCGGGGTTGAGCAGGCTGGTGTGGTCGCGGGCCACGATCCGGCGGACCTGCCCGGACCTGTAGAGTCGCCGGTAGAAGTTTCCCGGATCACCTGGTGCTGGCTCCAGGACGCCTGGGCAGCGGAACCGTGGGCAGGAGCCGCGCAGCCGCAGCTCGAAGCGGTCCGCCGAGGTTGGCTGAACGTTGCGGCAGACGCTGCACCGGAGCCGGGCACGGCCAGCCGTTAGATCCTCGTCGCTCACGTGGCCGAGCAAGACGCGGCCCGGATCGAGACCGTACACGGTCGCGCCAGAACTGGTGCGCCGCCGCGTGAACAGCTGGACAGGATCGTTGTCATGCGCGAACGCTGCGATTACCTCGCGGAGAAGCGCACGGGACTCACGCTGCGGCAAGCCCAGGCAACGGCGTGTCCAGTCGGTCAGCCAGGTTGTCTGCTCACCCGCGGGGCTGACCGCATCAAACCCTTCGGAGCGGTCCGCTGTGGTAAAGAACGCCGGAGCGGCCACGCCGCGCGGGAAGGCGGGCATGCCGCGTTCCCGACCTCCCCAGATCGGCCACCGGTTGTTCCCGTCCGCCCGGATGAAGCCATCCAGCCACCGATGACAGATGCCGCCCTGGGTACGCAGGCGGTCGAGAATCCCGAGCAGCCATACCTGGTAGGCATCCTCTGCTGGCCGGGTCATCCCTGCCTCGGGCAGGTTCGCGTGGATCTCGCGGGCATGCTCGGTCGCCCGCGCCAGGTCCGCGGCGACCTCGGCGGTCAGCGTGCCGGTGAGCTCAAGGGTCCGGCCGAGCCGGCTGCGCAGCCCGAACTCCAGATCCGCCTGGAACGCGAGCCGGGCGGCCAGCCGCTGGCGGAGCGGCCGACGGGCACGGGCCAGCCATTCACCTTCCAGCCCGAGGCGACGGGTGAAGTCCGGCGGAGTTACCGCGTACAGCTCGGCGTCGGTACTTGCCACCTCCGTGGTGAGCCGCTGCGCGGCATCCGCGAGCGTGGTGCCGCCGCCCGGCACCGCCCGCTGCAACAGCGAGCGCACGTTGAACTGAAACGCCCGGCCCTCGATGAACGCCGCCCGGTGTGCAGCATCCTGTACCGAGTCAGTGAACACTAGCGTCTTCTGCTCAACCGGCCTGACCTGCGCCGAGCCGAAAAGTTGCGTGAGTGAGACGCTGACCAGCGTAGCGGTGCGAGAGCCCAGAAAGCGGACCGCATCGGGCTTGCGGCATGAGGGGCACTCCTGGCGCTCGGCTGCCCTGGCGTCCGGGGTGACAAGCACCGCCAGCCGCCCGGCCTCCTCATCGGGGTGCACCTCCAGAGTGTCCGGATCCAGCCACGTGACATCCGGCTCACTGCCAGAAACGGCGATGAGGACCCGCAGTCGGGTGGGGCTGGCCAGGCTTTCCCGCCACACGTTCTCCGGGTCCCCGCGTAGCGGACCAGCCAGTTCTCCGGCGAGCGCGGCCCAGCCAGACCGGCCGCAGTTGCGGCAGTAGGCGGCTGGCAGCCGGACAGCCTCCTCGGCGTGCGTTGCGACGGGTTCTTGCTCGTCGCCGGGCCGCGGGCCGGGTAGCTGCGTTGGCCCATCCGACCACCAGGAGAAGACCGGCTGGTCACCCAGGGTGCGCAGGATTCGGTGCAGCTCCCGCACCCACAGCTGCACCTCGATGTGCAGTAGTGGCTGGCCAGCCAGGTCACCACCGCCATCGGACCCGTCCGCATCGGCGGAACTCTCGCCGCTGGTCCTGACACGGGCGCGGGAGAGCAGGGCAAGGAAGCGCAACACCGCCCGTCCCGCAGCCACCGGGTCGCGTTCGGCCGCCGCTGCCCAGGGCAGCACCTGCCGCGTTACCGCCGTGACCGCAAGGCCGAGTGGCAGCGGATGGGCCAGAACGTCTGCGACGATGCGGGTCAGCGGGTGACGAGAGAGTACCGGCCCGAGCGTAGCCGTGCCTGTCACCGACGCGCCGGTGAACAACTCAGCCAACTCACGCCAGGAGCCCTCGTCACGGGCCGTTGGCTCGGCCGCAGCACACACCGCCCCGATATCCGGGATAGGCAGGCTGACGTCATCACCAGCGGCGGCCTCCGCTGCGGTCATCCGTTCCTCGCCGATTACAGAACTTGACTCGAAGGGAATGCCGAAAACCCGCTCGGCGAACTCACGCATCCGCCGCTCGGTGGCCTCGGTGGAGCCGCCCAGCGTCGCTGAGGTGGCCACCGGCGTCACAGCGCCGAGCGGCGGGCCGCCAGCCGGGACCCGTAGCGTCGCGCCGAGCCGACGCAGCAGCATCGCCACGTCCGTGCCCTGCGCGCCGTCATAGGTGTGAAACTCATCAAGTACCAGATAGCGCAGCGTGTGCCGCGCCTGGTGCCACAGCGGGGCGTCTGCCTCACGCAACAGTAGGTAGTCCAGCATTTTGTAGTTGGTGAGCAGGATGTCCGGACGGGTGTCCCGGAGGATCTCGCGCTTATCGATAAGGCTGGCAGGCCCCATACGGTCGCGGCTGCCCGGCCCGCCGATGTACAGGCCTGCCGTCAGGCCGTGCAGCTCGGCATACTCGTGCACGTATCCGGCGATGCGCCGTGCCTGGTCGGTGGCGAGCGCGTTCATCGGGTAGAGCAGCAGAGCCTTAATGCCCGGCGTGCCAAGATGACGGCGGCAATGATCAAGGATGGGAAGCAAGAACGACTCTGTCTTGCCGGATCCGGTCCCGGTGGTAACGATCACCGGCTCCGGTTCCCTGGTGAGGCTGGACAGCCGGGCGAACGTCGCTGCCTGGTGCCGGTAGGGCCGAAATCCAGGTGGCAGCCAGCCCAGCGGTGACTGCCACGTCTCCGGCACCGGCCTGTACGGCGTGCGCACCCGGAGGTAGGGTCCGCGGAACATGCCGCCGCCGGAATCGGTGAGCAACCGGGTGAGCGCGTCGCGGGCATCGTCGTCAGCCAGCGCGAACGTAGTGGTGAGATACTCGACCACCGCGCCGCGGATTTCCTCCGCCAACAAAGACGGAATCACTGCCCGGCCCCCGTCGTACCCCCAATATCACCAAAAAGACGTTGTGTGGCCGGCGCATCCGGTGATCGTTCAGCGAGGCGGCGCTCGAATTCGCTATACGCGGCGCGCATCTCCGCTTCGCGGTCTGGCTTGATCAGCGGCACCCGGTATCGGTCCCGCAGCGCCGCCGGAAGCGGACGGTCAGCCGAAGAGTCATCGTCCACGGCTTCCGCGTACCACTGCTCGGCCAGTTCGTAGTCGCCTGGCTGCTGCTTCCAGCCGCGCGCATGAGTCTCCTTAGCAATCTTGCGACCTTGCGCGTCAAAGAACATCCGATGCTCGTATTGGCGCAGCACGCCAAACTGCGCCCGGTAGATCGCACAAAGCTGATCTGCGGAGATGCCGAGCATGAGAGCAGCCAGCGCATCGATTTCCACCAGAGCAGCCCGCCGCTCATACTCTGTCCGCAACGGCAACGCCATCGTCCACTCCGATGTGACCTCCTGCAGTGACCGCCAGTCGGCGAACGCCGACGTCCAGCCATCACGGAGAAAGCTGGCCTCGAACAACTGCTGCCACAGCAGCGCGTAGTCCTTGGTCAAGCAGTTCAGCCGCAATATCCGCAACAGCAGAAATGGCCCCGCTGAATGCTCCAGCGGAGCTGGGAAACCAGCAATAAGGCTGTCTTGCACATCGAACTTCCCGCTTACCTTGACTAGATAATCGAGAGGAATCGATGCCCAGAGGCCGGCGGTGAGCGCCGTTTCGCGGTCGGTTCTTAGCGCAAGTGAATTTACCGTGTTCACGTGTGCTGCTCCCTTTGGAATCAACGCGGCGTTGAACGATCGCTCAGTAGCTGGATCAACCATGCGCCGCCATACAAGTCGCCAACGCGATGTGTAAGGAGCACCATCCCATCGCGTGAGCCCATTCCTATAGAAGTCATACTCACATGCTCGCTGGTAGTTTGTTCTCGGGATAACTCTGGCGGGCAAAATCTCCAGATTCCAGTCGGTGTAGTCTTTATTGCTTTGGCAGGGATTATTCGGTTGCTTGGCAAACGGAGTAGCAACCGCAAAATGTGGACCTTGCAGGATGACTTCTTCCCAGGAAGATGGATCTGCTGTCAGCCATTCAAAAAAGCCATCTCTTTTGTCAGTCGTTTCGTTCCATCCGCTCGACCAATGGTATTCAAGATCCGCCATGCGGCGTGGCTGGCCGGCGATTGTCCGGAACACGGCGAGGTGTTCGACAGTGAGCGGGCGCACCAGGCGTGCCTGTTCCGGCGGCGTTCCTGGGGGGTCGAAGAGGGCAGCCCCAGTCGCAAGCGCCTCCTTATCGATAGTGACAAGGCGCACCGAGTGCGGCCGCCGGTCCCATTGACCGGTCAAGAGCTTGCTGTCTGGTGGCTCACCTGACCCATCGTGCTCAAGGGATGCGTCAACCGTTGCGGGGAGATGAACGCCTGCGATCTGCTTGAAAAGAATAGGACCGGGCGCGCCGTACACGGAAATCCCAAAAGTCCGAGTGTTCTGTACTTCTTCGAATAGAGAAGCCTCGTTTCGGAACTCCCAATGACGACGCAGTCGGACATACGTCTGCGCCCGGATTGATCCAGCTTTAGGATCGGTAAAATGCCCTTCAGGATGAATGAGGCCAATGATACCGGACGGAACGGCCGACCGCCATGTACGATCCATGAAATTCAGATATAGATTCGTCTTTATTCCAGTAAGAATTGGGTGTTCCGTAGGCGACCCTAGATGTTCGTTAAGGCCAGCCCAGGACGCGAGATCGGCGAGATAACTTATCCGCGCTTTGGCATCCCCAAGAATGGTATCTCGTCGCTGCCGAAAGTCTTCTTCTGGGATCTTATCGGTAAGCCTGAAGAACGGTTCTATCTCAGCAAGTGTGAGGCTATCTTCCCAGATGGGTCGGACCCAGGGCGGGTTGCCGACTTGGAGGTCGAAGCCTCCTCGGGTGAAGATGTGGGCGAAGTCCAGTTCCCAGTGGAAGAAGCCTTCCTGGTCGGCGATCTCGCGGACGGTGCCCAGCCAGGGATGGTTGACCAGCAACTGCGTGATGGGCGTCATGTTGTGCAGGGTGCGTTCGTTGTAGTCAGCTTCTCGTAGTTCGGCGAAGCTGTGGATGTCGCCAAACATGCCCAGCCGGTCTTCCCCCGCACTGCGCCGACCGCGATTCTCGTTCGGCTCGGTGCCGAGCAGCCCTTCCAGCGTTGCGATCCACTCATCCAGGGTTGGCGGCAGGCCAACGGTGGCGTTCACCGGCCAGAACCACAGGGTGCACCATGCGTCCATGGCCAACCTCAGCCGCTGGTATGGGGAGTCTGGGTCGTTCAGCTCAGACTCGACCTGTTCGCGGGTCACCGCGCCACGCGAGATAGGCAACTGTTCCGCGCGCCACACGTCGATCCGGCGGGCTACCTCTTCCTCGCTGATCTCCAGCCGGCGGCGGGCCAGATCCCATAGGCGTTCAACGCGCCGGGCAAGCGCCTGCAGGCGTTTCGTCTGGGCCGTGGACGGCCGCTTCTTGATGGCGCGGGCCCATTCGTGGAGCCGTTCGGCCTGGCTGGGCGCGAGTTCCTTCGCCCGCTTATCGCTGGCCACCGCGCCCCAGCCGTGCGCGGGTAGCAGGAAGTGGTGGATCTCGCCCTCACAGACCCGGTTACCGCTTAGCGGCCGATCCTCTGGCGGGATGTCCAACCATTTGTGCTTGTCGCGAGCCAGGGCGGCCAGGTCGTAGACCGCCCGCCTGGCGCCGATCAGGGAGTTGCCGCGGCGCAGGTGGAGGCCGAACCAGGGGCCGCGAAGGCCAGGGTGCATAACGTTCAACCAGAGTGAGACTTCCGCCAACTCGACCGCGGTCTGGTTCAGATCTACGCCGTAGCACTGGTGCAGCGCCAGGTGTGCCTTGACCTTCTGGAGCTGGGCCGCGTACTCGTCGGGCGGGATTGTTTCGGCTAGCTCGGCCTGGCGGCGTTCCAGGTAGGCGCGGGCTAGCTGGCTGATGGCCTCGTTCAGGAACGCACCGCTGCCCAGGGCGGGCTCGCACACGGTGAGCTCCAGGATCCGTTGCGCCGGGGTGGGGCCGTCCTGGTCGAGCAGCTCGGCCAGGGCGTGCTTGACCACGCAGCGGGTGAGCACCTCCGGGGTGTAGTAGGAGGCCGACCGCTGCCGGTCGCGGCCGGACAGCCGGAATACGAACGAGCCACGAGGGTGCCGCAATTGGCGGCGCTCCCCGGTGAGCGGGTCCTCTCGGTAGACGTAGTGCCGCTCGTCGTACTCGTGCAGTCGGCTCACCGGGACCACCCAGGTGCCCTTTGACGGATCACCGTCTGGGGCGAGCTCGGCCAGGTCCTCATCAGCGAACCGCCCCGAGTAGGCCATCAGCCCCTCATAGACGGCGCCGAGCTGGTTGATGCCGAGCTGGGCGTAAGACACATATCCGCGGGTCGTGCCGCGCTGCTGCTTGCTGAGCAGCAGCAACTGCAGTATGCGCTGCAGTACCTCGTTGCGGAGGTTGATCCTGTCTTCGGGCGTATCGCTGCGCCCGTCGATAAGCGGCGTCTTCGCAGGGTCGAATAGGTCTGAGCGCAATGGCTCGAATCTCGGCCCGTCGGCCGTGCCCTCCCCAGCATCGGCCTCACCCGGATCGAGAGGCCGGTGCCCGGAGTTGACCAGCCGGAAGAGCACCCGCAGCGAGTCATGGATATGGTGGCCGTCGCGCCCCTGCGGCGTGGTGAGTGGTACCTGGGTTAGCTCGCGCAGCCGGTCCATACCGTACCCGGCCGCGTAATCCGGGTCGCCGATGGGAAGCACGCCGAGTTCAGGCCGGGCCTCCGCGTACAGCAGGAACAGGATCCGGTACAAGAACCGGAGCGACTGGCGGACGATGTCCCGCGGCAGGTCCGCGATGCCTTCGACCTGGTCGCCACGCTCCCGGCGGGCCCACAGCGCCTCGCTGGCCAGCAGTTCTACGGAGTGGCGCAATCCCTCACGCAGGTCCTTGCTTACCCCGACCGCGTGCTTAACTGAATCCTTGGTGTACTCATCCAGAGCTGGTACCGCCTGGTCGCGAGGCAGCAGCACGTCTGCCGACCACAGCCCGGCATGCCAAGCTAGTTCGCCGCTGCGCTTGTCATCGCGCCGGGCCAATGCGGTTTCGGCGTCGAGCGCGAGGTAGCGTCCCTCGGCCCACCGCCCGGCGTCGGTGAGCAGCAGCCAGCCGCCCGCCACCACCAGGACGTAGCGTGGCGCGTCATCCGTGAGGAACAGCAGCGACAGCGCCTCAGTGATCGCCTGTATGTGCTGCGTCTTGCCCGCGGTTTCCTGGACGTTTGCCGGGTCCAGCAGCCGGCCCGCGCCGGTGCCGTCGAGCAGGTCTTCAGCGCAGGAGGCGGCGTGCGCCTCCAGCACGTGCAGCGCTTCCCCGGTCGCGGTCCGGCAGCGGACGGCCAGGGGGATCGTGACATCCAGCCCGTCTCGGAGCGTTTGCAGGTCTTCGCGGCCTGGCTGGTACCCCGCCGCGGTCAGCAGGATGTCATGCAGCTCGCGCGTCGCCGTTGTGAGTTGCCCGTTCGCAGCCTCGGCGAGCCGCGCTCGCACTTTGCCGAACGACCCCGCCGCGCGGATCAGTTCATGCCATGGTTCGGCCTTCCCGTGACTGCTCCGCTCCGCCCAGTCCGCGTGCAGATCTTTGAGCCGTCGGGGGAACACCTCCGCGAGCCAGTGCGGGGACAGGAAGTCGCCGACGTTGTGAATCGAGTCGAACACGGTCGTCTCCTAGCTGGCCTCGGGCACGATGACGGCGATCACCCGGATCAGCGGCTTTCCGGCTGGTGACAGCGAGCTGATTAGGTTGTGGGTCTCGTTACGGACCGCAGCGATCCGCTCTTCTTCCTTGCGCCGGCGGGGGTCAACCGGCCCGTGCTCCACGAGCCGCTGCTCTCTGGCGCCGGCCCAGCGTTGTAGCCGTTGCGTGAACTCAGTGGTTCGCGGCTGGAGGGCCTCGGCGCGCAGCGTGGCGAGGCGGAGCAGGTGTTGACGCTCGGCATCGGCCGCACGTCCCACGAGAGATTGCCAACCCGCCAGTCGTTCGGTATCAAATCCGGGATTCACCGACCCGGAGCGGATCCCTGCCCGGTCCAGTACGGTCATCAGGTCCTCGACATTGTGGGCATCAGGCAGGCCGGTGATGGCTCCCCAGTGAACGAGCACCGGCTGGCCGCGCTCGTTGGACCACATGCCCTGTACGCAGAACACCGGCTTGTTCACTCGGGCAGCCAGCACCGGCGCCTCATCGCGGGCGAACTGGGCAAGGGCACGGTCCGCGGCCCAGTCGAGCACTGGATGCAGTGGCGCCAGGTAGAGCGCGTCTGGCCAGCTTGTAGTGTCGGATTCGCGGGCCCGGGCCAGACGCTGGTCGGCGTAGGCGGCGAGCCCCGTGACCACCAGGCGCTTCGTGACCTTGCGCTCAGAGAGATATGTCTGTGGTAGCGCAGCGAACCGGCGGGCCAGGTCGCCGGGAGGATTCAGCGCGATCAGTCCGTTGTCCGGTTCGGTGACCAGGCCGAGGTCGTGCTCGGCGGCTCCGCCGGTGATCTCGTTCAGTGCCTCGGTGAGAAAGTCCGTTTCTGAACCGAATAGCCCCCGGACCGGCGCTATCGGCGCGGCGGGCTCAGCTGCGTGTGCGCCGCCGAGTGCCATCAGGCGCTCGAACGGGCTCAGGTTATCCGGCGTCGGGTCGGGCACCACGTCGTCGATGTTGCGGCGTTCTTGGATCGCCCGCCGGATGACACCCTCCTCGGCCTCCTCGTCATGGAGCGCGAGCAGGGCGCCGGCATCGCCGAGCGCGCGGTGAGCGGCGTTCTCCTTGGCGACCAGCCGGGTAATGACGGTCACATCGCTGGCCAGGTCCGCATCGGACGGAGTGAGGGCCAGTGCGTAGATCCGGGGTTGATGGATTTGGGTGTAGCGGTCGATCCGGCCGTTGCGCTGCTGCAGCCGGATCAGACTCCATGGCAGGTCAAAATGGATCAGGTGATGGCACTGGCGTTGCAGGTTCAGCCCCTCGGAGGCCATGTCGCCAGCCAGCAGCACCCGCAGCGGTGACTCGGCCTGACCGAACTGCTCCACCCGGCTCAATTGCTCGGTGTCGGGCATGCTGCCGTGCAGTACGGTGAACGCCTCTGGCCTGATGCCGAGCCGGGGCGGCATCTCGCTGTGCAGCCAGTCGAGCGTCGCGATCCGCTCGGAGAAGACCACTGCTCTCGTTGGCGAGCCCGGGCCGACGCCAATCTTGCGCAGCAGGGTGGTTAGCGCTTCCAGCTTCGCCGACCCGCCCGCCGCAGCCTTTTCCACCAGGCTGTCTAGCACCTGGAGCGCAGCCAGCTCGCGAGCCTCAGCGGACCGCTGTCTTTGCTTGATCGTCTGGCGAAGCGCGCCAGGGGATGAGAGGCAGGCCTTGAACATCGTCCAGGGCACTAGCTGGGCACCGCGCCCGGTTACCGGGGCTGATCCGGATGGCGGGCGTAGCCAGGTGTGATGCAGCTCGTCGAGGACAGCCTCCTCGGCTGGGCCTGGAGTGACCGGGATGACCTCAGGTTCGGCTCGTTCTGCCCAGTTGTGAGCCACCTCGTGGGTGACGTCGCTGCTGCCGCGGTGCCGCCGCACGTACAGGTGCTTGATGTCGCCCGAGTCGTAGTCAGCGGGGTCGGCAATTGCGGTCGGGTCCAGCAAGTTGATCAGGCGGGCGAATGACTCTGGTTTCCCGTTGTGCGGAGTCGCGCTGGCCAGGATGAGCGCATCGGTCCTGCTGGCAAGCAGCTCGGCCAGCCGGAAGTTCTGCGTGCCCGGGTTGACCACGTTGTGGCACTCGTCGATGACGACGATGTCCCAGCGGTGGTCCTGGAGGTGGTGCCGGTAACGGGCCGGGTTCTTCAGCGTGTCGATCGAGATGATCACCCGCTTGTAAAAGGTGAACAGGTTACGGGTCGCTGGCACCTCCTGGCGGATCTGCTGGATGCCATCCGAGTCCAGCCGGACCAGCGGAATCGCGAACCTGGTCCACAACTCCTGCTGGAACTGCTCCAGCACCGCTCGGGGCGTGATGACGCAGATCCGCTCGCCGCGGCCGCGCCTGATCAGCTCGGCCAGCAGCATCCCGATCTCCAGAGTCTTGCCGAGGCCCACCGCGTCGGCGACGAGGATCCGCGGACGGAGGTTCTGCAGCGCAAGGGCGGCGGGACGGCGCTGAAAGACGAGCTCATCTAGCAGCCCGCGGTGCCCTACGGCGAGCCGGGCATCGGTGGCTTCCAGCGGAGTGCGACGCAGCAGGGCTTCCAGCCAGAGCCTGGACCGGCGAAAACCCGTCGTCCCATCGGGGACCAGGCGGGTATCCGCCGGGTCGATCGGCTCGACGGTATCCAGCCCGGTGAAGAAGACCGCATCGGTATCCCGGACTAGCTCGGAGATGCCGGTCACCTCGACGCGCAGACCATCATGATGGGTCGGCCCAACACTGCGAACCAGCCATTCCTCATCCCGGACCGCGACGCGGGTTCCTGGCGCAATACGGCCATCGTGAGCCGTCGCGCTGCTATCGCTGATCATCGCAGGTTCTGCACCGGCAGCTAGCGTCACTCACTCACCCTCGTTACTGACGATGGAGCAAACTCGAATGCGCATTGGTTGATCCAGCACCATTCAATTGTCGTTGTTCACGAGACAATCGGACATATGTCCCGGCAACGTGCACCGCGCGCATCTTCTCCACGGTGACCGCCCAGAAGACGCCCGCCCAGTCCCCATCATGCCGACCAGCGGCCATCGACGCCTGAGGTGTCCGTCGTTTTGGTCACTACTGTAGCCGTCCCGTTACCTAAGGGACCGGGTCTGCGTCGGCGAATGCGAGCGATCACTCCCGGGATGGAGGCTGGATCGCGCCGAGCGTTCAGCGGATCGAGCCAGGCATGGGGGCCAGGACCGAGTTCAACCAGCACGATGCTGAGAGCACGGCACAGCGGACGTACTCGTTCTTGATGTCACCGACGCCGCCCGTATTCTGGTGCTGAGGACTAGAGTTACCGAGCTATGAGGCCAGATAAGCACACGGTCCAACAGCTGTTCGAGCGGGACGTCCGTTACATCGTCCCGCTATATCAGCGGCCGTATGTCTGGGACGAAGATCATCAGTGGGCGCCCCTATGGGATGACATCACTGCATTGCTGCAGCACCAGGAGGGCGGTGATCTATCCGGCCTGTGGTCGCACTTTCTGGGGGCGATCGTAGTGGAGCAGGATAGTACGGTCCCCGGCCAGATCCCGCGCTTCACTGTCATTGACGGCCAGCAGCGCCTGACAACGCTTCAGCTGATCGTGGCTGCCGCTGCTAAGGCGGTAGCGGGAGCTGGTGCCGAGAATGACGCAGCGCTGCTGCGCGAGTTGACAGTCAATAACCCTCGGAAGGCCTCGGGCACCGAGCAGCTCAAGGTGTGGCCGACGAACGCTAACCGCGCTGCTTTCACGGCCGTCATGTCAGCGGACGGAACCCCGCCCGGGCACGTCAACGACCCCGGTACTACAGTCCGGGTTTGTTACATACCGGGTTGGTGGCCGCGGGTGCCCGCGGCGCAGCTTGACGCAGGGTGACGGCCACCTCACGATCATGGTTTGTGAGAACTCTGAAGAGCGAGGTGGCCGCCGGTGCCATCGTAGGCGACGGGGCGTGGCTGGGGGAACTGCGGCGGGAGCTGTTCGCCCAGCTGGCGGGGGTGTTCGCGCAGGCCAGGTCGAGGTTCACCGCGTTCGCCTATATCGGCGCGCTGCTTTCGGAGCCGGGTGACCGAAGGTCGTGCTGGCAGCTGGCGGAGCAGGCGGGGCACGCCACGCCGCGGCGGATGCAGGCGCTGCTGGCAGAGCACCGCTGGGACTGGGCGGCGGCGCTGAGGGCGCTGCAGCGGTTCATCGTGGGCTGGCTGGGCGACGCGGGAGCGATCCTGGCGATCGATGAGACCGCTGAGCTGAAGAAGGGAACCGCCACGGTGGGGGTCGCCCGCCAGTACGCCGGGATCACCGGGCAGGTGGAGAACTGCCAGGCCGTGGTGTTCGCCGCATACGTCACCGCCCGCGGCCACGCGCCGTTTGACTTCCGGCTCTACCTGCCGAAATCGTGGTTCCGGGACAGGACGCGGCGGGAACGGGCGCGCGTCCCGGCCAGGACGAGGTTCGCCACCAAGCCGGCGCTGGCCGCCGCGATGGTCACCGCCGCGATCCAGGCAGGCGTCCCGTTCGCCTGGGTGGCCGGCGATGAGGTGTACGGCCGCAGCGGCGGGCTGCGGCAGGCCTGCGAGAAGGGCGGCAAGGGGTACGTGCTCGCGGTCCCGGTGAACTTCGCCGTCAAGCTGCCGTCCGGCCGCAAGGCGGCGGTGTCCGCCGTCGCCGCGATGGTGTCGTCCGCGGCGTGGGAGACCCGCTCGTGCGGTCCCGGCTGCAAGGGCCACCGTGACTACGCCTGGGCGTGGGCCGCGACCGCCTCGCCGCGGCACTGGGCGCTGATCCGCCGCAGCCTGGCCAACCCCGCTGACCTGGCGTTCTTCTACTGTCATGTGCCGCAGGGCCGGCCGGCGACGCTGACGGTCCTGGTCACGGTGACCGGGAAGAGATGGCCCGCGGAAGAATGCCACCAGCAGGGCAAGGGCCAGACGGGCCTGGACCAGCACCAGGTGAGGCTGTGGTGCTCCTTCTGCCGCCACACCGTGCTGTCCATGTGCGCCCAGGCGCTGCTGGCCGTCGCCGCCGCCCGCCCCGCCCCGGCCCCGCCGCCAGGCGGCACCCTCGCTGCCGCCGGCCCGGCCGGCCAGCCCCCGGCCTGGCGCGACACCGGCAAGCTGCCCGTCACCCCCCGCGACCGGCCACCCGGCGACCCCGGCATGGTCAAGGTCAGCGTCCCCGAGGCCCGCCGCCTGGCCCGCCTCGCCGCCACGCCCATGACCCGCGCCGCCCGCGAAGCCGGATACGCCTGGTCACGATGGAGGCGCCGCCACCAGGCACGCGCCCGCTGGCACCACTACCACGCCCGGCTCAAAGCAACTGCCCGAGCCCCCTAACCCCGCAGACGGCAGAAAGGAGGACGCCATGTAACAAACCGGGACTGTAGTACCGGTAACCGCATCGGCGAGGCATTCGCCTACTTCACCGAGCGGATCGCCGAGTACGTTACCGGATCCGGCGAGGATGAAACCGAGCCGTCAGGCGGCATCACCTCGGCGCTGGACTCACGGCAGGCGGCGAGCCAGGTCGCCGACGATGCCCGATCCAGCCCGGACCCGGCGGTAGCCGCACGGGTCGAGCGGCTGAGAATCACGCTGTGCGATCTGCTCAAGGTCGTATCGATCACGCTCGAAGCCGACGACAACGCTCAGGTCATCTTCGAGACGCTCAATGCACGGGGCACGCCGCTGCTTGCGCTCGACCTCGTCAAGAACGCCGCTTTCCATCAGGCCGCCCGTCAGGGGCGTGATACCGATACGCTCTACGAGCAGGTCTGGCGCCCGCAGCTCGACGACGGCTACTGGCGCCAGGAACGCCGCCAGGGGCGCCTGAACCGGCCGATCGCCGAACTGTTCCTTATGCACTGGCTGACGATGAGCCTCGAACGCCTGGTCCCAGCCACCGAGCTGTTCGCCACGTTCCGCCAGAGCGTCCTGGCACCAGACACCGACGCCGAGGCACTGATCCGCGAGCTGTGCGCGGACGCCAAGGTGATGCGGTCATTCGATACTCCGCTGCCCAGGACCCCGGAGGCAGAGTTCTTCGTGCGCCTGTCAGCGCTCGACGCTGGCACAGTCCTGCCTATCGTCCTCCTGCTATTCCGCTCCCCCGAGGTGACCGAGGAGCAGCGGCGCCGCGGCTTGCGCATCCTGGAGAGCTGGCTGGCACGCCGTGCGCTCATGCGGCTGACGGCAAAGAACTACAACCGCCTCGTACCGCGCCTTGTCGCCAGGATGAAAGCCGACATCGAGCACGCCGACGATGCGCTGCTTCAGGCACTGTCGGGTGCCGAGGGCGAGATCAGCCGCTGGCCGGGCGACGCCGAGTTCACCGACTTCCTGCGCACCCGTGAGGTCTACGGCACCGTGTCGCAGCCGCGCCTTGTGATGGCGCTCGCGGCTGCGGAAGCCAGCCTGTACACGAACAAGACCGATGTTCCCGTACTCGCCGATGATCTTTCTCTTGAGCACCTGATCCCACAGGAGTGGGAGACGCACTGGCCGCTCACCGACGCCGACGGCAGAGCGCTTGAAGGTGAGGCGCTCGAGCAGGCCAGCGTTGAGCGCTGGGGCTGCCTGAACCGGCTCGGCAACCTCACCATCGTTACCCAGCCGCTCAATGCCGCGATGTCCCACTCGGCGTGGGAGAAAAAGCGCGCAGAACTCAACAGGTACAGCAAGCTCTTGCTGAACGCGAAGCTCGCCGAGCGCGACAGCTGGGACGAGCAGGCCATCGATGAGCGCGGAAGCTGGCTTGCGCAGCGGCTTGCAATAATCTGGCCGGGGCCAGAGCTTGAGAACTGGTGATACGAAGTCGTGGTGCGGAGCGTTTAGTCAGACCAATCGGGATCTCGTGCCAGAACCGCTCGCGCGGGCCACCAGTCTGCGCTGCCTGACCTGCGTTATTGGGCCTTTAGGCAGTTGGTGGTTGGGTCAGCCGGATACGCGGAGGGACCTTCCGGATAAGGACGGCACCCGGCAGCGTGAGCAGGACGGCACCGACGAACGAGCTGCGATGGCCAAGCGAGGGAACGCTGACTTCTACCTCGCCCGTCTCCAGTAGCTGCTCAAGGCCGCTCTGTACCCATTCGATCGGCACCGGCTGACCGCCCGGCGAGCGGCTCGTGGCCACGACCACGCTGTCGCTCTCGACACGCAGAACGGTGTTCGGCCGACCCGTGACAGTCGAGATCGGCCGCCCGACGAGCGATTCAAGGAGGGCACGGGCAGCCGTCTTAGCAGGCACAGCAGCGATTATCCCGCATTGGGAATAGACCGGCAAAGGCTCGCCGAGCTGGGCCCGCGGCCAAGCGGCGTCGTAGAGCGGCACGCTGGTAATCGCGAGATTAGCCGTCTGGGCGAGGGACGGCGTCCCGAGTCGTGCGTCTTAGCGTGCGGCCATGCCCCGAAGCAGTCGTGCGGTCGCGGCTGGGGTGAGCGCGGAGGCCCTCAGCAGGGTGAAGGCTTGGGCGTGGCTGGCAACGTCCGGCGGGCTGTCCAGGCAGATGCCGCCGCAAGGGCCGGGCAGGTGGACCACACCCAGGCTCTGCGCGTCAGCGAACCGCAGGATCGAGAGCGGCCCGTTGCCGCCGGCGGGGGGCGCGCCAGCGGCGAACGGCAGTACCTGGATCGTGATCTGCGAGTGGGTGCCGCTCATCTCGGCGAGACGGGCCAGCTGGGCGCGCATGACTCCGGCCCCGCCGACGACCTGGTGCAGCGCTGCCTCCCCGATGACCACGGCCAGTTCCGTCCGCCGCCCACCCAAGATCACCTGCTGGCGGGTGAGCATCGCCTCAAGGACCAGGGCCTGCGCGCCAGCCGACACGGCCGGGTCAGCGCCGATGACCGCACACGCGTACTCCCGGGTCTGTAGCAGGTCTGGCACCAGTTGCGGCTGGTAGGCCTGGATCTGCGACGCGGCCGCCTCGGTGATGAAGTAGTCCAGCCAGCCGCCGGGCAGGACGTCGGCGTATGGCTGCCCCCAGCCTCGTGCCCTGGGCGACTGCGCGATGGCGGCCAGGGTCCGCTGCTCCTGCTCACCGACGCCGTACTCGGTGAGCAAGTCCCGCAGGTCCCTGGCGCGGACGCCACGCTGCCCCGACTCAATCCTGCTGATCTTGGAACGGTCGCATTCCAGGATGCGGGCGGCGTCGTCCAGTCGATAGCCCAGGCCTTCACGGTACCGGCGCAAGGCCGCGCCCAACAGTCGCCGCCGTACCGGGGGTGCTTCGGTCACGG
>JBKQTJ010000319.1:0-2741 GCA_052143255.1 Streptosporangiaceae bacterium | reverse complement strand
GACAAACCACGCTCCACCCTCCAGGTCTGCCTCTCCGGCATGAGACACCACCGCCGGGCCCCAGTGACCCGGGACGAGACACGCACGCGGATGAGACACCCGATAGATCACATAACGATCGGCCATCGGAGCCCGGCGGCGCGGATCAGCCGGGCCTTGGTCAGGATCTGCCCGTCGGGCACGAAGCAGTAGTGAAAGGCCAGTTCCCCGGTCTTGAGGTGGCGGCGGATGAGCAGGTGGTGGCGCGACGAGGCGGTGGCGATCCAGGCCCAGGCGTACCAGCGCTCGCCCTTGGAGCCGCTGCCGGCGGAGCGGACCTCCCAGCGCCGCTTGTCCTTCAGCAGCGCCTTGACCGCTTCCGCGCAGGTCATCTTCGTGCCCGCCGCGAGCGTGAGCATGAAGTTCGACGGCACCCGCAGCACGTACGCCTGGCCCTCGGCTTCGAAGTGCTCGCGCAGCCTGGTGCAGTTGCCGTAGACCTCGTCTCCGCAGTAGAAGTCCGGCCGGATCCCGTCGGCGGCGGCGTCCTTGCTGATGTCGATGGCCAGCTGTCCCTTGGTGCGGAACTCCAGGTCGAGCGGCAGGCCCATGAGCAGGGACTTGACCGGGTCGTCGATGTGCTCGCGGGGGATCCACTGCCGGGCGCCGATCAGCGCGTGCCCGGTCTTTTCCCGCACGTACGCCACGTGCACGGTGTTGATGCCGTTGGCCACCTGGCCTGCGCACCCCAGGTACTGCCGCTTGACCCCGGCGGTGGCCTCGCCTTGTTTTTCTTGCCCGGTCTCGTCGATGGCCCCGATCACCAGGCCGCGGCGCCGTTTCCCGCGCCGCGCCGCCTCCTCCAGCCCGGCCACCGCGAACCGGCGCACCACGCCCATCGCGGCGAGGGTGTCCCAGCTGGCGTGGTTGAGCAGCCGCTGGGTCTTGTCCGGCGTCCGGTCCCCGGCATGCCGGGCGATGCTCCACCCGTTGCGCTCCGGCAGCTCGCTCATCACCGCGGCGGCGTACTTGCCCGCCTGCAGCCACGGCTCCGTCCGGGCGAAACACCGCCGCAGCAGCGCTAGCAGCTCAGCCCGTTTCCGCAGCGCCAGCCCGGCGCCTATCCTGGCGGCAGCAGCCGCCTCTGATTCTGTACTCGTCACACAGGCATGATCACGAGGCGGCTGCGCTCACGCCCGCCCATCCAGTAACAAGATCACATCAACCACGCGGGCACCTTCGCCCAGCTCAGAGCACCAAGTGCGGCTGCCGTACTAGGCGGAATAGCCGGGACGGCTTCAGGGAATACCCGTTCACCAATTCGGCCCCGGAGCCGGGTGAATGGGCCGGACAACGATCCCGTCGCAGCCGTAGCTGACAGCGTAATGCAGATCGTTCATTACCGCTACAGCTGTCTGCCGAGCTCGGTTGAACCCTTACCCGCGCTCAGGTGTGCCCTCAGGCACCCAGCGGCCACCAGCACTCGAGAAACCAGCCGGCCTCTCGCCGCCGTCGGGGTCAGGGCCGGTCCGCGCGCCGCGGTCGAGCGCGCGGAGCGCGGCCAGGTCGTCGGCGGCGAGCGAGAAGTCGAAGATGTTGATGTTCTCTTTGATCCGCGACGGGGTGACCGACTTCGGAACGACGACGTTTCCCAGTTCGATGTGCCAGCGCAGGACGATCTGCGCCGGGGTCTTGTCGTACCTGCGCGAAAGCGCGGTGATCACCGGGTCCGCCAGGATGTCCCCCTGAGCCAGCGGACTCCATGCCTCCGTCACGATGCCGTGCGCCCGCCCGAACGCGCGCACCTGATCCTGCTGGAAACGTGGGTGCAACTCGACCTGATTGACGGCCGGCACGATCCCGCACCGGTCGAGGAGCGGTTGCAGATGCCACGGCTGGAAGTTCGACACGCCAATCACCCGGGCCCGTCTGCTCGCGTAAATCTCTTCGAACGCCTGCCACGTCTCGAGGTAGGCAGACTTCGCCGGTACCGGCCAATGGATCAGATAGAGGTCCACGTAGTCGAGTCCGAGCCGGCGCAGGCTCGCGTCGAAGGCACGGAACGCCGACACGTATCCCTGGTCGTCATTCCACAGCTTGGTCGTGATGAACAACTGCTCGCGCGGCAGGCCGCAGCGAGCGATCGCCGTCCCCACTGCCGTCTCGTTGCCGTACAAGGAGGCGGTGTCGATGCCCCGGTACCCCGCCTCGATGGCGGAAAGCGCCGCCGACACGGTCTCGTCCCTGGAAACCCGGAACACGCCGAATCCGATTTGCGGCATCTCGACCCCGTTGTTCAACCTCACCGCTGGAACATCAGCCATGGCTACTACTCCTCGCCGCCTGGCCGCGGCAGGACAACTGCTCCACCAGCCGCCTCCGGCAGCACGATGGCTGCGTGACGAGCTGGATGTTGCCCGCACTAACGAGCTGGTTGGCGGCCTTTACCGTCTGACCGGCACCTGACGGGCCAACATGCACGATAGTCCGGCCCGCAGCGTCGAGCACCGGCCATGCCGCCGTCACGTCGGCCGCCTCACCCTCGATCATGACCGACAAGGTGCCGTCGATCCCACCCTGCTCACCACCGCTCACCGGCGCATTAAGCACACGGACGCCGATCCTTCTGCCGGCCTCGGCCACCGTCCGCGCCGTGACGAGCAGGGTGATACTCATGTCGATCCCACCCCTTAACACTAACCTCGGCTATTCACACCAGGGTTAGAGTTCTCTGGTCATGCGGCTGAGCTGCGGAAACACCC
>JBKQTJ010000318.1:0-5827 GCA_052143255.1 Streptosporangiaceae bacterium | reverse complement strand
GAGAAAGACCCGTCGGCGTCGCTGCTGATCGCCGAGCTGCTGGCCGAGGCCGGGCTGCCGGACGGCGCCTTCAATGTGGTGCACGGCGGCAAGGTCGCCGTCGATGCGCTCCTCACCCACCCCGACGTGAAGGCGGTGAGCTTCGTCGGCTCCACCCCGATCGCGCGCTACGTTTCCGAGACCGCGAACAGCCACGGCAAGCGAGTGCAGGCCCTCGGCGGCGCGAAGAACCACATGATGGTGCTGCCGGACGCCGACCTTGACCTGGCCGCGGACGCCGCGGTCAACGCCGGCTTCGGCTCCGCGGGGGAGCGGTGCATGGCGATCTCCGTGCTGGTCGCGGTCGACCCGATTGGCGACGACCTTGTTTCCAAGATCAGCGAGCGGATCGCCGGGCTGCACGTTGGCCCTGGCACCGACGACGGCTCGGAGATGGGCCCGCTAGTCACCCGGCAACACCGCGACAAGGTGGCCAGCTACCTCGACTCAGGCGTGGCCGACGGGGCCACGCTGGCCGTCGACGGCCGCCACCACCCCGTCACCGGAGAGCAGGCCGACGGGTTCTGGCTTGGGCCCAGCTTGCTGGACTACGTGCAGCCTGGCATGAGCTGCTACAGCGACGAGATCTTCGGTCCGGTGCTCTGCGTCGTCCGCGCACCCAGCTACGAGAAAGCGCTGGAGATCATCAACACCAACCCCTACGGCAACGGCACGGCGATCTTTACCAATGACGGAGGCGCGGCCCGGCGGTTCACCCACGAGGTGGAAGTCGGCATGGTCGGCGTCAATGTGCCGATTCCTGTCCCCATGGCGTTCTACTCGTTCGGCGGCTGGAAGGCGTCCCTGTTCGGCGACACTCACGTGCACGGCACTGAAGGCGTGCACTTCTACACGCGCGGAAAGGCAGTAACCTCACGCTGGCTGGATCCCAGCCACGGCGGCGTCAACCTCGGTTTTCCGGTGAATCAGTAGCAGGAGCAGCACGACGATGAGCAACTATCAGCCAGCCGACCACCTCCCTGACCCGCAGCGCGGCGCTGAGGTGCTCGCGATGGACCGGGCGCACGTCTTTCATTCCTGGTCGGCGCAGAAGGTCCTGAAGCCGCTGCCGGTCGCCGCAGCCGAAGGCTCCTACTTCTGGGACTACGACGGCAACCGTTACCTGGACTTCTCCAGCCAGCTGGTGAACACCAACATCGGCCATCAGCATCCGAAGGTGATCGCGGCGATCGCGGCCCAGGCCTCGAAGCTGACTACGATCGCGCCGCAGCACGCCAACGAAGCCCGCAGCGAGGCCGCGACCCGGCTGGCGGACCTCGCGCCCGACGGCATGGAAAAGGTGTTCTTTACAAACGGCGGGGCCGATGCGAACGAGAACGCGATCAGGATGGCCAGGTTGCACACCGGCCGTACCAAGGTGCTGAGCTTCTACCGCTCCTATCACGGCAACACCGGGGCCGCGATCAATTCGACCGGCGATCCGCGCCGGTGGCCGAACGAGTTCGCCATCGGGCACGTGCACTTCTTCGGGCCCTACTTGTACCGGTCGGCGTTCTGGGCCAGCACTCCCGAGCAGGAATCACAGCGCGCGCTTGAGCACCTCGAGCAGGTCATCCAGATGGAGGGCCCGGACACGATTGCGGCGGTGCTGCTGGAGACGATCGTCGGGACGGCCGGAGTGCTGATACCGCCGCCCGGCTACCTGGCCGGCGTCCGTGAACTCTGCGCCAGGTACGGCATCGTCTACATCGCGGACGAGGTCATGTGCGGCTTCGGCCGGGCCGGCCGCTGGTTCGCGTTCACCGATCACGGCGCGGTGCCGGACCTGATTACCTTCGCGAAGGGCTCGAACTCCGGCTACGTCCCGGTCGGCGGTGTCATCATCTCGGACCCGATCGCGGCCACCTTCGACGAGCATGTCTTCCCCGGCGGACTGACCTACTCGGGCCACCCGCTGGCTTGCGCGTCGATCGTCGCCACCATCGACGTTATGAAAGACGAAGACATTATCGGGAACGCGGTCCGCATCGGGGAGCTGGTGCTCGGACCGGGGCTGCGTGACCTAGCCGAACACCATCCGGTGGTCGGTGAAGTTCGCGGCACCGCGGTGTTCTGGGCGCTCGACCTCGTGTCGAACCGGCAGACGCGGGAAATGCTCGCACCGTACGGCGGCTCATCGCCGGCCATGAACGCGTTGCTGGCCGAGTGCAGGTCCGGTGGCCTGGTGCCGTTCGCCAACTACAACCGGCTGCATGTGGTGCCGCCGTGCACGATCTCCGAGTCTGAGGCCAAGGAAGGCCTGGCCATCCTGGACGAGGCACTCACCGTGGCGGACACCTACTACCGGGGCTAGCGACACCAGGAGGCCGAAGCGGGGATATCGAGCCCTCGCCGTTGGCTCCGAGCGTGGCGCCGCGCACCCGTCCAAATGTTTACCCGCAAGGACCTGATCCGGCCATTCCGCTGCCGTACGATGCGCTGCTGAGAGCGGTGAAGATAGCTACTAGTCGGAGGCGGCGGTATGGACTCTAATGGCGCCAGCGGGAACCCTTCCGAGCATAGCCAGGGATTGTCGCGCCGGGGCGTCCTTCGGGCAGGGCTCGTCGCCGCGGCCGGCGCGGGCGTCGTCGGCTGGGACTCGGCGAGCGCAGCCGCTAGCCCGTCGTGGCGGCACCACGACCACCATCGTCATCATCATCACCACCGCGGGCCGCTCCGCCAGCCCGGCTCATTGCCTTATCCGCATCTGGCGGCGGGGACGGACACGGTCCCGCAGATCGATCACATCGTCGTGCTGATGATGGAGAACCACTCTTACGACAACAAGCTCGGTATGCTCCGCCGGCGCGGCGCCGACGGCTTCTGCCTCGGCCGTGACGGCCTGCCGAGAGCCTCGAACCCGTACCCGAACGGAGACATCCAGCACGCGTTCCACATGCCCACCACCTGCCAGCTCTCTGGTCAGCCGAGTCAGGCCTGGGTGGACAGCCATACCCAGTTCGACAACGGACGGAACGACGGCTTTGTTGAGTCGGGCAGCGGGCCGGTTGCCATGGGTTACTGGGACGAGCAAGACCAGCCGTTCTACTACTCGATGGCGGAAATTTTTCCGATCGCCGACCGGTACTTCTGCTCGGTCCTGGGCCAGACCTACCCGAACCGGCGTTACCTGATCTCGGCCACCTCGCTGGGCATGATCAATGACACCGAGCCGGCTCTCACTGATTACCCCGCCAACGGCACCATCTTCGACAAGCTGGCCTCCGCCGGAGTGAGCTGGCGGGACTACTACACCGATCTCGCGACCGTGGAACTGTACCCAGAGCTGTACCTGAAGAACACTGGCACCAACGTGGTGCCGATCGCCGACTTCTTTTCCGATGCGGCTGCCGGGACGCTGCCGGGCTTCTGCCTGGTGGAACCGAACTACGGGACCCAGTCAGAGGAAAATCCGCAGAACATCGCGGCCGGCGAGCAGTTCGCAGCACAGGTCATCAACGCGGTTCTGGCCGGGCCAGGCTGGCCACGCACGATGCTGATCTGGACCTATGACGAACACGGCGGTTACTACGACCACGTGCCCCCGCCACGGGCCCTGGCGCCTGACGACATCCCGCCGATGGTGACTGGCGGCGAGTCCGCGTACAACGGGTTCGCTCAGTACGGCTTCCGGGTCCCGTGCGCGGTGGTGTCGCCCTGGGCCCGGCCGCACTACGTATCCCATGAGGTCATGGACCACACCAGTATCTGCGCCCTGGCCGAGGCCAAGTGGAACCTGCCGGCGATGACCTACCGGGACGCGAACGCAGCCAACATGCTGGACATGCTGGATCTGCGACGGCCGGCGTTCCTGGCTGCGCCCGCGCTTGCCCAGCCGCTCGTCGATACCGATCCGAACGCACTGGCCTGCAACGTGTCCGGCCCGGGTACGATCCCGCCGCCTGGCTCGGTCACGCCAGGACGGGCTTAGCGGTGGGTCAGCCGATCGGTATCCACCCGGCCGCGGCCGAAGGCGTCGATCCGCTTCCAGCGTCCTGGCAGGTCCAGGAGCTGCAGGCTGCCCATCCAGCTGGGTAGCGCCGGATCGACGATGAGATGGTCACCTTCCGGCTCAAGGCCGAGGGCTGCGCGCAGCAGGAGCAGGGGCGCCCCGGTTGACCATGCTTGCGGGCTGCACGCGGTCGGGTAACGCACCGGGTACCTGGTGGCGCTGCGCGGATAACCGCCGAACGCCTCAGGCAGCCGGCCGGCGAAGACCTCAGCCGCCTGCAGGATGCCGGCGGCGACGCACGCCGCCTCCGCCTTGAATCCGTAGCGCCGCAGGCCCCAGGCGATGAAGGAGTTGTCGAACGGCCATACCGTGCCGACGTGATAGCCGATCGGGTTGTAGCGCGCCTCACCCTCGGCCAGCGTGCGGATGCCCCAGCCGGAGAACAGCCGAGGGCTCATCAGGTGCCGCACCACTGCTCTGGCCTTTGACTTGTCGACGATCCCGCTCCACAGCAGATGGCCGTTGTTGGACGTGAGCGAGTCCACCTGGCGGCCGTCGGAGTCGATCGCGACTGCGAAGTACTCACCGTCCTCGACCCAGAAGTCGCGGTTGAACCTGCGCTTCAGGTCGGCAGCCTCCTTCTCCAGGCGGTCGGCGAACGCGGGATCCTGCCAGACTCGCCTGGCCAGCCTGGCGCCCCGCATCTTCGCGTCGTAGGCGTAGCCCTGGAGTTCGCACGTCGCCCGCGGAAAGCCCGGTAGGTCGCCGTTCCGGTAGGAGATCGAGTCCCAGGAGTCCTTCCAGCACTGGTTCTCCAGCCCGGTCTGCTCGTTCCGGCGCTGGTAGGCCACGTAGCCATTGCCCTGGAGGTCGGCATACTCGTCGATCCAGGCGAGCGCGGCGCGGGCGGCGCGCTCGAGGCTCCGGACGAGCTTGGTGTCGCCCGTCCAGCGCTCGTACTCATCCAGCAGCACGACGTAGAGCGGCGTGGCGTCGGCGCTCCCGTAGTAAGGAGAGTGCGGCCGTTCCTCGAATGCTGTCATCTCGCCGTAGCGCATCTCATGCAAGATGCGGCCGGGATCCTCGTCGCGGAAATCGTCGATCCTGGTGCCCTGGCGTTCTGCCAGTGCCATCAGTGTCGTCGCGGCGAGCTCGGAGGTGAACGGGAGGGCCTGCAAGCTGGTGAAGATGCTGTCCCGGCCGAAGATCGTCATGAACCAGGGCAGCCCGGCCGCGGGCAGCGACCGGTTCGGCAAGGTCAGCGTCGAGAACCTGAGTGCCGCCAGGTCAGTCAAGCAGCGCTGGTATATCAGCTCAAGCGGCTCCCAGTCGCACTCAAGGTGGGGCGCATGGCCAAGCCACTTCGCCAGCCCGCGGGCCATGTCCCTGCGCACTTGGCGCTGTCCTTGGCCCCGGATCCCGATCGGGCCGTCCTGCGGCTCGCCTGGCAAGCCTTCCGAGGCCACGACGTTCAGCTCGGTGCTCCACTCGTCGTGCGGCGGCACGGTGATGCTGAACGACAGGCCGTTCTCATCGACGGCAGCCGTGGCGGTCGAGGAGATCCAGGTCTCGCGGGCATAGGTATCCCGCTGGTACTGCAGCACCAGGCTGCCGTTGACGACGGCAGCCCGGTAGGTGCCTTTCTTCGATAGTGCGTCCTTGACCTCAAACAGGTCGGCGAAGTCGCTTGCGGCCTCGATCCGGACTGTGAGCTCCACCGGCTCGTTGTCGTGGTTAAGAATCCGCAGTTCCTCGCGGAAGCCATCGGCTACCTCACGCTGGCGGATCACCGACATGTTGGCATCGACGTAGACCGTGCCCGTGCCGGGCACCAGG
>JBKQTJ010000317.1:0-5138 GCA_052143255.1 Streptosporangiaceae bacterium | reverse complement strand
CCTTCCCTGAGACCAACCCGGTCTGGATGATGGTCAACTCCGGTGCCCGCGGAAACCTGATGCAGATCAGGCAGATCGCCGGCATGCGCGGCCTGGTGTCCAACCCCAAGGGCGAGACGATCCCGCGGCCGATCAAGTCCAGCTTCCGCGAGGGGCTGTCGGTGCTGGAGTACTTCATCTCGACGCACGGTGCCCGCAAGGGCCTCGCCGACACTGCGCTGCGTACCGCCGACTCCGGGTATCTCACCCGGCGGCTGGTGGACGTCGCGCAGGACGTCATCGTGCGCGAGGAGGACTGCGGCACTGACCGGTCGCTGCCGATGCGGATCGCCGAGAAGGGCAAGGACGGCATCCTGCGCAAGCTGCCGAACATCGAGAACACCGGCACTGGCCGTACCCTCTCCGAGGACGCCGGTCCTGATGGCACCGTGCTGGCAGCCGCTGACTCGGATATGACCGAGACCATGATCGACGCGCTCGTCAGCGCCGGCGTGGAGTCGGTCCGCACCTACTCGGTGCTGGTCTGCCAGGCCAAGGTCGGTGTCTGCGCGAAGTGCTACGGCCGGTCGCTGGCCACCGGTAAGCGGGTCGACGTGGGCGAGGCGGTCGGCATCATCGCCGCGCAGTCCATCGGTGAGCCGGGTACCCAGCTGACGATGCGTACCTTCCACACTGGCGGTGTGGCGGGCCTGGACATCACCCACGGTCTGCCGCGCATCCAGGAGCTGTTCGAGGCCAGGATCCCCAAGGGCATGGCGCCGATCAGCGAGGTCGAGGGCGCGGTGCGGATCGATGAGCAGGACAAGGCCCGCAAGATCGTGATCGTGCCGGACGACGGCTCCGAGGAGGTGGCCTACCAGGTCTCCATGCGGTCGCGGCTGAAGGTGAGCGATGGCGACCACGCCCGGGTGGGCCAGCAGCTCATCGAGGGCGCGGTCAACCCGCACGAGGTGCTGCGCATCCTCGGCTCCCGCGAGGTGCAGCTGCACCTGGTGCACGAGGTGCAGGAGGTGTACCGGTCTCAGGGCGTGTCGATCCACGACAAGCACATCGAGATCATCATCCGGCAGATGCTCAAGCGGGTGAACGTGCTGGAGTCAGGGGACACCGAGCTGCTGCCTGGCGAGCTTGTCGAGCGGCCCAAGTTCGAGGAGGTTAACCGCGCCGTTGTGGAGGCCGGTGGCACCTCGGCGGCCGGCCGCCCGGTACTCATGGGCATCACCAAGGCCTCGCTGGCCACCGAGTCGTGGCTGTCGGCAGCCTCCTTCCAGGAGACCACCCGGGTGCTGACCGACGCGGCGATCCACGCCAGGTCAGACTCGCTCGTCGGCCTGAAGGAGAACGTGATCATCGGCAAGCTGATCCCGGCCGGCACCGGCATGCAGCGCTACCGCAGCCTGCGGGTGGAGCCGACCGAGGAGGCAAAGGCGGCGGTGTACCCGCCTACCTCCTATGACAGCCCCGCAGACTACTCCTTCGGCCAGGTGGCCGGCCAGGCTATTCCGCTCGAAGAGTACGATTTCGGCGCCTACAACCGATAACCAAGGGAACGGGTTGGCCTTCGGGCTGACTCAATTCGCCGGCGCGCGGCCCCGTGGGTCCATCACCCTCGGGGCCCGCTGCGTTTCCGGCCCGCGTCGGCATTCGCCGGGCGGGCTGCCGCCCTGGCCACTGGCCAGCGCGCCCGGTCGGCGATCGTGGTCAGGGTGGCAGCGTCGGCGGGGGCGGCCGCGTTCTGATCGTTGTTGAAGTAGGCGAAGACGTCGGCAGCTGGGGGCCAGGTATCGGCGATGCGGTGCAGCCAGGTGCGAAGGGCCTGGCGGCCGTAGCGCGGCCACGGCGTCGCGGCGCCCTCGTGCATCCGCAGATATCCCCAGCTCGCCGTCCGCCAGAGCGGGCCGACGGGCCGGCCCCGGCGGTCCGACCAGCACAACGCGGCGTCGTGGTGGCCCAAAAGCTGCCTGATCTCCTCGGTCCACCAGGTCGGGTGGCGGAACTCCACGCACACCCGTAGCGTGCCGCCTGGGCGAGCGGCGGCGTACTGAATGGCGAACTGGCGCAGGCACTCGTCAAGCCGGCCGGGATCGGCGCGCATGTTCGGGGGCAGCTGGACCAGCACCGGGCCGAGCCGGTCGCCGAGCTGGACCATGCCCTCAACCAGCCGGGCCACCGGCTGCTCGGGTTCGCGCAGCCGCCGGACATGGGTCAGGTACCGGCTTGCCTTGACCGCCATGACGAAGCCGGCCGGAGTGCGCGCCCGCCAGTTGGCAAAGGTCTGTGGTGCAGCCAGCCGGTAGAACGTGCCATTGTTCTCAACTGCCGGGAAGACCGCGGCATAATGCTCCAGCCACTTGGCCGTCGGCAGTCCGGCCGGGTAGAAGGACCCGCGCCAGTCCTTGTACTGCCAGCCGGAAGTGCCGGCGATCAGCGGCATCAGCTGGCTGTCTTGAGATCGGTCCAGGCGCGGCCCCGCACCGCACCGATCCTAGCCCTGTGCACCACCATCGATGGGTGCGGCGTCGCTAAGGCCAGTCGCTAAGGCCACAGGCATGGCCAGGTCACGCTCATGAATGATCTTGCTGCTCGACAGCGTCGTGCCCGGCCAGCCGGGAATACGTCACGGCGCGCCATTGCTGCAGAATCTGCAGTAGATTTAGTTGCAGTAGCTTTACCTGTGGCAGCGGTCAGGTGCCGCTAAGCTGGTCGGCAGCGGAGGACGAGAAGCCGGCCCGTTTTGACCAGCGCGCCATGGGTTAGGTATTCTGGTTCTCCGCGCCCGTGCCTCACGGGTGCGTGCACGTCTGTGTGACCGCGGTCTCCTGGCCAGGTGCTCAGGAAACTGTAATGGGCCAGGCGGGCAGCGAGACTTCCCTTCCGGATTCCGGGCTCGTTTTCGGGCCTGGGTGAGTCGTGACGGTGCAGTTTGGGCCAGGCGACACGCCCGACCGCGGGGGGCGGACGGGCAAGGAAACCAGCAGGCCAAGCACGTCCTAGGCCGCGCCCAGAGCGCGGCTGAGCGATAAGGCCGCGTCGCCAGGCGCGGCTCAGATTGGCCGCGCACCCGGCGCGGCACCAGCTGGCTCAGGCCAGCCGGACAGATAGGCAGACAAACCGATAGCGCGTCAGACGGCGCGTGGCAGAGAAAAGACGGAGACGCGTTGCCCACGATCCAGCAGCTGGTCCGTAAGGGCCGGCAGGACAAGGTAGCCAAGACCACAACTCCGGCGCGGAAGGGCAGCCCTCAGCGCCGCGGGGTATGCACGCGCGTCTATACCACCACGCCCAAGAAGCCCAACTCGGCGCTGCGCAAGGTGGCCCGAGTGAGGCTCACCAGCCAGATTGAGGTCACGGCCTATATCCCCGGCGTGGGTCACAACCTGCAGGAGCACTCCATCGTGCTCGTCCGCGGCGGCCGCGTCCGCGACCTGCCAGGTGTTCGCTACAAGGTCATCCGCGGCTCCCTGGACACCCAGGGGGTCCGCAACCGCAAGCAGGCGCGAAGCCGCTACGGCGCGAAGAAGGAGAAGAGCTGACATGCCGCGCAAGGGCCCCGCGACCAAGCGGCAGCTGGTGACCGACCCGGTCTACGGCTCGCCGCTCGTCACCGCGCTGGTGAACAAGGTGCTGAAGAGCGGCAAGAGGTCGCTCGCGGAGCGGATCGTCTACGGTGCGCTCGAAGGCTGCCGGGACAAGTCGGGCAACGACCCGGTCGTCACGCTCAAGCGCGCCCTGGACAACGTCAAGCCGACACTTGAGGTCCGCAGCCGCCGCGTCGGCGGCGCCACCTACCAGGTGCCGGTCGAGGTGCGCGCCTCCCGCAGCACCCAGCTGGCGCTGCGCTGGCTGATCACGTACTCGCGCCAGCGCCGGGAGAAGACGATGACCGAGCGCCTGATGAACGAGCTGCTGGACGCCAGTAACGGCCTCGGCGCAAGCGTGAAGCGCCGCGAGGACACCCACAAGATGGCTGAGTCCAACAAGGCATTCGCTCACTACCGCTGGTAGCGAGCTCACAGACCAACAAGGAACGAGGATCACTAACAGTGGCCGCGACACAGACCGCCACCGAACTCGCCAACGTCCGGAACATCGGCGTCATGGCGCATATCGACGCGGGCAAAACCACGACCACCGAGCGGATCCTGTTCTACACCGGTATCAACTACAAGATCGGCGAAGTCCACGAGGGCGCAGCCACGATGGACTGGATGGAGCAGGAGCAAGAGCGCGGCATCACGATCACGTCCGCAGCGACGACCTGCATGTGGCGTGACCACACCATCAACCTGATCGACACGCCGGGCCACGTCGACTTCACCGTCGAAGTGGAGCGCTCGCTGCGCGTTCTCGACGGCGCGGTCGCTGTCTTCGATGGCGTGGCCGGTGTTGAGCCGCAGTCTGAGACCGTGTGGCGGCAAGCGGACCGGTACGGCGTGCCGCGGATCTGCTTCGTCAACAAGATGGACCGGGTCGGCGCCGAGTTCCACCGGTGCGTGGAGATGATCGCGGACCGCCTCGGCGCTACTCCGCTGGTGATCCAGCTCCCGTGGGGCGTCGAGTCGGACTTCCGCGGTGTCATCGACCTGATCCACATGCGCGGGCTGCTGTGGCAGTCCGAGGGCAAGGGCGACACCTACGACGTCGTACCCGTCCCGGACGATCACGCCGAGGCTGCGCGCGAGTGGCGGGACAAGCTGGTAGAGACCATCGCCGAGAACGACGAGGAGATGATGGAGCTCTACCTGGAAGGCACCGAGCCCGATGCCGACCAGCTGATTGCCGCGGTCCGGCGGGCTACGATCGCCAGCGCCGTCACCCCGGTGATGTGCGGCAGCGCGTTCAAGAACAAGGGCGTACAGCCCATGCTGGACGCGATCGTGGATTTCCTGCCGAGCCCGGTCGACATCCCGTCGATCAAGGGCCACGCCGTCGGTGACGAAGAGGCCGTCATCGAGCGGCACGCTGACACGTCTGAGCCGTTCTCGGCGCTGGCCTTCAAGATTATGTCGGATCAGCACCTCGGCAAGCTCACCTACATCCGCGTCTACTCCGGCACGCTCGAGGCCGGCACTCAGGTGCTGAATTCGACGAAGGGCCGGAAGGAGCGGATCTGCAAGATCTACCAGATGCACGCGAAC
>JBKQTJ010000316.1:0-52207 GCA_052143255.1 Streptosporangiaceae bacterium | reverse complement strand
AGAAGGAACGCGCGGCGCTCGAGCAGACCAAGACATTCCGGGCGAGCGGCTTCGGCTACTTCCTGGAGCAGGCCACGCGGCCGCAGACGATCGGCTACGCCCTGCTGGATTCACCCGTCGCCCTGGCCGCCTGGATGCTCGACCACGACACCGATAGCTACGAGAAGATCTCCCGCGCCTTTGTCGACGGCCAGCCCGCGGGCAATCTCACCCGGGACAGGATCGTCGACAACATCACGCTGTACTGGCTGACGGGCACCGGGGCCTCGGCGGCGCGGGAGTACTGGGAGAGCGGACGAGCCGCAGCTCGTGCGGCCGGCCAGGCTCCTCCGGAGGTCTCGATCCCGGTCGGCTTCACCTCGTTCCCCGGCGAGATCTTCCGGGCTCCGCGCAGCTGGGTCGAGAAGGCGTATCCCAACCTCACCTACTTCAATGAGGCCGACAGGGGCGGCCACTTCGCCGCCTGGGAAGAGCCCGAGCTGTTCGCGACCGAGATCCGGGCGGCGTTCCGACCGCTCCGGGAGGCGGGAGACGCGAACTAACGAGCGCCGCAGCGACGCAAACCGCTAAGCCCGAGTCCACCCTCCGGTCAACCCCATCGATGCAGGCCCGGTGAACGTCGGCCAGCCGAGGCAGGCGGCGCGGCTTATCCGCGTCGCCTGCCTCCACCCTGCGGGTGGAGCTGGACTACAGGCACGGGCCAAGATCGCCGGCCAGCCGGGCTGTCGTTGACCGAGTGCTGGCTCGCGCCTCGCGGGTTGACTCATAACCCTGAGGTTGCGACCGCTTAGATTCGTCTGATTGCCGCGAACCAGGCCGGAGCGCCGTCGTCGTGAAACCGCGTCTGAACCCGGTCCGGTTCGATGGCGGCGACATTCCATCCACTGCCGGGGTTGAACGCCGCTGTCAGCTCTTCCTGACTGATGGGGTGCGGGCCAGTATCGGGACCATCGTCACTGAAGCACAACACATACACGGTTCCATCGTGCTCGGTCACCGATGCCAGACTCGCCGCGTATCTTGGTCGCTCGTCACCGTCGAAGGTGTGGAACAGCCCGCAGTCCAGCACCGTCTGAAACCTTCGCCCCAAACGCTCCAGCTGGAAGGCGTCAGCCGCAGCGAACTCAACCGCGATCCCGCGGTCGTCGGCCTTCGCTCGGGCAATCGCCAATGCCGACTCTGCAACGTCAACGCCCAGAACCGACAATCCCAGGGAGGCGACGTGAAGAGCGTTCTCACCGGTCCCGCAGCCCGCGTCTAGCACCGCTCCGGCGAATCCGCCTTCGGATGCCAACCGCACTATTGCTGGCTGCGGCTGGCCAATGTCCCAAGGCGCGGGGCCGTCATGGTACGACGCATCCCAGGGCAGTCCGCTCAGCCGTTCGTGACTGGTTGGATGCCGACCACTGAACGGATCGTCAGCGAGGGTTCCCGATCGCTCCGCCAACCTGTTCCCCTTCCTGCAACTGATCCTGCCACCTCATCGTGGCACGCCAATGCTTGGCTACAACCTGTTGATTACGCGAAGCGTCTCAGGCAGCATGAGGAGCCGCATTCTTGCCGTGGCATTGGCTGCTGCGGTCGTCTCCGGATGCGGGACCGGACGGACCCCCGACAGCAACCGAGTGCCACGCAGGCCGGGCTGCGGTCGCATAGCGCTACCAAGCGGGCTGGGCGGCACACCGCATCACCTGTTGCAGCGCAGGTCCCGGTCACGATTCGCGCGGTGCGGCTCAGGCCTGCTTCCGGCAGGGGAATCCATGAGCCGGGCACCCCGGTGGCCGCTGCGGACATCGGCCCCCGGGCCGCTGCCAGTCACGACCTGGTCTTCGGCCTGGCTGACAGCGGCAGTCTCGTCGGGCAGGCCTACCTAGCGGTGAGCACGGATGGCGGCAGGCAGTGGCGGATCGACGGGCCGCGCTGCTCTGACGCCGGCGCCAGCGGGCCCAGCGCTACCAATAACATCTGCGCGCGCCCGCCCGCCACGGCGTACGCGTGGGGCCATGGCGGCGATTTCGTCAGGGTAACGGCCGACGGCGGTCGCCGGTGGTGGTCGTCGGACTTTCCGTACGGCGTCTATAGCGCCTGGTGGCTCAACGGGCAGTTCCAAGTCCGTGCTCTTGGGCCGCAGACCCGGGATGGCGAGTTCCAGACGTTCCTGTACGCCTCCCGCGATCAGGGCCGGACCTGGACGCTGCAGCGACGGCTCGCAAAACGTGCAGTACTAACGCCGCAATCCGAGAAGGGCATTCGGCGTCATCCAGGGTGCGTGCGCGCATCACGAGACGGCGGCGACCACCGTGTAGATTCCGAAGCCAAGCAGGATGACCGCGGTGATCCGCCGGACCCAGGCCATCGGGATCACGCTCAAGCTCTTAGCGCCGACGGTGACCGCCACCGCGGCGACCGCCCACAGGCCGAGGGTGGCGCCGGCGAACACCAGCAACGGGTCATATCTGGCCGCCAGGTTCGCGGCCGTGAGCTGGGTGATGTCGCCCCACTCGGCTACGAACACCACAGCGAAGCTCGCGCCCGCGACACGCAGGAACGACGCGCTCGGGCCGCCCTGGCGGGCGGCATCGGCGCCTTTCTCGGGCAGCTGGCGGTAACTGCTCCACCACAAGTATGCCGATCCGGCCAGGAAGAGGACGGCGACTATGCCATCAACAAGCTGATAGGGGAGCAGCGCCAGCAGCCGCCCGGCGGTTACCGCGATGGCCATATGGATCGTGAATGCTGCGGCGGCCCCGGCCCAGACCCAGGATGCGCGATACCGGGTGCTGAGGACAAGCGAGGCAAACATCGATTTGTCCGGCAGCTCAGCGAGGAAAGTGATCGCGAAGGCGACGCCAATCACGGCCAGGTATTGCATCAATTTCCCTCGGTCGGTATTACCGACCGGGATCTCGGAGTGAGACTTCGGCCGGAATTGCTCAACAGCCGAAGGTCTCGTCCACCACCTCAGGTGGCCCGGTGGCCGGGCGCCGGAGCGCCGGTATGTCGGCCAGCCAACTAGGGACTACTCCCCTTCATGATCAGCGTACCGGCTTGATAGCGGTCCGCGCGCAGTTACGCCCGGACAAGCGCTGTAGCGACGGTGATCACCAGGCCTGGCCCGGCGATGAGCAGCAGGGTAACGGCGAGCAGCGCCAGCTTGCAGCCCGCCTGCCGCGCGCGGCGCGAGGGCATAACCAGCCGCTGCACCCTGGCCATCGTTGCGTGGCTGGTGGCCGGCAGCGCGCGCAACGGCACCGGGGCGCCGGTGCCCATCGCCAGCAGCGCCGTGACGAGCGGGCGGCGGCCAGCGCGGCGGGCCGCGACGTCGTCAGCGCACATCTCCGCTAGCCGCGCGATTTCTCCCGGGCCAGCGCTGAACAGCGGGACGGCAGGAAAGATGACGGCTAGCCCTCTGGTCAGCATCGTCAGCAGATGATGGCGGCCAGCGACGTGGGCCCGCTCATGCGCAAGCACTGCGGCTAGTTGCTCGGAATCCAGGACCGCCAGCGCGCCGGTCGTCAGCACGATCGTGGCCGGCCGTCCAGGCAGGCAGTACGCCACCGGCTCGCGGGCGTCCAGCACGAGCGTGTGCCCGGCGCCACGTGCTGCCGCCTGGCTCGGGCCCAGGAGCTGCCGGGCGGTCATCCGCGCAACCTCTGCGTGGGTCCGGGTACCCCGCTGTGCCTGCTGGAGGCCGCGTCCGTAGCGCCACGCCAGGGCGGCAGTCATGATCGTGGCAACGATGACGGTCAGGCCAAGCAGCACCTCGAACATCGCACTGCGGTAGACGACGGGAGTGCAGTCGCTGCCTGCGACCGAGCGGCACACTGCTTCGGCCAGGCCTGGCCAGCCTGCCACGACGGCTCTCACCAGGAACTGCAGCGCGAGCGCCGCTGACGCGAGCGCCGTGAGCATCGCGACCAGCCAGGCCGCAATGCCGAGCCGTGCGCTTAGGCCCGTTGCTGTCAGTCGCGTGAGTACCTTCGGCGCGTGCCACGCAACGGCCAGAGCGTAGAGCGAGACCAACAGTGCTTGCGTCATTCCGTACGCCCGTCGGCAAGCCTGCGAACCGCTTCGCGCAGCGCCCGGGACTCGGCGTCGCCAATCTGCGCGATGAAGTGGCTAAGCACTGCCGCGGTATCGCCGCCTCCAGCTAGCGCCTCGTGCATCAGCCGGGCGCTGTATTCCTCCCTGCTGGCGGTCGCCACGTATCGGTAGGCTTTGCCCTCCTTGACTCTGGCGAGCCAGCCCTTCCGGTGCAGGTTGTCCATGGTGCTCATCACCGTGGTGTAGGCGATCACGCGCTCCTGACGTAGCTCGTCGAACAGCTCGCGTACGGTGACCGGCTCGGCCTTAGCCCACACGAGGTGCATGACGACCGCTTCCAGGTCGCCGAAGCCGCGCATGCTGCCTCCTGTCTACGTACGTAGATAGTAGGGCACGATACGGCCCGGCGTCCATCTGCGGGCTTTGAGCGATAGCGAGTGGCGGTGTCACAGGCTGAAGAGCCGGACACCGTTGTGCCAGAGCACGTTGCGCAGCCAGTCATCACCAAGTCCAATTGCGGCCAGCCCGCTGACCTGGGCCGCGTACGCGTGCGGGATCGTCGGGAAGTCCGAGCCGAACACGATCCGGTCGCCGAGGGCGCCGATCCTGTCAACCAGGTGGAACGGAGCAGGGCCGAGGTACGGCGGGTCAGTGAAGATCATCGCGGTGTCGAGCCAGACGCCCGGATGCTCCTCGGCGATGGCCACGAAGGCGTCGCTATCGGGTGCGCCGAGGTGAGCGATCACGAGCCGCAGGCGCGGGAACCTCGCTAGCAGTCGCCGCACCGGATCCGGGCCGCACCACTGCTGGTTGCCAGACCCGTCGGCTACCGCCCCGGCGTGCAGGACGATCGGGGTTCCTGCGTCCTCAAGCAGCCGCCAGGATTCCGTCAGCAGCGGATCGACCGTGTCGAAGCCGCCGACCTGCAGGTGGACCTTCGCGCACTTGCCCCCGGCTGCCAGGCACCTGGCGGTTTCCGGGCCAACGCCGGGCTCCGGGAAGATCGTGAAGGTGGCGATGACCGACTCGTCGTCGGCGGCGAGGCCGAGCGTGTGGTCATTCAGGAAGCGAAGCATGCCAGGCCGGTGCGGGTACGCCAAGGCGGTGTGATGCCGGACGCCGAGCCCCGCCAGGATGCGCTTCCTGACCGCGGCGGATTGGCGGTAGGCGACCGGCCACGGTGGTTCCAGCCGGTCGAACCATCGCCACACCGCGTCCTGAACGGCAGCTGGCAGGAAATGGACGTGCGCATCGACAATGCCCGGGATGCCGAGCGCTTCGGTGAATTCGGGAACTTCGTCGTCAGTCATCGCTAAGCAGGTTAACTGGCACGCCCATATCTACCTCGCAGCAGCGGCGCCACTTGTCAGCAGTCCGGTTTATGCGTCTAAAGACAGCATCAGGGATGCCGGAGCGATCTTCCAGCTTTCATGCAGGGTAGGCTCCTATGCTGCTGACCAGCAGGAACGGGGTGAGTCAAGCTAGGAAGGTCGGGATAGTGCCGGATTACGTGATGATCTCTCACCGTGGGGCGAGCTACGCCATCGGCCAGGGACCCCAGTTTTACGGAATCTGGGACGTCCGTTCGCTCAGCTCGCAGCCACTGGAGTGGTGGTACAAGACCCCAGACGGCTGGGCCGCGGCGTGGACCAGGTTCACGTCCATGGAGGTACCTGGCACGATCACGCCGATCAGCCAGCCAGCCGTCGTACCCGCCGCAGCCGCGGCAACCGCCGTCCGCGGCGGCCGAAGGCCGCTGATCGCAGCCGGGCTGCTAGCCGTGGGCGTTGCCCTCGGCGTAATCGGGCTCTTCGGTGCCTACGTCGCCGGCGCAAGCATCGCCCAGCAGCCTGCCTACCTGGCACCGCACGTCATCTACCTCGCGGTGTGGACGGCCAGCGCAGCGCTCATCCTGCTCGGCGGGGTCCGCCTCCGAATCGGGGCGCTGCTGGCCACAGGCATGAGCATCGTCACGTTCGGCCTGTTCCTAGCTGACGCGGGCGCACCGATGACCGACGGCTGGCACGTTGCCGGCGCTGGCCTGGGCCTCGCTTTCAGCCTGCTGGGCTGGCTCGCCTGCGCGGCTGGTTCCGTGCTGGCATTCAGGATCGGCCCGGCCGGCAATCTGAGCCGCCCGGCGAGCCACAATGCGGTCCCGCTCGTCATGCTTATCGTTGCCGCACTGGGCGCCGCGATCGCGTTCGCGCCGTCATGGGACAGCTACGCGTTCCACACGCTCACCGGCCTCAGCCAGACGGTTACGGAGGGGAACGCGTTCGCGAACCCGGCGGCGGTGATCGCGGGCAACGTGGCCGTGATGATCGCGGTATTCGCTGTCGCTGCGATCGGCGCCTGCTGGCGCCCCGTCCGGCTTGGGGCGGCCGTTGTAGCCGGCGCAACCATCCCGATGCTGGCCCAGATAATCTCCGCGCTCATCCTGGTCCGCGAGCCGGCGTCGCCGACCCAGTTCGGCATATCGCCCGCACAGGCCGCTGGGGTCGGATTGACGATTCACCCGGGCCTCACGGCGATCTTCTGGATCTTCTGCGCCTTCGTGGCGATAATGCTCCTGCTGGGTGCCTGGATGATCATCTCGCCTGATGCCGCGGTGCCGGGCGCCGGCCAGTGGCTCCCAGCGGGCACCGCGCCCGGGGCTCACGGCTACGCGAGCACGTCGGTTGCCAGCTATGGCCACGTGGCGTCGGCGTCAGGGCCCCCCGTGGCGCAGTCATCAACGTCCGGAGGCAACGCCAGCGCCACGGCCGTAGCAGACTAGCCGGATGCCCGGAGCCCTCGCCCGAAGCGTCAACGAGCTTGACAGCGAGCAGTTCCAGTCCCTGTACGGCCGGTGGGACCCGTTCAGCCCGGCCGCAGTCGCGAGCATCCTCGGCTCCGCAAATGTCCGGTGGTATATCGCCGGAGGCCGGGCCGCGCGGGTCGGCGCACCGCCCAGACCGCACGCAGATACTGACGTCGGGGTCCGGATGGACGACCTGGACGAACTCAGGAACGCGCTCGCGGACTGGCACCTGTGGGAGGCACACGAGGGTTCATTGCGCCCGCTGCTGCCAGGCCTCAGCCTGACCGAGGGCCGCCAGCAGCTGTGGGCCCGGCTGGACGCGCGCCACCCCTGGCAGCTGGATGTGCTGCTAGACCGCAGCAGCGATGAAAGCATCCGGCTGCCGTGGGAGCGCGCACTGCATACCGTCGACGGCGTTGCTTACCTGCGGCCCGAGCTCGCCTTGCTGCTTAACGCGCGGCATGACCGGCCCAAGGACCGGGCCGACCTCAAGGCAGCCGCCCTCGACCCGCAGGTGCGCGGCTGGCTGGTCCGGACCCTCGAGCAGCTCGGCTATGCCGAGTCGGCGCGGCTGGCACGCCAGGACACGACCGCGCGGTAAGGAGCGGGTGCACGGCCCGGCAAGCCGGTATTGTCCCGGCCATGGACCCGGACCTGGCTACGGCGACCGCTGCCGACTTGACGCAGGCGATCCGGCGGCGCGCGCTTTCCAGCCGGGAACTCCTTGACCATCTCCTGGCCAGAGCTGAGCACTTCAACCCGGCCGTCAATGCGATCGTTGCATGGGATATCGAACGAGCCCGCGATGCCGCGGCCGCCGCCGACGGGGCAACGGCACGAGGCGAGCAAACGGGCCCTCTGCACGGGCTGCCCATGACCATCAAGGACGTCTGGGAAACTGCCGGCCTCGTTACCACCTCTGGCGCCCCTGAGCTTGCGCAGTACGTGCCGACATCCGACGCGCTGGCGGTCAGCCGCCTCAAGGCAGCTGGCGCGATCATCTTCGGCAAGTCCAACACGCCGACGTACGCCGGGGACTGGCAGACCTACAACGAGGTCTACGGCCGGACCAGCAACCCATGGGATGTCAGCCGCACGGCCGGCGGTTCATCGGGCGGAGCCGCGGCAGCCATCGCGGCTGGTCTTACGCCGCTTGAGCTCGGCAGCGACATCGGTGGATCGATCCGTAATCCGGCGCACCACAACGGCACCTACGGCCTCAAGCCCTCCTGGGGCGTGGTGCCGGTTCGCGGGCACATTCCGGGCCCGCCCGGCAGCCTCATCCAGGTCGACGTCGGCGTGGCCGGCCCGCTGGCCCGTAGTTTGGCCGACCTTCGCATGGCGCTGCAAGTGGTGGCGGGCCCGGTGCCGGAAGATGCGGCTGGCTGGCGTCTCGAACTCGATGAGGGACCGGTAATCGGCGGTCCGGCCGGACTGCGGATTGCCACGGTCTTCGCCGATGGCAGCGACGTCGTGCCGCTCGCCGCGGATGTCCGCACCTGCCTGGACCGGTTCGCGAGCCGGCTCGCCGACGCAGGCGCACACGTTGATGCCGTCCGATTGCCGGTGCCGCTGGCTGACGGCCTCAAGATCTGGCAAGAGATCACCATGCCGATCTTCGGGCTCGGATTGCCGGAGGCCGAATTTGCCGTCTTCGCCGAGCTGGAGAATGCGTCCGGCGAAGACCCGGCGACGGTCGCGTTGCGGGCGATGGCGAGCCGGTACCGGACGGTGGCACGCGCGACTGAGATCCGCCAGCGCCAGCGAGGCGCGTGGGCTGACTTCTTCGGCCGATATGACGCTGTGCTCGCGCCGGTGATGCCTACCGCAGCGTTCCCGCACGACACCAACCGCCCGATGGCCGAGCGACTCCTTGACGTGGACGGTGTCGCCGTTCCGCATTACGTGGCTGCGGCGTGGTGCTGCGCTGTCGGCTCGGCGCTGCTGCCGGTGGTGACGCTCCCGGTCGGCCCTGGCCAGGCCGGCCTGCCGGTCGGCGTTCAGGTAATCGGGCCGTTCCTGTCGGACCTGCGGCTGCTGCGGATCGCGGACGTGCTGGACGCTGCCGCGGGCCCCGGCTTCACCCCGCCGCCGCTCAGCTAGGCTTCCGCGCGACCACGATGTCCCGCATGATCGCCTGATCGACGCGGTGCCGGAACTGGCCGTACGGGCCAGACTCGACTGGCACCAGTCCGCCCCCGGCGAGAATGTTGGTGATCACGGCGCGTGGTGCGGCGAAGGTGTTCCAGGAGACGCCGATCGCGCCGCCCGGCCGGAGCAGCCGGACCCAGCACGGCACGCAGTCAGCGAGCAGGTCCTGCGGCTGCCGCGCCAGCCCCTTGGCGGTCTTGCTGCCGTGCTGCACCCCGTAGGGTGCGTCGGTCACAACCAGGTCGAACGTCTCGGGCCGGAAGAACTCGACGGCTCGCACGCTGTCGGCGCACACCACGTCGAGCCGCTGCGTCCGGCCAGCTTTGTGGTCGTCCTTCGACGCGGCGATGCTGAGCTGGAGCCGTCGGCCCGCCACCTTGCCCTCGCGCCGCACCGGCCCGTCGTACTCGGTCCGGTGCTTGATCCGCTTCCGCTTCAGCCACGTTTTGATGAACGTCGCGTAGGCCTCGAAGTCGCGCTGATCGAGGTCTATGCCCGCCGCGTCGTACCCGTACATCAGCGCCTGATTCAGCGTGGTGCCGCGCCCGCAAAGCGGATCCAGCACTGCGAGCTTGCGGTCGAGCATCTCGCCAGCGAATGCCGACGCGAGCAGTGTCACGTTCAGCAGCAGCTTGGTGAACTGCTCGTTGGTCTTGCCTGCGTACTTCTGGATCGTGATCAGGTCGTCGTCGTACCGGTCCAGGCGATGGAGATCAACCGGCCGGAGCAGGCCGTCTGCGAGTTCGAAGAGCGCGTAGCAGGCCGAGACATTGGACAGGAACGAGGTCTGTTTCGGACCGATGCGGTCAGCCGAGAACTCCAGATACCGCACGCCGCCCAGGTCCACCGGCGCGGCCGGCGAGAGCACACCGCCGAGCACCGCATCGGAGAACGCCGCCAATTCGGCCATGGCCAGCTCGACTGATGCCTGCGCATACACGCGATTCGCCGACGGCAGGAGCAGCAGCGCGTACCGGGTCATGACGTCCAGGCTTACCACCGTTGCCGCGATAGCTGTGGCGCTACCCGGCCGGATGGCTTGACTCCGTACCCGGGTACGGCCGGTACGGTGCAGTCATGGCCGGGATGACGATCGGGACGCTGGCGGCCGCTCAGGGCGTCGGCGTCGAGACGGTGCGCTTCTACCAGCGGCGTGGCCTGCTGCCCGAGCCGGAGCGGCACGGCCGGGCGTACCGGGAGTATTCCGAGGCCGACTCGGCCAGGCTGTCCTTCATCCGGCGGGCCAGGCAGTTGGGCTTCACGCTGAGCGAGATCGCAGAGCTGCTAGGCCCGGCCGAGGCGCGCTCCAGCAAGGAGATCGCCCGTGCCGCTACGGCGAAGATTGCTGCCATCGATGACCAGGTCCGGGATCTGACGCAGCTGCGCTGCCGACTCCGCCGGCTTGTGCATGTCTGCGAGCGCGGCAACGGCGACGATTGCGCGACCCTCTCCCTGATAGAACGGAGCGTGACAAGGTGAGTAACGCGCGAGTCGTGACCGATGCCAGCTTCGAGGCTGAGGTCCTGAACAACCCCAGACCCGTCATCGTCGAGTACTGGGCGGAATGGTGCGGACCGTGCCGTCAGGTCGCTCCGGTCCTCGACGCCATCGCGGCAGATCAGGCCGGCCGGGTCGATCTTGTCAAGATCAACGTGGATGAGAACCCCGTTACGATGCGAGAGTTCGGTGTCCTGCAGGTGCCGACGGTGACGGTGTTCTCCGGCGGCAAGGTGGTGAGCCAGGTGATCGGGGCCAGGTCCAAGGCGGCGCTGCTGCGCGAGTTCGGCGACTTCGGCTAGCTGCTGCCGACGACCACGCCGGACGCTTACCGGCGAACCTTCCGTCGCAACGAAACGCATGGAAGGTAGCTGTTCGCGCGGGTGAACAGCTACCTTCCACGGGTTGGGGCTAGCGGGGCGCAGCTGCCGCCATCCGGGCCCGGATCTTGCCGGGAACCAGCTCGCCAACGGCCCGCGCGTTGTGCAGTGCCCGCGCCCACCAGGCCAGGTCGTCCAGCGCGATCTGCAGGCTCACTTCGGTGGCCGGATCGGCAGGCTCGCCGTCGTCGGTGAAGGCCTTGTCCACGAACGGCAGGATGACCGTGCTGCGCAGCGGGACTGCTTCGACTTCGACCGCTACCTGAGCCAGGTGCTCGATTGCCCGGATGCCACCACCGACGCCGGTGCTGTATCCGACCGCGGCCAGCGGCTTGTTCCGGAACGCGAACGAGAGGAAGACGCTGTCGATGGCATTCTTCAGCTCACCGGGAATGCTGTGGTTGTACTCCGCGGTGATGATCAGGTAGGCGTCGGCCTCGGCGATCTTGCGGTTCCACCGGCGCACGGCCTCGTCTGAGTAGGTGGGGTCGGCTGGGTCGCCGATGCTCCCCATATGCTCGCCGAACATTGGCAGCGGCCAGTCCCGCAGGTCGAGCAGCTCGGTCTCGAACTCCTCGTGCAGCGCGGCGCGGTCAAGGACCCACGGCACCACCTTGTCGGCGGCCCTGGTGGGCCGGGTGCTGCCGACTATGACCTGAAGCTTCATCTGATTCCTTCTCGTAGATCGCTGCCAGTGCGCGCCAGTAGCTACCGAACCAGCGTTACTTAACGAACCGGGCTACGACGCTGACCAGCGCGTTCCCCTTGATCATGCCGAGCTGATTCCAGTTCATGCCGAAGTCGGCGCGGTTGATCTCGGTGTTCGAGGCCAGGGTGATTGCGCTGTCCGAGTTCTCGTTGACCTGGGCGGTGAGGGCCAGCGGCCGCGAGCGGCCTGCCACCGTGAGCGTTCCCTCGGCGGTCGCGCGGTCGCCATCCCGGCTGATTCGGTTGAGGTCCACCACGATCTGCGGATGCTCGCTTGCGTTGAAAAAGTCCGCCGACCGCAGGTGCTCGTCCCGCTTGCGGTTCTTGGTGTCGAGCGATGCCGCGTCAATCTCCAGGCGGCCGCGGCCCGAGCCGTCCGGCAGGATGACTCCAGAGCCACTGACCTGCCCGAACGCTCCGCGGACCGTGACAAGTCCCCAGACGGTCTTGTGCTGGATCGTGACGGATGAGCCGCTCGGGTCTAGCTTCCAGCCATCCGCATTGCCGCCGGCCGCGCCCGGCTCGCTGGCCTGGTTACCGTTCGTAGTCGTCATCTCTGCAAGCCCCGATTCTCCTAAGATATAGTTTAAAATTAAACCATCACTTGAGAAATAGTACCGAGAGAAATAATAGTGTCAACCGAATCACCTAGCTACGCTGGAGGGGTGTTCCCGGGTCAGGATGCTGACGGTCTGTTGCCGGATCAGGACGCCGAGAGCCGGCGGTTGCTGGTCGGGCAGACAGCCAGATTCGCGGCGAGCTTCGTCCGCTGGATGGAGGGGCGAACCTGTGACGGCCTCAGCTACGCACGCCTCCGCTTGCTTCAGGCCTTGCGGTGCGGCGGCCCGGCCATCATGCGCGATCTTGGTGAGCAGCTCGGCACGACGCCGCGGAACATGACGGCGCTCGTCGACGCACTTGAGGAGGCTCGGCTTGTAGTGCGGCGGCCGCATCCCACTGACCGGCGAGCGACGCTGATCGAACTGTCTGACGCAGGCGTCCAGGCGGCCGGGCAAGCGCTTGAGCCGCGCCTGGACGCCATGGCGATGTTGTTCGGATCGCTGTCGGCGGCCGAGCGGGAGCAGTTCTCGGCGTTGATCGTGAAGCTGACCAGGGCAATGGAGCCGGGCGAGGGCAAGTGCTGATCAGGATCCGCCGCCGCGCCGGTAGGCGAAGAACACCCGGTCCGATTCGTCGCTGACCGGGCTGCCGTCCAAGCTCGCCTGCTCAAGCAGCTCGAACCTGTCCGCCAGCGCGGCGCGGAGCTGGCCGAGCGGCACGCCGAGCTCGTAGATGCTCTCACGGTGCAACCGGAACATCTGGTCGTGCAGATGCTCGAAGATCCGGGTCTCCCACAGCGACAGCCCGTTGTCGGCTGGCCGCACCGTCATGACGATTACGTTCCGGTCGAATTCGTCGAGGTACGGCGCCGCGCCGTGCAGACGCCGGAGGCGGCCAGCCGTATTCACGTCAAAGATGAACAGCCCGCCGTCAGCCAGGTGCTCGTGCACCCGGCTGAACAGCGAGAGCCAGCTGTCGAACGACAGCACGTGATTCAGCGTGTCGAACATGCAGATGATGACGTCGAACCGGGCGTCGAGCCGGAAGTCGGTCATGTCCGCGCGCACGAGGGTCGCGGCTGGTACCGACTCCGCGGCTCGCGCCAGCATCTGCGGGGAGCGGTCGATCCCGGTCACCGCGAAGTCGGGAGCGAGACCCGCGAGCAATGCGCCGGTTCCGCAACCGAGTTCCAGCAGCGAGCGAGCGCGCGGCAGGTGCCTGCTGATGTAGGCCTGAACCCGGTCGATTTCCGTTGCGCGGTCGCCCATGATGCGGTCGTAGAAGCCGGCGAATCCCGTGTAGTCGGTCACGCCGTCATCGTGCCGGATCGCGCTCGGTGCCCGGCCGGTTTCCGGCTAGCTCGGTTCACTCTGGCCGGGCCAGCGCCTGATCGAGATCCGCGATCAGGTCCGCGACGGGCTCGATGCCCACCGACAGCCGGATCAGCGATTCCGCCGCCGTCTCGCCTTGCCACCGGCCGCGCCGCTCCCAGCTGGACTCGACTCCGCCGAAGCTGGTAGCCGGCGTGATCAGCCGGGCTGCCGTGACGACCGCATCCGCGCCGGCTGGTGTTGCGTCGAGCTCGAATGAAAGCAGCGGCCCGAACCCGCGCGGCATCTGCGCCCGGGCGACATCGAGCGTCTGCCGATTGACGCCCGGGTAATGCACGGCGCGCACCCGCGGGTGCGCAGCGAGGTAGCCCGCCAATGACAGCGCGCTGGCGGACTGCCGCTCGATTCGCAGCGGGAGCGTCTTGAGGCCGCGCAGCGCCAGCCAGGTTTCCATCGGGCCGGCTATGCCGCCGCCGAGAGTCCGCCAGTCGCGCAGGCTGCGGGCCAGCGCCGGATCGCGGGTCATAACCGCGCCGAGGATCAGGTCGGAGTGGCCGGACGCTGCCTTGGTCAGCGAGCACAGTGAGGCGACTGCGCCGAATTCCAGTGGCTGCTGGAGGAGGCCCGTGGCCACCGTGTTGTCGACGATCATGGGGGCATCAGCCGCCGCCGCCAGACGGCCGAGCGCGGCTAGGTCCGCGATCCGGAGCAGCGGGTTTGTCGGAGTCTCAGCCCACAGCACGCAGCTTGCCAGGCCCAGCTGCCGCCCGACCGCATCGAGATCCTGAAGATCAACCAGAACTGGCGCGGCACCGTGCGGCCGCAGCTTCTCGGCGAGGACCCGCGCGTTGTAGTAGCCGTCAGCTGGCAGGAGGAGGCGGTCCCGACCGTGTGCGAGCGCGAGCATTAGCGCCATCGAGGCGGCCTGCCCAGAGCCGAACACGATGGCCTCGGCGTCCTCGATGACGCCAAGTGCTTGCTCCAGCGCGGTCCAAGTCGGATTGCCGCCGCGGCCGTAATCCCCGGCCGATGGCTCACCCCAGGAGGCGAGGATGCTGGCCAGCACCGGCGGCTGGGTGACCGGGTCGCCGCGCTGCCGCAGCGAGCCAGCGTGCGCGAGCAGCGCATCGGCGGACGGCGGTATGTCGGTCACGGCCGGACCACCGTCAGGTTATCTGCTGGCCAGTGGCTCATTCAGCTGATCGTACTGGCCAGCTGCGCAGGTCGCCCAAACAGATCACCGGGCTGCGGCAACTGGCCGACTGCCCAGACACCGATTGACTAGCCGGCGACGTTCGCCCAATTCTCGGCGAGGATGGCCCAGCGCTCGTGATCTCGCCAGGCACCGTCGACCATCAGGTAATGGGGCGAGAATCCTTCCCGGCTGAAGCCCAGCCGCCGGACCAGCGCCAGCGAGCGGGAGTTGCCCGGCTCGATGTTAGCCTCCAGGCGGTGCAGCCCCAGGGTGGTGAAGGCATCGCCGATAACGGCGGCGAGCCCCGCCGTCATCAGCCCGCGCCCGGCATGTGCGGCGAACGCGGCATAGCCCAGGTAGCCGGATCGCAGCGCACCGCGGACGATGTTGTTGATATTGACGTATCCGACCAGGCCGCCGCACTCGCGATGCCGGACCAGGTAACTCGCCTGATCGTCGCGCGCAGCCCGGTTCAGGAACGCGGTGAATCGTTCGGGCGAGTCCGGCGCCGATACCCACGGCTGCTGCAGCGCCTCGCTAGCTCGCGCCGCCGCGATGAACTCGCTGGCGTCAGAAGGTGACGGCTGCGAGAGCGTTATGGCCGCAATCACGTCGGCGGCTTGAACGGATTCAGTAGAGACGCTGCGCCCTGAACGGCTGAAGTGTTACGCGTGACAAGAGTCCAGCCTCGGGCATTCGCGGTAGCAGCGATCAGTCCGTCGGTGACAGGCACGGGATTTGGCAGGTTCAGACGTCCCCATTCCTCGGCCACCCGCGCATCGATGGCGGCGACGCGATCTCTGAAGGCGATCAGGAGACCGGATAGCCAGGCTTCAAGCAGTTCCGCCTGGGGCTCGTCTTTCCTTCGGAGGCGCTCGATGCCACGGCGTATCTCGCCAAGAGTGAGCACGCTGAGGAACAACTGGTCAGAACTGACCTGGCCGTACCAGGCCAGAACGTAAGGGTCCGGATCACTTTTGCGGAGTTCCGATACAACATTAGTGTCGAGTAGGTAGCTCACGCCTCGATCGCCCAGTCAGAGCTAGGGGGCAGCCCGACCGAGCGAGTTAGGTCGAGATCATCGAACCCCGGACCCGACCGCAGGTAATCCTTGAACTCGACGGTTTCGCCCTTCAGCCGGCGGTAGTCGGCGATGTCAATGACAACCGCGACCTCGTGGCCATGTTTGGTGACAACTTGCGGCCCCTCGTCGTGCGCCGCCCGGATGACCTCGCTGAAGCGCTGTTTGGCGTCTTGGACCTGCCAGTGCATAGAAGGCTTCCAATCTGTCTGGACAGACTAGACAGACTGTATCACGTCTGTGGCTGGCGTGTGAGTCGCGATGGATCGAAGCCGGCGCCTAGCGCGCGGAGTGCCTGGTCCAGGTAAACGGTCAGGTCGGCGTCGGCGCGCTCGGCCCACTGGTCATAGGCAGACCGGCAGACCGCCAGCGTCGCACGGCCAATCGCCAGTGGATACAGCTCGTCGGCTGGCTGGCCGAGCCGGCCGGCGGCAAACTCACTGACCGCCCGCTCCCAGTCGTCGTAGTGGTGGGCGGCGCTCGCCTGCAGCGCGGGCACCGAGCCGATGAGGTTCATCCGAGTCCGCAGCTCCGGCACGTCTTCGGCCTGGTACCGGTTCACGCCGATGACCACCTGCCGGATCGCCGCCATCAGCGGCACGTCCGGCGTGACGGCGGCAAAGGCCGCGCGCAGGGCCCTGACCTCGCCGTCGAACGCATGCCAGAGCACGTCCGCCTTGGAGTCGAAGTAGCGGAAGAACGTCCGCCGGCTAACGCCCGCGGCCGCCGCGATCTGCTCAACGGTGGTTTCGTCGAAGCCAGCCTCGCTGAACAGCCGCAGCGAGATCAGCTCAAGCTGCCGCGCGCTGGTGCCGCGCGGTCGCCCTCTGCGGCCCGCCGGTACCCCGCGGTCTGCGGCTAGCTCCTGGCCAACTGCTGTCATGCTCCGATTTTGCTCCGTCGGCCTTGATTACGTCACCAGGTGACGATTAATGTACTCCCTATTCGTCACAGTGTGTCGAAACTAGGGAGCACGACATGGCCGAGACCACCATCGAACTGGTTGACCCGCCAGCTGACCAACTTCCAGAGACTGCCGAGGTCGCTGCGGCGGCCGACACCCAACCCGCACAGTTGATCGCCGCCGACCTGCTGGTCGAGGAGATCTCCATCGACGGCATGTGCGGTGTCTACTAACGGCAGCGTTGCCGTTGCGGGCTTTGACTTGGACGGTGCCTGGTGCTTGCACCCGCAGGTCTCCGTCCGGCCGGAGCGTTTCGGCGCGCTGCTCTATCACTTCGGCACCCGGCGGCTGTCCTTCCTGAAGAGCCCAGCGCTGCTGACAGTCGTGCAGTCCCTGGACGGCCAGCCGAGTGCCAGAGCCGCCTGCGAGTCGGCTGGTGTCGGGCCTGCCGACCTTCCCGCGTACGCGATAGCGCTCGCGAACCTCGCTGCCGGGTCGATGATTTGCTCGAGGACGGGCTCGTGACGATGACCGCGCCCCCGGCGGCGCGCGCAGGCTCGCTGGTGGACGAATTCCGCCACGGCCTGGACGCGCCGATCTGCCTGACGTGGGAACTGACGTACGCCTGCAACCTTTCCTGCGTGCACTGCCTGTCGAGCTCGGGTCGTCGTGACCCGGCCGAGCTCAGCACCGCGGAGTGCAAGCGGGTGATCGACGAGCTTGAGCGCATGAAGGTTTTCTACGTCAACATAGGCGGCGGCGAGCCCACGGTGCGGCCCGACTTCTGGGAACTCGTCGACTACGCCACTGCCCACCACGTCGGCGTCAAGTTCTCCACCAACGGGCTGCGGATCACGCCCGAGATCGCCACCCGGCTGGCCGGTAGCGACTACATCGACGTGCAGATCTCCCTCGATGGCGCGACCGCCGCGGTGAACGACGCGGTCCGCGGTGACGGCTCCCACGCGATGGCATTGCGTGCAATGCAGAACCTGGCCACAGCCGGGTTCGCGGGCTTCAAGATCTCAGTGGTCATGACCAGGCATAACGTGGCCCAGCTCGACGAATTCAAGGCGCTGGCCGACAAGTTCGGGGCGCAGCTGCGCATCACCCGGCTGCGCCCGTCCGGCCGCGGCGCAGACGTCTGGGACGAGCTGCACCCCACCGCCGCGCAGCAGCGCGAGCTGTACGACTGGCTGCTCGCGCACGGCGAGGCCGTGCTGACCGGCGACTCGTTCTTCCACCTGTCCGGCTACGGCCAGGAACTTCCGGGCCTGAACATGTGCGGCGCCGGCCGGGTGGTGTGCCTGATCGATCCGGTCGGCGACGTGTACGCGTGCCCGTTCGCGATCCATGACGCGTTCCTGGCCGGCAACGTCCGTGGCCAAGGCGGGTTCGCCGAGGTGTGGCGCCATTCTGAGTTGTTCGCCAGCCTGCGGGTACCGCAGTCCGGCGGTGCGTGCACCTCCTGCTCGGCCTATGACGCCTGTCAGGGTGGCTGCATGGCGGCGAAGTTCTTCACCGGCCTGCGGCTCGACGGACCCGATCCCGAATGCGTCCGGGGTCACGGCGAGGCCGCACTGGCCGCGGGGGATCAGACCGGCGCTCCGCGACCGTCCGGCGATCATTCCCACCACCAGCGGGGGGCTCAGCTCACCGTGCAACCCCGGAGTAAACCGACACCGGGCGGCCGGAGACCGGTACCGATCTCCATCGGCAGGCGTCCGGGCAGCGCGGCGCTGCCGGATCGCGCGTGCGATCAGAGTCCGCTGGCAGGCTTCGCGCCCCCGGCCGCGACATAGATGAGCAGTGCTGGCCGGGTAGCCCTGGTGACCGGAGCGGCGCGCGGCATCGGCGCCGCAACCGTCCGGGCGCTTGCCGCGGCCGGCTGGTCGGTGCTCGCAGTCGACCGGGCGGAAGACGACCCAGCCGTTCCCTATCCGCTGGCCAGCGAGGCCGAGCTGGCCGCCGTGGTGACAGCGGCGGCGGGCAGCGCCGGTGCGGCCGGCCAGGTGGCCGCCTGCATTGCCGATGTGCGCTCGGCAGCGGCGCTCCGGGCGGCCGTGGCTGAGGCAGAATCGCGGTGGGGCGGCCTGGACGCGGTGATCGGCTGCGCTGGCGTGATCGCGGGCGGCCGGCGGCAGTGGGAGGTCCCGCCCGACCAGGAACAGGCTGTGCTGGATACCGACCTTGGCGGTGTGCTGAACCTGGCCCGTGCCGCGATCCCGGCTCTGCTGCGCCGGCCAGCGCCCCGGACCGGCCGGTTCCTGGCGGTGGCCTCGGCTGCCGCGACCCGAGGCCTGCCGATGCTGGCGGCATATTGCGCGGCGAAGGCGGGCGTTGCCGGGCTCATCCGGGCGCTGGCGGTCGAGCTCGGCCCGACTGGAGTGACGGCCAACGCGGTAAGCCCGGGCTCGACGGCTACCGCGATGCTGGATGAGAGCGCCCGCCTGTACGGACTGGCCGGGGCGCACGAGTTCGCCGGTCACCAGGCCGCTGGCAGGGTGCTCGACCCGGCCGAGATCGCTGCTGTGCTGGTCTTCCTGGCCGGGCCTGCCAGCAGCGGCATGACCGGGGCGGTCGTGCCTGTGGACGGCGGGCTGGCCCTATGAGGGCGGAGCCGGTGACCATACCGCCGCTGCCGGATGGCTTCCGCATCGAACTGGACCGGTTTACCAAGCAGCTCCCCGATGGCGCGCTGTTCGGCGGCTCGCCCGCCCGGGTGCTGCAGCTGACCACGGCGGGCCAGGCGGCGCTGGCTGAGCTGCGCGAGCGCCCGGTCGAGTCGGCGGCGGCCGGCGTGCTTGCGCGCAGGCTCACCGACGCGGGCCTGGCGCACCCGCTACCGCCGCAGCGGCCAGCCGAAGCTGATCTTGACGTGACGGTCATCGTGCCGGTGCGTGACCGGGCCGCGATGCTGGACCGGTGCCTGCGCGCCACCGGGCACCGGTATCGGGTCGTCGTGGTCGATGACGGCTCGGCCGATCCCGGCGAGATCGCCGCGGTCGCGGATCGTCACGGCGCCCTGCTTCGCCGCCGTCCCGTTACCGGCGGGCCGGCCGCAGCCAGGAACACCGGCCTGGCAGGCCCGCACAGTGAGCTCGTCGCGTTCCTCGATAGCGACTGCGTGCCACCGGCTGGGTGGATCAGCGAGCTTGCCGCGCACCTGGCCGACCCCCTCGTGGCCGCCGTGGCGCCCCGCATCGTCGCGGCGGATGCCGGCGATCCCGCGCCTGCCGTCTTGGCGGCCGCCCGGTACGACCAGGCGTGCAGCAGCCTGGACCTGGGCGCGCAGCCAGCCAGGGTAGTGCCGTCGAGCCGGGTCGCGTACGTGCCGACAGCGGCGTTGCTCGTCCGGCGCGCGGCACTCGCCGAGGTCGCGGAGGTCGCTGCGCGAGCTGCAGCCGGGGGCGACGGGGAGGAGGTCTTCGATCGGGGCCTGCGCTATGGCGAAGACGTCGACCTGATCTGGCGACTGCACAAGGCAGGCTGGCGCATCCGCTACGAGCCGTCGGTCGAGGTGCCGCACCAAGGCCCGGCCAACTGGCCTGCGCTGCTCGGCCGGCGGTTCCGGTACGGCACGTCGGCAGCTCCGCTCGCGGTCCGCCACCCGGCGAACATGGCGCCGCTCGTGCTGCAGCCCTGGCCGGCGGCGACGGTAGCGGCGCTGCTCGCACGCCGGCCGGTGATCGCGGCCAGCTGCCTTACGGCGTCCTGGCTCAATCTCACGGCCGCGGTTCGCCGGGCGGGCCTGCCGGCCGACGGGGCGCTGCCGGCCACGCTGACCTCAGTGCACCAGACCTGGCTCGGCGTCGGGCGCTACGCGACCCAGTTTGCGGCCCCGGTGCTGGCGGCCGCGCTCGCGGCGCCTGGCGGCGCGACGGCACGGCGCCGGTGGGGACGCCGCGCTGCCGTTGCGTCCCTGCTGCTCGGCCCGCCGCTCAGCGCGTACAGGCAGCGCCGGCCGGCGCTCGACCCAGGGCGGTTCACCGCGGCCCACATCGCCGATGACGTCTGCTACGGGGCGGGTGTCTGGAGCGGTTGCCGGCGCGAGCGGACGATCGTCCCGGTCACGCCGGTCATCAGCCGCCGGCCGGTGCCCGTTGCCGGCCAGCCAGCCGAAGGAGAGAGCTAAATGGCAGCTGCGTGGTTCGAATCGGTCGCCGAGGCGCAGCGCCGGGCGCGCAAGCGCCTGCCCAAGTCGGTCTACGGTGCGCTGCTGGCCGGTTCGGAACGCGGCCAGACACTGGCGGACAACGTCGCCGCCTTTACCGAGCTTGGCTTCGCGCCGCATGTGGCCGGCCTGCCTGCCCGGCGTGACCTGGCTACTACGGTGCTCGGCCAGCCGGTCTCGCTCCCGGTGATCATCTCGCCGACCGGCGTGCAGGCCGTGCACCCCGACGGCGAGGTCGCGGTCGCCCGCGCGGCGGCTGCCCGCGGTACGGCGATGGGGCTGAGCTCATTCGCGAGCAAACCGGTCGAGGACGTCGTCGCCGCCAACCCGCAGACCTTCTTCCAGCTGTACTGGTGCGGCAGCCGCGATCAGATCCTGGCCAGGATGGAACGAGCCAGGGCAGCCGGTGCGGTAGGCCTGATTCTGACGCTGGACTGGACGTTCTCGCATTCCCGCGACTGGGGCAGCCCGAAGATCCCCGAGCGCAACGACCTGCGCACGATCCTGGCGCACGCGCCGGAAGCGCTGCTCCGGCCGCGATGGCTGACCGCCTTCGCCAGGACTGGCAAGCTGCCGGATCTGCGGGTACCGAACATGGCACTGCCCGGCGGGGAGCCGCCCACATTCTTCGGCGCGTACGGCGAGTGGATGCAGACGCCGCCGCCAAGCTGGGCGGATGTTGACTGGCTTTGCGAGCAGTGGCAGGCCCCGTTCCTGCTCAAGGGCGTGAGCCGGGTCGACGACGCCCGCCGCGCAGTCGACGCAGGCGTGACCGCGATCTCGGTGTCCAACCATGGCGGCAACAACCTCGATGGAACGCCCGCCACTATCCGCGCGCTGCCCGCTGTCGCGGATGCCGTTGGCGGCCAGATAGAGGTGCTACTGGACGGTGGCGTCAGGCGCGGCAGCGACGTGGTCAAGGCGCTGGCGCTCGGGGCGCGTGCGGTGCTGATCGGGCGGGCATACCTGTGGGGGCTTGCCGCGGGCGGGCAGGCCGGGGTCGAGAACGTGCTAGATATTTTGCGGAACGGGGTCGACTCAGCGCTGCTCGGCCTCGGCAGGTCCGCGGTCGGCGAGCTGACTCGCGACGACGTCGTCATTCCGCCCGGATTTATGCGCTGCCTCGGCTAGTCGCGGGCATCGCCTGGATGCCGGCCGAGAACGTCCTGCAGCTGCTCGGGCTGATCCTGGCGCTGCTGTCCTTGATCGGCGGCCTGTTCGTCCCGGTCAGCCAGTTCGCGCAGGGCGTCCAGGATGTCGCCAAGTGGACGCCGCTGTACGGGCTCAACCAGCTCGTGCACGCGCCGCTGCTTGGTAATGGCGTGGACTGGACCTGGGTCGTCAACGTCCTTGCCTGGCTGATCATCTTCGCTGGCGGGGCGGTCTGGCGGATGCGCAAGGACACCGGCCGGCCCTGAGCAGCCGCCGCGACGAATGTTCGTCCTCGACAACCGCATATCGGATCTAGCAAGATCGGCCTTCATGAAGCTGGACAACGAGTTCACCGTCCGGGTGCCCATCGAGCAGGCGTGGGCGATTCTGACTAACCTGGTGCTGATCGCTCCGTGCATGCCCGGAGCGCAGCTGACCGGCGTCAATGACGGCGTCTACACCGGCAAGGTGAAGGTCAAGGTCGGCCCGGTCTCGGCGGAGTATGCCGGCACCGCTCACTTCAGCCAGAAGGACGACACGACCTACCGCGCCGTGATCGACGCTCGCGGCCGTGACTCGCGCGGCCAGGGCAACGCGACCGCCGTGATCTCCGCGCAGCTGCGGCCCGACGGCGACACGACGATCGTGACCGTGGACACCGACCTGACGATCGCCGGCCGTATCGCCCAGTTCGGCAGCGGGATGATCAAGGAAGTTTCCGCCAAGCTGCTGAACCAGTTCGTTGCGTGCCTGGAGGGCAAGCTCGGCGGTGAGGTTGCGGGGCCGACCGCAGCAGAGCAGCCGACCGCACCTCGGGAAGCCGCGCCGCGAGACGCCCTACCGCGGGAAGCGGCGCCCTGGGAAGCGCCGCCGCAGGAAGCCGCAGCGCCGGCCCGCCTGCTCGCCGCCGGCCTGGAGCCCGAGCCCCTGAATCTCATGAGCGTGGCCGCCCGCGCGGTGTACAAGCGCCTCCTGCCGCTTGTTGTCGCGATCGTCGTAGTCGTCGCGGTCATCGTGTACCTGTCGGCGAAGTAGGCACCGACACGACCGGCGTTTGGCCACTTTCCGCGACACTGTCACGGCGGAGCGGTAATCTGCCTGGGCGGTTCAGCGACCATCCGCCGAGGAATCATGCCGAAGCCTGCCGGAACCGGCCAGCGTTACGTTCCGGGCCTGGACGGGCTCCGCGCGCTCGCCGTTCTTGTCGTCGTCGCCTACCACGTGAATCTCGGCTGGGCTCAGGGTGGCCTGCTCGGCGTCGGCATCTTCTTCACGCTCAGCGGTTACCTCATCACCGACCTGCTGCTCGCCCAGCAGGCTGCCACCGGCCGTCTGCAGATGATCAGCTTCTGGCAGCGCCGCGCGCGGCGGCTGCTGCCTGCCCTGTTCGTCATGCTGGCCGTCGTGGCCGGCTGGGTAGCGCTGCTCCAGCGAGGGCAGCTGCTGGCCTTGCGCGGCGCGATGGCCGCGGCGGTCGGCTACGTAAGCAACTGGTGGCTGATCGCACACAACTCCTCGTATTTCGCCAGGTTCGGTCCGCCGTCCCCGCTCGGCCACCTCTGGTCGCTCGCCGTGGAGGAGCAGTTCTACCTGGTCTGGCCGTGGCTGGTGCTGCTCGGCTTGCACCTGGTGCGGGGCCGGTCAGAATCCTCGCGCGGCTACCGGCTCGCCACCGCCACGATCCTGCTGGCCGCGGCATCGGCCGCGCTGATGGCCTTGCTGTACCACCCTGGGTATGACCCGACCCGGGTCTACGACGGCACCGACGCACGGGCATTCGAGCTGCTGATCGGCGCAGCGCTGGCGTTCGTGCGACCGAGCCGGGCGATGCCTGCTGACCCAACGCGGCGTGCCAGGTTGCTCCTGGACGGCGCTGGCGCGGCGGGCCTGCTGGTCATCGCCGTTCTGGTCTGGCGCACCAGCCAGTACTCGCCGTCGCTCTACCGCGGCGGCATGGTGCTTCTCTCGGTGGCGACCGCGGCGGTGGTACTCGCCGTCGTCTCACCCGCCAGTCGGCTGGGCCGGGCGCTCGGCTGGGGCCCGCTGCGGTGGCTTGGGGTCCGCTCCTATGGCATTTACCTGTGGCATTTCCCGATCATCGTGCTGACGACGCCGGCAGGCAGCGTGGACAGCCTGGGCAGGGGTGCCCTGCAGGTGACCGCGAGCGTCGCCCTCGCCGCGCTCTCCTGGCGGTTCATCGAGGAGCCGATCAGGCTCGGCGCGATCGGACGGTGGCGCAGCCAGCTGCGCACCGGCGGCTGGCATTCGGCCGCCCGCCGCGGCTGGGCCGCGGTTGCCGCCGTGGGCGGCGTGCTGATCATGACGGTCGCCGCGCTGACGGGCGTGATGCCGGCCGCGTCCGCAGGGCAAGCCGCCGGATCGACAGCAGCGCCGGTCGGCGGGCCGGCCGGGCCGGCCGGGCCGTCGCGAGCGCAGGCCGCCGGCGCCCGCCGGGTGGCCGCCGCTAGCAAGCCGCGGCCGGCGACGCCGCCAGCGACACGGCCAGTGCTCACTACCTCCTGCCGCTCGGTGGTCCACTTCGGCGACTCCACCTCGGACGGGCTAGTCTCCGCCGACTACCTGCCTGATCCGGCGCTGCGCATCAGGGCGCAGTACGCTGCCGTCGGCGTCGCCAGCGCCCGGTTCGAGGTCTTCGGCGGTACCTCGATCGTGGAGACCATACTCAACGAGCCGAATGCCTACACGATCGCGCAGCGTCTGGTTCGCGGTGGTTTCCGTGGCTGCTGGGTGCTGGCACTAGGCACCAATGACACAGCCGATGTCGCGGTCGGCTCGAACGTGGGCCTGGCGGCGCGGATCCGGCGGATGATGTCGGTGATCGGGACCGAGCCGGTCATGTGGGTCAACGTGCGGTCGCTGCTGTCGGCCGGCCCCTACGCGGAGAAGAACATGGAAGCCTGGAACCGCGCCCTGCTGCAGGCCTGCCATCGCTATCCGAACATGCGGGTCCTCAACTGGGCCGCGCTCGCGCAGCGAGGCTGGTTCATCCCCGACGGGATCCACTACACCTCGGCCGGCTACGCCGCCCGGTCGGCTATCATCGCCCGCGGCCTAGCCGAGGCATTCCCGCAGCGTGTGCGCTTGCCCCGGCTACTCCGGCTGCCCGAGCAGATGATGCTGCTCGCTACGGCCAACCTCAGGGCTAGCTGCCTGGTCAGCTAGGCCGCGATCACGCCAGCCGATTTTGGCGGGAACGCCGACCTGCCAGACTGTTGCCGATGCATGCCGGGATCTGGAAGAGCACGGCCAGGCTCGCCGACGGGCGTGAGATCGTCTATTTCGACGAGACTCCGGGCCTCGGCCGGGCCGCCGCGCCGGACGGCCGCGACCTGCCTGCGCCCGCCAGGGCCGGCGATACGGCCAGCTCGGGGAGCGGGCTGCGCTGGGATCCGCTGACAGGTGAATGGATCGCGTTCGCCGCCCACCGCCAGGACCGCACCTTCCTCCCGGCCGCCGGCAGCTGCCCGCTGTGCCCGTCGAGTCCGGGCCGGCCGACCGAGATCCCCGCAGCGGGCTACGATGTCGTGGTCTTCGAGAACAGATTCCCGGTGCTCAGCGGCACCGGCCCGAGCGCTGTCGGCGTTGACGGCCTCGGTGCGCGAGCAGCCGCCACCGGCCGGTGCGAGGTCATCTGCTTCACCGCGGACCACGACGGCTCGTTCGCGGCACTCAGCCCCGCGCGGGTGAGTACGGTGCTAACAGCCTGGGCCGACCGGACCGCGGAGCTTGGCGGCACGGCGGGCATCGAGCACGTCTTCTGCTTCGAGAACAGGGGCGCGGAGGTCGGCGCCACCCTCCAGCACCCGCACGGCCAGACTTACGCCCTTCCGTTCGTGCCGCCGCGGGCTCGTCAACTGCTGGCGAGTGCACATGCTTACCAGGCCGGCCATGGTGCCAACCTGTTCGATGACATGGTGGCCGCTGAGATCGCTGACGGCCGCCGGATCGTGCAGCGGAACGAGCACTGGGTCGCATTCGTGCCCGAAGCGGCGCACTGGCCGTTCGAGGTGCTGCTGTTCCCGCTGCGCCGGGTGCCTGACCTGGCCAATCTGGCAGAGCCCGCCGTCGCGGCGTTTGGCGAGATCTACCCCGCGGTGCTGAGGCGGCTGGATGCGCTGTTCGCGGCGCCGATGCCCTACCTGGCCGCCTGGCAGCAGGCACCCGCCGCGCATGCCAGCCAGGACGGCACTGTGTGTGCGCTATTCCTGCAGGTCATGCCCCAGCGACGGGCACCGGGCAAACTCAAGTACATGGCGAGCACGGAGACCGGCGCGGGTATCTGGTCCAATGATGTTCTCCCGGAGACCGCGGCCCGAATGCTGCGTGAGGCCGGCTGATGGAGTCGGCCGGCTTGCCGCCGCCGGTACGCCCGCAGTGGCTGGCGGACTGGTTCACGGCGAGCTTCGGCGCGCCGCCGGAGCTGATCTGGCACGCGCCGGGCCGGGTCAACCTGATCGGCGAGCACACCGACTACAACGGCGGGCTGGTACTCCCGTTCGCTCTCGGCCGGGGTGTACTCGCGGCGGTCGCAAGCCGGCCCGGTGGACTGCTCGAGCTGCGTTCCCGGCAGGTGCCAGACGAAGTGGCCAGTGTCCGGCTCGACCAGTTGCGACCCGGCGCGGTGACCGGCTGGGCCGGCTACGTCGCCGGCGCGGCCTGGGCGCTGCGCGCCGCAGGCTGCCCGCTCGACGGGGCTAGCGTGGCCGTCGATGCTGACCTGCCGATAGGCGCGGGGCTGTCCTCGTCGGCCGCGCTGACCTGCTCAGTGGTGAGCTGCCTGGCCGCACTGGCCGGAGCCGGACCATCCCGGCCGGAAATCGCCGCGCTTGCCCGGCGCGCGGAGACAGACTTCGTCGGCATGCCCTGCGGCATCATGGACCAGTCGGCCGCCATGCTGTGTGAGGCAGGCCACGCCCTGCTGCTGGACTGCCGCAGCGGCGAATCCGCCGCGGTGCCGCTGGACCCTGGCCGCCACGGCCTCGAGCTTCTCGTGATCGACACCGGCGTCCGGCACGAGCTGGCCGACGGGCAATACGCGGCCAGGCGCGGGCAATGCGAGCGGGCTGCCGAGCTGCTTGGCGTCGCCTCGCTACGGGATGTGCCGGACACAGCCGGCCTGGCCGCGCTGCCCGATCCGGTGCTGGTCCGCCGCGCCCGGCACGTCGTGACCGAGAACCGGCGGGTGGAACGGGTCGCTGCGCTGCTGCGGGCTGGCCGGCTGGCCGACTGCGGCGAGCTGCTCACGCAGTCGCACGTCTCGCTCCGCGACGACTTTGAGGTGTCCTGGCCGGCGGCGGACCGCGCGGTTGATGTGGCGCTCGCGGCCGGCGCGGCCGGCGCCCGGATGACCGGCGGCGGATTCGGCGGCTGCGTCATCGTGCTGCTGCCCGCGGAGCGCGTCAGCGCAGTCGAGGCCGCGGTGAGCGACGCGCTAGCTGGCCAGGCGATCGCACCGGCCTTCCTGCTCGCCAGGCCGGGCGCCGGCGCTCACGCGGCGTGGCCGACCGCTATCGCGGCAGGATCTCGGCGAGGTTGAACTTCACCGGCTCCTCGAGCTGACCAAAGCCGCAGGATGCGGGGTCTCGGTCGTCCCGCCAGCGAATCCACTGCGCGGTGTGACGGAACCTCGTTCCCTCCATGTGCTCGTAGCGCACCTCGGCGACCCGTTCGGGCCGCAGCGGGACGAACGACAGGTCCTTGCCGGCGTTCCAGCGGCTGCCCTCGGCTTCGCGCGGGCGGCGCACTCGCTGTTCGGATTGCATGCCACCCCAGTCCCACGGGTGCCCGTCGAATCCGGTGACGAGCGGCTGCACCTCCTGGAAGAGCTGCCGTCGCACCGCCATCGGGAACGCCCCGACCACGCCGACGCTGGCCAGCCGCCCAGCGTCGTCATACAGGCCAAGGAGCAGCGAGCCGATGGCGTCGCCGCCGCTCTTGTGCAGGCGGTAGCCGGCTACCACGCAGTCGGCGGTCCGCTCGTGCTTGATCTTGAACATGACGCGCTTGTCCGGCTGGTACCCGCCGTCCAGTGGCTTCGCGACGACGCCGTCAAGCCCCGCACCCTCGAACTGACTGAACCAACGGGTCGCCGTTCCCTTGTCCCTGGTGGCTGGCGTCAGGTATACCGGCGGCTCGGCCCCGGCCATCGCCTGCTCCAGGATGGCCCGCCGGTCGGCGAACGGCCTGCCGGTGAGATCGTCGTCGCCGAGCGCGAGAATGTCGAAGGCAACGAATGCGGCCGGGGTCTGCCGGGCCAGCAGCCGCACCCGGCTGTCCGCCGGGTGAATCCGCTGCAGCAGCGCCTCGAAGTCCAGCTTGCGCCCGTCGGCGTCCGGGATCACGATCTCCCCGTCCACGACAGAGCGCGCTGGCAGGCTCGCCAGCACGGCCTCGACCACTTCAGGGAAGTACCTGGTCATCGGCCGCTCGTTGCGGCTGCCGATCTCCACCTCGGCGCCGTCCCGGAAGACTATGGAGCGGAAGCCGTCCCACTTCGGCTCATAACTCAGGGCACCGTCAGGGATGTCCTTCACCGACTTGGCGAGCATGGGCGCGACTGGCGGCATCACCGGCAGATCCATGGCCCCATCATGGCCGAACGCCCGCGGGCAGCTGATGCCGATCCCCGGATCAGAAGGTTTCGGGGGAGCACGGGGGGCGGAGCCCCCCGTGGGTGCTCATTGCCGCTGCCAATAGCTGTCAGAGCCAGCTCAGAAGTTGCCAGCCGACCCTAGCGCTGTGGCCGGCAACCAGGCCGGCCCCGACGGAAGGACGGAAATGAACTGGCTCTGGATCAACCTGCCGCTAGCTGCGGTGTTCTTTGTCGCGATGACGGCGATTCCGCTGTGGCTGACGTTCCGGCGAACCGACACCGGGCCGAACGCAGTGGTCCCCGCCCGTGCCGTGCCGCGGCCGGCGCAGGTGAGCGACCCTAGGCTCCGCGAGCTGGTGGGAGCTGGCCGGATCTGACGCCGAGCCGCTCGGCGGCTGCCAAAAGACCCTGCGGAACTATGCTGGCCGGGACCGTTGTCCTGATATGAAGACAGCAAAGTCTGCACGTCGTCCGGGCCGCCAGGGAGTCGTTCATGAAGGTGCCGCTCACTATCGGGGACTATCTCAGCCGCGGCGCGGCCGTCTACGGCGACCGAACCGCCGTCTTTGACGAACCGGGAACCGCCGGCTCGCTGGGCGCGCTGACCTACCGAGAACTTGAGAGCCGGGCCCGCGGCATGGCCCTGGCACTTGACCGGATGGGCATCGGGCACGGCGAGCGGGTGGCCATCGTCAGCCCGAACGCCGCCAGGTTCCTCATCTCCTTCTTCGGCGTCAGTGGCTACGGCCGGATCCTGGTGCCGGTGAACTTCCGGCTGAACGCCGACGAGATCAGCTACATCATCGGGCACTCCGGCAGCACAGTGCTGCTCGTTGACCCGGAGTCGGCGGAGAGCCTGCGCGGCGTGCAGGTGAAGCACAAGATCGTGCTGGACGGCACGAGCGACGCGGAGTTGTTCGCAGCCGCTGGCGACGGGGCAGACCCGGCCGGGTGGCTGGCCGACGAGGACGCTACCGCCAGCATCAACTACACCAGCGGCACCACCGCGCGGCCGAAGGGCGTGCAGCTGACGCACCGCAACTGCTGGCTGAATGCGGCGACCTTCGGCTGGCACACGGCCGTGACCGATCGCGACGTGTTCATGCACACGCTGCCGATGTTCCATTGCAACGGATGGGGGATGCCGTACGCGGTCACGTCCATGGGCGTGCCGCAGGTCGTCGTCCGCAAAATCGACGGCGAGGAAATCCTGCGCCGCATCGATGCGCGCGGCGTAACGCTGATGTGCGGTGCGCCCGCCGTGGTGGCCGCGATCCTGACCGCCGCGGCAGACCGTCGGGCCGCCGGGCAGCCGGTCCCCGGCGCGGGCACGGTTCGCATGGTCGTCGCCGGGGCGCCACCGCCGTCTAAGACCATCGAGCGGGTCGAGACCGAGCTTGGCTGGGAGTTCATCCAGATCTACGGACTGACCGAGACCGCGCCCCTGCTCACCATCAACCGGGCGCCCGCGGAATGGGACGGGATGCCGCCCGCCGAGCGGGCCAGGCTCCAGTCCAGGGCGGGAGTGCCCGCCGTCGGCGTGCAGATCCGGACCGACGAGGAGGGCGAGGTCCTGGCGCGGTCCAATCACGTGTTCGCCGGCTACTGGCAGCAGCCCGAGGAGTCCGCGAAGGCGCTGGATGACGGCTGGTTCCGCACCGGCGACAAGGGCCGGGTGGAATCGGGCGAGTACCTGGTGATCTCCGACCGGAAGAAGGACGTGATCATCACCGGTGGCGAGAACGTTAGCTCAGTAGAGGTCGAGGACTGCCTCTATCAGCACCCGGCGGTGGCCGAGGCGGCCGTGATCGGCGTGCCGGACGCCAAGTGGGGCGAGACAGTGAAGGCGCTGGTGGTCCTGCGCGGCGGCAGCCAGGCCACCGAGGCCGAGCTGATCGAGTACTGCCGTTCCCGGCTGTCACATTTCAAGTGCCCGACCTCGGTCGAAGTGCGGGAAGCGCTCCCCCGCACCGCTACCGGCAAGCTGCAGAAGTTCAAGCTGCGTGAGCCGTTCTGGGCCGGCCTGGACCGCAAGGTCAACTAGCAGTCGCCCGGGCCAAGATCTCCGCCATGATGGCGGGTGGCACCGTGATGGACGACAACAATATTCTCATCGGGGCCCGCTGCACATCGAGCGCCAACTGCTGAGCGGTCGGTGTCAAGGAGATTGCCAGCGAGCCATACCTGAGCGAGATCTTGCACTGGAACGGGAAGAAGTGGTCCGTCCGGTCGCAGTAGTCGTCTTCGCGGCGACTGAGCAAAGGGGTCGCCAGTGGCGAGTTCGCGGGATGCAGGAGTCCAGGGTGGCGGTGCGGCGCCAGCGCTGACCACTGTCGAGCAGCGGGGCATCGAGCACATACCGCAAGGCGACCGCTGGGGCAGGCCGAGCGGGCTGTTCTGGATGTGGGCAGGCGCGGTATGGAATGTCGAGTTCGTCTATTACGGTGCCATCGCGGTCGTGTTCCTGGGCCTGTCCTTCGCTCAGGCGGTCGTCATCACCCTGCTAGGGAACATCTCCTATGTCTTGACGGGCCTGGCGAGCGTGCAGGGACCGCGAGCCGGAACTACGACGTTCGCCATCAGCAGGGCACCGTTCGGTCCGAGGGGCAACAAACTGCCGTCCTTCTTCAACTGGATTACTCAGGTCGGATTCGAGATCGAGGGCATCGCCTTCATCGTTTTTGCGGCGATCGTCCTCACGGCTAAGGCCGGGTTTACCGCGGGGACTGCCGTGAAGGTCGTCTTCATCGTCGTGGCCGTGCTCATTCAGGCCGTGCTGCCGACTCTTGGCCATACGGCGGTGCTGAAGGTGCTGCGCTGGATGGCGATCCCGTTCGTGGTGCTCTTCGCGGTCATGGCCGCCCTGACGGCGTCCAAGGCGAATCTGCACGCGGTTGCGCACGGTGCTGGGTGGGGAATGCTGCTGGTTTTCCTTGCCCTGGTGATCTCGGCGGGCGGTCTCGGCTGGACCGAGAACGGCAACGACTACTCGCGCTACCTTTCGCCTGACACCGACAGCAAGCGGATTGTGCTGGCCGTGGCACTCGGCGCTGCCATCCCCTCGGCTCTGCTGGAGATTCTCGGCGCGGCGGTGGGGACCGCGGTGCCGGCGGCCGCCGGCTCGCCGACAGGGCTGGTGGTCGGCTTTCAGACCTGGTTCGTGGTCCCGTTCCTGATCTTTGCCATCATCCAGCTGTTCGCGATTAACACCCTCGACCTGTACTCATCGGGCGTGACGCTGCAGAGCCTGATCCCCAGCCTGAAGCGCCTGCAATGCGTGGCCGTCGACACGGTCGTGTGCGGGGCGATCGCCGCTTATGCGGTATTCTCCTCGAGCTTCTTTGGGTTGCTGACGGGCTTCCTGCTCTACATCATCCTGTGGCTCGGGCCGTGGTGCGCGATCTACTTGGTGGATAGCTGGCTGCGCAGGAACCTGTATGACCACGATGCACTCCTCGACGAGCGCGGCGGCCGGTACTTCCGCAGCGGCGGCATACACTGGCCCGCGATCATCGCCCAGGTCGTCGGCGGCGTCGCCGCGTATCTGTGGCTGAACGCATCCAGCGGCGGAGTCCTTGCCTCCACCGGACCGCTGTCGAGCAGGACTGACGGTTCGGACTTCAGCGTCTTCATCGGGCTGGCCGTCGGCGGCGTGGTGTACTACGTGCTCGCCGCCAGACAGGTGCGGGCCGAAGGCGAGGCGACACCCGGGTCAGCCGTCGCGCCGTGATAGCCAGATAATCCGTTGGCTAACCTGGCAACACCCTCACCCTCCGCTGACGCACCTTCATGCACTAGCGTCGGCGAGCGTGAACCCACCTCGCATTGCTTACGGCCCCGGCCAGGACGACGCCATCGAGGACGCGATCCGCCAGGGCGGGGGCGAACCGGCCGGCCTCGACGAGCCCGCTGATGGCCTGGTCTGGCTAGCGCCCTGGGATCCGGCCGGTCTGCGAAGTGCGCTTGCCTCGGCCGGTCCGCGCTGGGTGCAGCTCTCGTCGGCCGGCGTCGAGCTGATCGCGTCCGCTGGACTGCTGGACCCGGCCCTGACCTGGACATGCGCCAAGGGCAGCTACGCCGAGCCGGTGGCCGAGCATGCGCTGACGCTAGCCCTGGCCGGGCTGCGCTGCTTGCCGCGCCGGATCATGGCGACATCCTGGGGCCCGCCTGCCGGGGACAGCCTGTATGAAGAGCCGGTCACGATACTGGGCGCCGGCGGGATCGCTACGACTCTGCTGGAACTCCTCGCGCCGTTCCGCGTCGCAGCGACCGTGGTACGGCGGTCCGCCAGCCCGCTGCCCGGCGCTGCCCGGACGCTGCCGATGGACGCGCTGCACGAGGCGCTCGCTGACGCCAAGGTCGTCTTCCTCGCTCTCGCGCTCACTCCGGAGACCGAACGCATCATCGGGGCGAGCGAGCTGGCGGCGATGCGACCCGACGGCTGGCTGGTCAACGTTGCCCGCGGCCGCCACGTGGACACCGGAGCGCTCGTGACGGCGCTTGCTGATGGCGTCATCGCGGGCGCCGGCCTGGACGTCACCGACCCTGAGCCGCTACCGGACGGCCACCCGCTGTGGGCGCAGGAACGCTGCATCATCACCCCGCACACCGCCAACACGCTTGAGATGTCGCTGCGTCCGTTCGCCGCGCGCGTCCGCGACAACGTGGCAAGGTTTGTCGCGGGTGAGCCGCTGATCGGCCTCGTCGACCCCGAGGCTGGATATTAAGGGAACGGGGCCGCCGCGCGCCGCGGCCGCCTATGTGCAGCGTCCGTGGCTTGGCCCGGTGCGGGCCCAGGCCTGGCCGAGGTCGATGGTTTCGATCCTGGTGATCCAGCCGGCCCGGACCTGGAGCTCGAGCCGGTCGATGCCTTGCCAGCTGCCCTTCATCAGGCATGCCGATGAGGTCCACAGCACCCGCAGCATCCTGATCTGGTGCGGCGGGATGGATTCGGGCAGGACGAACTTCACCCCGGCGGTGGTGAAAAGGGCAGCATCGGGGCCAAAGGGCGGCGGCGCGAGCACGGTCTGGGTTCAGTCGCTGTTGTTTACCAGTGTGATGGCGAATTCCTGCCGCTGCCCGGACCGGATCGGCACCGTGGTCTGGGAGGCCCCGTCAGCAGTGGTGTCCACTTCCCGCGCCCCATCTCGCGGATACCACCAGCTCGAGGCGCCGTTGAAGCTCAGCGCTGGCGCCGTCTGCATCGCGATGAAGTAGGTGAGCGCGACGGCGGCCAGCATTGCTCCGGCCAGCAGCAGCAGCCAGCGCTGCCAGCCGAACGCGACCAACCGCGCGCGCACCGTTCGTCGGGGGCGGAGGCGTGAGGGGACGGATGATTCGGCGGCCGCCTCGGCGGCTGGCTCGGCGGGGATCCGAGCCGGCTCAGCGCGGCACTCGCATGTTCATCATCCACGTCGGGGGACAGCAGGTCGTCGAGATGAGCGGTGATCTGCTCCCGCAGCTCGCGCCCCTGACCGGCGGGGAGACCGGCCAGCGCAATATCGAGTTTGCGCAGGTAATCGCGGACCAAGGATGGTCCAGTACGGCGCTGATGACTGGTGTCCTTCCCGGTCGGCCTTGCGGTCGACACTGAGGTGGTTGAGGATCATGCCAACGGTGGCGGCGAACTGCGCCCACTCGGCGCGAAAGTCGGCCAGGCTGCGCCGCCCGGCCTCGGTGATGGAGTAATAGCGGCGGGCGCGTTCACCTTCGTCGTCGCGCCACTCGCTGGTTACCAGCCCGGCGTCACGCAGCCTGTTGAGCAATGGGTAGACCGTGCCGTCGCTGGTCAGCAGGCCATCGGCGGCGGCGAGATAGCGGACGAGTTCCAGGCCAAATCGTGGCCGCAGCTCCAGCTGGGCGAGCACGCACGGCCCGAGTACTCCCCGGCGGAGTTCGGTCAGGCCGGCGCCGTTTCCGCTCATGCGTCACATCATGTCTTGCCAGGCAAGATAAGTAAGGCCTCGTGTTCGGGCCGGCTATCTCAGCGCGATGCGGTGCCGCGCTTGGCAGCAGACTTTGCCAGGTAAGCGGCGCCGCGCGGGGAGAGCCGGTAGCCGACATCCAGGCTGATGGTGAGGCCGAGTGCCTTGAGCCTGCGCACGTGCAGCTTGAAATCCGCGCGCTCCCAGCCGAGCGTCTCCGCGAGCAGAGTGGAGACGACACCTGGCCGATCGGCGATCTGCGCGAGTACGGCCGATGTCCAGGGTCCGCGCTTGCTGGCGGCGTCCATCCGCGCGAGTCGCGCCGCGATAGCGGCCGTCTCGTCGCTCGACAAAGCCGCGGTTGCGGCTAGCTGATCGCGCGGATCGGGCTCGTCCAGCGGCCGGAACCTGACGCAGTACAGCGGCAAGGCGGGATCGCCGCGAAGGTCCGCTACTGCCGCTGCAGCATCAGCGAAGCCCGCGTCGCGCGCCAGCCCAGCGGTGATGTCGGCGGGAGTGATGACGTCAACGGACTCGGCCAGAACCATGCCCGCACCAGTGCGGTACTGATGACCAGCCACGACCTGAGCCCGGCGCCACCGGCGGAAGGCCACGGTGATGCTGCCGTCGTGAAGACCTGTGCGCAGGCGCGCCTCAAACTGCACTGAGCGACTGTACTGCGGCGCGACTGTACTGCGCGCCGACCTTAGAGGGTCGCCCTGGTGATCATCGACAAGCTGACCGGCCGCAGCGAATCCGACCGGGCCCACAGGCGGGCAGGCACGGCGTCGCGCTGCGGGACATGCTCGGCCGCGCCGAAACCGTTCTCGGCGAGCAGGTCGTCCATTTCCTCGGGCGACAGGAACGTCTGCCTTGGCTCACCGCGCTCGGCCGCCGCCGGCGCGGGCTGGCTGACATTTAAATCGCCGGCCTCGTTGCGCAGGGCCTCCGGCAGCATGTAATCGGCAATCAGCTCGGTGCCCGCCGCGAATCCGGCCAGCGACGCCAGCGTCGACTGCCTGGCGGGGCGGTTCAGGTACATGATGACCCGAGCCAGCTGACCACTGCAGGCTGGCCGAAATCAAACCCGCTGGCCTGCAGCGCCGCCGTGAGCGAGTCGGTACCGAGAGCGGCGGCGAAGGTGACCCCAGCCGGGACGTCGATACGCGCCGCCGCTAGCGCCGCCCGCTTCCAATCCTGGGTGTCGCGATGATCGACTTCGAACACCCTGACCTGGTCAGCCAGCGCCGATCGGTAACCAAAGCTATCGAGACCGGCGCCGACCAAGACGTACTGACGCACGCCGCGAGCGACCGCTTCGGCCAGCCGGTCCTCGGCGTACCGGCTGCGGCAGATTACCTGGGCCCTGGCTGCGGACAAGATCGGGTGGGCCGCGTGCCGGCGGCACGCGTGATCAGGTTTGACCGGGCCAGGCGGCAGCTTCAGCGGCGCGGTCGGCGGGAGAGCCGCTGCGGCTGGCGGAGCTGGCCGCGTCCTGCGGCTATTTCGACCAGGCCCACCTGGACCGGGACTTCGCTCTGCTGGCCGGCTGTGCGCCAACCTGCTGGCTGGCCGAGGAGTTGCGAAACTTCCAAGCCAGCGCGGCCTAGCCGGCGCGAAGCTGGCTTCATGACCGACAAGACACCAGCACCGCAGGTATGGCCCGCGCTCCGGGCGCGCGACGCCAGGGCGCTGATCAAGTTCCTGGTGGACGCATTCGGCTTCGAGCAGACTGCCGTTTACGGCGAAGGCGACCGGGTCGATCATGCCGAGCTCGCCTGGCCGCCAGGCGGCGGCATCATGCTCGCTCCGCCAGGGAAACCGACACCGACGACAACTGGCCGCTCCGGCCGGGCGGCTTCGGCGGCTACGTGGTTACCGGCGAGCCCGGCGCCTTGTTCGCGCGCGCGAAGGCGGCCGGGGCGGAGGTGTTGACCGAGTTGCATGACACCGACTACGGCTCGCGGGACTTCGCGGTCGCGGACCCGGAGGGCAGTCGCAGGTCCTTCGGCGCTTACCGGGGCGCTTCCCGCAGCTGACCGGCTACGGGCTGCCGAACCGGGCCCGGCTGTTCTGCGCCGCCCCGGCCGCCTCGGGGCAGAATCAAGTCGAGCCACCGGGGCGTCCACCAGTTGTACTTGCCGAGCAGGAACATGGCCGCCGGGACCACCAGCAGTCTGATCACCGACGCATCAATGAGGACGCTGAGGCCGAGCCCGAGTGCGAGCATCTTCACGACGACATTGGCGGACAGCAGGAAGGCGGCGAACACGCTGGTCATGATCAGTGCCGCGCAGCTGATCACCCGCGCCGTGCTCGCGAGGCCGCTGGCGACGCTGGCATGGTTGTGCCCGGTTGCCAGCCATGCTTCCCGCACCCTCGATAGCAGGAAGACCTCGTAGTCCATGGACAGGCCGAAGACGATCGCGAAAATTATCATCGGCACGTAGGACTCGATCGGGACTTTCTGGCTGACGCCGAGCAGCGAGCTGCCCCAGCCCCACTGAAAGACCGCAACGATCACGCCCCAGGCGGCGCCGATCGACAGCAGGTTGAGCAGACCAGCCTTGATAGCCAGCAGCGGGCTGCGGAATGCGAGCAGCAGCAGGACAAACGCGGCGGCGATGACCGCCGCGATAATGAGCGGCAGCCGGCTGGCCATCTCGTCGCGGAATTCAAGCTGACCTGCGGTCGGACCAGTGACGTAGCCCTGTGACTGGGTGGTCCACAGCACGGCTGGCAAGGTGTCGTACTGCAGCGCCTGCAGCAGCTGATTGGTCGCTGCGTCCTGCGGACCGGTCCGCGGAAGGACAGTCGCAACCAACAGCGCGCCATCCGGCGTCGCCTTCACCGGCGACACCGCGGCGACATCGGGTGTGTTCGAGATCGCCTGACGCAGCGATACCTGCAAGGCCTGCCGCTGTAGCGCGGTGGTGCCCGGCCCAAGCTGAGCGACCACGGTGAACGGCCCGTTGGCCCCGGGCCCGAACCCGGCGCTCAGCGCGTCGTATGCCTTCTTGGCGGTAGAGCCGGCTGGATCCGCGCTCGCCCCGATGTGACCCAGCTGCATCGAGAACGCCGGGATCGCCAGGACCGCGAGTATCGCCACGCCGCCAGCCAGGTATCGCCACGGGTGCACGCCGACTCGCTCGGCGTACCGCTGCCAGCCGTCGTGACTGCCGGACGATTCTGCGACAGGTGTGCGGACCCGGAGCTTGTCGATGCTTTTCCCGGCCGTGGCCAGCAAGGCTGGCACGACGGTGATGGCGCCGAGCGCGGCCACCGCCACGGTGATGCCGGCTGCCAGCCCGAGCTTCCCGATGAACGTGATCCCGGAGGCGTAGAGCCCGAGCAGGGCAATCACGACGGTCAGTGCAGCGACGACCACGGCATGGCCGCTTGCGGCAAGACTGCTGGCAGCGGCTTGCGCGGGGTCGACACCAGCGATCACGAGCTGACGATGCCTGGTGGTCAGGAACAGGGCGTAGTCGATGCCCACGCCGAGGCCCATCATGATGGCGAGTGTCGGCGACACGGTAGGGAACGTGGTGACCGCTGCCAGCATGCCGAGCGCAGACAGGCCGGCAAAGGCCCCGGCCAGGGCGCTGAGGATCGGCAAGCCGGCGGCGTACACGCTGCCGAAGCCGATCAGCAAGATGATCAGAGCGGCCGCTATGCCGATCTCTTCGGAGCGCACATCCTTGTTCTTCTGCTTTGCCGCCTGGCCAAGCTGGCCGCCGTAGTTAACGCTCACGCCGGCCTTCGCCGCGGGAGCGACGGCCTGGCTGACCATGGCCAGGTAGCTGGGGCCGAGCGACTGGGGGTTGACCGAAAGGTGCACGGAGGCGTAGGCGATCCGGCCGTCTTTCGCCACCGACAACGCCGATAGCGGGTCGGATGCGCCAAGGACGTAAGGCAGCCTGCTGACGTCGGACATCGATTGCTCGATGGCCGCCCGGCGAGTGGCCAGCGAGCCCGAAGTCACGGCGAAGACAATCTGGCCGCTACCCAAGCCGCCAGCCGACGGCCGATGTGCCTGCAGGAGTGCAGTGCCTTGCTGCGCGTTCGTCCCTGGCAGGTTGAAGTTGTCCGAGTAAACGCCGCCCAGGGCCTGATTGCCGACGGCAGCCCCGGCCGCCAGGCCGATCCAGATAAGCACGACCACCAGCCGGTGCGTGGCGCTCCACCAGCCGAGCCGGTACAGCAGCCCGCGCCTGCGCGGGGCCTCAACGGTGCGCGCCTCAACGGTGCCCGCCTCAACGGTGCGCGCCTCAACGGTGCGCGCCTCAACGGTGCCCGCCTCAACGGTGCCCGCTGCGCTCGGGCCCGCGGCCTGTGTCGCCGCGGGGTGCCTGCTGGCCGCCCGCTGGCGCGATCGTCGGCTGATGAGCGTCACGGCCAGAGTTGCCACTGCGGCGATGACGATGGCCGCGACGAGCCATCGCAGCCGGTGGTGTGCGGGCTGGCCGTGGGCAGCCACGAGATAGCGGCTCGCCACGGCCACGTACCTGATCGCGTGTGGCGACCCGGCGAGTTCTGTCACACCTGACAGAATAACGAGAACTGTCAGATATGACAATTTGCTCTGGCCCGAACACCCCGAATTGTCCGACCCGGATAGCCAGAATAGGCGGAACGTAACCTTTCCTGGCACTGGCCTTACCGCGATATCATCACCAGAACCCGGATCAGGCGGTGATTACAGGCCTAATGGCGGCTAGCTACGACTTCATCATTGTTGGCGGCGGCTCGGCCGGCTGCGCGCTGGCGAACCGGCTGTCGGCCGACCCCGCGAACCGCGTGCTCGTGCTGGAAGCGGGCCGGCCCGACTATCGGTGGGACGTCTTCATCCACATGCCAGCCGCGCTGACCTTCCCGATCGGCAGCCGTTTCTACGACTGGAAGTATGAATCCGAGCCGGAGCCGTTCATGAACGGCCGCCGGATCTACCACGCCAGGGGCAAGGTTCTAGGCGGCTCGAGCAGCATCAACGGGATGATCTTCCAGCGCGGCAACCCGCTCGACTACGCGCGCTGGGCGGCCGGCCCCGGCATGGCTGACTGGGATTACCCGCACTGCCTGCCGTACTTCAAGCGGATGGAGACCTGCCTGGCCGGGGCCGACGAGTTCCGCGGCGGCGATGGTCCGCTCATCCTGGAACGCGGCCCCGCCGATGGCCCGCTGTTCCGGGCGTTCTTCGCGGCCGTGCAGGAGGCGGGTTACCAGCTGACCGATGACGTCAACGGCTACCGGCAGGAAGGCTTCGCGCCGTTCGACCGGAACCTGCACCGCGGCAGGCGGCTATCCGCTGCCCGCGCCTACCTGCATCCGGTCCTGAAGCGGCCGAACCTCACCGTGCATACCCGCGCGTTCGTGACGCGGATCCTGCTGGACGGCACTCGCGCGACTGGCGTGGACTACCGCCATGGCGGCCAGCAGGAGACGGCACGCGCGGGCGAGATAATCCTGTCCGGCGGCGCCATCAACAGCCCGCAGTTGCTCCAGCTCGCCGGCATCGGCAGCCCGGCCGTTCTCGAGCCCGCAGGCGTCCAAGTCCGCCATGACCTGCCGGGTGTCGGCGAGAACATGCAGGATCACCTGGAGGTGTACGTTCAGCACGGCTGCAAGCAGCCAGTCTCGGTCGCGCCGGCACTCAAGTGGCGGAACCGGCCGCTAGTCGGAGCGCGCTGGCTGTTCCTGCGCAGCGGTCCCGGCGCCACGAATCACTTTGAAGGCGGCGGATTCGCCCGCAGCAACGATGACGTGGCTTACCCGAACCTGATGTTCCACTTCCTGCCGATCGCGGTGCGCTACGACGGTTCCTCGCCGGCTGGCGGCCATGGCTATCAGGTGCACATCGGCCCGATGAACTCCGACGCTCGCGGCAGCGTCCGCATTACCTCAGCTGACCCGGCGGCAAAGCCGGCCCTGCGGTTCAACTACCTGTCGACCGACCAGGACCGCCGCGAGTGGGTCGAGGCGATCGGCGTGGCTCGCAAGATCCTGAGCCAGCCGGCCATGGATCCATTCAACGCGGGCGAGATATCGCCCGGCCCTGACGTGCAATCGCCAGAGCAGATCCTGGACTGGGTCAGGCGGGACGGCGAGACGGCGCTGCACCCGTCCTGCACCGCGGCGATGGGCACCGGCCCGATGTCGGTCACCGATCCGGCCAGCATGCGGGTGCATGGCCTGGATGGCCTGCGGGTGGTCGACGCGTCGGTGATGCCGTATGTAACCAACGGAAACATCTACGCGCCGACCATGATGATCGCCGAGAAGGCCGCCGACATCATTCTCGGGAACACGCCGCTGGCGCCGGTAACGGCCGAGTTCTACGTCCGCGATCGAGCTGACGCGGCTGCCCGCGACGTGCCCGAGACAACGGGATAATCACGCGCGTGAAGCACGGGATATTCCTGCCCCCGTTCGCCGAATTCGCCAGTCCGCGCCGCGTCGCCAGGCTGGCCGCAGTGGCCGAGGAAGCAGGCTGGGACGGGTTCTACCTCTGGGACCACATGCTTGCCGAACCCGGCATGGCTGTAGCCGAAGCCTGGACGACGCTGGCCGCGATCGCGATGGCGACCGCCGGCATCAGGCTAGGCGCGCTCGTGACGCCGCTAACCAGGCGCCGGCCCTGGGTGCTCGCGCGGCAGATTGCCACGCTGGATCAGCTGTCCGGCGGCCGCCTCGTGGCTGGCATTGGCCTCGGAGATGACGGTTGGCGCGAGTTCAGCGCGTTCGGCGAGGAGACCTCGCCGCACGCCCGCGGTGAGCTGCTAGACGAGTCACTTGAGGTGCTGCTGCGGCTTTTGTCGGGGAACGAGGTTCACTACAAGGGCAGTCGTATGGTTGTCGACTCACCTCCGATACTGCCGCGGCCAGCCCAGGACCCGGTGCCGTTCTGGGCGGCCTGCCGCTGGCCGAACCGCAAGCCGCTGGCGAGGGCAGTCAGGCTGCAGGGCTGTTTCCCGATCTTTCCTGGTTCAGGCAACCGCCCGGCCCCGCCCGCAGTCGATGAACTGACCGCGCTGCGGGCAGAGCTGACGGCCCTTGGCGGACCCCGGTCCCTCGATATCGCCGTGCGCTGCGCCTTGCACCGGATGAGCAATGCCGAGCGCGGCGATGTCGTGGCTAGGCTGCGGGAGGCCGGCGCGACCTGGGTGCTGGAAGGCTTCGCCCCTGGTCAGGATGCGGCTGAAGTGGAATCGTACGTGCGCGCGGGACCGCCGCCCGGCTAACGCCTGGCGGTTGCGTCCGGCACACTGGGCGGATGGCTGACCTGGTACCTGATCCGCGCGACCCGCTCGGACTGCGCGCGGATGCGCCGATGCTGGCGGCCTGGCTGGATTTCACCCGGCAGGCTGAGGCTGGCGAACTGACGCCGATGGGCGTGCCAGGGCACAAGCAACGGCATGACCTGGTAGGGGCTGTGGTCGCCGGAGACGCGCCGTTCTACGGCGGGCTCGACACCATCAAGCATGCGGACAACCTTCGGGCCGATGGCGAGGCGCGGGCAGCCCGGCTGTGGGGGGCGGACTGGTGCAGGTTCTCGGTCGCCGGGTCCACGCACGGCAACCAGGCTCTCGCGCTCGCGGTCGGGCAGCCCGGCCAGGAAGTCGTCATCAACCGGACGCTGCACAAGTCCTTGCTCCTTGGCCTTGTGCTCGCGGGCTTGCGGCCGGTCTGGGTGCGCCCGGAGATCGACCCGGCCTCGGGCCTGCCGGCCGGCGTCGCGGTACAGGCCGTCCGTGCCGCGCTGGCCGCGCATCCCGATGCCTGCGCGGTATTCCTGGGTGATCCGACCTACGTGGGCACGATCAGCGACCTGCCCGGACACGCGGCGGTCGCGCATGCCGCCGGAGTTCCGCTGATCGTGGACGCGGCATGGGCTGCCCACCTCGGCTTTCATCCTGATCTGCCGCTGCATGCCATCGCCGCCGGTGCCGACGCCATGGTGACCAGCGCCCACAAGGCACTGCCCGCTTACACCCAGGGCGCGCTGGTGCTGGCCAGCACGGCGCGGCTGGATGCGGCACGGCTGGACCGGGCGTTCGAGGCAACCCATACCACCAGCCCCACCGGCTCGATCATGGCGAGCATCGACGCTGCGCGCGCGCTGCTCGCCGCGGACGGGGAGCGATTGTGCGGGCGCCTCATCCGCGGCGTGGCGGCGGCGCGCAAGCGTCTGCGCGAGGTGCCCGGCGTCGACGTGCTCGACGGGCCGGGTGTCGAGCCGACCAAACTGGTCGTGCTGCTGGCCGGAACTGGCGCACACGGGCATGCAGTCGAGGCCGATCTCATCGCGGCTGGCATGCCGGTAGAGACGGCGGACCGCGACACCGTGGTGCCGATCCCGACGATCGCCGACGACGAGGAGCACGTGGCCGCCTTCACCGAAGTGCTGATCGAAGCGATCGAGCGGCATCGCGGCGCGCCGCGTCAGCTCGCGGTGGCCGCGTCATGGAACGTCGAACCGCAGCAGGTGCTCCCGCCGCGAGATGCCTTCTTCGCACCGAACCGGACCGTGACCGCAGCCGCGGCGATCGGCCGGATCAGCGCCGAGCTGATCGCGCCTTACCCGCCGGGCGTTCCGGTGCTGGCTCCTGGCGAGCTGATTACGGCCGAAGCGGTGGGGGCGCTCCGGGCGGTGGCAGCCGACGGCGGCCGGATCGCGTATGCAGCCGACCCGAGCCTCGCGACTTTCCAGGTTGTCTGCGACTAGCAGGCCCGCGGCGGTGTCTGGCTCGCCTCCTGCGGGTAGGGCCAGAACCGAGGGGGCTGCGGGTATGGCCTAGCAACCGGGGGGTAGGGCCATGTCAGGATCCCATTTGTCATTGATTGTCATGCCGATCGTGATCGCGATCGTGCTTGCGACATGGATAGCTGCCGTCTTCTACGCGAACGCGCATCCGCGCAAGCCGCATGCCTACCACGCGCGTACCGACGTCTCTGGCGGCACGTTCCAGGCCGTCGAGGGCGGGCGCCAGCTCATGCCGATCCCTGAGCGCCCGGTCGACGTGCCCGCGCAGAGAGCCGCAGCAGAAGGGACATATCCGGAACCGGCCGGGACAAGCCGACCGGAAGATGCGCGTCCACTGGCCGACCTGCCGCCGCGCTAACCGGCTCGGCGGCACACTGACGGTTCCTGCCATCGCAAACTGGGACATTAGATATCCGAATGGCCGCTAAACCGGCATGACGTGAGTACCTGTTCGGCGACAGCACGCTCCTGGCCTGGTTAAGCCGTTCGTTGTTATGCCACTTCGCCCGCACTGCGCTGTATCGTGCGATTGACGTCTGTCGTCACCCGCACCTTTCAGGAGCAGCCGTGGGAGTTCAGCCTGGCCATTCGCCGCACGCCGCCGTTGCCGATCCGCTGCCGGAGGCCGTAGCCCTGGCCCGGGCCGCTGCGGAAGCTGGCGTAGGCCTGAAGTTGCTCGGCGGGCTGGCGGTCCGCGTGCTCTGCCCGGATCTGCCGCCTCGGCAGCGCGCGGGGCAGGACATAGATTTTGCCTGCCTGTCCAAGGGGCGAAAGGAAACCGCCGCATTCCTGGAGCGCAGCGGCTGCCAGCCGGACCGCCGGTTTAACAACCTGAACGGTGACCGGCAGATGTACTTCATGGCACCGTCGGGCCGGCCGATCGACGTCATGGTGGACCGGCTGACGATGTGTCACGTGCTGGACTTCCGGCAGTCGTTCCATTCGCATCCGATGACGCTGGGCGGCGTTGACATCCTGTTGTCCAAGCTGCAGATCATCGAGCTGAACCCCAAGGACGTCCGGGACATCTTCCATCTGCTGGCCGGCCTACCAGTCGGCACGCCAGGCGCGGGTAGACACGGCACGGTAAGCATCGACATCGACAGGTTCGGAAAGCTGCTCGGATCTGACTGGGGCTGGTGGCGGACAGTTACCGGGAACCTGGAAAAGCTGCCAGGGCTTGCACAGAGCAATCCCGAACTCGTCCCTGACGCCACTCCGCATGACGCGCTTGCCCAGGCCGAGACGCTGGCTGAGGTCGCGCGGACGGTGCCCAAGGGCGTGAAATGGAAAATGCGTGCCAACATCGGAGACCGCGTCCGGTGGTACGAGTTGCCCGAGGAGGTTGGGCACTGACCGGCCTGTCCAGGCAATGCCCGGCGGACTTTCGCAGGCCGTCTCATTTGCCGATTCTGCCGTTCGCAGCGGCGCCGAGCGGGTCCGCTCGGCACCGTCGCGTTGACCATTGGGTCGTTATCAATCTTGACGCCCGGTTGCGGGGGGTGCTACACCCATGCACATGCGGCGCAGCAAAGGCGTGATAGGTGCATGAAGATTTTTTTTGCGACCGATATCCATGGCTCCGAAGTCTGCTGGCGGAAGTTCCTCAACTCCGCCGCCTTCTATAAAGCCGATCTGGTAGTGCTGGGCGGGGACGTCACGGGCAAAGCGATGGTGCCGATCGTCGCGCACAACGGTTACTGGCAGCTGACGCTGCGAGGCCAGACCCACCGCGTGGAAAGCAAGGATGCGCTGGAGGAGATGCTGACGCGGATCCGCAACAGCGGCTTCTACCCTGCCCTCGTCAGCCCCGATGAGCTCACGCATCTCAGTGAGAACTCCGATGCCGTCGACCAGCGCTTCAGCTCGGAGATGATCAGTTCGCTGGACCGCTGGCTGGACATGGCGGACGACAAACTGCGGGGCGGCCAGATCCCGTGCATCCTCAACGGCGGCAACGACGACATATTCGAGATCGACGACATCATTGACTCATCGCCTTGCGTGAGCTTTGCCGAGGGGAAGCTACTCGACCTCGACGGGTTCTCGCTGGTGTCGATGGGCTGGACCAACCCGACGCCGTGGGATACCTACCGGGAGGCACCTGAGCCCCAGCTGGCCGCCAAGATCGATGCCGTGGCCGACCTGGTACCCGACATGAGCCGGGCGATCTTCAACTTCCATGCGCCACCTTACGGAACCGGCCTCGACGAAGCCCCGGCTCTTGACGAGACCCTGCGCCCGATGCACGGCGGCGCCGTGATGAAGGCGGTCGGGTCGACCGCCGTTCGCGATGCGATCAATAAGTACCAGCCGCTGCTGTCTGTGCATGGTCACATCCATGAAAGCCGCGCGGTCAAGCGAATGAACCGCACGCTGGCTATCAACCCTGGCAGCGTCTACGGTGACGGCGTGCTTCAGGGCGCGGTCATCGAGCTGGATGCCAAGAAGGCGAAGATAGCGCGATACCTACTAGTGAACGGCTAATCTGACCGGATATGGCAGTAGCAACCGGCACAACTGAATCGATGGAACCAAGCAGTATCAGCCCCGAGCCCGCACTGGGCGACTGACCAGATAGTCAATTACTGAGAGGCGGAGATGGCAACAGAATCGATCAGTGAGGCTCCCACGCTATTCCTCCGGAATGCCACCGGCTTGGTACGTGGCTGGTCCGTCCGAGACTCGATGATCTACGCATGCCTAGCCACGAACTTCGTCACCCTGGCGATCTACGAGTTCGCGTTCGCCGCCCCGGCGTTCCCCAAAGGCCAGCTGATCACCTCAGTGGTGATCTCAGGTATCTGGGTGTCGTTCCTGGTGATCGCCTACGCCGGCCTGGTCGTGACGATTCCGCGCGCCGGCGGCGACTACGTCTGGCAGACCAGGATCCTCGGTGGCGGACTCGGCTTCGTGATGGCAGCCACCGGCTGGTGGTTCATCCTCTGGCTGTGGGCGCCGATCTACGGCAATATCCTCGCCGTCCAGTTCTTTGAGCCAATCTGGGCGACGCTGAAGTGGACCTGGCCAGGCGGCGGTGCCGCGTGGTTCGGCACCCATGACGGGATCTTCACTGTCTCGCTCATTACCATCGCACTCGCCGGCCTCCTGGTGTCGATCGGCATGGCCGGCTATGCCAGGTTCCAGAAGTGGTGCTTCTACGGCGGGCTGGTCGGCTTCGGAGTGATCGTCGTTCTCCTGCTTATCAATAACCACGCTGACTTCGTGAACTCCTTCAACCTGGAGGCGCACAAGCTGTTCGGCATTAACGGCGCCTACGGGGCAACTCAGGTCGCGGCAGCGAAGGCTGGCTACGTGGCACCTAAGCTTGCCTTTGGCCCGCTCGGGCCGACCATGCTGCTCGTGCCGGTAATGATGTTCTTCATACTGTGGCCGAACTGGGGCGCCACCCTGTACGGCGAGATACGCGGCGCCAACGACTTCAGGCGAGTCTTCACCGGCATGTTCGGCGGGCTCTGGATCACCGTCATCTTGACCGTGGGATTCCTGCTGCTGATCGACAAGACCTTCGGCTGGGCGTTCTACCAGAACTCCAACACGCTGAACTTCGACGCCAAGGGCATCCTGCCGATCTGGCCGTACCCGGTCCTGTTCGCCGCCTGGCTGGTCCACAACACGGCGTTCCAGGTCATCCTGATCCTGGTGATGAGCTTGTGGTTCTTCGGCTGGGTAGGAACCCTGTTCCTGTCTTCGACCCGGGTCATCTTCGCTGCCGCCTTCGACCGGGTCCTACCCGACCGGGCCGCCGAGGTGTCGGAGAAGCGCAAGGTCCCGATTTACTCGCTGATCCTGATGCTGCTGCCCGCGGTGGGCTTGAGCGCCATATATGCCTATAACTCGACGTTCGTGAAATACACCTACGATGCGACGCTGGTGATCGCGGTGACGTTCTTGTTCAGCGCGATAGCCGTGGTGCTCTTGCCGTTCGTCAAGAAAGACCTGTGGCGAGCGTCACCCGCTAGCAAGCTCAGGCTGTTCGGCGTGCAGATCGTCCCGGTCTCCGGGTGGATCACGATCGGGTTGCTGGGCTTCAACCTCTACGAGTGGCTCACCAACGACAACTACTACGTCAACCTGCACCCATCGCTGATATTCATGGGCGCCATGTACGTCCTGGCGATCATCGTTTACGTGACCGCAAGGATCGTCCGCAGGCGGCAGGGCATCGACCTCGGCCTGATTAACAAGGAGATCCCGGTCGAATAGCACGCTCGGCTCAGTTGGTCACGGACGACTTTTCCGGGAACGGGGAAGTCGTCCGTGATCATGCCGGGGAAGATCGAGAAAACAGATCGGCGGATTAGCTAGATGAGCGAGATCGCAGCATGACCGAGACCCCCAGCCGGGCCAGTGCCGTTATCATCGGGGCCGGAATCGTCGGCAACAGCCTTGCCTGCCATCTGGCCAGACTTGGCTGGACCGAGCTTGTGCTGGTCGACAAGGGTCCGATGCCTAACCCGGGCGGATCGACCGGCCACGCATCCAACTTCATCTTCCCGATCGAGTACTCCAAGATGATGATGGAGCTGACCAGGGATTCGACCGAGCAGTACACCGAACTCGGGGTTTTCACCCAGAGCGGCGGGATCGAGGTGGCCCGCACGCCGGCCAGGATGACCGAGCTGCGCCGCCGTTGCTCGCAGGCCAAGGCGTGGGACATCCCGGCCGAGCTGCTGACGCCAGCGGGAGTGCGCAAGCTGGTGCCGTACCTGGACGACTCGGTGATCCTGGGCGGCGCGTATTTCCCCACCGTAGGAGTGGTCGACTCGCTGCGGGCCGGCACGCTGATGCGTGAGCAGGCGCAGCAGCTTGGCGCGCTGACCGTGCTGGCCGGCACCGAGGTGCTCGGCATCGACAAGTCCGACGAGGGCCGGGTTAGCGCCGTGCGCACCAGCAAGGGCGACATCCAGACTGATGTCTGCGCGATCTGCTGCGGCGTATGGAGCCCGCGGATCGCGAGGATGGCCGGCGCCCGGATCCCGCTCACCCCGATCGTGCACCAGATGATCAGCGTCGGCCCGATCGCGCTGTTCGACGGCACCGAGGGAGAGATCGCCTACCCCATCGTCCGGGATGTGGACGAGAACATGTACGAGCGCCAGCACGGCGGCGACATGGAGGTGGGCTCGTATGCGCACCGGCCGATCATCGTGGCGCCTGATGACATTCCCGCCATCGAGGCCGCGGTGCTGTCTCCGACCGAGCTGCCCTTCACCCAGGACGACTTCGACCCGCAGCTGGCCCTGGCGCTTGAGCTGATGCCCGATCTGCTCGGCGACGAGCGGGCCGGCATCAGGTACGCCATCAACGGGCTGATCTCGATGACCCCGGATGGCCATCCCGTGCTCGGGGAGACGCCGGAGGTGCCCGGACTCTGGTCGGTCGCGGCGAGCTGGATCAAGGAGGGTCCCGGCATCGGCCGCGTCGTTGCCGAGTGGATGAGCGGAGTGACTCCCGAGATCGACATCCACGAGGCCGATATCTCCCGGTTCTACCCGCACCAGCGCACGACGGCCCACGTGACCAATCGGGCCGCCGAGGGCTTCAACAAGATGTACGGCATCGTCCACCCGAACGAGCAGTGGGAGTCCGGCCGCCCGGTGCGGGTCAGCCCGGTATACGAGCGCGAGCGCGAACTCGGCGCGGTATTTCACGAGACCGCCGGCTGGGAGCGGCCGTTCTGGTACGGGCGCAACCGTGATCTGCTTGACCGGTACCGTGGCCAGCTTATGGACCGGCCCGGCGAGTGGGAGTCCCGCTGGTGGTCACCGATCGTCAACGCCGAGCACCTGGCGATGCGCGAGCGGGCCGCCCTGTTCGACCTGTCCGCGTTCGCGATCCTGGACGTGACCGGCCCTGGCGCGCTGCACGCACTGCAGAAGCTCGCGGTCGCGCAGCTGCAGGTGCCGGTCGGCCGGGTGGTGTACACCTCGTTCCTGGATGATGCAGGCGGCTTCCGCGCAGACCTGACGATCATGCGGCTCGGGCCCCGGCACTTCCGCGTCGTCACCGGCGGTGCCACCGGGATGGCGGACTACAAGTGGATCGCCGACCACTTGCCCCGCGATGGCTCGGCCGCCGTGACCGACGTGACGTCGGCCTGGACGACATTCGGCCTGTGGGGGCCGAAGGCGCGCGACATCCTGGCTAATCTCACCGCCGACGACATCTCCAACGGCGGATTCCCGTTCGGAACATGCCGGGATATCGAGGCCGAGGGGATGACAGTGCTGGCGTCCCGCATCTCCTATGTCGGTGAGCTTGGCTGGGAACTGCACGTGCCGATTGAGCAGGGCGCCAAGCTGTGGGATGCGCTGTTCTCGGCGGGCCTGGCCTACGGCATGGTCCCGGCGGGCATCGGCGTGTACGGCACCACCGGCCGGCTGGAAAAGGGATACCGCGCTTACGGCGCTGAACTCGATGCCAGCTACAACCTGGTCGAGGCCGGGATGACGCGGCCGAAAGTCAAGGAGCAGGACTTCATTGGCAAGACCGCCTACCTGCACCAGCGGGAGGTGCCGCCGGCTGCGATCTTGTGCACCCTGACCGTCGACGACCACGCAGCCGCTTCCGGCGAGCTGCGCTACATGCTAGGGGGCGAGCCCATCCTGACCGAGCAGGGCGAGTCGCTGACCGACGCCAAGGGACGGCATTCGTACGTCACCAGCGCCGGCTCCGGGCCGTCTGTCGGTAAGCACCTGCTGATGGCGTACCTGCCGCCCGAGCAGGCGGTCGCGGGCACCGCGCTGGTGGTCGAGTACCTCGGCGAGCAATACCCGGTCACGGTGGCCGTGGTTGGCTCGACGCCATTGTTCGACCCAGCGAACGAGCGAGTCAGGTGCTAGCCGCATGGACATCTTGGTCTGCGTCAAGCGGGTGCCGATGGTGGGCGGCACGATAGTTCTCACCGACGACGCCGCTGACGTGGACACCCGGATGTCGGGCTTCACGGTGAGCCCGCACGAAGAATGCGCGGTCGAAGAGGCTGTCCGGATCACCGAACAGGCCGGCGGGTTGGTTACGGTGCTGACGCTAGGACCGCCGGAGGCCGCCGACCAGCTCCGCGACATGCTGGCGCTCGGCGCGCACCGCGGCGTGCTGCTGGAGACCGACGGCCGCGAGTGGGGTCCTATCGCCACCGCGACCGCGATTACCCAAGCCATCCGCGACCTCGAGCCGGCCACGTTCCCCCTCATTTTTTTCGGGAACGAGGCCGCCGACACCGGCGGCTATCAGGTCGGCATTCGCGTCGCGCAGGCGCTGGGACGGTCGTGCGCCAGCGGGATCAAGCGGCTCGAGCTGGCCGGGGACGTGGTTCGCGCCGGGCGGGAGTACCGCGGCGCGCATGAGGTCTTCGAGTTCGCGCTGCCGGCCGTGGTCACGGTGAAGGAAGGTATCAACCTGCCGAGATATCCGTCCCTGCCGGGACGGCTGCGGGCCAAGCGAGCCGATATCAGCGTGCTGCGTCCGCAGTGGCAGCCTGACGGCCTGCGCAAACAGCGGCTGCGGCTGCCTGAGCGGTCCGCGCACCAGGCCGAAGTGCTCGGTCATGGCGCTGCCGCGGTGCCGGAGCTGGTCCGGGTGCTGGGGGAGCTTGGCGTGCTGTCAGCGCAGCCACGGGTGGCCGCACCACCGGCTGGCGCCGGGGCGGTCGGGACCGGGGCCACGGAATGACTGCGGCCGGGTCGGCGGTGGTGCTGTGCTTGCTCGAGCTCGACGGCGCGAGCCCGGCGGACGCGTCGCTGCGGGCGCTGTCGTTCGCCAGGTCGGCGGCCTGCGCCGCCGGCGCCACCGTGACGGCCGTGACGTTCGCGGCGCCCGGATCCGGGCTGGACGCCCTGGCAGGCCAGCTAGCTGGCTCCGGCGTGACCGAACTGTGCGCGGTGACGTCGCCCGAGCTGACGGGGTACGCGCCGGCCGCCTGGGCCCGCGGGCTGCAGCAGGTGGCCGGGTCCGGGCAAGCGGTCGCGGTGGTCGCGGCCGCCACCGACCGCGGTAACGAGGTCCTGGCCCACCTCGGCGCCATTACCGGCGCGCCGGTCGCCGCGAACTGCATCTCGGCAGAGCCAGCTCCCGCTGGCGGCTGGCAGGTCACCCGGCAGCGCTGGGCGGGCAGCCTACTCGAGGACGCACTGCTCGACTCGCCATGCGCGATAGTGACGGTCGCCACCGACGCGGTAGCAGCGCCCGACGCGGTAGCAGCGCCCGACGCGGTAGCGCTGCCGGACGGGGCAGCGGCGCCGGACGCGGTGGCCGGCGGCTGGCCGCGGGTGCGCGAATTCACCGCTGAGCTCGAGGCCGGCGACTTGCTTGTGCGCGCGGTCGAGTCGGCAGAGCACGGCAGCGGACTCTCGCTGGCGACCGCCAGGGTTGTCGTTGGCGGTGGTCGCGGCGTGGGCGGTCCAGACGGGTTCGCGCCGCTTGAGGAACTGGCCGGGCTGCTCGGCGGGGTCGTGGGAGTGTCCCGGGTGGTCACGAGCCAGGGCTGGCGGCCGCACCGCCAGCAGGTCGGCCAGACCGGCACCAGGATCTCGCCCGAGCTGTATATCGCCTGCGGGATCAGTGGCGCCATCCAGCACATGGCCGGGTGCCTGTCGGCCCGGCACATCGTGGTCGTCAACACTGACCCGAGCGCGCCGATCCTGGCACACGCCGACTACGCGGTCATCGGCGACCTGGCCGAGGTGATCCCGGCCCTGGTGGCGGCGATCAGAGAGCGTTCCTAACCGCCAGGACGTAAACAAAAGTGGCCCTCCTGCCGGTTCCGTGGGCGGTTTGCTGCTCATCTTCCGGGGAGTGCGGGGCGCAGGCCGCCGAGGGTGAGCATGGCCAGGGCGATGAGCGGGGCGGGGCCGTGGAATCCGAAGGCTATGCGGGTGATGAGCCTGATCTTGGTGTTGACCGACT
>JBKQTJ010000315.1:0-6504 GCA_052143255.1 Streptosporangiaceae bacterium | reverse complement strand
CCGGCACCAGCATCCGGCCGCGCAGGTCGATCACGGTCGTGCTACTGCCGATCAGGCCCCGCACATCGTCATCGGAGCCGACCGCCAGGATCGTGTCACCGCTGATCGCCACCGCCTGCGCCCAGCTGCGCGCGGCATCGACCCGGTAGACCGCGCCGCTCAGGAAGGCGACGTCGGCCACCCGGCGGGCGCCGGGATCACCAGCCATCACCTCTCGGCTCAGTCCGGCGGGACAGTCTTGTACAGCAGGGCCAGGTCAATCCCGTTCATCCGGTTCTGGATGTTCCGGATCCAGTAGATGACGATGCCGATGACGACCACCGCGAGCATGAACGTGACGCCGGAGGTGTTGAGGTAGCTCAGCACGGTCTGTGACGCATGCGGCTTCAGCAGGTGCTTGATCGCCTGGACGATCGGGTCGATGCCGGCGAACCAGTAGACGATCGCGCCGAACGCCAGCCACACTGCTCCCATCACGGGCAGCCATCGTCGCCACGGCGCGCTCCGCAGAAGATCGGGCCTGGTGTACGGAGCGAGGATGGCGTTGACGCCCGGCATGAGCCAGGCCAGCAGGGCGCACAGCCCGCTGAACCAGGCTGAGCCGGCCAGGTTCAGCTTGCCGCCGGCCGCGACGCTGTCAGGGAGGAACGCGAAGTTCTCGAAGATCACCAGCACGGCAGAGATGCCGACGAGGGTCAGGATCGCGTTCAGCGGCGCCCTGACGCGCTCGTTGATCGCGCAGAACCAGCTGGGAATCTGCCGGTCCAGGCCCCAGGCCAGCATGATCCTGCTCATGAAGTTGATGTAGACCGGGATCAGCACGAATGGCAGGATTCCGCCGAAGAAGTTGATCACCAGGAACAGGAACCAGCCGCCGGGCGTGGAGATCGATGCCAGCAGCGGCGTCGCGTTCGGCTGACCGAGCGGCGTATGCGGGTTGCCTGACCAGAACAGCGCGCTCCAGCCAAGCTGTAGCTGGAACCCGAGCCGCCGGGACAGCAGGTCAACGTACACCGAGTTGAGCAGCACCCCGATGCTGAGCGCACCGAGTACCGCGATCATGATGCCGCGCTTGATGTTCCCCCGCACCTCGCCGGCGATGTAGGCGCTGTACTGGAAGCCGATGTAGTTGAACAGCACCAGGAACACGAAGATCGACAGTGTTGAAGGAGCGAAGCTGACCCCGTGCCCGATGACGCCGTACGCAGCGCCTTCCTTCGTGATCTGGGCCGCCGTCATGCCGGTGTAGTGCGGCAGGTTCGCGTCCAGGTGAGCCCGGTTTATCAGCGGCAGGCCGGCGAAGAACATCAGGATGGCCGCCCCGACGCCGCACGCGGCCAGGATCGTGACAATGCGGTGCAGCCGGCGGGTCGGCTGTACGACCACGATCAGCACGAGCGCCAGCACGACGAGGCTGGCGATGAAACCAGGCCACTCGGTGATTGAGCCGCCCTGGCTGAACCAGTTGTCGGCGTTCTTGAAAAACGACGACCCGGTTCCCACCCAGACGATCAGGCCGTCGATCTGCAGGTTGCGCAGCACCACCGGAATCTCGAAGGCGATGACGGCAAGCGAGGCGAAGCACAGCGTGAAGCCCTCGAGCCAGCCCAGGAACGGTCCCGCTTTGGGAATGAACCTGCTGGTGAAGACGTAGTCGCCGCCGGACCGGGGCATGACCGTGGCCAGCGACGAGAAGATCATCGCGAGCAGGACGCCGAAGCACGCAGTGATGATGGCCGCCCAGCCATAAGTGGAGAACGGGCCCAGCAGGCCGACGGGCAGGAAAGCGAGCCCGTAGAACGCGGTGTACCAGCCGACGCCGGTCCCGATGAAGGCCGCGGTGTTGTAGAACAGCGCATTGAGGACGCTGACCTCGCGGACCAGTCCAGACGACTGCCGCACGAACAGGCTCTTGCCTGGCGGTGCTGGCGCGGCAGCTGGTCCGCTCGGAACGGTGCTCTCGGCCACCTGGTGCCCCTTTCTCGGCGACACCAGCACAGACAGCGAACCGGCCCGTTATGGCTTCGCCGGCAGCCTCTCCCTGGTTCGCGCTATGTCAGGTGGGTTCCAAGTTAACAGCGCGACTCATCGGTCGCAATGGTGCTATTTAGGCGGCGAGAACCGCATCGGCGTAATGGCGAGGCCCATAACCCGAACGATCTGCTACTCCCCCGACTCGCCGGTGAGCGCCGCCCGCGGGTTGGCGGTCACCAACGCCCGCGCTTCCTCCGGGTCAAGGCCGGCTGCCGCCAGCATCGGCAGGAAGGCAGTCAGCAGGTAGCCATAGCCGCAGCCACCGTCAGCACGCAGGTGGCCCCGCAAGAAGACATCGTGGGAGAGCAGCACTTGCGCGCCGAAGCCGGCTCTCACCAGGGCGGTCACGTAATCCGCGGCCCTGCGCAGATCGTACGGAGTGCCGGTGCCGATTGAGTCGAACGACACGTAGCAGCCCTGCCTGGCCAGCTCCAGGTGATATTCGGGAACGGGCACCGTGTCTGCATGGCCAATGATCACGCGGCGCGGGTCCACGCCCTCCTCCGCCAGCAGCCGGAGCTGATCGACGCCAACAGGCCAGCGCGCCGCGTGCGTGCTGATGGTGACGCCGGTGCGCAGGTGCGCTCGAGCCGCGGCCCGGAACGACCTTTCCTCGGCCGCCGAGATGTACCACTTATCGGCGCCGATCTCGCCGATGATGCCTGGCCTGATGCCGGTGCCGCGCACCCCCTCCTGGATTTCGCGGACGAGCTCATCGGCGATCGCATCGACGGCGTGCCGGTCAAACCAGTCGCGGTTCAGGTACGGATCCCGGTAATGGCCACACCCCATGATGATCGTGATGCCGGTGGCCGCCGACACCCGGCGCAGCCTGACCGGATCGCGGCCGATCTCATCGGTGGTCAGATCCACGAGGGTAGTGCCCCCCGCCTCGCGCAGTAGCCTGAGTTCCTCGCCCGCCAGGTGCTCGTCGTTCAGCAGCCCGGTGCCGCGGTACTCGCGCACCAGGTCGGCGAATACGTGCTCGTGCGGCAGCACGATGCCCAGGTCGGCGGGCTGTACCGGACCGGTAACTGACATGACCTGCATGGCGTCATTGTGCCGTCTGCGCGGCCTAAACTCGTGGCCAGCCTGCAACGGACCGACCGACGGAGTGGCATGTACCTCAGTCCGACCGAGGAAGACAGGCTGCGGATCTTCCTGGCCTCCGAGCTGGCGAGGCGGACACGCGCCGACGGCGTCCCGCTGAGCGCACCTGAGGTGACCGCACTCATCTGCGACGAGATGCACCGCGCCGCTCGCGCCGGGGCGTCGCCGGAGGAGGTTCTCGCGGCCGGCCGCGCAGCTGTGAGCGGCGATGACGTATTGGAAGGCGTTCCCGCACTGCTTCCGGAGATCCGCCTGGAGGTACTGCTCGACGACGGAATGCGCCTGGTGGTCCTGCGGAATCCGGTGGCACCAAATGGCACCGGCCAGCCGGGCGAGATCCGCGGGCCCGAACGCGACATTCCGCTGGACACCGGTCGGCCGAGGATCCGCGTCGTTGTCACCAGCACCTCGAGCAGGCCGGTGCGAGTGTCGTCGCATTACCCGTTCTGGCGGGTCAACTCGCGGCTGGAGTTCGACCGCGCGGCGGCCGCGGGTTACCGGCTGGACATCCCGGCTGGTGAGTCGATCCGCTGGGAGCCCGGTGAGGCCAAGGAAGTAACCCTGGTGGCGCTGTCCTCCGACGCTCCATCCGGCGCGCCGTGAGGACGGCGGGCATGCGTCAGGATGCGTACCGTAGCCGGTTCGGTCCGACCACCGGTGACCGGGTCCGTCTCGCGGACACTGACCTCTGGCTCCGGGTCGAAGCCGACCATGTTGGCTACGGCTACGAGCCCCTGTGGGGGTATGGCAAGAACATCCGCTCCAGAATGATCCAGCAGGACCGGGCAACCTCGGCGAGCGAGCTTGATGTCCTGATCGCAGGCGTGCTTGTCGTCGATCCGCTGCTCGGCGTCGTGAAGACCAACATCGGCATCTCCGGCGGGCGGATCGTCGGCATCGGCGCGGCTGGCAATCCCGACCTCACTGCCGGCGTTGACATGACGATCGGCCCGAACACGTTGCCGATCATGGGCTACGGGCTGATCGCGACAGCCGGCGCAGTCGACTCGCACGTGCACCTCATCACTCCCCGGCTCATCCCGGTGGCCCTATCGGCCGGCGTAACCACGCTGATCACCGCAGGGTTCGAGGAGCCCCCGGCGGCGATGAGCGCCACGCTGCGGGCATTCGAGCAGCTACCAGTCAATCTCGGCCTGCAGGCCAGCGCGCGGGCCGAGGCGCCGGCGGCCCTTGAGCGCGTCCTCGCGGCGGGCGCGATCGGCCTCAAGATCCATGAGGACTGGGGAGCCTACCCGGAAATCATTGACGCCGTGCTCAGCCTGGCCGACCAGTACGACGTCGCCGTGGCGCTGCACACTGATGGGCTGAACGAATCAGCCGAACTTGAGGACACCATAGCCGCGATCGGCGGGCGCGCCGTTCACGCCTACCACGTCGAAGGCTCGGGCGGCGGCCACATCCCCGACCTGATCGGCCTTGTCCGCGAGCCGGGCGTCATCTGCTCCTCCACCACTCCGACCATTCCCTACGGAGCCAGTACCGCCGCCGAGCAACTCGAGATGATCATGGCGGTGCATGGCGGCTCTGGCACCGATCCAGGCGACCGCGCGCTTGCCTTCGAGCGAGTTCACCCGGCGACGATGGCTGCCGAGGGACCGCTGCACGATCTCGGGGCGATCAGCATCATCAACAGTGACTCGCAGGGAATGGGCCGGATCGGGGAAACCGTCCGCCGTACCTGGCAACTGGCCCACGCCATGAAGGCCTGGCGGTCGTCCGAGGCCGGCCAGGACTGGCCCGACGGCTCTGCGGTCCGCCGTTTGGTCGCGCGCGAGCCGGCATCGCTTGCCGACGATGGCCTGGGCGCAGACGACAACGAGCGAGTTCTGCGCTATCTGGCGAAGTACACCATCGAGCCGGCGCTCACTCATGGCATAGCCGACCAGGTTGGCACGCTGGCCCCGGGCAGGCTTGGCGACGTGGTGCTGTGGCGCCCGGCGTACTTCGGCGTCCGGCCGGAACTCATCCTCAAGTCAGGCCACTTCGCCTGGGGACCGGTGGGCGAGGGAAACGCGAGCGTCGAGGGCGCTGAGCCACGCCGATACGGCCCGCACTGGGGCAGCCTCGGCAACGCGCCCGCGTCGCTGTCAGTCACCTTCGTCTCCGAGTTGGCGCTGGATGATGGCGTCGCTCGCAAGATCGGCAGCAGGCGGCGCTTCGCGGCGGTGCGCGGGACGCGCTCGGTACGCCGGGAGGACCTGATTGCCGGGCGGGCCTGCCCGCAGATCCAGGTGGACCCGGCAGATGGCACGGTCAGCCTCGACGGCCGGGATCTCGCTGCGCCGCCCGTCGCCACGGTTCCGGTCTCGCGCCGCTACCTGCTCGCCTGACGCCGCGCGCCGTTGCCTGGGTTTAGCTGGCGAGTCCCGCAAGCAACTCCCAGCTGTCGTCAAGGATCGAGAAGTGGCCGTGGCCGCGGTGGATCTGAAGCTGCGCTCCGGGTATCGCCGCGGCGAACAGGCTGGCGTGCTGGAGCGGCACGGTGGTATCGGCGTCGCCGTGGTGGATCGATGTCGGCACGGTAATGGAGCCAAGGTCGAACCCCACGGCCGGGTGAGTACGCGCAGATCCTGAGCGACGCCGCCGCTCCCGCGGCGGAACGCTTCGGTGTAGCTAGTGAGGAAGGACTCGCGGGTGTCGGCCCGCTCGAATGCCAGGTTGTCGATCTCGGGCATCGCCGTTGCGGCGAGGCGGAAGAATGATCCCGGCGACTGGCGCGCCGCCACCGAATCGACCCGCATAGCATCCACGACCAGAGTGGCATCCTGGACCCAGTCTGCGACCCGGTGTAGCCGACGAGCATCGGTGCCACCGATACCCGGACGGTCCGGGGCTATCATGCGCAGTCCCAGCTCGGCTGCCGCCTGCCCGAACCAGAAGGCCGACAGCCGCGAATCGGCGAGCCCGTGGCAGAACAGAACCGGGGCCGCGTCCTGCTCGCCAACAACCTCAAACGCGATCACACTGCCGTCGCCCCGTCGCAACTCCATGCCCACATGGTCTCGCAACACCCGGCCGCGGCAGTTTCGGCCTGTCAGCCTGCGAACCTGGCGTCAGTCCATAATCGCCGGATACACCAGCGTCTTGAGCTGGCCGCGGAAGTTGAACGTGCCGGACGGGAGCAGCTGTGTCATGAAGACCACGGTGAGGTCTTCGGCCGGGTCCACCCAGAAGATCGTCGACGCGGCGCCGCCCCACATGTACTCGCCGAGGGAGCCGATCACTTGGGTGGCCGGCGGTGAGCCGCGGATGAGCCCCGGGAACTCGCTGCCGCGAAGATGCATGGCGAGCCAGGTCAATTCGCGGCATCGCCGAGCCACCTGTCCAGCGGTAGCGGAC
>JBKQTJ010000314.1:0-7143 GCA_052143255.1 Streptosporangiaceae bacterium | reverse complement strand
GCCGGCCGATGACCGCCAGTGTTCAACCCCGCCTAGTCGGCTAGCGCTTCTGCGCGCATGCCCAGTACGCTGCGCCAGACTACCGCTGCCGGCCTAGCCGCCCTCGCCGGCAGGCGCCTCACAACATCCCGATTGCATAGACCCCTGTTGTCGAACAGCATCAAGACGCGAGCCGCGCCCATCGGCAGCGACGGTTCGTCAAACCTTCCCCCGGTACGAGCACACAGCGTGACTGGCGAACCTAAGGGTTCGAGCGCCGGATCGCCGACTCGGTGCGGCTGTCTATGCGTGACTGTGAGATGGCTGCCGAGCACAGATCAGCCAGCTCGGGGCGGGCTCGTGGGTGCAGCGAGAGGCTGATGCGCCCCGCGGTAAGGGCGGTACATGTGTTGCTACATCGATAGTGCGGATAAGCCGTCTCTAGAACCGACCGCAGCTAAGACTCGATGGACGCAACCGCTGACTGTCAGGGCTGGACGTGACCGTCAAGCGGCTCGTCACCGTGAGTAAGGGCGCCCCGGTTCTAGCGGAGCGTCTCGCAGGCGTCCGGGTCGAGCTCGATGACCGCCTCGTGGGCGAACCCGAGCCTTGCGTCGACGTCGTGCGCGACCGCATCCGGCCGGTCATCTGGTCAGCCCCGCGGCTGCCCGCCGTACATCGAGTCGAGCAGCGGCGCGTACTTCGTCTCCACGACCTTGCGCTTGATCTTCATGCTGGGTGTCAGCTCACCCGCCTCGAGCGTCAAGTCCCGGTCGAGGATCCGGAAGTCCTTCACGGTCTCCCACCGGTTGAGCCGGCCGTTGAGCTCCTCGATGCGGGACTGCACGTACCGGTGAACTGCCGGGTTTCCGGCTAGCGCGGCGTAGCCGGTGGCCGTCAGGCCCTGCGCCCGTCCCCACTGGGCCAGCGCGTCGGGGTCGAGGGTGATCAGCGCGGTCGCGTAGTTGCGCCTGTCCGCGTGCACGAGGATCTGGCTGGCCAGCGGGCAGACCGCCTTGAACATGACCTCGATAGCCTGCGGGGCGATGTACTTGCCGCCGGACGTCTTGATCATGTCCTTCTTGCGATCGGTGATCCGCACCCGGCCCGCCTGGTCAATCTCGCCGAGATCCCCGGTGGCGAACCAGCCGTCTACGGAGAGCACTTCGGCGGTGGCCTCGGGCAGGTGGTGGTACCCGCGCATCACCCCGGGACCCCGGATGAGGATCTCCCCATCGTCCGCGATCTTGATCTCGGTGCCGACCAGTGGCGGGCCCACGACCCCGAACGCCGGGTCCTCGGGAAGTACCACGCAGGCCGCGGCGCTGGTTTCGGTCAGCGCGTAACCCTCGATCACCAGCAGCCCGGCCGCGTGGAACCAGGTGGCGATGTCCTCCGACAAGGCCGCGCTGCCCGAGAGGAGGAAACGGATCCGCCCGCCCAGCCCCTGGCGGACCTTCGACAGAACAAGCCGGTCGGCCAGCGCCTGCTGAGCCCGTACCGCCGGGCCCGGCTTGCTGCCCTGGATCCAAGCCCGGGAGATCTTAGTGCCCACCCCGAAGGCCCAGGCGAACACCTTGAACTTGATACCCCCCTCCTCCTGAGCGGTCTGCACAACCTTCGCGTGTATCTTCTCGAAGATCCGCGGGGGACCCGCCATGAATGTCGGCCGGACGACCGCCAGGTTCTCCACAATCTTGTCCATGCGGCCGTCGACCGCCGTCGGGAAGCCGATCTGCAGCTGCACCGCCTCGAGCATCTTGCCGAACGCGTGAGACAGCGGCAGCCACAGGTACTGCAGGTCGTCCACGGAAACGACGCTGATGGCCTCGGCCCCGGCGCCGACGTACGTCCAGCAGCGATGGGGCAGCTCGACGCCCTTGGGACGCCCCGTCGTCCCCGACGTGTAGATCAGGGTCGCCAGCTGCTCCGAGCCGACCGCGGCCACCGCCTCGTCGACCGCGGTCGGGCGGCCGGCGAGGTGCTTGGCCCCCAGAGCCTGCAGGTCGGCAAGGCTGAGCACCCACTCGCCGTCGGCCTGACCGTCGAAGGTGACTACCCGGATAACGTCGGCCAGGTGGTCGCGCTGGGCGCGCAGCTTGGCGATCTGGGCCCGGTCCTCGGCGAAGACGACACGGGCGCCGCTGTCGGAGAGGATGAACGCGACGTCCTCGGCTCCGGATGAGGGGTAGACGGCGGTCGAGGCGGCGCCCGCGCACATGATCGCGAGGTCCGCATACAGCCACTCGATGCGGGTGCCGGAAGCGATCGCGACCCGCTCCTCGGGCTGAATCCCCAGGGCGAGCAGGCCGGCTGCCATCGTCTTTACGGTCTCGGCAGTCTGCGCCCAGGTCACCGACGCCCAGCCGGTCTCGGCCGGGAAGCGAAACGCCTCGGCCCCAGGGGTCGCCGCGACCCGGTCATAGAACATCCGGGCCACCGACATGGCCGGCGCCGGGTAGTTGCTGGTGTCCGTACTGCCAGTGCTCGTGACTATAACGCCCACACCTCCTTGCGCCACCGTTACCTACCTACCCGGCCGCTCGGACGCCTCACCTGGCTCGGCTCCAGGCGCGTTGACTGATCCCGCTGCGGGATGCTGTCTTCCAGTACCGCCCAGTGAATGCGTGTCAGCCACGGCGTTCAGGAATCTCGCCGTTCAAGCTCTCGCAGAGCGGAGCTGAGGGCTGCGTCTACTTCCCCGGAGGCGTAACCACGCATGCTCAGACTCAGCCGCACCGCGCGGAGCTCGGCGGCGGTCACGGGATTGCCCGTCGCCGGGCCGCCGCCAAGGGTGCCGTCAATCCGCGCGAAGAGGTCATCGACCTGCCGGTATGCGTAGCCGCGCATCACGACCGAGAAAGAACGCATGGTCGGCTCCTGCCTGAGGCTCCGCGCGCGTGGCGCTGATTGCCCTCAGCTTGCCACTGCCATTGGTGCGGCATGCATAACGATCTCAGTTTGTCTCGGGCGGCTATACCCGCCAGCTGGGCCGACGTACCGAACGTCGGCGATGCGCGCGTCGCACATTTCGAGGCACGATCACTGACTGTGACGGACTCGCAGGACGACTCAGCGCCGGATCGCCGATTGGGGAGCAGGCGCGCATGATTGGCCATCACCCTTCTGGGGCGCTGGATTGGTTGTTCTGCACGCCGGGGTTGTGGCCTGCTCCTTGTTCTAGGCGAGAGGGAAGTCCAAGGCTTCGCAAGGTTCGTCACCGATTACCCAGGCATCATGCCCCGGACCCGCGTAGAACGCTTGACCGGGCCGGACCACCACCTCACGGCCATCGCGGCCCTGGACGGCGAACGCGCCCGACAAGACATACCCTGCATGGCTCTCGGACTGCCGTCCGTGTAGGGGCCGGACGTGCTCGGACCACCGCCAGCCAGGAAGATAGGTTCCGCGGCCAACCCAGCTCGGTCCGATCTGCGCCAGGGTTCGCGTGCTGCCGTCCAGGAAGGTCGTGACCCGGCTCGAGTCAACTAGGTCGCAAACGACGACCTGCTCTGCACTAGCCATGAACGTGACCATAGCCTCGTCCGGTGGCCGATCCCCCCGCCAAGCTCCCTGCCGATTCGGCGTGGCCACTTCGTTTGCTGGCAGCATGAGCGGTTGGCGGGGTACGCGGCCGGTGCTCGGTTGCGATCCGGGCCGCCTGCCAGGGGAAAATCGTGCCACGGCCAGCGGGCAACTGGAAGCGGCCGCAGCGGCAGCGTGGGCGGAGGCCCTTGGCTGCGATGCACGACTGCTGGGCGAGCCGGCCGCGCACCTGGTCCCCGGCGGCGGCCGGCTGCAAGACCTCAACGGCGTCTACATAGCCGGCGTGGCCGCCGGTTAGCCAAGAACCCTGGTCAAATGCCATATCGTTCGTTCTCGCGCGCCTCGGACACAATCCAGGCCGGCTAGAGATAACGGCGGCTCGGAGCGCGTTCTCCCTGACCTTTCCCGTCGCTCAGCGTGATGCTGCCGGTCGACGTTGCCCGAGGTCGCCCTCGCTCCGGTGCAGCCCAAGCGATCTGCTGGAGGTCACAGTCAGTCGCCGGCCGGGGTTGTTGTCGATCTGGCACCGCAGCCGTCAGGCGAGCGCCACGCCAAGATACAATCAAGACGGCGGGAAGGGCAGGACCAGCAGACGCGGAGTAACGGAGCGAGTCCGTGCACCGCGCAATGGCGATCCGCACGACGCGGAGCCCTTCCCGTCTGTCGCTAGTAGCGCTGCGCTACCCGGCGCGGCCGCGTCGGCCGCAGGATGGTAAGTGCGCAATCCCCGCGACGCGCCGGTGCCGGTGCCGCGCGGGGTGAGGTGCGAAGCGGCCAGGGTAAGGTCCAGGCATGAAGGACGCGGCGCGACAGGAGCGGCAGGACGCGTTTCGCGCGGATGTGGCTCGCCTGGTCCAGGCGATGCGTCATCATTTGCCAGCCCCGGACGTGCAGCCCGAGGTCACGGCCCTGCTGGAGCCCGTGCAGCATCTTGCAAGCCTTCTGGCGGCCGATGCGCCGGCTGCGCATCTGCAGGAAGCGGCGCTGGCGGTAGTCGATTCCTACGATTGGCCAAGCCCGGAGGCCAGCAGCGGCGGAGAGGGCCCGGTCATCGACCCGGCCATTCTCGCCGCGGTGGAACGGCTCCGCGACGCCATGGACGCATTGGACGTGCCGGACGACGACGCCTGACGGGCGCTGGGGCGAAACGTTCTGGCCGCCGTCGCGGCGCGGCGGCGATGGCAGGAAATCGCCCCGACCGCGGTGAGCAGGCCACCGGCGAGCATCAGCACTCCCGGGCGCGACATCGCTGATATTCAAGCCGTGACCCTCGTTCGTCTTGCCCGCACCGGTAAATCCGCGGCGGCGGCTGCTCAGGGCCGGGATCGTCGGGTCGCGTCTTTAGGATGAGCTGGTGAGCGGAGACCGTGAGCTGGACGTGGTGGTGTTCGGCGCGACCGGATTCGTCGGGCGGCTGGTGGCCGGCTATCTGGCCGGTCATGCGCCAGACGGCGTCCGCATCGGGCTTGCGGGACGGTCTGCGCAGCGGCTCGCCGATCTGCGGGCGCGGCTCGGCGCTGCTGCGTCGGCCTGGCCGCTGCTGGTGGCTGATTCGGCGGACCCGGCATCGGTGGCGGCGCTGGTGCGCGCGGCGCGGGTAGTGGCGACCACGGTGGGGCCCTACCGCCGTCAGGGGCTTACGCTCGTCGAGGCGTGCGCCAGCGCGGGCACCGACTACGCGGACCTGTCCGGTGAGGTGCTGTTCATCCGGGAAAGCATCGACCGTTGCCATGACGTGGCTGCGGGCACGGGCGCGCGCATCGTGCATTGCTGCGGGTTCGACTCCGTTCCTTCGGACCTCGGGGTGCTGTTGCTGCATCAGGCAGCCCGCATGGACGGCACTGGTGATCTGGCGGGCACGACGCTGGTCGTGACGGCGTTGAGGGGCGGCATCAGCGCCGGGACGCTCGCATCGGGGATGGGGCAGTTGGACGAGGCAGCGGCCAGCGCTGAGCGCCGCCGGGTGGTCGAGGACCCGTATGCGCTCAGCCCCGATCGCGCGGCCGAGCCCGACCTTGGCGACGAGCGGGACCTGGACTGGGTCAGCTACGACTCCGAGCTGGGGCGCTGGGTCGGGCCGTTCCTCATGGCGGGCCTCAACACGCGCGTGGTGCGCCGCAGCAACGCCCTGCAGGACTGGGCCTATGGCCGCCGGTTCCGCTACCGGGAGGTCACCGGCTTCGGCACCAGCCCGGCCGCGGCCGTGCAGGCCGCCGCGTTCAGCGCCGCGCTGAAGGCGGCAGCGGCAGGGCTCGCGTTCGGGCCATCCAGGGCGCTGCTCGGCCAGCTCCTGCCAGTACTCGGTGAGGGCCCCAGCGAAAAGACCCGCCGTACCGGCTTGTTCCGCATGCAGATCCACACCCGCACCTCGGCTGGCGTGCAGTACCTCGCCAAGATCGAAGCCCGCGGCGACCCAGGCTATGCCGCCACGTCGGTGATGCTCGGCGAAAGCGCGCTCTGCCTCGCGCTGGACCGCGACCGCCTGCCCGACCGCACCGGTGTCCTCACACCAGCCACGGCGATGGGTGCCGCGCTCGCCGACCGGCTCAGATCGGCGGGTCACACCCTCGCCGCGCGACGGATCACCCACTAACCGCAGCACCCCGGCAACACGCTCACGGGTCCGCGCCGATCACAGGCCCAGCCGGTCAGACAGGCCTCTCCGGGCGAGCACAGCAGAACAACAATTATGGCCGGCCAGCACGGGGGCGAGAGGATACGTTCGAAGCGCACAGATAACGGCGGGTCGGCGCGCGTTTATCCAGCGGGGCCTCGCGTCGTTGGCGGCCCGGTCATAGCCAATGCACCATCGGCTCGACTGCATGTCTATGCAGCACCCACCTCGGGATGAACGTCCGGTCATGCCGCATATCGGGCGTTAGGTCCAGCCTGATGCAGTCGTCTCCGCGGCTGGGCGCCGCATCGACGAGCACCTCGGGCAGTGGCCAGCACAGGCCTCAAGGGAGCCAGCCGTGCAGGACCCTCCTGAGGCTGACCCAGAGGCTCATCACCGGTACATCACACTGAGTGACTGGGAGGGTCAGGGAGAACGCTCACCGAGCCGCCGTTATGGACGGTCGTAAGTGCGCGTCTATCGTCGCTCATGGCCGCGCATAAGTGGATGATCTGCGGCCTGATTGCTCGACACGGCGCTCTGGGATGCTCTCCGGTGTAGACAGTCCTGGACGGTCCGCCCAGTCTCCCAGAACAGAAGGGCAGGGGACACTAGCGGCCATCAGCGCCCGGCCCTCCACCACGTCGTCCTGACGGTTCGGCGGGACTGTCTGATGACATCCGCGCCGGGCAGGCCGGACCAGTCGTGAGCCGCCGAGGCAAAGCCGCCACCGCGTGAGAGCGATCCTGGATCCTGACCCTGCCGCCGCAGGGCCGGGCCCGGCGCGAACGAGCAGGCCGCCCGGACCGGCCGCCGGCTGATCGGCTATCCGCCTTCGGTTACGAGTCTTGCGCGACCCGGATGATCGTCTTGCCGTGCACCCGGCGGTCAGGGGCGAACGCGGACGGCACCTCGGCGAGCGGTCGCACGGCCCCGATGATCGGATTCAGCCGTCCGGACCGCGCCCGCTCGGCGAGGTCCGCCAGCCGGAACCGGTCCGGCTC
>JBKQTJ010000313.1:0-5329 GCA_052143255.1 Streptosporangiaceae bacterium | reverse complement strand
AGGCCCGCGTGGCGCTGACGCTGCGCATGGTCGGCGGTCTGACCATGCCCGAGATCGCCCGTGCCTTCCTGGTGCAGGAGACCGCCGTGGGGCAGCGGATCACCCGCGCGAAGGCCAAGATCAAGGCGGCTCGCATCCCTTACCGGGTGCCGTCCGCGGAGGATCTCCCGGCCCGCGTCTCCGGCGTACTCGCCGTCCTCTTCCTCGTCTTCAACGAGGGCTACCTGGCGACCGGCCCCGACACCGAGCCCGTACGTCACGACCTGACCGCGGAGGCGATCCGGCTCACTCGCCTGATCCGTGCCCTCATGCCGGAGGACGGTGAGGTGGCCGGGCTGCTGGCGCTGATGCTCCTCACCGAGGCCCGCCGCACCGCCCGGGTTTCGGCGGGCGGCGAACTGGTCACCCTCGTCGAGCAGGACCGCGGGACCTGGGACGCCGCGCTGATCGCCGAGGGTCACCGGCTGGTGCGCGAGCGCCTGGCCGCCCGGGCGGCTCCGGGTCGCTACCAGATCCTCGCAGCGATCAGCGCCGTGCACACCTCCGCCCGCGACGCACGCGCCACCGACTGGTCGCAGGTCGTCGCCCTCTACGACCAGCTCGCCCGCATCGACCCCTCGCCCATCGTCGCCCTCAACCGGGCCGTCGCGGTCGCCGAGCTTGACGGCCCGGAGGTGGCACTGGCGGCCGTCGACCGTCTCGAGCACAAGCTGGCCGGCTATCACGCCTACCATGCGACCCGCGCCGACCTGCTGCGCCGGCTAGGCCGCAGCCAGAAGTCGCGCGCGGCGTACGACAAAGCCATCGAGCTGGCGGGCAACACCGCCGAGACCGCCTACCTGACACGCCGCCGCGACCAGCTGGGGTAGCGCCCGCGAATCCCGATCAAACCCCGTGCAAAAGCGGCGGCCCGTCCCGATGGAATACGCGGCGCGGCCCAGAGGCAGGTGAAGCACCGGGGCTCGGGCCAGCTACACCGACGGGCACCCGCAGTCGCAATGGCCCACACCGGAGGCACCCCTCGCCTGCTCGCGAAGTGCGGGAGCGACGGCGAAGTCCCCGGCAAGCAGCAGACCGAGGACCCTGCGCCCACCCAAGTCAAGCGGGCGCGCACCACCGGCCATACCGACAGTTTGCCGCCCATGGCGCCGCACTCATCTCGGCGGTAAACCTGGCGTCCGCACCCTCGGCCAATCGCGTACCCTCGCCGCCAGGTTCGTCTGGAGTGCTCGTGGTTCGAGGCTGCGGGCCAGCACGGTCCGAGTTAGGGTTCGCGTGCTTTCTTCATAGCTCCCATAAGGCGGAGATGGGAACGGCGAGTAGGCGGTCGCCGAAGGGCAAGACGTCGTTGCCAGCGTAGAGAGCGATTCCGGCGATGAACTTCTCGCCGAGAGCATCGCGCATTTGGCCGAGCCAGCGGAACCATTCGGGTTTGGCGGTCCGGTGGCTCTTGACTTCCACGCCGACTACCCGCCCGTCTGCGGATTCCAGGACGATGTCAACCTCTGCACCAGAGCGGTCCCGCCAGTGGAACATAGCGACGTCCGTGGCCGCCCAGGTGAGCTGCCGGCGGAGCTCCGCGAAGACGAAGGTTTCGACAAGCTGACCCGTCGCGGGGTCTTCGGGGTCAGCCAGCGCGGCAGGGGTCTTGCCGAGCAGCCAGGCGGCAAGCCCCGGATCGGTGAGGAAGCCCTTGGGGTGTCTTTTGACCCGACGGGTGAGGTTGCGTGACCAGGCCGGCATTGTGGTCAATAGGTGGATGGTCTCCAGCCAGGCCCGATGGCCGTAGACAGCCTGCCGCTCAAGCGGTGCGTCGTCGATGACGCCCTGCATGACCAGCTCGCAGCCGGTGCGCGCGGCGAACAGCCGCAGCAGCTGGCCCATCTCGGCGACCTTGCGGATGCCCGACAGTTCGACCACGTCACGGTCGATCGTGGTACGCAGGTAATCCCGGAACCATCCCGGCCGCTGGCGGCCTGCAAGGCGCTGGACCTCCGGGTAACCGCCGGTGCAGACCCGATCCAGCAGCCCGTGTCGGCTGAAGGGTCCGGGCCGGTAGGTACTGAACGCGGCAGGCCCTTCGAACGCGGCGTCGATGAACCGGTCGTGCGTGCCGCTGATCTCGCCTTGGGTGAAGGGCCATACCTCGACAAAGCCAGCCCGGCCCGCCAGTGACTCGGAGATGGTCGGGACGGTCAGGAAGTTCGACGAACCGGTCAGCACGAACTGGCCAGGGGTAGGGTCGTGGTCGACAGCGAGCTTGATTGCGCGTACCAGCGGCTCCCCGGCTCGCTGGACCTCATCAATGACGAGCGGCGGCGGGCCGAGTGCCAGGAAGCCGACGGGATCGATGAGCGCGGAGTCCAAGGTGCCCTGATCATCCAGGCTCCGCAGCGTCCCTCCGCCGAGGTGGCTTTGGACCAGGGTGGTCTTGCCTGCCTGGCGCGGGCCGGTCACCACGGTTACCCGCCGGGCGGCGACCATGTCCTGGTAGCGACCCGCGATAGCCCGCTCCAAGATCGGTGCCATGCTCGATATCATACAGAACGCCGCGCTAGAATCATACAGAACGCCAGACTCGAACCATACGCAACGCCGATCACCAGTCGGGCGATGGTCGTGCCAGGTCAGTGCCATGTAGGGCGACGGTGGGCGTTGCTTGGCCTCGTTCGGGTTTGCCTGACCGGAGCATTAGGCCGCAGGTTGGAGCCCTGCTCGGGGCGCAAAAAGGCACGTAGTGAAGATTTTTCGTTTTAGGTTCAATGCGTGATAACTGCTCGTGAGCAATCACTCATTCGCGAGGTATCGCGGCGCGGGCCGTGTCGGCGGACCGAGCCGATGTGGCTGGATGGCGCTCACCGTCAGCCGCATAATAGGACGTATGTTCGCGCCGGTATTCCCTGGGAGCCAATGCCGCGGGCAGCCCGGCGATGTCGCGGATGGGCCAGTTGCCGAAAGCTGGGCGCAGATGACGCCGCAGAAGATATTCGTACAGCTCTACGGTCTTGGGACGCAGGTTCGGCCGCTCGCGTATCCAGGCCGAGCCGTAGTTGCCGAACGCGATGGTTCCGGCCGCCGGCTCGATCCACTCGTCGGCGATAATCTCTAGCTCCGTCCGGCCCAGTGGCGGCCATCATCACTCTGGCGCTGTGTGACTGGGTGACTGTGAATACCCGACAACGCGCTTATGGCTGCCCCTGGTCAGCCGACAGCACAGACGGTCGTGGCCTAGCAGGCTGGCCCTGGGTACTGGAATCGGTGGCCGCGTGGCAGATGGGCAACACCTCGCCGCCAAGATGCGTGCTGGCACGGCCGCAGAAACGGCTAGTCGCGCGATGTCAGGTATGCGAGGTGGCAATGGGTTACGGTGATCAACAGCATGCCGGGCCAAGGCGCCGCGGTCATCGGGAGGTTGCATGCACATCAATGCTGGCGACACCGCCTGGCTGCTGACCGCGACGGCGCTGGTGTTCTTCATGATGCCGGGGCTCGCGCTTTTCTACGGAGGGCTGGTCGGCGCGAAGAATGTAGTCGCGACGATGGTCCAGTCTTTCGTAGCCATCGGCGTGATCAGCTTGCTGTGGGTGATTGTCGGGTACTCACTCGCGTTTGGCAGCAATCACTGGGGCGGCGTGATCGGCAGCCTGCAGTACTTGATGCTGCATGACGTCAACGGCACGCCGAACAGCTACGCTCCCACGATCCCGTCGCTTGTGTACATGGCATTCCAAATGAAGTTCGCCGTGATCACCCCAGCGCTCATCGCGGGGGCGTTTTGTGAGCGGATGCGCTTCCGCGGCTACCTGGTCTTCATTGGCCTGTGGTCGCTGCTGGTGTACAGCCCGTTCGCGCACTGGGAATGGGGTGGCGGGTTCCTCGGTTCAGGCGGCCTGCACGCAATCGACTTCGCCGGCGGCTCGGTGGTCCATGAGCTGGCTGGTGCCGCAGCGCTGGCGACTGCGCTGTACCTACGGCGACGGCACCAGCTTGAGCGGCCGCACAGCGTGCCGCTTGTGCTGCTCGGCGCGGGGATCTTGTGGTTCGGATGGTTCGGCTTCAATGCGGGCAGCGCGGTGTCCGCCGGAACGGTCGCCGGGTATGCGCTAGTAAACACCCAGCTGGGGGCGTGCACCGCAATGCTCGCCTGGATGGGCATCGAATGGTGGCACCGCCGCAGGCCATCAGGCGTGGGACTCGCCGCTGGTGCCGTCGCCGGGCTGGCGGCAATCACGCCGGCGTCGGGCTACGTGCAGCCATGGGCGGCGATCGTCATCGGCGCCGCGGCCGGGCTGCTGTGTTACGGCGCCGTCCACCTGAAAGACATCTTCCACTACGACGACTCACTCGATGTCGTCGGCGTTCATATGGTGGGCGGCGCGATCGGGGTTTTGCTCACCGGCGTCTTTGCCAGCCTGGCTGTAAACGCCGCCGGTGAGGCCGGCGGTTGGACTCAGCTTGGCCGCCAGGCGGTGCTGGCTGTCACTGGGATCGTCTACCCGTTCGTCATGACCTGGATCATCCTCTGGGTCACCGACCACACCGTGGGGTTGCGGGTGAGTCCGGAGGAGGAGGAAACTGGCCTTGATCTAAGCGAGCACGCCGAGGTTGGTTACCAGCCAGCAGGAGCGGCAATCGACCTGGCGAGCGACAGCATGGTCGCCGAACCTGGCGCGCCGACGGCAGCCGAGGCACAGTAAGCAGGCGAGATTCCCCGCCAGCGGAGCAGCCACCCCCGCCGCCCGGCCAACGGCTAACAATCAATTGCGCTAACCGGTTTAGTCATGCACTTGCTCAGCCCCACGATACGACCATTACCTAATGCCAGGCCGCAAGCGACTCAGAGTGACCTGATAAGCGGTTATGGCTTGCCGACGCGAATGGCTGTCGGTGAACCGGTCAGTGGTCGTCATAGTGGAAGCGGCAGGCAATGATGGGGCTCGTAACGGGACGTGATAGGCCGGTCAAGTCGCATCCGAGGTGGCGGCGCCGGGCTTGGCCTGGAGAATGCCTGTATTGGTGGCTTGCTGACCGAAGGCCCGCCGAGAGGGGTCATTTGGCCTGGGTCGAGCCCACTTCGCTCGGCCTACCCTACGGCTATGGGGCCTGCAGGCCCTGTAGCAATCGCTGCTCGATGCCTGGGGCTGGCAGGAGCGTGCAGTCATGAGCACAAGCAGCTTGCTGCGGGTCACCGATTCACGGACTGGCCGCAGCTACGAACTTCCGATAACCGACGGCGCTATCCGGGCGATCGACCTGCGCCAGATCAAGGCATCCGAGGACGACTTCGGACTGCTGTCCTACGACCCGGCGTTCCTCAACACCGCCAGCT
>JBKQTJ010000312.1:0-5991 GCA_052143255.1 Streptosporangiaceae bacterium | reverse complement strand
TCGGCCACCCGCCGACCGTAGAGCCGATCCGCACCTCACATCAGGACATCCGCCGGACTGCCCCGAAGGGGCCACTCCTTCCGGGCGAAGTCCCGGACGGAGCGTAGCTATCTGGACAACAGTATGTTTGCGAAGCTCGTGGAGATTGGGCTCGTCGGGACCAGCGGAACTGCAACCGAATTTGTGCACCAGCAGGTCGTCGAGAGCTTCAACGGGAACAAAGCCCTGGTATTCGCAGCCCTGTTCGGTGAGGATATGCCTCAGTCGGAACGGAACAACGAGAAGCGCAACCAGCCACGGAGGCGTTGACCTGGCTTTGTCGCCCCGGCCCAGGCGCGCAGCATCGCATATTACTCGCCCTCCCGCAGGAGAAAGGTACAAGGCACCCGCCGCTGAAGGGCTAATGTCATCTGGCTAGTAGAACGGGCCGGCGAGTTCCTCCCACGGCACTGGAATCGACCGCAACTGGGCAACTGTCGCTGCACCCCATGCAGCGCCGACTTGCAACGCCGTGGCCATGTCGTCGCCGCGGAGCAGCCCGTGCAGCAGGCCGACGGTAAACGCATCACCGGCGCCTGTCGCGTCTACCTGGTCGGCTGCAACGGCATCAACGTGCAGTTCGTTGGAGGCAGAGTAAGCATTCGCGCCGGCCTCTCCTCGCGTCACTACCACCCACTCGAGTCGATCACCCGATACGGAGCGCATGGTCTCGAACATCCCTGCCGAGGTGACATCGTGGTATTGCGTCTCTGATCCGACCACGACGGTCGCAGGCCATGTTGTCGCGCCAGGTATGGGGGGAGACGTAACGAGAAGAGCCGACTCAGCTGAGGCCGCTGTGCTGACTGGGTACCTTGTGTACCCCTCGACGTAGACGCAATCGACTGACCTCAGATCTGGCCCGTGTACGGGCAGGAAAGACGACGGCCCGGGCCCGCTGTCCACCGCTATGATCGTGCGCTCGCCGGTGTCGTCGAGCAGTATGAGGGTGCGCGGGGATCCAGTATCGGCGCGGAACGTGTACTCGGTATCGACGCCGTGCTGTTCGAGTTCGGCCAGGAGATGCTCGCCCATTGCGTCTCTGCCAACCGGGCCGACGAGGCGTACGTGGTGCCCAGCTGAGCTGAGCCCGCAGGCCACGTTGGCCGAGCTTCCTCCGATGCGCCAGCCCAGCGCCTCGGCATTGACGTGGTCGCCCAGGGCGGGGATGTACTGAACACGCAGGACGACGTCCGTCGCAACGACGCCGAACACAACGACCTCAGCCATGTACGCTGGCTGTCTTTCATCCGGGGCCTGGGGACCAGACGGCGCACCTGACCTGCAGCGCTTTCTGCATGCAAAGATTACCGGGTGGTCCAGGGGCGCCTAACCGGCGGGTCGTCGCGGGCGTTTGGAACTTGGTGGGCCTGTGCCGCCGTCCCTGTTACTCGGCGGCACAGGCCAGGTGCGTGCGGTCTTATGCGGCCGTCAGCTCCCGGAGCAGGAGCGCGGACTGCGCAGGGCTGAGCGCGAGGGCGCTCAACTGCTCAAACATGCGGTCGTAAGCGGTAAGGTCCGCCTGGCTTTCCAGGAAGACTCCTCCGCCGGGGCCGCCCAGGTGCACGACTCCCAGCCCGGGTGCCTCTGAGAACTGCAAGATGGCCAGCGAGCCGACGTCGGCAGCCGGTTGTGCCCCGCAGCTGAACGGCAGGATCTGGACGGTCGTGGCGGCGCCGCCACCGCTGATACTGGCGAGCATCTCGAGCTGTCCTTGCATCACGGCCGGGCCGCCGACTTCCTGGCGCAGCGCCGCCTCCCCGATGACCACGTGAATGTCCGGCTCGGGTTCACTGAGAATTGCTTCCTGCCGGGCCCGCGTCGCCTCGGCGGCTTTGTCCCGGGCGTCGTCATCGGCAAGGCCCGGATCGGCCTCGGCCAGTGCCCGCGCGTACGCCGGGGTCTGCAGCAATGCCGGTATCCGCTGGGCTTCGTAGGCCGAGATCCTCGAGGCCCAGGCCTCCAGGACCAGGTAGTCCTGGTAGGCGCCGGGCAGGACATCGGCGTAGGTCCCGTACCACCCCTGCGCGCGGCGCGGGTTCGCCATGGCGGCCAGGATGACCCGCTGTTCTTCGCCGATGCCGTACTCGGCAAGCAGCTCCCGCAGTTCCTTGCGCCGTATTCCGCGGTGCCCGGTCTCGATCCTGCTGATCTTCGAGCGGTCGCAGTCCAGGATCCGGGCCGCGTCGTCGAGTGTGTAGCCCAGGTTCTCGCGGTACCGGCGCAGTGCCCCGCCCACGAGCCGTCTCCGTACTGGGGGTGTTGCGGTCACGATGAACCACCCTTCGCTCTGGTGTCGTCCTGGATGTGCCGGAGGGTTGCCGCCCTGCGACAGGATCTAAACTACTAGTTCATGGTGCCGACATCAACCCGTCGCCACCTACGCCGGGCCGGTACTGGTGATCAGGCCTGGAGAAGACCTCGCGCCGCGCGGATGATGCGCTCGGCAGTGCGCCGGCTGGTGCTCCACCGCGCGGCCAGTCCCGCTGCCGAGGGCTGGATACCGGAACGGAGCTCGGACAGCACGTACGCGAGCCGCTCGTCGCCCGCGTACGGGTGCGGCTTGGCGGCGGCCCCAGGGGTGCCCGGCTTGTGGCCGCCCCCGGTGCCTTCGCGGCTATCGGCAGCCGTCCACACCGTCGAGCGCTTCCACAGCGGCGCGCGCCGGCCCTTACTGGTCGTGCCGTAAGCGTCGGGCTCGGGAAAATAGCCCAGGCGGCGGTTGGCGTGGATCACATCACGGCTGGCGTACCGCAGCATGCGCGCAGCCTCCGCAGCGTCGACCAGGTCATCCGGGTCGCCGCCCCGGTCGACCTGGGTGAGCGACTCGACCTTGCCGCGCAGGTGCCCTTCATGCCACGCGGTCCACTCATCTTCGTACCAGTAGTCCGTCCGGCCGATCCGGCCGGCCTTCTCCGGATGCCCCGTCCTGGCACGGTGGCGGTACCAGCCATTGACCGTGGTCCGCGGGACGCCGCGCGCCGCCATGTCGGCGCGGCTGATCACCGGGCGCCCGTTGATGGCTGGAATGAGAACTACCTCCTCGCTGAGCCGCACCCGCTGACACGGCAGGAAGCGACCCCGGCCCCGGCCAAGGCCGCCCGGGCATGTTAATCCGGCGGCAGCCGCACTATATAGGTCGGCAAGCGGACCACCTAGAATCCCGTGCAAGCTCCGCAGCGTCTGATGCCACCTCTGGCGGGCGTCCTGGAGCGTCGCGGGGCCAGGCGGCCGCGCGGGACCTTTGCCGAGGCGCTGCTCGCAGTGCCGCCCTCCGGGGCGGACCCGCCGGCCGCCGCAAGCAGGTCATCCCTCAGATCGCGCCATGCCAAGACGTCCCGCCGTCGCGGACATCATCGTGGCAGCGGCGCCCGCGCCCGCTCCTTCCTAGTCTGCCGCGCCTGGCAACCTGCACCGCACCGGTCGGCTCCACCGCTGGCGCTCCGGCCCCCGCCATCCGACGGGGTCTGGCCCGCTAGATGGTTCCGGGTCGGCATCCCGGCCGTCCCTACATCTGGTCCGGAGCGAGGGGCGAGCCATGCCCCTCATCCCGGTGATCCGCTCACAGGTACGGGTTCTGGTAACAGTTTTGGTGCGAGTCTGGGTAACATTAGGTGTGAGGAGGGTAGGTTTGCCGATCATGTATCCCAATCGCGAGGTCTTCCCAGAGGCGCCGTTGGCCTTGGTCGCCGCCGAGATCCGCTTCACCGACGCCGCGCGCCTGAGGCAACAGCAGACGAAGGACGAAGTAGCCATCGCCTTGGAAGAGCGGTTTCCATTCGCTGAGCCGCTCCAACAGACGGACTTCAACCTCACGCCGACTGCGCCGCCCCAGATCCAGCAGCGAATCGGTGTGGTGCTCAAGAACGCCACGAGTACCGAGACGCTCACCATCATGTCGGAGTCACTCACCTACGAGACGACCGCCTACACCAACTTCGATGACCTCCTCGAAGCAGTCACCGTAGCTTGCGACGCCCTCATCGCGGCGAAGGTGCGGCCGGCCATGCGACGAGTCGGGCTTCGCTACATCGACGAGGTACGGGTGCCAGAAGCGATCACCGACGTCCGGCAGTGGAGCAAGTGGATCGACCATCGTCTCATCGGACAACTCACGGTGGGACCTGACGACGCTCCAGCAACGACGGCGCAGAGCTTCAGCACGTACGACCTGGGCGGAGGTAAAGGGCTCAACTTCCGCTGCGCGGCGCTGAACCAAGGACCCATCGTCGTTCCTCAGTTCCTTAAGCGGCCGCCCATCGAATCCGGCCCCTTCTTCGTCCTTGACTTCGACGGCTTTCGCGATTTCACCGCCGACCAGCCTGTCTCACTGAGTTCTTCGATGGTCCGCGAAGATCTCTCCGCAGTTCACATCCCCTGCGGAACAGCCTTCCAGCGCTCCATCACCGATGAAGCCCGCACGCTCTTCCGAGGAACACAGTCATGACAGTCACCACAGGCGGCCAACCCACTGGAGCCTCCGCAGGAGGGGTCTCCGACTACGCCCCGTTGGCGCCCGATTCAACTCGCGCGTTGTCTCTTCGGGCCGACTGGCTGCGCACTAAAGTAGACATGCTCGGCGGCGAGGTACAGGAGCTGCACGGCGAAGCACGCGAACGCGATCTGACCGACCGTACCTTCGAGAAGACCAAGAAGTCCGTCTCCGGCCTGCTCGAAGAACTCGCCGGTGGACGCGGCATGGGCTGGTCCGACATAGCGGAGGTCGTCGGCGTCAGCATCTCGGCAATCCGAAAGTGGCGAAAGGGCGGGGACGCCAGTCCGGAAAGCCGCTCGAAGCTGGCTCGGATCGCGGCCTTGCTCGACGTGCTCGAAGAAAAGGGACTCGTCCAGGACCCTGCGGCCTGGATGGAGATGGACCTGCCCCTGGACTCCGGCTACTTCATCCGCCCCCTGGACCTGTACCTCGAAGGGCATGTTCTGGCGCTGATCGACCTTGCTGAACAACGCCAGACGGTCACGCAAGTGCTCGACCAGGTGAAGCCAAACTGGCGAACCAACCGCAGCGACTTCGAGGTGTTCGTCGATACCGACGGCCAGCGTTCCATCCGACTGCGAGATGAGTAGCACCTGAGCGTCATGGATCAGATCGAATTGGAATCGCTCTACGACGAGCGCGGAGACGTGAGTTGGGCGCGCCCCCTCCTGCAGGGGGATGTGTTCGACGGCGTCGTCCTGCCTGGGTTCGGCGACCAGCCGATGAAGGTTCAGATCATCAGCCATCCCTGTGCGATGAGAGCGGGCGCGAACCTGACTCCCCGCATCACGGTCGCCCCAGTCAAACCATACCCAGCGGTAATCGGCCAGCGCGGGTGGGACGGCAACCTGCGGGTCATGCCGCTTCCGGAGCTCATCGACGGGAAGCACTTCGCCACGAAGTTCGTCGACGTCACTGCCGCCCCAGCTGAACTGCTCACGCGCCCGCGGCGAATCGCCACGCTATCCCACCAGGGCATCTACGTGCTCCAACAGCGGCTCGTCAAGCATTACACCAGGGTCGAGATGCTGCTTGAGCTGCTCCGGCGTGAGTTTGCAGCCGTCCTTGCAGAGGCAGTAATGCAGTGGGACTGGATTGAGGATGTGCTGACTGAGGCGGAGCAGGCCAACGAATCCGCCATCGAAGCCGAGGCCAAGGTGTTCGACACCTGGCTGGGCGAGGGAAATCCATCACGTAGGGAACTTCTCCGCACCGAGATTCACCACGCCGACGTACGCAGACAAGCTCAGCGGGCCATCCGCGACCGGTCACGGGTTCGCGAGGACCAGAAGTAGTAGACGAGAAGGCACCATGGAGCATCTGTACTACGACCTGGGCAACCTCAGGAGAGATTCCACGGTCGTCGTGACCCTTGAGAACCAGGCCAATGTCCAGTTGATGACGGACAGCGAGTACAGCAACTACAAAGCCGGGAGACGCTACCGATACCACGGTGG
>JBKQTJ010000311.1:0-26636 GCA_052143255.1 Streptosporangiaceae bacterium | reverse complement strand
GTCGTCGACGGTTTTGTCGGCTGGTCGGTCGGCGAGAACCTCATGTCCGGCACGATCCGGGTGCTAGGCAACGCGTCCGAGTGCGCAGGCGCGTCGGCGCGGGGTGGGCTGATCGTGATCGAGGGCGACGCGTCATCCCGGGCCGGGATCTCACTTAAGGGCGGCACCGTCGCGATCGCCGGCGACGCCGGGCACATGAGCGGGTTCATGGCGCAGGCGGGAACCATCCTCATCGGCGGCGACGCAGCGGCATCGCTGGGTGACTCTCTCTACGAGACCGTTATCTACGTCGGCGGGAAGATCCGGTCGCTCGGCGCCGACGCGCGAGTCGAGGAGCTCACGAGCGACGACATCCAGCGGGTCAGCAAGCTTGCGTCGGCAGCCGGTTTCGCGCATATCAGCGCCGAGGACGTTACCAGGGTCGCGTCTGCCAGGAATCTCTACCGGTTCGATGCGCTGAAGGACCAGAGGTACTGATGGAACCTGGCTTTCCTGGCAGCGGCAGACCTGAGAACGGCGAGCGCCCAGAGGTCGCGGGGCTCGCGGCCAGCCGCCTGCCCTGGACGGGTACCGAGCCGAGCCGCAGCTTCCCACCTGAGGTGATCGGCCAGATCCACGAGATGGCGGAAACAGGCAGGTACGAAATCCGCGGGTGGGGTGCCAAACGGTACATGCCCACCTTTGACGACCTGGTGTTCCTGACCGCGTCGCTGACGCGCTATCCGCTAGAGGGCTACCGGGAGCTCTGCGATACCAGCACCGTGCTTGGCACCAGGTTCGCCAGCCGCCCGCTGGAGCTCGCGATCCCGATCACGATCGCCGGGATGAGCTTCGGCGCTCTTTCCGCTCATGCTAAGGAGGCGCTCGGCAGGGCCGCGACAGCCCTGGGCACGTCTACAACCACCGGTGACGGCGGCATGACGCCCGAGGAGCGGCAGGCGTCACGGCTCCTGGTTTACCAGTGTCTCCCCTCGCGGTACGGGTTCAACCTCGACGACCTCCGGGCGGCCGATGCCATCGAGGTGGTGATCGGCCAGGGCGCCAAGCCCGGCGGCGGGGGGATGCTCCTCGGCCAGAAGGTGAGCGAGCGAGTAGCCGGCATGCGGACGCTGCCGCCCGGCATCGACCAGAGGTCTGCGTCTCGGCACCCCGACTGGACCGGGCCCGACGACCTGCGTATCAAGATCGAGGAATTGCGCGAGGCGACTGGCTGGGAGAAGCCGGTCTACGTCAAGCTCGGAGCGACGAGAGTCGATCACGATGTGAAGCTGGCCGTCGCGGCGGGCGCCGACGTTGTGGTGGTGGACGGGATGCAAGGCGGCACAGGTGCCACGCAGACGGTTTTTATCGAGCACACGGGGATCCCGACGCTGCCAGCCGTGCGCATCGCCGCGGAGGCGCTGCGGGAGATAGACAAGAAGGACGAGGTCCAGCTCATTGTCTCTGGCGGAATTAGGTCGGGGGCAGACGTCGCAAAGGCCCTCGCGCTCGGGGCAACCGCCGTCTCGATCGGGGTCGGGTCGCTGATCGCGCTCGGCTGCAACCGTCCCTCCTACCGCGCGAACGGGCGGGACCACGACGCGACCGCCGAGTACACGGCGATCGGCACGGCTCCCGGCTACTGCCACCACTGCCACACGGGGCTGTGCCCGGTAGGGGTGACGACCCAGGATCCCGACCTCGAGAGCCGTCTCGATCCCGCTGTGGGCGCACAGTGGATGACCAACTACCTGAAGGCGCTGACGATGGAGCTAACGGCCCTCGCCCGGGCCTGCGGCAAGTCGAACGTCCATCACCTCGAGCCTGACGATCTCGCCGCGCTCACGATCGAGGCGGCGGCAATGGCCCGGGTGCCGCTGGCCGGCACGGACTGGATTCCCGGGCGCTAAAAGAGGAGGAAATCCCATGTACGACACACTGCTAGTTGCGGTGGACCACTCTGAGGTTACCGAGCGAGTGATCGCGGCGGCCAAAGACCTGGCGTTGCTGTCCAAAGGCAAGGTATGGGTACTGCACCTGCGGGAACGCGAGGTCCTGCCCCGGATTGGGCTCATGCCGACCGAATCTGATGAGGAGGCGAATTCTAAGGTCGGCGAAGCCGTCGAGGCGCTCGTGAATGCCGGTATCGACGCCCACGGCGCGGTGGAAGATACGGTGTTCGGGCACGCCGCGCGCTACATCACCGAGGCTGCCAAGGAGCACGGTGCCGATGTCATCGTCATGGGGTCCCGAGGACGGACCGATGTGGCCGGCATGGTCCTCGGCAGCACCGCGCACAAGGTGATCCACCTGACCGACCTGCCGGTGCTTGTCGTCCGCTGATGGGCGGGCTGGGCGCCCGGTGGGAAGCGCGCTGACTGCAGCGTGCGGGAGTCATGGCAACCGCGATCCTGACCGGGCGCCAGGCCCGACTACCTGGCCATCGGCCATACCCACGGTGGTGAAACGGTGTTGAAACACGAAGCAGCTAGGCATGGCGCAGCACCGCCGGAGGTGCTCCTGGTTGCGACGCATATGGACACCGCCGTCGGGACATGCTAAGCAACCTTTACCTGGGTGAAGTGAGGTGCTCAAATGGCAGGTGTGTCCGCCAACGAATGGTATCTGCTAACGGCATCCTGCTGGCGCACCTAAGGGACGACTTTCTGACCGGCGTCCGGCCGGCCGGGACTGCGGCTACGACGAAGGGGGATCATGCCAGACGTCGAAGGCGAGCTCAGGGCGAGAGCAGTGGCGGATGGCGTCGAGTTCTTCTTCGCCATGTTCGTGGACATGCACGGCAAGCCCTGCGCCAAGATGGTCCCCATCGAGGCGCTCGACGTCCTGCTCGGCGGAGGCGCCGGCTTCGCCGGGTTCGCGGCCGGCCCGATGGGCCAGAGCCCCGCGGACCCCGACATGATCGCAGTGCCCGATCCGGCCTCCTACATGCTGGCACCGTGGCAACCAGGACTCGCCGTGCTGCAATGCGATATCCACGTCGAGGGCGAGCCGTGGCCGTACGCCCCGCGGCTGATCTTGAAGGGAATGCTGGAGAAGGCGCGTGCGCGCGGCCTCGACTACAAGGTGGGCTGCGAGGCGGAGTATTTCCTGGTCCGGCGGCTGCCGGACGGCGGGATCGAGGTGGCAGATCCGCTAGACCGGTCGGCGGCCCCCTGCTATGACGCCAAGGGCCTGACGAGAATGTTCGACCACCTGACGACGGTCTCGAAGTACGTGAACCGTCTCGGCTGGGCGAACTACGCCAACGACCACGAGGACGCGAACGGGCAGTTCGAGCAGAACTTCCAGTACGCCGACGCCCTGACGAGCGCGGACAGACTCATCTTCTTCCGCTACATGGTCCATATGGTCGCGCACCAGGCCGGCCTGGCCGCGACCTTCATGCCCAAGCCGTTCGCCAACCTCACCGGTTCCGGGCTGCACCTGCACTCGAGCCTCTGGGATTTCGAGTCGGGCGCGGAACTGTTCACCGACCCCGCCGATTCGCGGGGACTGGGCCTCTCGGCAATGGCGTACAAGTACATCGGCGGGCTGATCGCGCATGGAGCGGCGATGGCCGCCGTCACCTGCCCGACGGTGAATTCCTACAAGCGCATCGGCGTGGGCGCTCCGGCCTCTGGCGCCACCTGGGCGCCTGCGTACGCGACCTACGGGGGGAACAACCGCACGCAGATGCTGCGCGTGCCCGACGGCGGCCGGGTGGAGAACAGGGCGTGCGACGGCGCGGCGAACCCGTACCTTGCCATGGCGGTCCAGCTGGCTGCTGGCCTAGACGGCATCGACCGCGGCCTCGACCCGGGCGAGCCGAATCGCGACAACCTGTACCTCCTGTCAGCTGAGGAGGTAGCACACCGCGGCATCCGGAGCATGCCGCCGACCCTGCTGCACGCGGTGGACGAACTGGTCGCAGATGACGTGCTGCGCGAGGCGCTGGGAAAGACCCCGGACGGGGACTACGTCGACTACTACGCGCAGGTCAAACGCGAGGAGTTCCGCGCCTGGCACTCCGTCGTGAGCGGCTGGGAGGTAGAGCGTTACCTGACGCTCTTTTAGAGAAGTAAAGCGGTCATCGGCGTCGGTCAGCAGTTAAGCGGAATGAGGAGGGGCGATGGCCACCATCGGGATAACGCCAGAGAAGGGCCTGGTTAAGGGCACGAACTGGTGGGGCGCGTTCGTAATCGGGCTCGCCGGGACGATCCTTGTCACTGGCATAGCGCCCTACGTGGTCCAGGGGACAGGGGCCCTCGGCATCATCCTCATCGGCGTGATGACGATCGCTGGCTGCTTCCTCTGCTTGTGCCTGGCCGAACTCGGGACGATGTGGCCGGACCGGACCGGCGGAATCCCCGGATATGCGACGGAGTCGTTCCGCCCGCTGGTCGGCGATACCGTTGCGCGGCACATTGGCGGTACGTCCGGGTGGGCCTACTGGCTGGGGTGGTTCCCGGTCGCGCCGATCAACGTGATCCTGACCGCGTCTTATCTCGCGGTGCTATTCAACTTCAGCCCCGGGCATCTGATCTCTCCGGTGGGCAGCACCTGGGGCGCCCCGATCGGCGTCACGGTGATGTTCATCTGCTTTGCGCTGCTCGTGGCCATCTTCATCCCGGCTTACTTTGGCATCCGGCTCGGCGCAGCGTTCGCAACAGTGCTCGGCGTGCTGTCGATGCTGCCGATCACGGCGATGATCTTCCTGCCCTTCTTCAAGTCTGGCGCAGTTCACTGGGGCAATGTGGCCGGCTTCCACGCGCCGCCGCACGTGCACGTCAGCCCGACCTTCGTATTCGCCTGGTTCTTCCCGATCCTCTGGAACGTCATCGCGATGGAGGCCGCCGCCTGTTATGTCGGCGAGTGCCGGGGCGGCGCACGGGACGCCAAGATCGCGCTTACCGCGGAGGGCGTCTTCGGGATGTTCATCTACATCATGACGCCGCTGATGTTCGTGGCTGTGCTCGGCGTCCTGGTCACCAGTTCCGATCCGCTGACGCTGTATCTCACCTATACCGACCACATCTTCGGGCCAGGCTCGTGGGAGAAATGGTTCGTCGGTATCCCGCTCATCCTGGCGCTGGCCCTGTCTGTGCTGAACGCCATCATGGGTGTCGGAAGGTCGCTGTATCAGGCTGCCGAGGACGGGCAGCTGCCCCGCTGGTTCGCACAGAAGAACCGGCACGGCGTGCCCGGCAACGCGATGGCCTTCAACGTGGTGTGCGCCGCGATCCTGGTGCTGCTCGGCTCGCCGCTGCGGATCTACATCATCTCCAACGGCGGCTACCTGTTGTCCTGCTCGCTGGCCTTCCTCGGCTACTTCATATACCGGCACATGCGCCCGGATGTGCCGCGGCCGTTCCGGCTGCCGACCGTGGCGAAGTGGGGCGCTCTCCTCGTCTTCGTCGCCTGGATGGCCATCTACTTCTTCGGCGGGTGGAACTCCCCGAAGATCGTGGTCGGGCCGACTCAGGGCCCTGGCCTCTATCTCCTCGGGCTGCTCATCGTCGCCTTGTACGCGCCGCTGTACTGGTGGCGGGCATGGCAAGACCGCAGGCTAGCGGCTGCGGGTAAGCTCCCCGGCCAGCTAGCGCCGGCCGCCGCGGCGGATGTGCCAATCGACGTCGGCAGCGCACCTGCCGCTGACCCGGAAGCCGTCCCGGCTCCCGTGACCGATACTGAGCCGTCGGGCGAACCGCCCGTCGTCCGCTAGGCACGCCCCGCGCCATGCGTCTGCTGGGACGCGGCTATGATCCGCAGCCGACAGCCGGGGCGGCGGTGCTACTGGCGTCGTCCGGATCGCCGTTCAGCCGTGCGGCGGTCCGCCGTGCTCGCGAGCTCGCGGCGGGTGAGCCCGTGGCCGTGCTGTCGATCCTCAAGGTGTACGGCTCGACCTTCGGGCTGCCGAACCCTGGCCTGATGCCGAGCCGCCGCGAGCGCGAGGAGCAGCTTAAGATCGTCCGCCAGGCGATTGGCGAGCTGGAGCGGGGGGGCTGCAACGTGGATGGCCAGATCGCCGCCACCAGGAGTGCCGGCCGGACTATCGCCAGGGTGGCCCGAACCCGGCAGGTTCGCTACGTCGTCATGGACGTCAGCCCGGCGGCAGGCATTCGCCGCATCATCGAAGGCGAGGTGACGAACATCGTTCGCCGCCGTCTCAAGGACGGCACCAGCCTTGAGCTGGTGGGCTGAAACGCAAGCGCGTTCCATACGTAGGCTGCACTTCAAGGATGCGCTGCGTGGCGCGATTATGGAGGGGCCGGGGAAGGGCCGGCAGAGCCCGTACGAAGGCCGCGTGAGGAACGATGTTCGCGAGGATCCTGGTAGCGATCGACGATTTCGGCCAGCACCCGGTCGCACTCGAGCTGGTGAAAAACGTCGCCACTGACGGAGCGACGCAGGTGCGAGTCCTGCATCTGAGGTTGCGTGAGCTCTCCGGCTTTAGCTGGTACGCGCGCGAGACGGGAAGCGAAGCGGCTTTCGTTGCCGAGGCGGCGGTCTTCGACCTGCGGATGGCCGGCCTCGCCGCAGGCGGGGACGTCCGATACGCGGCCGTCGACCGGGTCGCCGAGGCAATCCTCGCGGAGGCCAAGGCATTCGACGCCGATCTCATCGTGCTGGGCAGCCCGAGCCGCGGCGAGCTACTCACCCGCCTGTTCGGGAGCGTTACCTTGCGGGTCATCCGGCGGTCGAGATGTCCGGTCATCGTGGCGCCGCGCCGGCCGGGAGGGCCTGACCAAGCGATCGTCTCGCCTGCCTCAGCTCCTGGCCATCGATCCTGACCAGGGGAAGGGACGACGCGGGTCTCGGTCCTCAGCCTCAAGGCGCGGCCAGGGTTAGTGGCCGGCCTGCTGCTCCCAGTCCTCCAGCTCAGGGGGCCGCCAGTGCTCGCCGACCGTTGGCGAGTCGGCGCGCCACGGACCCAGTTCGGGCTGGGGGAACTTGGCATGCTTGCGCTTGAGCCAGACCCCGTAGGAATTTCCCGTCTGCAGGTGCGTAATGAGTACCTTGCGGGCGTACTCGTCTTCCCGGCCTGCGGGGATCTCAAAGTGGATCTTCAGAAAGGCGTTGGTGTACCTGTCGAAAACGGCGGGCTGGCCGTCTTCGTACATCAGGTGGATGTCCTCCAGCCAGTTGATATCTTCGCCAGGCGTGGCCGCGACCAGGTCGACGTCGTCGACCAGTGCCCGCTCGAACTGATAGGGGAACGTCCGCCCCGTCAGCTCCTCGGTGTCGATGCCGATCTTCGTGGACAGCCGGGGCGCGCTCATACCCGATGCGAACTCCTCAGCCATTGCGCGCACCTCCTATCCCGTTCTCCGATACCGACTTCTCCAGCAGCGCCCTGATCTCGGCGAGCGCCCGCTCCTCGGTCTGGCCCGGAATGTAGCTGGTCCCTGCCAGCGGCACCTTGGCCATGGCCGACGCCTCGACGGTCAGTGCGCACAGATCCTCTGGTTCCAGGCTGTGCACGTCGGTTTTGCCGCACGCCCGCGCGAACATCTGCGCCTCGAGAGTCAGGGTGTGCAGGAAGTTGTAGACGCGCTCGGCTGCCTCGTCCACCTTCAGCCGCTTGCGCAGCTCGGGATCCTGCGTCGTGATCCCGACCGGGCACCGGCCGGTGTGGCAGTGGTAGCAACGTCCAGCAGGCACGCCAACGGTGCCTTCGTAGTCGGTGACGCCGGGGATGTCCTTGTTGCAGTTGAGTGCCATCAGCGCCGAGTGACCGATCGCCACCGCTTTCGCGCCGAGCGCAAGGCACTTGGCGACATCGGCGCCGTTGCGGATACCGCCGGCCACCACCAGGTCTATCTCGTCGACGAGCCCGACATCCTCCAGTGCGCGCCTGGCCTCAGGAATTGCCGCCATCAGCGGGATACCGGTCTCCTCTGCGGCGATGTGCGGCCCGGCCCCGGTGCCCCCTTCGGCTCCATCGAGGTAGATAGTGTCCGGCCCGCATTTGGCCGCCATCCGCACGTCGTCATAGACCCTGGCGGCACCGAGCTTGAGCTGGATCGGCACCTGGTAGTCGGTCGCCTCCCGGATCTCCTGGATCTTCAGCGACAGGTCATCGGGGCCGAGCCAGTCCGGGTGGCGCGCCGGGCTGCGCTGGTCGATTCCTGCGGGCAAGGAGCGCATCTCGGCCACTTGCTCGGTGACCTTCTGTCCCATCAGGTGACCGCCTAGCCCTACCTTGCAGCCCTGCCCGATGAAGAACTCCACGCCGTCGGCGAGCATCAGGTGGTGCGGGTTGAAGCCATAACGACTCTGGATGACCTGGTAGAACCACTTGGTGGAAAGGTCCCGCTCTGGCGGGATCATGCCGCCCTCGCCGGAGCATGTCGCCGTCCCGGCCATCGATGCACCCTTGGCCAGTGCCATCTTCGCCTCAAGGGACAGCGCGCCGAAGCTCATGCCGGTGATGTAGATGGGGATGTCAAGCTCAAGCGGGTGCTTGGCGAACCGCGCGCCTATGACGGTCTTGGTGTCGCATTTCTCCCGGTAGCCCTCGATCACGAACCGGGTCAGCGTGCCGGGCAGGAACATCAGCTCATCCCAGTGCGGGATCCGCTTGAACATGGAGAAGCCGCGCATCCGGTAGCGGCCGAGCTCGGCCTTCACGTGGATGTCGTTGATCACTTCAGGCGTGAAGATACTGCTGTGTCCCAGTACCGCCCTGCCGCTGTCCTCGATGGCGCTCATGTCTGGCTTGCCTCTCGGTGCTTCTCGGTCGCCCGGCCGCTCGGGATCGCCCCGTCGCAGGTTGCTCAGAGGACGAGCTTGCGCTCTGCAGGCTCGAGGTTGTCGTAGTTCCAGAGCTTGCGGCCGCAGATGAACTTGCGGAAGGCGGCGGGCCGCGCGATGCCGTAGATGCGGAGCTTCCTCGCCAGGAATTCCTCGTCGTCATCTGACAGTTCGGCCTCGACGCAGTCGACACCCAGTGACGCGACCTTGCCGCCGACGTAAATGGTGCCGTCATACATCGAATCGCCAAGCCCGCCGCCGACGTCACCGCAGATGATCTGGCGGCCGCGCTGCAGCATGAAGCCGGTCATCATGCCCGCGGTGCCGCCTACCACGATCGTGCCGCCCTTCTGGTCGATGCCGGTACGCGCCCCGACGTCACCGCGGATCACCAGGTCGCCGCCGCGCAAGGCGGCGCCGGTCAGAGAGCCGGCGTTCTTGTCGATGATGACCACGCCCGACATCATGTTCTCGGCCACTGACCAGCCGACCCGGCCCCTGATGCGGATCTCCGGTCCGTCGATCAGGCCGCACCCGAAGTAGCCGAGACTGCCGTCAATGGTGATCTTGCAACGCGCGAGGATGCCAACGGCAAGGGAGTGCTTCGCACCCGGATTGAGCAGGGTGACGTCGGTGATGCCCTCGGCGTAGATGAGGCGGCGCAGCTCCAGATTTATCTGGCGGGTGGTGAGATCGGCGGCGTCGACCACGGCTTTGCGCCCTTCGCCCTCGCCTACGATCGTCGCGACGCCAGGCGCGCGCGCGTCGGGCTCGGCCAGGCCGCGCGCGTCATAGCTGATCTTCACCTCTGCCACACCAGTACCTGGCCTTCGTAGGGATCGCGGGTGTCAATCTCGCGGCCGATGACAGCACGGATCGCGACTTCCTCTGACGCGAGCGCCACCAGGTCGTCCGACTCGTACAGCACCAGCGGCTTGGCGGCCATCTCGTCCTTGGCCATGCCGAGCGCATCTGCCGTTACGACCAGGTAGGTGAAGACACCGTCGAGCTCGTCCAGGCTCTGCTTCATCGCCGTCTCGAGCGTCAGTCCGTCGTCCATCTTCTGCGCGAGGTAAACGGCGATGATCTCCGAGTCGCACTCTGACTGGAAGCGGTGTCCCTTCCGCTCGAGCCTGCGCCGCCACATGTGGTAGTTGGTCAGCTGGCCGTTGTGCACGACGGCGATGTCAGAGAACGGGTACGCCCAGTAAGGGTGAGCGCCGGAGATATCCACATCCGACTCGGTGGCCATGCGAACATGCCCGATCGCGTGGGTGCCCTGGAATCCGGCCAGCCGGTAGCGCTCGGCCACGCTCTCGGCATCGCTGAGATCCTTGATGATCTCCAGGGAGTGGCCGAGCGAGAGCACCTCGCAGCCGGGCACGTCCTCAACGTAGTCGGCCAGCGGCTTGAGCTCGCCGGTGTAGCGGAACGTGACCCGGAAGGCATACTCCTGATCGCCGCGGATCACGTCGACAACGGCGCCGATCTTGGCCAGCCTGGTCTCGATCTCACTGCGGTGCCGCTCCATCCGGTCACCCCAGCCGAAGTCACGGACGTCGTTCGGGTCGGCTAGCTTGATCCGCATCACCAGCAGCTCGCTGGCTGGACCGTAGAGCGCAAAGCCGCTGGAGTCCGGGCCGCGGTGCTTCATCGACTGAAGCATCCGGGTCATCTCGGTGCCGATGTCGGCGAGACCGCCGCGGTGAATGATGCCTGCGATGCCGCACATGTTGTGATCCCTCTCCCGCCCTTGCTCCGGCAGCCCTACGGAAGGATGTCCAGGTACTCGCTGATATCCCAGTCGGAGACGGTCGCGCAGTAGCGTTCCCACTCGTCGGTCTTGTAGTGGTGGAAGACCCTGTACATCTCGCCGGGCATCGCATCCCTGATCACCGGGTCACGGTCGAGTGCCACGAGCGCCTCGCCGAGCGTCATCGGGACTCTCCGGACGTCCTTGCCGCCCGCAATGGCGTCGTAGATATTGCGGTTCTCCGGCGGGCCCGGGTCCAGGTTGCGCTGGATGCCGTCCGCCATGGCCTTGATGATCGCGGCGAATGAGAGGTACGGGTTGACTGCTGAGTCCACCGAGCGATATTCGAACCTGCCGGGCGCGCTGACCCGAAGCGCCGTCGTCCGGTTCTGGTATCCCCAGTCGGCGAACAGGGGCGCCCAGTAGCCCGTCTGCCAGAATCGCCGGTAGGAGTTGACGGTCGGTGCGGTGATGCACGTCAGCGCGGAAAGGTGCTCGAGCACGCCGCCAATGGCGTTCAGGCCCAGCTTGCTTGGCAATCGCGGGTTGTCAGTGTCGGGCAGGAACATGTTTTCCTCGCCTTGCCAGAGCGAGATGTTGTGATGGCACCCGTTCGCCGATACCCCCATGAACGGCTTGGGCATGAAGCAGGGGAACGCGCCGAGCTCCCGGCCCACCTGACGGCAGATCTGCCGGTAGGTGGTGAGGCGGTCGGCCGTGAGCTCGGCCCGGTCGAACTGCCAGTTGAGCTCGAGCTGACCGGGAGCATCCTCGTGATCACCCTGGATCATGTCCAGGCCCATCGCGTTGGCGTACTCGATGACCTTGTGAATGAGTGGCTGGAGCTCGGCGAACTGGTCGATGTGGTAGCAGTACGGCTTGGTCTTGCCCTCTACCGACGGCGTGCCGTCCGGGTTGACCTTGAGCCACATCATCTCCGGCTCGGTGCCCACCCGCAGATGCAGGCCTGTCTCGCGCTCGAACGCCTCGTGAATGCGCCGGAGGTTACCGCGGCAGTCAGAGGTCAGGTAGGCGCCTGCGTCCACCTCCTCCTCCCGGTTGCGGAAGAGCGTGCAGAAGACCCGGGCGGTCTTGGGATCCCATGGCAGCTGGCAGAAGGTCTCGGCATCCGGCAGCCCGACGAGCTCGGACGCTTCGGGCCCGTACCCGATGTACTCACCGTGCCGGTCGGTGAACAGGTTGGCCGTCGACCCGTAAACGAGCTGGAAGCCCCGGTCGGCGATCCGCTCCCAGTGGGCGGCAGGCACGCCCTTGCCCATGATGCGGCCCGTGACTGAGACGAACTGGTAGTAGATGTATGTGATGCCCTTGGCATCGATCTCCGCGCGGACTCGGTCGATCGCTTCGGCCCGACCGGGGGAGTCATGGAGCCGTTCGAGGTCTGTGCTCACGGGGCCTCCCTGGCGCTTGTTCGTCCGGCCCGCAGCGACCGGAGCGAGACGTCGCGATTCACGGACAGTAAACCCCGTATAATAGGAGGATACAACAGGTTGGCGCTAGCGGATTCCGCTGCGGTGCCGCTGCCAGGGCTCGGCGGCACGGGTCGCTGCCGCCGCGAAGGAGGCTGGGCCCAATGACGGATCTTGTCGGCGTCGGCGGTTACAGCGTCACGGACGATGACCCGGAGCAGGTCAGCCAGCAGCCGCCAGCCGGCGCTCTAGAGGACGCGCTCGGGGCCGTGATCGCCGAGCGGGTCCGCGAGTTCCGGCTCCAGCTTGGCCTGACGGTCAGCCAGCTCGCCGAGCTTACCGGCCTGTCCAAGGGGATGCTGTCCAAGATCGAGAACGCCCAGGCATCGCCCAGCCTGGCGACGCTTGCCCGGCTATCCGAGGCGCTGAAAGTTCCTGTCACTGCGTTCTTCCGTGGCCTGAACGAGGAGCAGGACGTGCTGTTCGTCAAAGCCGGGCTCGGCCTGGACATCGAGCACAAAGGCTCGGGACCTGGGCACCGCTATCAGTTGCTCGGCACCATGCGCGCGCCGCACAACTCGCTGGAGACTCTGCTGGTCACGCTCACGCAGCGGGCCGAGGCGTTCCCGCTCTATCAGCACGCGGGAACCGAGCTGATCTACATGCTCACCGGGCGGATGGAGTACCTGTACGGCAGCTCGCGGTACCTGCTCGAGCCGGGCGACACGATGCAGTTCGTCGGGGAGGTTCCGCACGGGCCGAACGCGCTCATCGAACTGCCGATACAGTTCTTCTCCGTCAAGTCGATCGAGCCGGCTGGCTAATCGCTTAGACCGGGCTGAGCAGCCAGGCTGCCGTCCCGCGTTGTTCACTGTAAGTGGACTAAGTTTCATTGTCGGGGTAACCTCAAACGGGACGTTCTGCACGCTCACCGTGGCACGTGGGGAGGGAATAACTGGTGCTGGCAAGCACGAACGGGCACCGGCCGGGTCGGCGGCACGTCGCATATCGGGCCAGGTACTCCGCTCTTGGCCTGCTGCGCCGCGGCCTGAGCCAGCAGGAGTGGCCGCCTGCCTGGCGCCCGCATCCGATGAAGGCCTCCTACGACGTGGTGATCGTCGGAGGCGGCGTGCACGGCTTGGCTGCCGCGTACTACCTGGCGGCTAATCACGGGATCACCGATGTGGCGGTGCTGGACAAGGGCTACCTGGGGTCAGGTGGCTCGGGCCGGAACACTGCGATCCTCCGGTCGAATTACCTGACGCCCGAGGGGGTCCGGTTCTACGACCGCTCGATCCAGCTATACCGGGGGCTCGCGGCCGAGCTCGACTTCAACGTGATGTTCTCCCAGCGCGGCCATCTGACCCTCGCGCACAGTGACGCATCGCTGCGCACGATGCGCTGGCGCGCGGAGGTGAACAAGGTCCAGGGCGTCGACTCCGAGGTGATCGGCCCGGCTGAGATCAAGCGGCTTGCCCCGTTCCTTGATGTCAGTGCCGGTACGCGGTATCCGGTGCTTGGCGCGCTCTGGCATCCGCCCGGCGGCATCATCAGGCATGACGCAGTGGTATGGGGCTACGCCCGGGGAGCGGACGCACTCGGTGTGCACCTCCATCAGGACACCGAGGTCACCGGCATCGACGTAGCGGGCGGACGGGTCCGCGGCGTGCGCACAAGCCGCGGCGACATTTCCACTCCGGTCGTGCTCAACGCAACCGCAGGGTGGTCCACGCTCATCTCCGACATGGCCGGAGTGGCCATGCCGATCACGACCTATCCGCTGCAAGCCGCGGTCACCGAGCCGGTGCAGCCGTTCCTGTCCACCGTCATCGTGTCCGGCACGCTGCACGTCTACATCAGCCAGACCGACCGGGGCGAGCTTGTCTTCGGCGCCAGCGTCGATCCCTTCACCTCCTACGCGATGCGCGGATCGCTGGAGTTCATCGAAGGGCTCGCCGGTCACGTGCTTGAGCTGATGCCTGCCCTGACTAAGGTCCGGGTGCTGCGTCAGTGGGCGGGCCTGTGCGACATGACGCCCGATTTCTCGCCGGTGATGGGCCTGACTCCGGTCGACGGTTTCCTGGTCGACGCCGGCTGGGGTACCTACGGGTTCAAAGCCGGTCCGGTGTCCGGCGAGGCGATGGCACAGTGCATCGCGTCCGGCGCCGCACCGGAGATCATTTCTGCCTTCGGCCTGGAGCGATTCGCCGAGGGCGCACTGGTGGGCGAGAAGGGCGCAGCCGCCGTCGGGCACTGAGAGTCGGGCACTGGAGTCGGGCACTGGGAAAGGTGAAAGGTTCGCTGATGATCCTCCTGCCGTGCAAATGGTGCGGTCCGCGGGACGCGACCGAGTTCCAGCATGTCGGGGAGTCGGTGCCGCGTCCCGACCCGCGCACCGCAACACCGCAGCAGTGGCGCGCCTACCTTTACCTCCGGGCCAACCCGTGCGGCTGGACTACCGAGACCTGGTATCACCGGATGGGCTGCCGCAGGTTCATGACGCTCGAGCGGCATACCGAGACTAACGAGATCCGTGCCGCCGGCGCCGGGCAGGCGGCCGGGTGACCAGCACCGACGCGCGCCGCCAGCGTGCTGCTCCGGCGGCAGCCGCGATGACGATGCGTCTCGGCCCGCAGCCTGGCGAGGTGATCGACCGCGGCAGGGAGCTGACGTTCACCTGGAACGGCCGGGAATTTCCTGCCTACCAAGGCGACACGATCGCCTCGGCGCTCGCTGCGGCGGGCGAGCGGGTGTTCTCCCGGAGCATGAAGTACCACCGGCCGCGCGGTCTGCTCACCGCGAGCTTCCATGACCCGGGCTGCATGGTGCAGGTCGGGGATGAGCCAAACGTCCGTGGCGCGCACCGGCTCGTCACCGACGGCATGACGGTCCGGTCGCAGGACACCTGGCCGTCGCTGCGGTTCGATGCGAAGGCTGTCAACCAGTTCGCCGGGCGCTTCCTCACGGCCGGCTTCTACTACAAGACCTTCATGCGGCCGCAGCCTCTGTGGCCCGCGTACGAGAGCGTGCTGCGGCGGTTCACGCACGGCGGGTCGGTTTCGCCGGATACGCCGTGCCTGCGGCCGGAGAAGGTTTTCGCCCATCCTGACGTCCTGGTGGCAGGCGGCGGGCCTGCCGGAATGGCTGCGGCTGTCGCGGCCGCGCGGGCGGGTGCGTGCGTCCTGCTGGTCGAGGAGGAGCACCAGCTCGGTGGCCACCTGCGCTGGGGCGGCGAGGCCGACCTGGCCGCGCTGCGTGAGCTGACCGCGCAAGTGGCCGCCGAACCAGGCATTGAGGTGCTGTGCAATGCGGTGGTCGTCGGCCGGTACGACGGCAACTGGATGGCGGTGCTTGATCGTGGCCGCAGCACGGCCGGCGCGAGCGCGGAGCGGCTGGTCAAGGCGCGCGCCAAGGCGCTTGTCGTCGCACCCGGCCTGATCGAGCGTCCTTACGTGTTCGAGGGCAATGACCTGCCCGGAGTACTGGTCTCCACTGCGGTGCGCAGGCTCATCAACATGTACGCGGTCAGGCCAGGGGAGCGGGCGGTAGTGCTGAGCGCTAACCCGGACGGCGACGCGGCCGTTGCTGACGTGAAGCGGGCTGGCGTGGACGTGGCCCTGGTGGAGGATGCCCGCCTTGGTGGCGACGTCGTCGCAGTCCGCGGGCGCCGCGGAGTCCGGGGTGTCGAGGTTGCTGACGGCACAAAGGTCAGCTGTGACCTGGTAATCACCGCCGTCGGCTGGACAGCGCCCACGGCGCTGCTCAATGCCGCCGGTGACCGGCCGGTATACAACCCGCGGGCGGCGAGGTTCTTCCCCGACCCGGCGCGGCTGCCTGCGGACGTGCTCGTCACCGGCGGGATCGCCGGCGACGGGGGCCTGGACGAGCTCACCGAGCACGCGACTGCGACCGGCATCGAGGCGGCCCGGCGCGCCGCAAGGGTACGGAAGGCTCGCTCGCTGGCCGCGCCGACCCGGCTGTCGCGGGACCGGCCGCCGGCGGCGGCTGGGGCAGGTGCTGAGGCCGCTGGGGCAGGTGCTGCGGCGGCTGCGGCCAGTGGGGGAGATGCTGCGGCCGGCGGGGGAGATGCCGCAGCCGACTCCGCGCCGGTGCGAATCCCAGAGCTGCCGGTTGATCAGCATCCCGAGCTATTTGCCGGCCGGACACACGGGATGGTCGACTTCAGCGAGGACGTGTCATCCAAGGACCTGCAGGCCGCCGTCGCGGAAGGCTTCGACTCGGCAGAGCTGGCCAAGCGGTTCACCACTGCGACCATGGGGCCGCTGCAGGGGAAACTGGAGACGGTCAACACGGTGGCGGTCATTGCCAAGGCGACCGGCCGCTCGATCGCCCAGACGGGCACCACGACCTGGCGCCCGCCCTACGCGCCGGTCACGCTCGGCGCCCTGGCCGGTCAGGCGCACGAGCCGGTGCGCTACTCGCCGATGCAGCCCTGGCACGAGGCGCACGGTGCGGTGCCGCTGATCGCGGGCGCCTGGATCCGCCCGGACAGGTACGGGAACGCCGCGGCTGAAGCCCGGAACGTCCGCGAGCACGTTGGCATCATCGACGTCACCCCGCTGGGCAAGCTGGACCTGCGCGGCCCCGACGTGCCCAAGCTGCTCAACCTGCTCTACGTCAACAAGTGGTCCAGGCTGGAGATCGGCAAGGTCCGCTACGGCGTGATGTGCGCGGATGACGGGGTGGTGCTCGACGACGGCGTGACCGGCAGGCTCGGCGAGCAGCATTACCTGACGAGCACCACGTCGTCGGGCGCGGCAACAGTCTGGGAATGGGCCGAGAACTGGCTGCAGACCGAGCATCCCGACTGGCAGGTTCACATCACCCCGGTGACAACCGCCTACGCGAGTATCAACGTGGCCGGCCCGCAAGCCCGGCGCCTGATCGAGCGGGTGACCGAGGGCGTCGACGTCTCGAACGATGCATTTCCGTACATGAACGTGCGGATCGGCCGGATCGCCGGGGTCGATGGCAGCGTGCTCTGGCGGATCGGCTTCACCGGCGAGCTCAGCTACGAGCTGCACATCCCCGCGGGCTACGGCCTGCACGCCTGGGAGACACTGCTGGATCGCGGCAGCGACCTGGGGATCGCGCCATTCGGCGTCGAGGCGCAGCGCATCCTGCGGCTGGAGAAAGGGCACTTCATCGTCGGCCAGGACACCGACGGCCTGACCAGGGCCTTCAGCGCCGGGCTGGACTGGGCGATCAAGCTGGACAAGGAGGACTTCGCCGGGAAGCCGGAACTGGCCTGGCAGCTCGCCGAGGGTATCGGCGAGCAACTGGTCGGGCTCCAGCCGGTCGACGGATCGATCGTCCCCGAAGAGGCGAGCCTGATCGTTGACGGCAGCCAGATCGTCGGGCGGATAACGTCCAGCCGGATGTCGCCGACGCTGCGCAGGTCCATCTGCCTCGCGCTCGTCGCGGCACGCCTCGCGGAGCCTGGCACCGTCCTCACCGTGCGGCTGCCCAGCGGCCGCCGCATCGCGGCACGAGTCATGCCGCAGCATGCCCACGTCGACCCGGACGGAGGGCGGATGCGTGTCTGAGCCGTTGGCCCGAAGCCCGATCGCATGCGCCCCGCCGGTGATCGTGATGTCGGGATGGGAAGTGAGCGGGCGGCGCGCGACCGCCGAGCTCACCATCACAGACTGGACGCCTGCCGCGAAGCTGCAGCTGCGAGCGCTCCCGGCCGGCCGGGCCGCTGCCGCGGTCGGCGTTGCGTTCGGGCGGGCAGCCCGCGACGGCGATGGCACGCTGGTGGTCGGCTCGGGGCCGGGGGAATGGCTGCTGATCGGCGTACCCGGTCGCAGCACGGCACTCACCGCTCGCCTGGAGCGAATCGCGGCTGCGGCGCAGCCCTCCGGAGAATCGGTGACCTGGGTGGACCTCACCCACGGCCGCGCATTAATGCGGCTGACTGGCTTGTCGGCTCCGGCCGTTCTCGCGAAGGTATGCGGCATCGACTTGTCGGACGATGTGACACCCGACGGCGCGGCATTCCGGTCGTCTGTCGCCTCGCTGGCGACGGACGTGATCCGTGACGATCTCGGCGGCAATGGCGACGGTGCGAAACGCACGCGTTCCTACCTGCTGCATTGTGAGCGATCGTCCGGCCAGTATTTGTTCGACGCCCTTTTGCGGGCCGGCCGCGAGTTCGGCATCGAGCCAGACGGCTTCCGGCCGCCGGCCGACCCCCGCCTGGCCGACCTGCCCGACCAGCCTGACCTACCTGAAAAGCCCGACCTGCCCGACGACTGAGGAGCGCGGCATCCATGGCATTCCCCACTGACCTCGAGATAGCGCGTCATGCGTCGCTCAAGCCGCTGGACGACATCGCCAGCGAAATCGGCTTGAGCAGTCATCTGCTCGAGCCGTATGGCGAGACAGTCATGAAGATCAAGCTTGCCGCGATCGACGAGCTGGCCAGCGCGCCGAAGGCGAAGTACGTGGTGGTCACCGCGATCACCCCGACCCCGCTCGGCGAAGGCAAGACCACCACGACGGTCGGGCTTGGCCAGGGTTTCAAGCACATCGGCAAGCGCGCGACGGTGGCGATCCGGCAGCCGTCGATGGGCCCGACGTTCGGCATCAAGGGCGGCGCAGCGGGCGGCGGCTACAGCCAGGTGGTCCCGATGGAGGTGCTCAACCTGCACCTGACCGGTGACATGCACGCAGTGACGGCCGCGCACAACCTGCTCGCCGCGATGATCGACAATCACCTCTTCCAGGGCAACAAGCTTGGCCTCGACGTGAACGACATCACCTGGCGCCGGGTCCTTGATGTCAATGACCGGGCGCTGCGGAATATCGTCATCGGGCTCGGCCCGCGCGCTGACGGCGTGACCCGGCAGACCGGGTTCGACATCACTGCCGCGTCCGAGGTAATGGCCACGCTCGCGCTCACCTCGTCGCTGGCCGACCTGCGACAGCGGCTCGGCCGGATCGTGGTCGGCTACACGCCCGCAGGAGTCCCGGTCACCGCCGAGGAAATCGAATGCGCCGGGTCGATGGCGGTGATCCTGCGCGACGCGATCAAGCCGAACCTGCTGCAGACGCTGGAGAACACCCCGGTCCTCGTGCACACCGGTCCGTTCGGGAACATCGCGACCGGGAACTCATCGGTGGTAGCCGACCTGATCGGCATCCACACCGGGGACTACCTCCTCACCGAAGCCGGATTCGGCGCGGACATGGGGGCCGAGCGCTTCTTCAACATCAAGTGCCGCAACTCCGGGCTGCGGCCAGATGCTGCGGTCATCGTCACCACAGTCCGGGCGCTGAAAGCGCACTCGGGTAAGTACAAGATCGTCGCGGGCAAGCCACTGCCGCCGGAGCTGCTGGCGGAGAATCCCGACGATGTGCTGCAGGGCGCGGCCAACCTCCGCAAGCAGATCGAGAACGTCCGGCTGCATGGCATTCCGGCAGTCGTCGCGATCAACTCCTTCCCGACCGATCATCCGTCGGAGCACCGGGTGATTCGCGAGGTCGCGACCGAGGTAGGCGCCAGGTCGGCGGTGTGCACGAATTTCGCCGATGGCGGCCGCGGCGCGGCCGAGCTGGCCGAAGCTGTGGCCGAAGCGGCCGATGAACCCAGCGAATTCCGGTTTCTCTACCCTGATGAGGCGAGCCTGCGGGAGAAGATCGAGATCATCGCCACCCGGGTCTACGGCGCGGCTGGGGTGGACTACTCAGCGCAGGCCACTAAGCAGCTGGACACCTATGAGCGGGCCGGGTTCGGCCGCCTGCCGATCTGCGTCGCCAAGACCCACCTGTCGATCTCCTCGGATCCTTCGCTCAAGGGCGCCCCGACCGGGTGGGCGCTGCCAGTCCGGGAGGTGCGAGCGTCGGTGGGCGCCGGATTCGTCTATCCGATATGCGGAGAGGTGCGAACGATGCCGGGCCTGTCGGCGAATCCGGCTGCCGCGCGGATCGACATCGACGCCGACGGCGAGATCATCGGCCTGTCCTAGCTGCTAACTAACCAAAGACACTGGACGCGGCCAAGCCTGGCGTCGCGGACCGGGCGGATGATGAAATGGCCAAATAATCGACTGCAAAGGGGTCCACAGTGAGCCAGGAGAAGATGTGGGGTTCTGAGCCGTACTGGGGACTGGGCTATGACTGGGATCCGGACTGGGCCCTGACCGACCGGCACAAGGAGCTGCGTGCCAAGCTCATCGAGCTGTGCCAGCAGGAGATGCGGGACAACGCCAAGCGCTCGGATGACGAGCTGAAGTTCCCGCGGCGGAACCTTGAGCTCCTCGGTGAGCACGGATTCCTGGCGCTCACGGTGCCGGAAGAATACGGCGGCCTTGGCGAGAACCATGTCGCGTTCTCGATGGTGTGCGAGACGATCGCCCGGTACGGCTGCGCGTCGACCGCGATGTGCTACGTCATGCACATGGGTGCGGTGAATGCCATCATGCTGCGCCCGACGCCGGCGCTCATCGAGAAGTACATCCGGCCGGTCAACACAGGGAAGATCGGCACCCTGTCCTACTCCGACCCGGAGACCGGAAGCCATTTCTGGTACCCGATCTCTTCTGGCGCCGAGCGCGTGAACGGCGGCTTCAAGGTCAGGAAGAAGGCATCGTGGACCACCTCCGCCGGATTCGCTGACTTCTATGTAGTCCAGACCACGAGCCCGGACTTCAAGGGCTATGACGACTTGTCGGTCTTCGTGGTTGATGCCGAAGACGCCCACGCCCAGCCGGCGCTGTGGGATGCGCTAGGCTTGCGCGGTAACCAGTCGGGCGGGCTCAATGTCGCCGGCGAGATCCCCGGCGAGCAGATCGTCGGGCCGGTCGGGGACGGCGCCGAGTCCAACGACGAGTCGGTGGACCCGTGGTTCCTGCTCGGGTCGTCGTCGGTGTGGAATGGCATTTCGATGGGCGCCATCGACATCGCCAAACGGCACACCACTCGCAAGCGGCACGTCGATGTCGGCCTGCGGGTCTGCGACTACCCGACGATCCAGGACTACGTCGGTGAGGCTGTCATCGAGACCAATGCCTCAAGGATCTTCGCCCTGTCGGTGGCCGAGGCGTTCGACCGGGCTACCGACAACAACCGGCGCCTTCTGCAACCGGGAACAACGGCGCGCGCGCAGTTCCTGCACTGGGGCTGGCAGCTCAAGTTCGGCGCAGCAAAGAACGTCGCTCATGTGGTCGACAAGATGCTGCACGCCTGCGGCGGCTCCGGGTACAAGCGGGACATGGAGCTTGAGCGGTACCTGCGGGACGGCAAGGCGGGCTGGGTCATGGGCCCGACCAACGAGGTGCTGCGGCAGTTCGTCGGCAAGTCGGCGCTGCTCGGCTTCGAGGTGCTCGACTACTGGAATCAGACTGTTAACGAGCGCGCGATCGCCAATGAGACCAAGAAGCTTGATGCGAAGGGGAAGCGCGCGCTGGCTGAGAAGCTGCTTGCCCAGGCGGCCGAGGACGAGGCCAAGGAGCCGATCGGAAGGTGAGCTAGCGTGACTCGGCCCGCAGCGTCCGCGACGCGCCCCAGGCTGGTGCTGCCCGGCCTGCTGCCGGCCGATCCGCGGCTGGAGCGCTTCCTGGTTCACCCCGACGGCGTCACCGCGCTTGAACTCGCCGCCGGTGACGAGATCACCGTCATCGACGCCGAGGGCCGCCAGCGCGGCGAGCTGACCGTGCTGGCGGGCGGTGCCGAGGACTGCGGCGCGGTCGGGGCGTCGGCGGACAGCGCCGCGACCGTACTGCGCGCGCTGGCTGGTTCGGGTCCCGGCCCTGCGGTCGGCCGGGCCGGCGCGGGCGGCCCCGTTCCCGCGATTGTCAGCAGCACCACCGTCGTGCGGGAACTTGCCGCCCGGGGCCTCGACCCGGCTGCGGCCCGCGCGGTTGGCCTGTTCGGCGAGTGGTCGCCGGCTGGCGCCTCGGCCAGCTTTCTCGCGCAGCGGCCTGTCACCTGCATCGTCGCGGCCCCCGGCGGGCCGATGCCGGTGGATGCGGACAACCCGCCGTCGGATCTGCTGGTCGAAGTCCGCCGGGCGCAGCCGCGGCAGCGGCGCGAACCCCAGCTGTCGGCGCCACTGGCTGACCCGGTGCTCGACCTGCGGGTGGACAGCGCGACAGCGCTGGCCTACGAGGTCGAGGCCGGTCAGTACATCCAGGTAATCGACCTCGCGGGCCAGCAGTGCTCCGATTTCCTCGCGTTCGACTCCCGGCGGCTGGCCGACGGCGTTGAGCGCGGCCTCGATGCCACCACCACCCGCAACCTGATGGGTAACGCCTATCCGCAACCCGGGCTTTTCGGGAAGTTCTTCGACCAGGACATGCGCCCGCTGGTCGAGGTTGTGCGCGACACCGTCGGCAGGCACGACACGTTCGCGCTTGCCTGCAACGCCAAGTACTACGAGGACATGGGCTACCCGGGCCACGTGAACTGCACCGATAACTTCAACGGGCAGCTCACCTCGTTCGGGATAGCGCCGCGGCGCGGCTGGCCGGCGCTGAACTTCTTTTACAACACCTTCTTCAGCCAGGCCAATCAGCTGCTGTTCGACGAACCATGGTCGCGACCGGGCGACTACGTGCTGCTGCGGGCCATGAACGACCTGGTCTGCGCGTCCTCCGCCTGCCCGGACGACATCGACCCGGCCAATGCCTGGAACCCCACCGACATCCACGTCCGCGTTTATCCGGCCGAGCGGAGGTTTTCCATGGCGATCGCGCGCCGCGTCACCCCGGACGCTGAGCCCAGGCTGACAACGGAAACTGCCTTCCAGCCGCGCTGGTCGGCGCTTACCAGGCGGACCACCGAGTACCGCGGCTACTGGCTGCCGACAAGCTTCGACAATCACGGCGCGATCGACGAGTACTGGGCTTGTCGCGAGGGTGTCGTGGTCATGGACCTGTCCCCGCTGCGCAAGTTCGAGGTTGTGGGCCCGGACGCGGAGGCGCTGCTGCAGGCCGCGGTGACGCGGAACATCAGGAAGCTCGCGGACGGCCAGGTCGTCTATACCGCCATGTGCAACGAAACCGGCGGCATGCTGGACGACGCGACGGTGTTCCGGCTCGGCGCGGACAGGTTCCGGTTCGTGGGCGGTGACGAGCACGACGGGATCTGGCTGCGGCAATTGGCCGGGCGGCTCGGCCTGGATCGGGTGTGGGTCAAGCACTCCACCGATCAGCTGCACAACATCGCGGTGCAGGGGCCCAAGTCACGCCAGGCGCTGCGGGAGCTGATATGGACCCCGCCGAGCCAGCCGTCCTTTTCGGACCTGGAGTGGTTCCGCTTCGCGATCGGCAGGATCGGCGGGCCGGCCGGCGTGCCGCTGATCGTCTCGCGCACCGGTTACAGCGGTGAGCTCGGATACGAGCTGTGGTGCCATCCGGCAGATGCCCTGACCTTGTGGGATGCGGTATGGGAGGCCGGCGTTCCGCATGACCTGACACCGCTCGGTCTCGATGCGCTGGACATGCTGCGGATCGAGGCGGGCCTGATCTTTGCGGGGTATGAGTTCTGCGACCAGGTCGACCCGTTCGAGGCGGGCATCTCTTTCACCGTCCCGCTGAAGACCAAGGAGGACGACTTCACCGGCCGGGCCGCGCTGCAACGGCGCAAGGCCTCGCCGCAGCGCACCCTGGTGGGGCTTGAGATTGAGGGGAACGAGGCCGCTTCGCACGGCGACTGTGTGCACGCCGGACGCTCACAGGTCGGCGTGATCACGAGCGGTACCCGGTCACCGATCCTGCGCAAGAACATCGCGCTGTGCCGGATGGCGGTGGAGTACGCCGAGATGGGGACCGAGGTCGAACTCGCCAAGCTAGACGGGCAGCAAAAGCGCATCCCGGCGCAGGTGGTCAGATTCCCGTTCTACGACCCGGACAAGACCCGTCCGCGGTCGTGAGGTGTCACCCCGTTGCCGAGTCGGAAACGACGGTGCCGAACCGGCTGCGGTGGAAGATCAGCGGCTCGCCCTGGTACGTCCTGACCCGGTGCACGCGCCCGATCACGATGTCGTGGTCCCCGCTCGGGTAGTGATGCTCGAAGGTGCACTCGATATGCGCAATACACCGGTCGAGCAGCGGAGCGCCGAAGATGCCGACTCGCCAGTCCAGCCCGGCGAACTTGTCCTCCGCCGGGCGGGCGAAACGCTTGGCGATCTCCTCCTGATCGGAAGCGAGCACGTTGATGGCGAAATGGCGGCTGCGGTGGAACCCGTCCAGGCTGGGTGCCTGGTTGCTGACGCAGAACAGCACAAGCGGCGGCTCGAGCGAGACCGAAGCGAACGAGTTCGCGGTGAGACCGTAGCGAGTGCCCGAGTCGTCGCAGGTGGTGACCACGGTCACGCCCGTGGTGAACACGCCGACGGCTTGCCTGACATCGACGGAATCGAGCTGTCCGGCCCTGAGCTGACGAGGTGTGACCACGGGTTTCCCCAGTGAATTGCCTTTACGGCAATGTAGGCGCCTGGTTGCGTCCATTCTAGAGGCCGATCGTGCCGACGTCAGGCCGTCGAATCTGAAACGCTATTGCCTTTGAGGCAACACGTCGGAATCAGAGGGCTGATGCGATCAGCGATGCCTTTTCCGCCAGCACTTCAACTGCCGTCCGCATAGCCCGCGGGCTGAACCTGACCGCCGGGCCCTGCGCGCCGAGGATCGCGGCCAGCTTCCCGGTCCGGTCGATGACAGGCGTGGCGACCGCGTTCATGTCTTCCTCGCGCTCCCCGAGTGCCTGCGCCCAGCCGCGCTCGGCGACCCTGCCGATCTCGACCGACAGGACGGCACGATCCACGATTGTCCGGTCGGTGAATGCCGTCAGCGCCCCGGCAGGCAGCTTTCCACCGTGCGCGAGGAACACCTTGCCGACCGCGGTTGCGTGCGCAACGCTCGTGCGGCCGACCTCGGCAACGCTGCGCACCGTTAGCGGGCTCGGGACGAAGTCGAGGGTGAACGCCTCGTGCTCGCCGGGAACCGACAGCGTCACTGTCTCGCCGATGAGCTTGCCGACTTCCTCCAGATGCGGGCGGGCGAGAGAGCGCACGTCCAGTCCGTCACGCACCGCGTTGGCAAGCCGGACGATCCCGATGCCGAGGCGGTACCGCCCCGTGGACGCAACGTGCTCGACCAGCCCGCCGCTGGCGAGGGTGGCCAGGATCCGCGAGATCGTGCTCACGTTGATCCCGGTCCGGCGGGCGATCTCGTTGGTGCCTAGCTCGGTCCTCGCGAGCGCCAGTTCGTCGAGGATGGCGATCGCGCGCTGGACGGAGGCGACCTGGCGGGTCGCTGGCAGTCCGGTTCGTGCCAAGGTATGCTCCTGTTAAGTTGGCAACGCTATTTCCAGTAGGGCAATAGTACGCCGATCATCGCGTCTGCGCGGCATCACGAAAGGCGGGCCAGATGATTCCCAGCCGAAGCCGTTACGTCATCGTCGGTGCCGGGATCCACGGGCTATCCACGGCCTGGCATCTAGCGCGAGAGCTGCAGGCGCGCGGCGCCGGCGGCGGCGCGGACATCCTCGTCGTCGACAAGCGAGGTGTCGGAGCCGGCGCCTCCGGGATCGCCTGCGGCGTCATCCGCAACAACTACTTTCAGCCTGCGATGCGCGAGCTGATGGCGCACTCGGTCGCGGTGTGGGAATCAGATCCCGAAGCCTTCGCCTACCACCCGGTCGGTTACATGCAGATCGCGCCGGAGGTCATGCACGAAGACGTGGCCAAGATCTTCACCGAGCAGCAGGCGATCGGCTACCCGTCGGCGCTCATCGAGGGCGAGCGCGACTGCCGCGCTTACATGCTCGCGGCATTCGATGACTGGCAGGCACCCGGCATCGCCGCCATCTTGCACGAGCACAAGGGCGGCTACGCCAACAACCTCCGGTCGCTGCGCGGCCTCGCCGCCAAGGCGGAGGCCGAAGGAGTGCGGATCGCTGCCGGCGTCCGGGTTACCGGGGTGCGCACCAGTGGCGGTGCGGTGACCTCGGTCGAAACCGATCAGGGCTCCATTCAGTGCGATCACCTGATCATCGCGGCCGGACCCTGGATCCGCGACCTGTGGGCGATGCTGGACCTGCCCGACAAGATTTCGGTGCGGGGGCTAGACGGGAGCCTGCACGAGGATCGGCCGATGTGGACCTACTGGGCGCTGCAGGAGGGCACCCTGGCGGTGGACCCGAATGCCTTCACCCTCAACGGGGGCTCGTTCCCGCCAGTGCTGCATGTCGACTCAAGCGCGCCGCTGTACGACGACCTGGACGGCACGCTGATCACCGACCAGCTGTGGGGGATCTACTACAAGCCGGACTTCTATTTCGGCGGCGTTCAGGGCGGCACCTCGCCGTACGTGGTCGACCGGCCTGCCGGGGAGGTCGCGGTGGATCCGTACGGACCAGACAGCCCTGACTACACCGTCACCGAGGAATTCATCCGGATGTGGACCTCGGCGCTTGCCCACTGCCACAAGCGGCTGGCGGGCAGGCGCGATCTGTACCGGCGTGAGCCGACCGGCGGGATCGGCGCGTTCACCCCGGACAGCTTCCCCGTTTTCGACGTGTTCTGCCAGAACGCCTACGTGATCGCCGACTCTAATCACGGCTACAAGATGATCGGCGTCGGAGCGCTGGTCGCCAAGGAACTCCTCGGCGAGCCGCAAGGACTGCTGGCGCCGTTCCGGTTCAGCCGTTACCGCACCGGCGAGCTGCACCCGACAAGCAACTCGCCGTTCCCCTGG
>JBKQTJ010000310.1:0-13089 GCA_052143255.1 Streptosporangiaceae bacterium | reverse complement strand
TTGCCGAAGCGGGAGTAAGCGTCGAGCGCCACGGCCGCATGGCCCTCGTCGAACGCCACGGTATGGATGGCGTTTTCCTGCAGGAAGCGCGCCAGTACGGTCCTCCCCCGTGGCCCAAGCCGCGCCGTCAGCACGATTCCCGTTTCCAGCTGGGTCGGCGCGCCGATCCGGGTCCCCATCGAGGCGGCGAGTTCATGGACGATGCGTTCGTGGCCCGGTTCTTTGCCGACAACCGCCAGTACCGCCGACGAGTCGATGATCATGCGCCGTCTTCACCAAAGCCCAGGATTTGCTCGCGTTCGGCCTTGGACAGCGGCTTACCGAGCTGATCCGGTGGGAACAGCGGCCAGATCTCTTCCTCCAGAAACCGGGTGAGGCGTTCCTCCCGCTGCCTGACAGTCGGGCGAGACAGCGACTCGAGCACTTGGCGCAAGGCATACCGGACGGCTCCGGTCTTGGTGTTGCCAGTCAGCGCGGCGACCTCGCCGGCCAAGCGTTCGGTCTCCGGATCCTTGATGTTAAGCGCCATGTCAAGCATGGTACCTCCGTAGGTGGAAAGGTACCAGCCGGCTCTGGCTCCGGCTGCCGCTATTCACGACCAATCCCCGGCGACTTCACCGGCCCGGACACCCTGCTGCCGGTTAACCACTTAGGTGCTAGTTCGGTCAGGCACTGAGACCCGGCCGTGACTGGGTCGGCCACGCTGGCTATGGCCTGCACACGAACGATCCGTGGTAGCAGTAGGGCCGTCTTGGCTCTGCTTGCGTCTACAGCCCGGTTACGGCGAATAGCGGCCATTCATCGGGAGGCCCTGCCAGTTTGTGGTTACCGCGGCCGGTGAAGGAGATCCCGGATCCGGCGACGAGGTCCTTCACGGTGCCCGATACAAGGATCTCGGCGGGTTGTGCGAGGGCTGCGACGCCGTCTGTGATGTGCACGGAGGTACCGGTGATGTCGTCGCCGGCGAGGTCGACTTCGCCGGTGTGGATTCCGGCTCGTATCTGGATTCCGAGCGTGGCAGCGTGGTCGCGAACGGCGGCTGCGCAGCGGATCGCTTGCCCGGGCGCCTCGAAGGTGGCGAGGATGGTCTCGTCGGCGCTCTTGATCAGGCGGCCGCGGTGAGAAAGGACTTGCTGCCTCGTTGCCGCGTTGTGCGCGTCAGGGAGGCAGATGTGACTGCGCCAGCCAGCATTGGCTGCGGTCGCCGGGGTGCCGACCGTCTCGGCGAGCAGGATCGTGACGAGTACGCGGTCGGGATCGCGGCTTGGCGATGCGCCGGCGAGAAAGACCGCGATCTCGTCACAGAGCGCGTCGCTGTCTCCGCTTTCGGCGAACTGCAGGGAGTGGTCGCCTGGCTGCTCGAAATAGCGGGCGCCGGCAATGTGGGATGCCAGGTAGCGTCCGTGGAAGGGCGGCGTGATGCGGTCGTTGAGACGCTGGATTACAAGCGTCGGCACGTGAATGGCGGGCAGCACGGCGCGAACGTCGATCTCGTGAATCATCCGGGCCATGCGCAGGAATGCGCTGGGGCTTACCGCCATGCGCTCGAATCGCGCGAACAACTGGCGTGCGCGTGGCGAGTTTGCCTGGCTGGGGAGGTACCACTCGATGGTTTCACCCTGCCCCCAGCGGTGCGCGGCGATATCCACAAGAGCTTCGAACATCTCGTCTGACCCTTGCCCGCAGGGGTAGTCGGGGGCCGGGACCAGCGGGCGGCGGCCGACCCGAGAATCAGCGAGGTAACGCGCTCCGGGTAGGTGGCGGCGAACAGAATGCTCATCGCGGCGCGCTCGGAATAGCCGAATAGCGCGGCTTCGGCTGACCCGGCGGCGCGCATCACGGCCCGCACGTCGTTCATGCGCTCTTCCAGCGACGAGTCCGCCAGCGCGCGATCCGAGAGCCCTGTGTCGCGCTTGTCGAACAGGATCAGACGGCCGAACGTCGCGAGGCGGCGAAAGAAGCCGGCCGTCTCAGGCTCTTCCCACAGCAACTCGAGGTGGCTCATCAACCCTGGCACGAAGATGATGTCGCGCTCGCCCTCGCCAAGCACCTGATAGGCGATGTGGATCCCGTCGTCGCTCTGGACGTAACGGGTCTGCGGTGCCGCCTCCGCCTCCGCGTTGCCGTTCGCGTCACGTCCTGGCGGGCAGCCGAGAGCAGGGTCCTGGCGCAGGATGCTGGCTTGCAGATCACGGACCTCCGGGCTTGGCTCGATGGCCAGCTCGCTGATCAGGATCGAGCGCAGCTCGCTGTAGGCGCGCAGTGCGTCGGCCTGGCGTCCCGAGCGGTAGAGCGCGAGCATGAGCTGTGCCCAGAGCCGTTCGCGGAGCGGATAGGCAGCGGTGAGGGTCTGAAGCTCCGCGGTCAGGTCCCGATGCATGCCGCAGGCAAGCCGGGCTTCCACCCGCGTTTCCAGCACGCCAAGACGCGTCTCCTCTAGCCGGCCCGCCTCCGCTCGCGCAAACGGTGCGTCCACGTCGGCAAGTGCTGGCCCGTGCCACTCATCCAACGCCTCGTCCAGCCGCTGAGCTGCGGTGTCGGCATCTCCGGCCGCCAGCGCCGCAGTCCCCGCGGCGGCGAGGTGCTCGAACCGCAAGGCGTCGACTTCCCCGGCCGCTACGCGCAGGAGGTAGCCGGGGTTCCGGGTGACTAGGCGATCTGCTTCCCCCGCCGAGCGAAGTGCCCTTCGCAGCTCGGACAGCCGGACCTGCAGGCTGGCTGCCGCCCGGTCCGCGGGAAGGCCTGGCCAGAGTTCTTCGGTCAGATGGTCGGCCGAGACGACGTGATTGGCATGCACGAGCAGCATCGCAAACACGGCACGGGTCCGCGCGCCGGCCACCTCAAGCGACTGCCCGCCGGCCGTCACTTCGAGGGGACCAAGGACGCGGAACTGCACTATGCCTCATCCCGTGCATCGCTGGCGCGCAGCACGCAACAGCGCAAGCTTCTTAGAGCTTATCCGGACGCAGGTAAGTCAGCGGTAAGCCGCCGGTTGGCGGCTCGGAACCCAGCCGGCCGACGATGCACCTGCAAGCACACGCAGGGACCAGGCCCGGGAGTGCGCCGACCGCCGGTCCCTGAGGCTCCACCCGGACATCACGGCCCCGGCGGCACTTTCAGGGCTGCCGGGGAAGGACTAAGGAGACAGTCATGACTGCAGCCGCCCGGCAAATCATCGAGGCCCGCAGCGACACGAAGCGGGGCATGACCGGAACCGAGGGGCCTGATGCAGCCGCGAGCACGGGACCGGCCGCCGCCGAGGTCTATGCCCTTGGCAGCAATCCTGACGAGACCGCCCGGCTGCAACGCCAGTCCGACGAACTGCGGCCCGAGGGCGCAGCGTTGCTCGAACGGCTCGCACTGTTGCCCGGACAAAGCGCGATCGATCTCGGCTGCGGCCCACGCGGGATCATCGACCTGCTTTCCGCTGCTGTTTCGCCGGGCGGGCGCGTCGTTGGGCTGGACGCCAACCCGCAGCACGTGGCCATGGCCGACGAGTACGCCAGGCAGAGCGGGCTCGCCAACGTCGAGGTCGTGGCGGCGGATGCCAGGCATACCGGCCTGCCATCGGACTCCTTCGACGTCGTGCATGCCCGCACCCTGCTGGTCACTATTCCCGAGCCCGCTGCGGTGGTCCGCGAGATGGTGCGACTGGCCAAGCCCGGCGGCTGGGTCGCCAGTCAGGAACCCGACATCGAGCATCGCCTGTGCTATCCGCCGCTCCCAGCCTGGGACCGGCTCTGCGAGATCTTCCAGGCCAGCTTCGGCCGGGCGGGCGCCGATCTCTTCATCGGCCGCCGGCTGACCGAGCTGTACCGAGCGGCGGGGCTGGAGGAGATCGGGGTGACGGCGCACGCTAGCGCTTACCCCGCCGGTCATTCGCGCCGCACGATACTGCCTGACCTCGTACGGAGCCTGCACCCCACGATCCTGGAGCTTGGCCTGGCCAATGAGCGCGAGCTCTCCGACCTGGACCGTGCGGTCCGAGAGCATCTCACCGACCCGCGCACCGTGGCGATCGGGCACCTGCTGTTCGTAGCCTGGGGCCGCAAGCCAACCGGACCGCCACAAGACCCCGGACGAAGTTGATTGACCGACCCATCACGCTCCGCTACGAGCCTTCGGTGAGCTTGACGCGGCGGATCCGCCTGGCGCAGGCTCAGGCCGTCTGACGCGGTTGACCGCGGTGGCCAGATCCGGCGGATCTGCGCGTGTGCACGTTTGCCGGGTCCAGGGAGGCGGGGATGGTCATGCTGCGGGTCCGCCTGGCGGCGCCCTGGGGCTGTCAGCTCTGGCTTTGTCCTGAACAGCGCCGCCTGCTCGTCGTCCTGCTGAGATACCAGCGCCGGGGGATGCCGGAGGACGGGTTAGGTCCGGCCCGTGAACAGCAAAGCTAGGAGGCTAGCGGTGAAATCGGTGACATCGACGGACGGCACGGTGATCGCCTACGAGCAGCAGGGATCCGGCCCGGCACTGATTGTCGTCGACGGCGCCCTGAGCACCCGCAGCGGAAAGGCCGCGCTGCGGTCGCTGCTCGCGGCGCAGCTGACCGTCTTGGGGTATGACCGCAGGGGCCGCGGCGACAGCGGCGATACGCTCCCGTACGCGGTGGACCGGGAGATCGAGGACATCCAGGCGCTGATCGAAGTGGCCGGGGGGACGGCTGCACTGTACGGTCACTCCTCTGGTGCGGCGCTCGCGCTGGACGCGGCGCTGCAACTCGGCGGCAGCGTCAGCAAGGTTGCGATGTACGAAGCGCCTTACAACGACGACCCTGCCGCCCGGCAGCCCTGGCGCCGCTACCTTAAGCAGCTGACCGGGGCGCTGGCAGCGGGGCGCCACGGTGACGCGGTAGCCCAATTCATGGACTACGTAGGAACACCAGCCGAGCAGATCGACGGCATGCGCCAGGAAGATTCCTGGCCGGCCATGGCGGCGCTGGGCCCACTCTCGCCTATGACCACACTGCCATCCTCGGCGAGGAAGCTGCCGTGCCGACGGACCGGGCCGCCGGGCTATCGGTGCCGGCGCTGGTGATGTACGGCACCGCCAGTTTTCCGTTCATGGCCGAGACCGCCCGGACACTCCAGCAGGCGATCCCGCATGCTGATCTGCGCGTCCTGGAGGGTCAGGCGCACAATGTCAGCCCGCCCCGGTTCTGCTGGGGTTCATGACGTAGCCATCTGGATCAGGGTCTGCCACCAGTCCACGCGCCAGCGCAGCCAGCAACTCCGATCAACGGGCGTCGGCTTCCCGCCGACTTACCTACCGAACTGGACATTCTGATTCCTGATTGAGCCGCATCACAGCCGACGCGCGGAGGCGCATGGTCGGCGATCTGTGGGTATCCCAGCGGCGCCCGCGGTGACGAAGAGCGGGATGGCGTCGCCGGGGCGGCAAGTTGCCATCAACCCGCAGAGGACTTTCGGCGCTAACGGCCGTCCGAGAACGTTTGGCTCCGCAGATTGGCTCCCGCCCGGTCGCAGGGTGGGTTTAGGCGACTGACTGGTCGGAGTCAGCGTCATTGAGCCGGCCCAGATCCAGTTCGATCTTGTGACCATGGACAGTGACGACGATGCTGGCAGCATCGGCGCCGGTGGCGGTCAGGTAGTCATACAAGGTGGACAGGAGCATGTCCCCGCGGTTCTCCAGCCGGGACACCGCGCCCTGCCCGACGCCGAGCTTGCGGGCAACTTCGACCTGGGTCATCTGCGCTGCCTTGCGGATCATCGCCAGGTTCATCGCATAAACGCGGTCCATCTCCTCAGCCGCCGAATTGGCCTCGGCGACGTCGGCGGCGATCTGCGGGTCGGACAGCAGCCGGTCCAGATGCTCGTTGCCGCGCACGAACACCGGGCCCGTCTCCTTCGAGCCGTTGTCAGTCATGGCTTCTCCTCATATCCCGTCTCCCGCATCCACTGCTCGATCATCGGATCGGCCCGCGCGGCCACGCCGTCGTAGAACACGTCGCCAAGCTTGGCCTTCTCGCCGGCGAACAGCGCGACCACCGCCGTGCCGGCTTCCGGCGGAAACCAGCAGATGAGTCGTACGGCCACTTCCGGGTGGTAGGCGTGCGAGACCCGCCACAGCGGATACCGGCGCGACTGCCGCACCCGGCGCAGAGTCGCGGTATCGTCCGCATCCCTCGGCGGCTCCGCCAGGCTCCGGAGCTGGTCCAGCGCACGAACAGTGAATGCCAGGATCGTACGCGAACGCTGGTCCCCGGACCGGGCATGCTCCTCGATCCGGTCTAACCAGCGGCCGAACTCCGCCGGCCAGTCAATGTCCACCACTTCAGTATTACATCAAAGTGATATTCCTTGCAAGTCATACCCTGCTCAGCAGCCGCCCCCAGATACGCGTGGGCGTGCGGCCATCCTGGGCGACCGGGACGGCGGCGGGGGCGGGGGCGGCGGTCACATCTCGGCCAGAACCTGATGTCGGCGCCGGCCAAGTACTGCAGTTCGCACTCCGGTCTCGGCGCTCCCGGCGTTGCCGTTGGGCCACGGCCCAACGGCATGATCAGCGGCTCACTTGGACGTGCCTGTGCGGACGTGACAGGCCGACGTGCGCCCGCCAGGTTTACCCCTCGCGCCGATAAGCGGGCGAGGTTGCCTGGTCAGCCCAGCGACGCGCTCGCTGCCCGCAGTTCGTCCAGGGCCGCCAGCGTGTACTGCGCGAGCTCGTCCTCGGCGTCACGCTCGCCCTCGGACGACTCGGCGTAGCCCCGCTTGAACGCGAGGACACCCAGCTCGCCTGCGAGATGCGCGGTCGGGTCGGGCACACCGCGGGCGACGAGGGCGGTTGTCATGGCGGCCGCGAGGCTGACGCTCTTGCGGGCGTCCCGTTCCTGGAGTTCGGCGCTGGCGGCGACGGCTGCCTTCATGCGGGGGCCGAGCTCGCGGTTCATCGGGCCCATCGCACTCGATACGCGCCTGAGGCCGGCAGCGAAGTGGTCCAGGAGCCGCGGACTGTCCGGCGTCCCGCCGGATTGCCCACGCGCGGCGCCCAGCAGTACCTGACGATGAAACACCGCGTCCTGACTACTCTCGGCATCCCCGAGGCTGACGCCACGACCCACCAATAACTCATCCGCTTCTGCCGCCGATAGCTACCGTCCGGCGGTGAACTGAGGCCGCCGCCCGCTGGTGCTGCCTCTGGCCGTGACTTACCGGAAATTGATTGGCTCCCAGTTTGGCGCCCAGCAGACACGTGCCCGAACATATGTCCTATTCCGGGAGCGACGTTGAGCGTCATCCAGCGACATTGAGCTTCGTCAGGCGACGCTGCGCCTGTAGCGAGATTTGACGAAGGAGCCATTGCTCGCAGGCAGTTGACATGGCTCTGAACTTAATGGCGAAAAATTCTCTCTACGTGTTCATCTGGCGCCCCGAGCAGGACTCGAACCTGCGGCCTACTGCTTAGGAGGCAAACCCGAACCAGGCCAGACAACGCTCACCGTCGCCCTATGTGGCGCTGGCCTGGGGCGACAATCGCCTGACGACGCCTGACGGCGCCCAACTCCTGCTGACGTTGGCTCCCAGTTTGGCTCTCCGCAGGACGGGGCCGTGAGGCAGCGCCAGCAAACAGATAATCTGGTACTGATACTTCAAGAGACCCCTTCGAAGGGGTATTATGAAGTGGTGCAGAGACAATCAGCGCTGTTCCGACTCCAGGAACTCACTCAGGAACAATGGGGTCTTGTCACGCGACAGCAGGTCCGGGAGGCAGGGATCGGCACCACGACACTGGAGCGAATGATTGCGCCGGGAGGTAGCCTCGATCGGGTGGCGACAGGTGTCTACCGGCTGGTCGTCGCGCCCATCCCGGACCACCTTGACCTCCGCGCTGCCTGGCTTCAGCTCGCGCCCGGCGTCCCGGCATGGGAACGCACTGCCGAGCAGGGCATCGTCTCCCACCGGTCGGCGGCAGCGGTATACGGGCTGGCGCATTTCCCGGCTGACAGGCACGAGTTCACCGTGCCGAAGCGCAAGCAGACCGGACGGCCGGATGTCCGCATCCACCTTCGGCTCATTGAAGATCGAGAGCGGGCCATCCTGCGTGGTCTTCCAGTCACCCGACCGTCGCGCATCGCGTCAGACCTGCTGTGGGACCACGAGGATCCCGAGGGTATAGCCCAGCTCATCGCTGATGCGATCCGCCTGGCCTATGAGGATCCGGGTACCTTCGCGGACAGCCTCGCACCTCACGCCGCCCGGTTCGGGCTCCCCAAGGGAGCAGGCCTTGAACTGCTTGGCTGGTTCCTGGACCTGGCCAATGATCCCCAGAAGGAACGGCGGCTGGACGAGGCACGGGCACACGTCGACCGCGCCGCTGGGATGAAGACGTGAGCGCCCACAGCCGATACGCGACGCCAGCAGCTTTCCGCCGGGCACTTACTGACCGGCTCAAAGAAGCGGCCAAAGACGGGCGATGGACCCTGCAGCAACTGCAACGGCAAGTTGCGTACGACCGCCTGATAGAGCGGCTCTACCTCGTTGACGACAGGTGGATCATCAAGGGAGCCACCGCATCTTCTCGCCCGCGAACTTGGCGTCCGCGGAACTCTCGATATTGACCTCTATCTGGAGACGGAGCAAGAAGCCGCGGAGAACGAGCTCCGCCGCGCGGCGGTCATCGACGCTGGCGACTGGTTCAGCTTCGAGATCGGCGGCCGAACACCAATTGGCAACAACGCCGTACGGCTTCCGGTAAATGGCCGCATTGGTACCACGACATGGCTTGCGTTCCACGTCGACCTCGTCGGATCAGGCGTCCGCATGACCGGCCAGCCAGAGGCAGTACCCCCGCTGGCACGGGGGTTATTCCAGAGGTGGAACAGCATGGGTATCGCGCGTACCCGCTCGCAGACCACGTCGCCGACAAGGTCGCTGCGACCTACGAAGGACACGGCGAGACGAGGCGACCATCAACTCGCTACCGTGACCTGGTCGATTTGGTAGCGATCGTCAACGGAGCGTCGGTCTCAGCGGAAGCCCAGTCCTTGGCGTTGCGCTCGGAGTTCGACCGACGGGGCCTCACAGTGCCCGAGCACTTCGACGTCCCTGACCCCGCACTATGGGAACGCGGGTACGCAGCCGAGGCCGGCCGTTCCCTGCTCGACACTGCGCGCACACTTGAAGGCGCGTTAGCCGTGGTCCGCCCGTTTATCGACCCGATACTAGACGGCACCGCGGCGGGCTCGTGGGAACGCAACTCACGCCGCTGGATCCGGTAACGAAGGCTCATCCGGGCCGCGGGCCGTCGCGCTGGGCCAGTTCCTTGCATACCTGGCGTACCGGCACGCCGACTCGGCCAGCAGCGGCGCGGATATAAGCGACCGCTGCGTACAGGGCGTACTGCCAGAAGTCATCGGTTTGCCACCAGGCGACCTCGTCGAGCAAGTCCGGCTCCGTTCCGCCGCGCAGCGCCGCCGCTGCCAGGATCGAGTACTGAAGCTTCTTGTTCTGCTTACCACGGAAAGCCAACTCGGGCAGGAACCGCTCCCGCATGCCTTCCACGGCCAGCGGGTCGGAGCGGCTGGCCCCGCACCAGTCCAGCACGTCAGCTGCCACGCTGAGGAAGACCTCGCCGGGGAAGGTGTTGTTCCGGGGATGCAATGGCGCTAGCTCGCCCGCCAGCTCGGATACATCGGTATCACCGGCAAGCCCATCAAGCAGGACCCGGCGGGCGGCGGCCGCGTCTCGGGACCTGGGCAGTCTCCTCGCAGGCATACTCAGACCGTAGGGCAGAGACGATCCGGCCGTTTGGTCTTCCGAGACTAGCAAGACGGGCAGCGGCCGCTCCCTGACAGCGGTCCGGTGCGCCGCGTACTCCTATGATCGGCTGGTGATCCTGCGGTGCACGAAGAAGCTGCTGGCTATGCTCGGCCCGTGGCCGCGCCGCGGAGCCAGGACCCGCAGCAGATGCAAAGGACTGGTACGCCAATCTGCTCTGGTTTTACAGACGCAAGTGCCTGCTGCTCACCCACGCCGCCACCCTGTTCTCGATCTTCGAGACCGACGTGCGCGCAGCGGACCTGCGCGCAACCCACCTTCTAGTCAACGACTTGGTCGAGCGGGAACTCCGCCGCGAGGGCCTGCCGCCTGCAACGTTCGGCAACCTGCGCTCACAAGAGCTGATCTTGGCCAAGACCGCGGACCGCAGCGTCCTGGGGTGCATGAACGACATGGCGTTCCACTCGTCGAGCGAAGCCGCACCTTCCGCAAGATTCACGAAGGAGCGATTGCTCGCAGGCAGTTAACATGGCCTGAACTCAATAACGAAAAAATCTTCTCTACGTTCCGCTCTGCACCCCGAGCGGGACTCGAACCTGCGGCCTACTGCTTAGGAGATCGTTTCACCACTGCTCGCGACCTGCTGGAGTGCTGCTCATGCGGCACGGACCTTGTCCGTGACTCGCCGCTGGCAACCGCCTGACCGGGCCTGTTCTGGCACGGGTCTGGCACGCCCCTCGATGCGAATTCGGGCAAGGCGGTCGCGGAGTACGGCGATGCTGCTAGCAAGGGCTCATCAGGGTCGCTGAGGGTTGGACTACGTACATGCGGCTGCTGCACTGTTGTGCTGCACTCGACCACGGCGCCTAGTCCTTGCATTCCGGAACCTACAGAGCTTCAGGCCTCCATGACACTCAACTTAAGCAAGTCGCGCAGCTCATCCGCGTTCATGTTGTGGCCGGTCTTCCGATGCAGCTCCTTGCGGATCTGCTCCACCACTACTGGGCTGGTGATGACCACCCCGAGCGACCTGCGGATGGCGTCCGCCAGCGTCCATCGGCATCCGCGAGCGCCCGAGCCGATCGTCACTCACCTAGCACCCAACGATGCCTGCGCATTCTGGCCCTGCTGCGAGGCCGGGACCAGTTCTATTGCTGCCAGGTCTGGTCGATGTCAGCCCCGGTGTTGGCGTTGAGGAACGGGCGATGGACGACCTCACGCAGTCGCCGGTCCTGCTGGTGCGCCCGTTCCGGTGGTGGCACCGCTGGGCGTGGGCCAGGCGCTGGCTATAGGGAGCAGCTCGCCGACGCCGTCCTGCCAGTACATCTGCTGTCAGTTCTCCCGCGTCTCTGGGTCGATCCAGTGCGAGTCCAACGGCATCGTCGGTACCGGGGTCGCGGCCGTGCCGTAGCTCACCCGGTACTCGCCAGGTGGCATGAGCCGCTCGAAGTGCCTGCGGTCCTTCGGGACGTGCCGGTATCCGTACGCCACGGACCTACTGCTGGTAGGTCTGGTCGATCATCGTGCCGGTGTTGGCGTCGAGGAACAGCCATCCGATGCAGGCACCCAGCGAAGGAGTCGGGGCCGGGGAGGCACCCGCAGACGGGCTCGGCCCCACCACCGGCGGGCACTGCTTCCAGCTATACGCCCACACCAGCTGGTTGAGCGCGCGGTAAGCCTCGCCATTGGACTTGATGAGGTTGTCCGTACCGGGCCCGTCAGCCGGGCCGACCGGGAGGGTAAGCAGGCCCATCTGCACGGTGTCGACATCAGGTATCGCCGTGCTGGTCCAGCCGTTGAGCTGCGCGAAGTCGGCGAAGGCCTGCTCAGCGGCTAGAGCCGGCGAGCCGGTCGATGTTGGGGTGAACGTCTCGCCGCTGCCGGGCTGGATCGTGATGGTGGTGGCCGGTGAGCTCGTGGCGGCCGCGGGCTTGATGTGCGCGGCTTGCTCGGCGCCGGCAGGGCGGCTGCCGCAGGCTGTGAGGGCGAGCAGCAGGAGCGCTGCACCGGCAGCGCCGGTCATTGCAGTGTGGCGTGTCATATTCCGCTCTCAGTCAGTTGCGGGAATCGTACGTGCCGAGCACGGTGGACGAGTAGTCGCACTTGTAGTCGTTGCCGCAGGTCGCACCTTGGTCATTCTGAACGTGCGTCCCCCAGCTGCCGCCTTCACTGTTCTGGAACTGCATCGGGTTGGCGTCCGAGCCGACGTGCTCGATCCCAGTGCTGGAGCCCATGATCGCAAGCGTGCACGGGGCGTTGCCGAAGTCAGTCTCTGCGGCGGTGGGGGAGTACGCCGCACCGAAGGCGCCATAGTCGGCAACGGTGGTGCAGCTGCCGTATCCGCCAGTTCCGCACGACTCAACGGCGTACTCCAGCTGGTCAGTGATGGAGTTGGTGAACTCGTAGATCTCGAAGAAGTTGTAGGTACCCCCGCTGCCCAGGTTCGCGCTTCCGCAGGCGATCCGGTTAAAGTCGTCCTGCGAGTTCTCCTGTGCATAGAACGAGCACCACTCCTCGCCCTCTGCCCTTTGCGCCACGCCAACTTCTGGCGGCGCGACTGGTTGCCCGCACTCGCCGCCACGGGCCTTACCGGCATCCACTTCCTGCGCCACACCGGCAACCAGCTCACCGCATCGGCAGGCGCCAACCTTCGGGAACTGATGGACCGCATGGGACATAGCACGACCAGAGCCGCTCTGATATATCTCCATCCGACTCGCGAACAGCGGCAGGCCATCGCGGACGGGGTCGACAAGCTGGCGCGCCAGGCACTCAGCACGCCGCCGGAAGGCCCGTCCGGGAGCGGCCAATCTGGCACGGATCTGGCACACGGCTGACGATGCCACTCCGGATGATCAAGAATAGAGGCCGATACGGCCTCTGACTTGCGAATTCGTCTGGCGCCCCGACCAGGACTCGAACCTGCCGCCTACTGCTTAGGAGGCAAACCCGAGCCAGGCCAGACAAGGCTCACCGCCGCTCTGCGTGGCGCTGACCTGCGACGAAAATCGCCTGTCGCCGCCTGACGCCGCCTGGCTCCTGCTGACGTTGGCTCCGCGTTTGGCTCCCGACGAGTCGGTGACAGAGAAAGGTTAGGTCGACCCGGCCTTGCCCAGCAAAATTGGCACGGCAACTATCTGGAGGCGGCAACGGCCTGTTGCCGCGAACTGCCGTGCTCTCGGCTCGGTTCCGCAGGATTACCCGGCGTCGTCTCCGTCGTCAAGGCTGACCAGGGCCAGGTCCGTCTGGCGGAAGTCGTTGCCGACGCACAGCAGTTGTTCGCCGGCGATGGAAGCGGTCGCATAAGTACAGCAGTCGCCGAAATTCAAGGCAGCCGGATGCCTGCCCTTGC
>JBKQTJ010000309.1:0-14694 GCA_052143255.1 Streptosporangiaceae bacterium | reverse complement strand
CGTCCGCCAAGCCCTTCAAATGATCGCCCGCGCCAGCTGGCATGCGCACTAACGTGGCCCAACTCGCGTCAGTCCTCCGAATACGGCCGCAGCTCAAACGTGCCGATAGTCGCGGTCGGGTGCCTGGACGCTGCCTCGATTGCCTGCTCCAGGTCGGCGCACTCAAGCACGGAATAGCCGGCCATCTGCTCCTTGGTCTCGGCGAACGGGCCGTCGCTCACCAGCACCTCGCCGCCGCGCACGCGCAACGTCGTGGCTTCGCTGACCGGCCGCAGGCGGCCGCCGCCAACCAGCACGCCGCGATCCTTCATTTCGGTATCCCAGGCCGTTAGCGCAACGTCAAAGGCCGCGTCGTGGGCTGGGCTCAGCTCCAGTGATTCGTCGATGTAGTGAGTCAGCATGTACCTCATTGAGCCCTCGTCTTCCTTTGTGATCCGGCCGCGCACGCATCTGCATCAGGGCCCGTCCGCCCTCACCAGCACGACGCACGGTAGCGGCCGACGTGGACAGTTGCGGCGGAACCAGCGCGAGTGTCGGTGCCGTCGGCGAGACTGGTCCAGTCGCCGGGACGAGCCAGCCCGGCGGCCAGCAAGGCGAGACGGGAGGTTGGCCTACGGTGCGCCCGCTGCGACTGCTGCTCGACGGTTTCGGCACCTACCGCCATGCCACCGAGATCGATTTCGCCGACGTCGAGTTCTTCGCGCTGGTCGGCCCCACCGGGTCCGGCAAGAGCACGGTCATCGACGCGCTGTGCTTCGCGCTCTACGGCACCGTGCCGCGCTGGGGGAATGAGAACGCCATCGGCTTCGCGCTGGCCCCGTCAGCGAACAGCTGCCAGGTCCAGCTTGTGTTCGAGCTGGCCGGCGAGCGCTACGTCGCGGCCCGATCGCTGGTCCGCGATAAGCGCGGGCAGGTCACTACCAAGGCTGCCCGGCTGGAACGCCTCGACGCCTCGGTTCCCGCGGACGCGCCGCTGGGCGAGATCGTCCAGGCGAGCGTCGAGCAACTTGCGGACGGAGCCCAGGTCAAGGCGCGCGTCCAGCACCTGCTCGGGCTCAGCTACGAGCACTTCACCCAGTCCGTGCTGCTGCCTCAGGGCGGGTTCTCCGAGTTCCTGCGCGCGACCCCGGCCAACCGCCAGCGGCTGCTGGTCGAGTTGCTGGCGTTCGGCGTCTACAAGGAGATCGGGCAGCGGGCACGGGAGCGCGCCGACCGCGCCAAATACCTGTGCGACGCCGCCCAGCAGGCCCGCGACCAGCTCGGGGAGGCGACGCCGGAGGCTGAAACCGCGGCAGCCGAGCGCCTCGCCGCGCTGACCGCGCTCGCGGCCGACGTGGCTGCCGCCCTCAGCGCACTGGCGGACATCCAGCGGCAGGCTGCCGCTGCGGCGCAGCTTGTGAAGGACGTGGGGAACGAGGCCGCCTTGCTCGCTCGCCTCAGCATGCCGGCGGAGGTGCCGGGCCTGGCTGAGCAGATCACCGCCGCGGAGGCCTTGGTCGCCAGCTGCCGGCAGCGCCGGGAGGAGGCAGCGCTGGCGGCCGAGCAGGCCGATCAGGCACGCGCCGGTTTGCCGGACAAGGCCGACACCCAGCGACTGCTCGAGATGCACAAGCTGCGCCGCGATCTTGCCGCCGAGGCCGGGCAGCAGGCCGCGGCGCTCACCAGCTGCCGCGAGCAGGAGGACAAGCTCGCCGCCCGGCTGCAGCAGGCCGAGACCGCGGCCAGCACGGCGCAGGATGGACTAGACGCGGCGCAGCGAGCGCACGCGGCCGCGGGGCTGGCGCAGGAACTGCACGTCGGCGACGACTGCCCCGTGTGCAGGCAGGCCGTCCTGACGCTGCCGGCGCGTGAACCGCCAGCCGATCTGGACGCGGCCAGGGCCGCGCTCCAGAAGGCGCTCGCCACCCAGCGTCAGGCCCGGACAGAGCACCAGGAAGCGGCGAAAGCCACCGCGTCCGCAAAGTCGGTCCTGGACCGTACGCGAAGCCGGCTGGACAACGCGGCTGAGGTCATGGCCGGCACACCGCCGGAACCCGACCTTAACCGGCAGCTGGATGCCATCGTGGCGGCTGATGCAGCCGTGACCAGCGCCAGCAGGGCGGCAGCCGCCCGGCAGACCGAACTGGCCGCAGCGGAGAGATCCCGCGCCGCTCTGGTCGAAGACGAGCAGCAAGCCTGGGCCGCGCTGAATGCAGCGCGAGACACGCTGGTGGAGGTCGTCCGCGGGGCGCCGGCGATAGCGCACAATCAGGGCCTGGCTGCGGCCTGGGCAAGCCTGGCTCAGTGGGCCGGCGCCGAGCGGGACAAGCGCGCCCGCCGGTTCCCGGAGCTGGGCGCGGCAGCAGCCGGCCTGCAGCAACGGTGCACGGAGGCGGCGGACGCGATCATGACGCAGCTGGCCGAAAACGGCGTGGAGATCGCTGATCTGTCGAGCGCTGCGGCAGTTCTCGCCGGGCAGCGAGCCCGGGCCGAAGCGCACCTCCAGAAGATCAGCGCGGATGTCAAGAAGGCCGCCCGGTTCGACAAGCAGATCGCCGCGCACAAGGAAGACGGGCAGGTAGCGGCGCTGCTCGGCGGTCTGCTCCGGGCGACTTCATTCGAACGCTGGCTGTGCAGTGAGGCCCTCGACTCGCTGGTCCGCGAGGCGAGCGCGACCCTCATGGAGCTGTCCGCCGGGCAGTACGAGCTGGACCGGGACGAGCGCAACGAGCTTGTCGTCATCGACTATGAGGATGCCGGCGCGAAGCGACCGGTCAACACCCTGTCGGGCGGTGAGACGTTCCAGGCTTCGCTGGCACTCGCGCTGGCGTTGTCGAGGCAGGTTATCGGGCTCTCATCGGGGCGGCGCGAGCTGAACTCCATGTTCCTGGACGAGGGCTTCGGCACGCTCGACGCGGACACGCTGGAAACGGTGGCCAGCACGCTCGAGAAGCTGGCCTCAGATTCCGACCGGATGGTCGGCGTCATCACCCACGTGACCGAGCTGGCCGAGCGAGTCCCGGTCCGCTTCGTTGTCCGCCGCACCGGCACCACGTCCACGCTGGTCAAGGAGCGCACGTGAGCACCGTCGCGGCCCCGGCCTCGTTCTCGGTCGACCCGTGGGATCCCGGCTACGGCATGGCCTTCGGCGAGGACATGGGCGAGGAGATGCTGCCGGGTTCCACCGCCGAGCTTGACCTCGACCTGGAGCTGCCGGCCGGCCAGTGGCAGCCGCTGACCCCAGACGACCGCGTTCCCGTCCCGCAAGCGCTGCTGTTCCTGGACGGCGTGCGCAGGATCGACGCGCGCATCTGGGTGCACGGCCCCGATCCGCAGCCAGCGCCCGGCATCGCGGCGTCGTTCGCGGCCGGGCTGGTCTGCTGCAACGGATCGGCGAAGATCAGCGAGGTAGCCGTCGAGCGCGGCCTGTTCACCGCCGCGCCGGATGCGGCCGGCATCGACAGCCGGCACGCTCGTTACCCCGCGTACGTCGCGGCCGGTCCCGGCATGGACAAGCTCTCGCTGGCTTTGCAGCAGCGGCTCAGCGACGCCGAGGTGCAGCTGGCGCTGCTGTTCCGGAAGGAGCACGCCGACGGCGACGACCTGCTCTTCGTTGACGGCCCGCTGCGCGGCCGGACGCACCTGCACCGCACGATCGGCTACATCAAGACCCACCACACCGCCTACCTGCCAGCACCGCAAGCTGCCGTGGTCGCGTCCTTGCAGGCCGGGCAGCGCACGCCGGCCTTCACCATGGGCACCTCCTGGCGGCGGAACTCCTGGTACCTCCGGCTCCCGGGGCCGTCAGCCGCCCCATGGTCCGGGGTCGTCCGGCTGGAGTGCTCCGCGGACCTCCCCGTTCCCGAAATAAAGCGGCTGGCCGACCTCAGCGCGCGCGTACTGCCGCCGCTGGCCAGCGCGCCGCATAAGGATCCGCGGGCACCGCAGAACCTCATCCCGATCGGCGGCCTCGAGCGCGAACTGCGCCGCCGCCTGGGCGACCAGCAACTGCTCTACCGCTCCCTGCGCGCCGCCGCCAGCTCGTGAGCCGGCCGGGCTAACGGCGGATGCGGGCGGCGAACAGATCGCGGAGGCTCACCACGCCGCAGACCTCGCGCCCGTCGACGACCGGCAGGTGCCGGAAGCCGTTCAGCAGCATCATCTGCGCGGCTTCCTCGGCGGACGCGTCCGGGCTCGCCGACTGCGGGTCGGGCGTCATCCACTCCGAGACCGCTGAGCCGCGCAGGTCCTGACCGGACGCGGCGGCCCGCAGTACGTCGCGTTCGGTCAGGATGCCGGCCAGGAAGCGGCCCTGCATGACGACGGCCGAGCCGACCCCGGCCGCGACCATGGCGGCCGCGCCGTGCGCCACCGAGTTGCCGGGCGCGATCGACACCACCGTCGTGCTCATCAGGTCGCGCAACGCCGCCATGGCCTAGCCACTCTCGCCGATCTCGTCCAGCTCGGGATCATGCTGGGAGGACGGGCCGGCGAGTTCGGCCGACAGCATTCCCCACAGCGACCCGGCCCACGACGACAAGTGCGGCCACTTCTTCCAGAACACCTGCAGCGTCGTCTCGTCGAACTCGGCCAGCGCCCGCTGCGCGGTGACACTACCGGTTATGTCCTCTAGTTCATGAATAAGTTCCAGGAACCTGTCAGCAATGTCCTCCACTGGCAAACCTCCGGATTTAGGGCCGACCGCCGACCCGGCGACGTCTGGCGGCTATCACATTGACCCTGACCGACTGAACCTCCGCGGTCAAGCCGAAGCTTTCCCTCGGACCTGAAACAATCGGCCACAAGTGGCGCAGATGCAAGGGGGAACGGGCTCATGCACAACCAGACCGTCAACGTCGGCGCGCAGGAGATCAGCTATCTGGAGAGCGAGGGAACCGGGCGTCCGGTCGTCTTCGTGCACGGGAACTCGTCCTCCGCCCGGACGTGGCAGCCGCAGCTCGAAGGAGAGTTCGGCACCCGTTTCCGCTGCCTCGCGCTCGACTTGCCGGGGCACGGCCGTTCTGCTCCGGCCACCGATCACGCGACCTACTCGCTGCCCGGCTATGCCAACGTACTCACCGGTTTCGTTAGTAATGTCGGAGCCGCCGATGCTGTCTTCGTCGGCTGGAGCCTGGGCGGGCACATTGCGCTCGAAGCCTCGGCTGGCCTGCCGGACGCGGCTGGCTGGGCGATCTTCGGGACGCCGCCAGTGTCAGATGCCGGCCAGCTGGGCGTCGCCTTCCTGCCGAATCCGGCGATGAACGTCGGGTTCACGGCGGACGTCAGCCGGGACCAGGCCGAGGCCTATGCGGCCAGCTTCACCGCACCGGGATCGGCGCTTCCGCTCGACGATTTCGTCGCGGACATCCTCGCGACCGACGGCGCGGCCCGGGCCGGCCTGCTGGCCAGCGTCGGAGCGGGCAGGTTCGCCGACGAGCTCGCGATTGTCGCCGGGCTGGCCCAGCCGCTCGCCATCCTGCACGGCGCGGAAGAGCAACTGGTCAGCTTTGACTACCTGGACGAGATCACGGTCCCCACGTTGTGGCGCGGCGAGATCATGATCATCGATGGTGCCGGGCACGCGCTGCACCAGGAAGCCCCGCAGCAGTTCACGAACCTGGTGGAGCAGTTCATCGCCGATCTGGATGGACAGCGCAATGGCCGAGCTTGACGTCGAGGCGATGTTGTCCGGCCGTGCTGCGCTGCTGCGCGACTCGTGCGACCGCGCGCTCGCTTACCTCGGCGGAGTCGCGGACCGCCCGGTCGCGCCGACCGCGGCGGCGGTCGCCCGCCTGGGCGAGCTCGATTTCGACTTGCCCGGACCAGGCCTCGCCGATGGCGAGCTGCTGCGCATGCTGGACGAGGTTGGCTCGCCGGCGACGGTCGCGAGCAACGGCCCGCGCTATTTCGGTTTCGTCATCGGTGGCGTGCTGCCCGCTGCGCAGGCCGCGGCCTGGCTCGGCGCGGCCTGGGACCAGAACGTCGCACTTGCGGTCATGTCACCGGTTGCCGCGCGGCTCAACGCAGTGGCGCTGCGCTGGATCACCGAGTTGCTCGGCCTGCCGGCCGGAACCGCGGGCGGCTTCGTCACCGGCGCCACGATGGCAAACGCAACCTGCCTGGCCGCCGCCAGGGATTCGGTGCTGACCCGGGATGGCTGGGACGCGGCCGGGCAGGGCCTAGTGGGCGCGCCGCCGGTAACCGTCGTGGTAGGTGATGAGGTGCACACCACCGTCCGCAAGGCGCTCGGAATCGTCGGCCTCGGCCGGGATCGTGCGCTCGTGCTCCCGGTCGATGGCCAGGGCCGGATAGACCCCCGCGACCTGCCGGCGCTCAGCGGCCCGGCGATCGTGTGCCTGCAAGCCGGGAATGTGAACACCGGCGCGAGCGACCCGTTCGGTCCGCTCATCGAGTGGGCGCGCGGCCAAGGTGCCTGGGTGCACGTCGACGGGGCGTTCGGGCTCTGGTCGGCCGCGTCGGCGGAGCTGAGCGGCAACGTCGCCGGCGCGGCCGCGGCCGACTCGTGGGCGACCGACTGCCACAAGTGGCTGAACACCACCTATGACTGCGGCATCGCGCTGGTGCGCGATCAGCAGGCCCTGCTCGCGGCGATGCAGGCGTCGGCGTCGTACCTGCCCGGCGCGGGCGCGGACGGCATGGGCCTCACGCCGCAGTCATCGCAGCGGGCCCGCGGCGTTGAGGTGTGGGCAACGCTCGCCTCTCTCGGCCGTGACGGACTCGCCGCCCTGGTCGAGCAGTCGTGCCGCCTGGCCCGCCGGTTCGCGGACGGGATGCGTGACGCTGACTTCGATGTACTGAACGATGTCAGCCTCAACCAGGTGCTCGTTTCCTTCGGATCCGCGGCACGGACCGACGAAGTGATCTCCGCGATGCAGGACGAGGGGACCTGCTGGTGCGGGCCGACGACGTGGCAAGGCGTCCGGGCGATGCGGGTCAGCGTGAGCGGCTGGAGCACCACCGGCGCCGACATCGATCGCAGCGTAGCCGCCGTCCGCGCCTGCGCCGGCCCTGACGGGCCGCCGCGAAAAGTCGGGCGCGACGAAGCCCCCCTTAGTTAGGTATGTTCGCATCGCTACCGTGGTCTCCGGCTGAGAGGGAACCTGATGGCCGACGCGCCGCCGCCCCGTCCCGGTGATCAAAGCGCCGCGTTAGGCGGCTCCGGCTTCGAGCCCGAAGCGGCCGCCGAGTCCGAAGCCGCCTTCGCCACCGAAGCGGCCGTCGCGCCCGAAGCGCCCGTCCAGTCCGAAGCCGCCGCCCAGTCCGAAGCCGCCGCCCAGTCCGAAGCCGCCTTCGCGTCCGAAGCCGTCCAGGCTCAGCCTTCGATATCTGTGACCGCCGGACCGTCATACAGCTCCGGTCTCACCACGCTGCGGTCCGCTGCGGTTTCCCGGTCGGGCCGTTTCGTCGCGATGTACGGAGCTAATGCCCTAGAGCTTGGCATCAGGGTCTTGGATACCCAGGGCCAGCTGAGCAGGTGGATACCGACGAGCCGCGCGCCGATGATGGTGCGTTTTACGGCCGACGAGACAGGGTTCGTGGGTGCGCTGCTCTCCATTGACGACGGCACCGCCGAGGTCACGCGATGGTCAGTGGATGGATTCGACGGCGAATCCGGAACGACCATTTACACGACAAGCGGCGTCGCTGGCATCGCGATGTCCCGCGACGCGCGCACCGTCGTCCTCCGCGATCAGCAGGTCGGCCTGCGAGTGCTCGATCTCACCACTGGCACCGAAGGACGCATCGGCCAGGACCTGGCCTACCTGAAAGTCGCGATCTCCCCGTCCGGCTCGCTCGTTTGCGCGGCCGCGGACGGGCAGATCGGGATCTACGAGCACACGCCCGGTGGCGTAGTGAGCAGCAGCGACAACTCCGGCCGCATCTTTGCAACGAGCTTTGTGCAGTCGATGGACTGCACGGAGCGGCGCGTCGTAGTCGCGTCCAGCGACTCAGTGTTCTGGCTCGAGGACGCTAGGCCCGCCGGCACCATCATCAGCCACGCGCCGGAGGCGATCAGGCCGATAGCCGTCGACAGCACCGGCATGCTAGTCGCGGTCGGCTACGCGAACTCCATCGAATTCGCTCAGCTGGTCGGCAACGGGCGCAGTGGTTTCCCGATTCCCAGCCCGGTCAACCGGATGACGTTCAGCCTGGACAATAGCGTGCTCGTCACCTCGCACGAGGACAACGTGGCACGCCTCTGGCACCTGCAAGGGCTCGGAGTAGGCCAGGATGCGGGCACTAGCCAGTCTCCTGGACCATCTCCCAGCAGCGAGCAGCCGGAGCGAGACCGGGTGGAGTGGCAAGCTGACGCCCCGGAGACCAGGGACCTGCTCCGGCGCGAGCCACTCGCCCGTACGGTGGCGGTCCGGCTGCGGCGCTTCCACCAGGACGCTCCGCACACCTCGTTCCTCCTCCATATCGACGGACCCTGGGGGACGGGCAAGAGCACGTTGCTGAACCTGGTCAGGCAGCAGCTCCAGCAGCCAGCAGGTACGACCACCGCGGGCACCGCTCCGGTGGACTGGCTGACCATCGAATTCAACGCGTGGCAGCAGTCACGAGTCGGCTCCGCCTGGTGGGCACTGCTCGCGGCGCTTCGCGCTAACCTCGGTCGCAACCAGAAGCTGCGTAATCGGGTCGCGCTCATGTTCGCCGAATCATGGGCGCGGTTTCGGCGCACCGCCGCTCCTTTCGTCGCCGCCGTCCTCGTCGTGCTGATCCTGGTCCTTGTCTTCCTCCTGGTCCTGAGGCCGCACAAGCTGACGATCGGATCCAGCGTCGGCATCGCGGAGGGGACGACGGCCGTGATCGCGGCGCTGGGAACGCTCTGGGCTGGCGCCCGGGTAGCGTCACGATTCCTGATGTGGGACTCCGCCGGCGGCGCCCGCCTCTACGAGCAATCGAGCCTGAACCCCATGCAGGACGTAGCGCGGCATTTCAGCTGGCTGATCGCCAAGACCAAGCGCCCGGTCGTGTTCTTCATCGACGACCTGGACCGCTGCACCGACAGCTACGTCGTCGAGTTGCTGGAGACCGTGCAGACGCTGATCCGCGACGCCGGGACGCCAGCGCCGGGATCCAGCACGAGCGCGCCGTGCTTCGTAGTGGCTGCCGACGGCGCTTGGATCCGGCGGAGCTTCGAGATCGCATACGGGCAGTTCAAGGATTCGGTGGGCGAGCCCGGGCTGTCTCTCGGCTACCTCTTCCTGGACAAGCTCTTCCAGCTGCGCGTCCCCGTGCCGACCATTGACCCGGTCCGGCAGGTGTCCTACATAAAAGAGCTGTTGCGCGAGCGCGACGAATCCGGGCGAGCCGACCCGGACCTCACCGCGACGACAAGGGTCAGAGCGCAGCTGGCAAGCAGCTCTACCGAGGCAGAAGTCGTTCAGGTGCTGCGAAGCGCCAGTCCTGAGGTCCGCGGTGCTGTCGCCGACACTGCGGTCGACAAGCTCAGCGCTCCTGCGCTCACAGCAGCGACCGAGCATCACCTGCAGCGCTTCGCGCCGCTGCTGTCGCCCAATCCGCGCGCGATGAAACGATTCGTCAACGACTACAGCATCCTGCGTACCGTTCGGATAATCGAGGGGATCCCGGTCGGGGTCGACCCGCTCGCGCTCTGGGCCATCATCGAGACGCGGTGGCCCGGCTTTGCCGACTGCCTGCGGGCTCATCCCCATGTCATCAACCTGATCGCCCATCCCGACCAGCCGGGCGGCCAGCCCACGGAGGAAGCGCTCCGTGCGGTACCAGCCGACCTGCGCGACCTGCTGACCGACCCAGACGTGCGCAGGCTCACGTTCTTCGACCATGGCGGGCCGCTGACCCCCGCGCTGATCGCCGAGTGCTGCGGCGCTGACCCGGCAGCGGCCACGCGAACGCAACCGAGCGTGGCGGCTGGCGGAGCCGCGGGCCCGGTCAGCGTACCGGCTCCCACGCCAAGCCAGGATCAGGACGACGCGACGCCAGCAACAAGCCAAGACCAGGGCGACGCGGCGCCAGTCGGGGCCGCGAGCTAGTCAGGCATCGAGCTGCCGGCCCGGCCCGGCGCCATGCTCGAGGATGTGCGCGGCTCCCCTGATCACGCAGCGCAGCGGGTCGTCTACGACGACGGCCGGGATGTCGGCGGTGGCCTCGATCCGGTAAGCCAGTCCGGGCAGCAGCGCCCCGCCGCCGGCCAGCCGGATCTTGCCGCGGAATACATCCTCGGCCAGGTTCGGCGGGATGTCGGCGAGCAGTTCCTGCACCAAGGCGATGATGGCCCGGACCGACGGCTCAACCGCCTCAGCCACTAGTGCCGCCGGCACGCGCTCGATCCGGGGTGTCCGGCGTCCGGCGTCGACGCCTACGGTTTCCACGTTTGCGGGGGCGCCGTCACCGAGCCCGACGGTCATCTTCAGGTTCCTGGCAGCGTCCCGGCCGAGCAGCAACCCGAACTCCTGCCGAACAGCGCGGCTGACCGCCTCGTCCATCGCGTTGCCGCCAATGCGCAGCGAGCGCGCCCGGACGACGTGACCGCCGGCCAGCACGGCTGCCTCGGTAGTGCCACCGCCGATGTCCACCACGAACACGCCGGTGCCAGCGGCAAGGTCCACGCCAGCTCCCGCGGCGGCCGCGACGGGCTCGTCTATCAGGAGGACCGAGCACCGTGGCCGCAGCGCCTCGGCCGCGGCTATCACTGCGCCCCGCTCCACTGCCGACACCTCGCCCGGCAAGCAGACGACCGCCGATGTCCGCAACAGGCCCCGGCGCAACTGGCCTCGCTGCAAGAACGCCTGAAGCATTGCGACGGTCGCGCCAAGATCGGCGATGACGCCATCGCGAAGCGGATGAATGACCTCGATGTCCTGGGTATCCTTGCCGGCCAGCGCGTCAGCAGCGCGGCCGGTGACGGCGACTGCTCCGGTCGCGCGATCGATTCCGATGGCGGACGGCTCGTCAATTACCAGGCCTCGACCCGCCACATGGACAAGCGTGTTGACCGTGCCGAGGTCAATCGCCACGCCTGCCCGGAACCGCATCGCCCAACCTATGTCGGCATACCATTACGACACCCAGTATGCCGTCCTACGTCACGATCACGCGGGCGGTCCGCCGCTAGGGGCGACGCAGCCGCCCAACTCGGACCCCGAAGCTGGCGGCCAGGCGCGCGATGTGATCATGTGGATGTCAGGGAGGTTGCCGCCGATCCGGCCATCGAGCGGCACCGCTTTGGGATGATGGCCAGCAGCTGTGCTTTGCGGACCGGCCTGACCGCGGGCCGGTTGCATGGCTGCGTGCTCGCTGCCGGGACTGACGTCCTTGGCCACCCGGCTGGCCGGGCTCTTGCCTTCACTGCGTTCGGCAGCTGGCTGGTCACTGAGGCACTGGGCGCTTACATGCTGAGAAGCTGGATCAGCAGTGGCAGCGCACGGCAGCGCAGGTCCCGGCCTAACGCGCCGTCGGTGCCGGTACTGGCCGGTCACGCCGGGCTCGCCTTCACCGGATTCGTGTGCTGGGTCATTTTCCTGGCCTCGAGAGCGCCGGTCGCTGCGTGGCTCGCAGTGGGATTCCTGACCCCGGCGATCGGCCTCGGCATCTCGACGGTGACGGTGTGGACGCCTTATCCCGCCCACCGCACCCGGGCCAGTCCGGCCCTGCGCCCGGATCTTCGCGAGACTGGTCCGGCAGGTATTTATCAACGTAACGAGGCCGCGCAACGGTCGATCCCCGATGATCTGCTCACCAGGGCTCTGGCGGACGAGGAGCTAACTGGCCAGCTTGTCGACCGGCTGCTGGCCGCTAACCTCGAGCAGCCAGGACCGCCCCGGTTGGACTATCGGCCGCTCATTCCGCTGGCCCACGGGACGATGGCCATCCTGACCTTCATGCTCGCAACCCTCGCGGCTATCGGGGCCGGCTAGCCGACGGCGTGACGAAGTCGGGTCGTGCCGGGCACGCCCTCATTCAGCATCGCCGGGCCAGCGGCCCGGGACGGCCGCCATCCAGACGGCCTGCCAGCGGCACCGCGCCGGGTTACGCTCGCGCAGGGTGGCCAATCTTCGTCGCGGTCTCGATCCTTTCCGGGGACGAGCAGGGCAGGAGTTCCGCGGGGGCTTTTTATTTGCCGCCAAATTGCAACCGGCACCGGGTGAGGAAGCGTCTAAAGTGCGGATGCATCGGCTATTTGCGGACGCAACTGTCCGTGACGGGAGGTAACGGTGGGACTATCTCGGCTGGCCCCCACGAAGCGAATGCGAGCCATCGCGTTGGCGGCGTCGGCGGGCCTCCTGGCCTTCGGGGTGAGCGGGGTCGGTGCCGCGTCAGCACAGGGGGCAGCGCGGCCGTCGGCCGTCGCGGTCCAGGGCCCGACGCTGAAGCTGATCGCCGCGCAGAAGACGATCACGGTGGCGAAGTTCCCCAAGAGCCCGGTGTTCTTTGACCCCGGCATCTGGGTGGCGTCGCTCGGCGGCCCCTTCCAGCTTGACGTCAAGCGCGCGAGCTACACCAAGCCGCTGACGGTCACCCAGGTAATACGGATGGCCGACGGCTCGGTCGTCCGGCACGCCCTGCCGACCTGGATTCTGGACAGCTGGAACGGGCTCCGCCACTTCCTGCACATCACAATCCGCAATCACAAGGGCACGATCATCGCGGGTAGCAACCTGACCTTCTGCCCGGACGGTTACGAGCTGTCACGGACCAATCCCGGTAGCGCCCGATTGGACAATTACCCGTTGCAGTGCTCGGCCTACGACCCGTTCTCGCTCGGCGAGGTGTGGGGCATACCCCGAGGCTGGGCCGTCGACCCGAATTCTTACTTCCCTTACAAGCTGCACCTGGGCACCTACTACTACACCGCGAGTATCGGCCCGGCGTATGCCCACTTGTTCCGCATCCCGGCTAAGGACACAACGGTCACCGTGAAGCTGAAGGTGGTCAAGGCCACCGTATGCTGCGGGCCGATCATCTGCTGCGAGGGGGCCCGGAACCCGCCGGCGCACTTCGTCAGGGTGACAACGATCCATCGCCCCGGCGCGGTGCATCCGGCGCTGCCCAGCCTGCCCGCGGCTCCGACGATGAAGAACCCGCCGGTCTCGGCGCTGCCTGACCTGATCCCCCTGCCGTCCTGGGGTATCTCGACCATGAATGAAAAGAAGTCTGGTGACACCTATCTCGACTTCGGCGCTACCGTCTGGATTGCGGGACACGCGGAACTCGACGTCGAGGGCTTCCGCAGTAACGGATCCGACATGATGCAGGCCTACCAGTACTTCTGGCTGAACGGTCACATCATCGGCCGGGCGCGGGTCGGAACCATGGGATTCGCTAACTACAACGCCTGGCATTTCCAGCAGTTCGCGCAGTACAAGCTGCTGAACGCGCACAAAAAGGTAGTGGTCGTCAGCAAGAAGATCGGGTTCTGCATCGCGCCCACTGACGGCGTCGACATGCTGCTGCGGCACGCCACCTGGCAACCGTCGTACACGGGCATTTCCGGCAACTGCGGTCAGCCGAGTGCGCTGTGGGTCCAGGAGCTTCTGCCGCTGGGCTGGGGCGACACCTACTTCCAGTCAGTGCCGTACCAGTCCTTCGAGATCACCGACCTCCCGAACGGCACCTACTACATCGAGATCATCGCTAACCCCGAGCACCTGCTGCACGAGGTCACCTCCGCGAACGACATCTCGCTGCGGAAGGTCATCATCGGCGGCACGCCGGGGCACCGCACGGTTCGGGTACCCGCGTATGACGGCATCGATCCGGAGCACCCGTCGGCCGGACCAGTCCCGATCCCAGTCGGATAGTGCCGGCTGACCACGAAAGACTGCCGGGGCCGCGCCGGGATCGCGGCTCCGGCAGTCTTGCCGCCTCACCATGGCGCCGTCTGGCTTGAAAGGCGAGATCGTGCGACTGTATTGGCCGGGGCGCGCTGCCTACAATGGGTGGACCGATCGTGAGGATGATCCGCCATGTCTGATGATCCAGGCAAGGGAGCTTCGACGGGCAAAGAGCCACCGGAGCCGTACCCGTTTCATGCTGGCGGCCATCTTCCGCAAGGCATCCCGTCCTTTGGCAAGGACTACAGAACGGATGCTGAACGCGCCTGGTGGGAAGGCAGCGCGTACACGCTCATAAATCACGTGGCCAACAGGCAGGTAATACCTGCTTCCGGCGATCCGACATTGGCCCGGCTGATACGTCACGTCGCCGCTCCGGCGGATGTCAGCGAATTCAGTGTCGCAGCGCTGATGCATACGCCCGCAAACTGAGCAGCAAAAGGCTGCCAGCAGCACGGCAAGCCAGCCAGCCCGCCGGGGCTTCCTCGCTGGGCTGCGCGAGGGCAATCGTAAGCACCCGCCGGCCTGGGGCGGCTGGTTCATGCAGCTGGTTGCCGGCATTCTCATCCCGATTGCGGTTCCATTCAATGTCCTGTTCGGCCGGGCCGATCCGCCCAAGCCTCAATGCCACTTAGCCTAGTTTGATCTTGTTGCGGCGCGTCGCGTCTGCGGTGGGCTGCTAGGCCGGCATGATCGCTGGTCGTGGCGCACAATGGCGTGGTGGCCACGGGTGGCTAGGCTGCTGCGGTGTGAGCGAAGGCGAGCTGCTGACCGGGGATGGCGTCACCCAGGGGATCGTGCGGATCGGGGACACGGTGCGGCGGCCGCTGCGGCCGTTCAGCCTGACCGTGCAGGCGTACCTGGCCCACCTGCG
>JBKQTJ010000308.1:0-2727 GCA_052143255.1 Streptosporangiaceae bacterium | reverse complement strand
GTGCGCAGGCTCCCGTCAGCGCACCGAGCCGGGCGATTCCGGCGGTAAGGCGCAGGTCGTCAGGGCGCGCTGGTGCCCGTCCGTCCGTATTTGTCTTCCAGCCGGACGACGTCTTCCCGCCAGCCGGGCAGCGCGGTCGACGCCTCGGCGAAGGCCAGATCGGTGATCGCCGTGATCCGGTGCAGCGCTCCGGGCGGCAGGTGGATGGTGTCACCAGGGCCGAAATGCTGACTGGCCAGCGCGGTGGCGGAAGGGCCGTACTCAATCAGCGCGGCGCCCGACAGGACGCTGATGGTCTCCTCCTTCTGCTGGTGGTACTGCAGGCTGAGGGAATGACCAGCGGTGACGTGGATGACCTTGCCGACGTACTTGCCTTCGACGGCGGCGAAGATGACCTCGTGGCCCCAGGGCTTGTCCTGCCTGGCTGCCTGATAAACATCGGCGGCGGCTTCCGGCCCGGCGGGCCCGCCGTTATGCGCAGCAGTCACAGCGTCCTCTCTAGTGACACTGCCCTGTCGAGTGACAGTGCCCGACCTATGCCGCACCGGCCGGGATCGGCGAGTGCAGCGACCATCCTAGTGAGGCTGCCGGGACCGGTTAGCCGCTGGCCCGCAGGCTGCGTAGCCGCGCGGCTGCGTCGGCCAGTACTTCCTCGCGCTTGCAGAAGGCAAACCTGACCTGGCTGCGGCCTGCCTGCCGGTTGTCGTAGAAGACCACGTTGGGGACCGCGACGACGCCGCAGCGACGCGGCAGGCTGCGGCAGAAAGCCAGCCCGTCTGCCTCGCCGAGGCTGGCTATATCGGTGGTGATGAAGTAAGTGCCCTGGGGGGTGAACACCTCGAATCCGGCATCGCGCAGGCCTGCCGCCAGCAGGTCCCGGCGGCGCCGCAGGCCGGCGGCGAGCCCGGCATAGAACGAGTCCGGCAAGGCCAGCCCGACCGCGATCGCGTACTGGAACGGACCGCTGCTGACGTAGGTAAGGAACTGCTTAGCCGTTCTGACGGCTGCCACCAGGGCCGGCGACCCCGTGACCCAGCCAACCTTCCAGCCGGTGAAGGAGAACGTCTTGGCAGCCGAACCGATGGTGACGGTGCGCTCGCGCATGCCAGGCAGCGTGGCAATCGGGATGTGCTCACCGGCGAAGACGATGTGCTCGTAGACCTCATCGGTGACCACCAGCAGGTCGCGCTCGATCGCCAGGCTGGCGATCGCAGCCAGCTCTTCGCGCGTGGCTACCATGCCCGTCGGGTTGTGCGGTGAATTCAGCAGGATCAGCCTGGTGCGATCCGTCACCGCAGCACGCATGGCATCCAGGTCCGGCCGGAACTCCGGCGGGCGGAGGGTAACGGGGACCCTCTTGCCCCCGGCCATGGCAATGCACGCCGCGTAGGAGTCGTAGTAAGGCTCCAGCGCGATGACCTCGTCGCCCGGCTCCAGCAAGGCCAGCAGGGCTGCGGCGATGGCCTCGGTCGCACCTGCGGTCACCAGGACCTCGGTGTCAGCATCGAGGTCCAGCCCGTAGAACCGCTTCTGGTGGGCGCACACTGCGTGCCGCAGTTCGGGAACGCCAGGCCCGGGCGGGTACTGGTTGCCGCGTCCCGCCAGGATGGCATCGACGGCGGCCTGGGCCACCTCGGCCGGGCCGTCGGTGTCCGGGAAACCCTGGCCCAGGTTGACCGAGCCGGTCTCCGCCGCGAGCGCGGACATCTCGGCGAAGATCGTCGTGCCCATGCCCATCAGGGCGCTGTTGAGCAGTGCCCGAGTCATCTGGGCTGCCTCTCGCCTATCTGCCGGGCACGGCGGCCCGCGAGCGGCGGCTATCGCCGTCCGGTGCCGCGACGATACCGGCTGCGGCGCGATTGCGCGATGATGGCCCGGTGCAGCACGACCCGGTGCGTGATGACGGTGGGTGATAGCACTCCGCTGGCGCGGCTGCGGGCAATCTGCCTGAGCCTGCCTGAGGCGGCCGAGCGGGAGAGTCACGGCGAGCCGGCGTGGTTCGCCGGCACCGGGCGGATGTTCGCCTGCTTCGCCGACCATCACCATGACGACGTGCTGGCCTGCTGGTGCGCTGCTCCGCTCGGGCGCCAGCACGAACTCACCGAACAGGATCCCGGCCGTTACTTCGTGCCGCCTTATGTGGGCAGCCGGGGCTGGCTTGGCCTGCGGCTGGACGTGCCTGTCGACTGGACCGAAATCGCCGAGATCGTGCAGGACGGCTACCGGGAGGTGGCCACGCGGCGGCTTGTGGCGCTACTGGACGGTTCTAACCATGCGGTATAGCGGAGATTCCATCGATTGAGCGGTTGTTATCGGATGCCGCCGCCAGGCAATATCGGCGCCTTTCGGCAGCCGTCGGCCGCGTTACCCGAGTCGCTTGCCCGGTGCGGTAGTGCCGGCGCGGAAATGTTCCGGCCGGCAAGAAGAAGACGGCCCCGTTTCCGGAGCCGTCCCCTTGAGTAGTGCAGAGCCTTGAAGCTATGCGTGCTTTACCGGCCGGCTGGCCGGTACCTGGCTAGAGCGGACGGACCTGCTCAGCCTGCGGGCCTTTGGCGCCCTGGCCGGCGGTGAACTCGACCCGCTGGTTCTCTTGCAGACTACGGAAGCCGTCAACCTGAATCGCGGAGTGGTGCACGAAGACGTCGGCGCTGCCGTCGTCGGGGGCGATGAACCCATAGCCCTTGTCGGCGTTGAACCACTTCACGGTGCCCTGAGGCATGTGCCTTC
>JBKQTJ010000307.1:0-29651 GCA_052143255.1 Streptosporangiaceae bacterium | reverse complement strand
CCGGGCGCTGCCCGGGCCGGCCATCGCGCCAGATAGCTGATCAGCGAGTCCGGAACGAGATCCCGTCTAGCGAGCACGGGTCACCGGTCCCGTTAATGAAGACGTTTCCGTTGGCGTAGACATCGACGTCATCGAAGGAGCTACCGGTGCTGGCCGCGACGATGAACGCGTGATTGACCTGCGGACGGAAGCCACTGGGCAGCCGGAAGGCAAAGTTGTTGCCGCCGCCGCCGTACATCACGCCTTCAAGGTGCACGACGCCCACGACATCCTTGTAGTACCTGACCCGGGCGTAGCCCGCGCTCTTGAAGTAGTTCGTCCAGCCGTTGAGGAAGGGCACTGACTTGGTGCCAACGTAGTAGTACTTGCCAGGGCCTGCCAGTTTGGCCGCCGTGACCGAGTGGTCAGCTAGCTTCGGTGTCGTTACTGAGCTGTTGGCCAGTTGGCCGGTGCTGATCAGGCTCTGGCCGAGTGCTGTGCCGCCGCCGAACGCGATAGCGAGAGCCAGCGCGCTGATCGCGAAAGCTGGCGTCAGGGACTGCCGGAGAATCCGCTTCATACCCGCTCCTTCATGAGGCTTGCGCCTTGCCCGTTCATGAGGCTTGCGCCTTGCCCGCCGCTGCGGCGGGCTGTCAGATGGCATCATCCGCTTGCAAGCCGCGGTCCAGGAGACAGCCGCGCAAATTTATCCGTTCCCGGCTGGAATCGTGCAGTCGGACTCGCTCGAGCTGAAGATCGCCGGGGTGAGCTAGGGCGGACACGCCGGAGCCTGGGAGCGACCTCGGCTGCGAACTGCCAGTGAGGGGACTTCCCAGGCCCAAGTGCGCATCGAAGGTGTGTGAGGTTCAGCGGGCGCCGACCTCTGCTAGCCCGGCAGCTGCCCCGACGAGTGCCGGCTCGCCCGGCGCCGCGGAAACTGCGTGACCGGCGGGCTGGCCGGCTCGCCGCGCTGGCAGGAGTGCAGCAGCAGCGGCCGCCCCGAGTACGGCGGCGGCGACTGCGACCAGCACGCCGCGGTCTGCCCCGGTCACGAACGCCTGCCGGGCGGCGCCGATGAGAAGCTGGCCCGAACTGCCAGGCGCGTGCGAGCCGATGGTAACGGCGGCGCCAACGGACGCCTTGGCCTGCGTCGCATAGACGGCCGGCAGATGGACCAGGCCCGGCCGCAGGTGCGCAGCGTACACCGACGATGCGACCGAGCCGATCACCGCCACGCCCAGCGCGCCGCCAAGCGCGCGAGTGGTGTCATTCACCGCGGACCCGACGCCGGCCTCGGCGGGGGGCAGCGAGCCCATGATCGACTCAGTGGCCGGGGCCATCGCCAGCCCCATGCCGGCCGCGATGATGACGCTGGCCACGAGCAGGAACGGGTAGCCAGTATGCGCGGTCGAAGTCGAGACCAGGCCGAAGCCGCCGGCCATGAGAGCCAGGCCGCAAGCGACGACCACCTTGGTGCCGAACCGGGCGGCGAGCCGGGCGGCTGGCTGCGAGATGACGCCCAGGGTCAGCGCGAACGGCAACGCGCGCACGCCCGCCTGCAATGCGCTGTAGCCGAGGACGAACTGCATCTGCTGGGTGAACAGGAACAGCCAGCCGAACAGGCTAAGGAAAACCATGGTCACGGCGAAGCTAGCAACGCCGAACCGGGCATCGCGGAAGATGCGCAGGTCGACCATGGGGTGCGAGCTGCGCAGCTCCCAGAACACCCAGAAGGCCATGATCACGGCGCCAAGGCCGGCCATACCGACGGTGGTAGCGCTGAGCCAGCCATTCTCCGGGGCCTCGATGATCGCGTAGACGATGGCGACAAGCCCGGCAATGGAGAGCAGCGCGCCAACCGGATCCGGGGCTGACCGGCGCCGGCCGGCCGAGGCTGGCACGACGAAGCGCCCGGCGACCAGTGCCACGCCCACTATCGGCACGTTCACCATGAATATCGAGCCCCAGCTAAAGTGCTCAAGCAGCCAGCCCCCCAGGGTAGGACCGATCGCAACCCCGAGGCCGGTGACCGCGGACCACAGGGCGATGGCCTTCGCCCGCTCACTGGTGTCGGTGAACACGTTCGTCAGGATTGACAGCGTCGCCGGCATGATCGCCGCGGCTCCGATTCCCATCAGCGCTCGGCAGGCGATGAGCTGCGCAGCCGAACCAGACATGGCAGCCAGCACTGAACCCAGGCCGAAGACCAGGAGCCCGGCCGCCAGCGTCCGATGACGGCCGATCCGGTCACCAAGGCTGCCGAGTGTGAGCAGCAGGCCGGCCGTGGCGAGCGTGTAGGCGTCCACCACCCACTGCAACGACGTCGTCGTTGCGTGGAGCTGCCGAGCCAGCGTGGGGAGTGCCACGTTCACGATCGAGTTGTCGACGACAACGACCAGCAGGGACAGGCACAACACGGCAAGCGTCGCCCACCGTCCTGCGTGGATCTGTGCTGGGGTCTTGGTACGCATCGGGCTCTCCTCAACATGTTGTAAGTGACATGTCGAAGTCAACACCTGTAATCTTGACATGTCAATACCGACATGTAAGATCCTTAGTATGTCGCTGCGTTACGGTCTCCTCGATCTGCTCGCCGGCCAGCCCATGAGCGGCTACGACCTGAGCCGTTACTTCACGGTCTCGCTGGCCAACGTCTGGCCGGCCCAGCACAGCCAGATCTATCCCGAGCTCGCGCGGCTGCTGAGCGACGGACTCATAGCACAGATTGGCGAGGGGCCGCGTGGCCGCAAGGTCTACCAGACCACGCCGGCCGGGATCGAGGCGCTGCGTTCCTGGCTGCGTGAGACACCGCCGGACTACTCGGTCCGGCACGAGGCGCAACTGCGGGTTTTCTGCCTCTGGGCGCTACCGCGCGACGAGGCACTCGCCTATCTTCGCCGGGACAGGATCGAATACGAGCGGCACCTGGCCCAGCTTGAGGCGACTGTCGCCACGGTGGACTGGGCGGCGGACCCAGTTCGGCGGGCTAGCCGGCTTGCCATCGAGTTCGGCCGCCGGTTCTACCGAACCCAGATCGATTGGATCGACTGGGCGGCCGAGCAGATCGCTGCGGGAACGCTGGAGCCCGGCGGCCCAGTCCCGGCCAGCCCAGTCCCGGCCAGCCCAGTCCCGGCCCGGTCGCGTGCCACCTGAGCGCTAAAGCCTCCCGGGGCTGGGATAACGCCAAGAAGGTCAACGGCCGCAAGCGGCACATCCCCGTCGACACCGGCAGCCTGCTGCTGGAAGTGCTGGCCACCCCGGCATCGGTGCAAGACCGTGATGCCGCCCGGCCGCTGCTGTTCAACCTCAAACGCGCCCGCCGCCGCATCCGCCGCACCCGGGCCGACAGCGTCTACGCCGGCATGCTCCAGCCCTGGGCCGCCACCTACCTCAAGCTGACCGTCGAGATCGTCAAGCGGCCCCCAGACCAGCACACCTTCCAGGAACTGCCCGCAGGTGGGTGGTCGAGGGACCCTGGCCTGGATCACCAGCTACCGCCGCTGCGCCCGCGACTACGAACGCCTCCCCGCCTGCCACGAAGCCACCGTCTACTGGGGCCATGATCACAGTGATGACCCGCCGCCTGGCCCGCCCCGGCTAAGGTTAGAAACAAGCACTGAGCGTGACCGTGTTTCTGCCCGTCACCAGTGCATCTGCATGCAGATAGTGCGTGGTCGGCGGGGCCAGTGTTCAGGCTCCGGCCCGTGGGATGTCTTTTCCAGTCGGCCGGTACTCCACGAGGAGCACCCGGCCATCTAGTGTCCGGTGATCCACCAGCTCAAGGTCGGCGGATGCCATGTCCGCGAAGAACGCATCGCGCCCTGCGGTCCCAGCGATCAAGGGAAAGATCATCAGCCGCAGCCGATCCACCAAGCCGGCCCTTATGAGCTGCCGGGCCAGGGAAAGGCTTCCCATGGTGCGCACGGGAACGCCGCTGCCGGCCTTCATCCTCCGGATCTCATCAACAAGATCCTCACCGCAGATCCGCGTGTTGGGCCAGACCACCTGCTGCAAGGTCCGGGAGAACACGACCTTGTCCAGCTGGGTCATCCGGGACTCGTCCGGGTACCCCGCCAGAGCTTCGTAGGTTCGCCGCCCCATGACCACGACCTGCGGCGCAGCCAACTCAGCCATGATCCATTCCTCCAGCTCTGGACCCAGATAGCCGAAGTATCCCGGTAGTCCATCGCTACCGGCCCACCCGTCGACCGAGAGGAAGATGTCGACCGTCAAGAGGCTTCCCATGTTCGCTCCTTCCATCGCTTAGCCGACCGCAAGGCAGCCCTTGCACGCAAAGACCCAGCACGACCCCAAAAACTCATCGGTATGCCACCGACGTCCGCCCGTCATCAGAGCGGCCGGGGCCCCAGATCGAGGCACGCTGCCGCTGCCAAAGATCACAAACCGCCGCCCGGCCCCGCCCGTCAGCACCAACCCGGTTTAGAAAAGGCACTTAGCCGCGGCCGCGCGGGGCAAGGGCTAAGCGAGAACGGGTGCCGCTGCTACCGCGGCGCGGGCCGCGATCGCCGAACCGCGAGCGCCGGCCATGTCGAGATCCGGTACCAGCGCGATGGACTCGACCAGCGCCTGTTCCTCGCGCAAGACCGTATGGGCACGCACCCGGCGGAGGAACCAGTCCCGGAATTCCGGCTTGGCCTCGACCACGCCGCCACCGAGGAGATAAACGTGCGGGTCGGTGAAGTTCGCCGCGATCGTCAGTAGTCGGCCGATGGCCACTGCCTGCTGTTCGAAGATCTTCAGGGCGAGCGGATCACCGGCTTCCCCGAAGCTCCGCACGAGCTTGGCCGCCACGCCGACCGGCTGGCTGGCCAGCTCGTGCGCGGGAAACTGGGCCAGCCAGTAAGGCAGCAGGTTCTTCTCGATGGCCGTGAGGGAGGCGACGCTCTCGGCGTCACCCCGCAGGCCGCAGTTGCACGCCGGGACCGGCTGGCCGGGCGCGAGCAGCCCGTCCATCGGCAGCCAGATGTGGCCCAGTTCGCCGGCCATTCCGGCAGCGCCCCGGACTACCTGGCCGGACTCGATGACCCCGCCGCCCAGTCCGGTGCCCACGATCACCGACACCGAGGACCGGACCCCCGCCAGTTCGGAGCCGAAATGCTCATGGTGGGCATACAGTGCTGCGGCGTTCGCGTCATTGTTGAAGACAACGGGCAAGCCGAGGCGGACCTCTAGCGCGCGCCGGACGTCGAAGCCGCGCCACTGCGGACTGGCGAAGTTGGTCGCGCCCACGGAGCAGATGACTCCGTCGGCGGTCACGGGTCCGGGCGTGTCCAGCCCGACCGCGCGGACGGCCGCGCGCGGGATGCCGGTGAGCTCAAGAACGTCGTCGAGGGAGCCGACCAGTGCCTCGATGGCCTTATCCGGGCCTTCATTAACGCGACTAGGGGTTTCGGCCATCTGTTCAACAAGGAACCGGCCAGCGGAATCGAGCACGGTGGCGTTGATGGTCGTGCCGCCGCTGTCCAGCCCCACCACCGCCCACCGATCAGAATCCAGCATTCGCCCGCCCTCCGCGCCGCTGACGCCAGCGTGACCTAGCTTGGCAGTTTGCCAGCATCTGCGCCATCTCAGCCGCTACCGGTACCGCAGCAGGCGCCCGCGGGCCGACGGCCTGGACGCGCTGTCCGACGCGATCGGCCTAACCGCCTAAGGCCCCGCTTCCGCGCCGGCGGCAGCCCGCAACTGGACGTAATCGGCTGTCGCAACGGCCACTACAACTGCCGCCGCGCAGCTGCTCAGCACCAGCGCTGACACGTGCGCAGCGAGCAGGCCGAGCAGGGCGATCACCACCAGCGCCACGGCGCGCTGCCGGGAGACTTGCCGCCAGACGACAAGCTTGAAGGCCAGGTGCCCGCCGACATACAAGCCGGCCCCGCCCAGGATCAGCCACGACGTCGCCGTCACGCCTACTGCATCGGGCCCGGTCAGCACCAGCTCGTCGGCGGCCGCGGTGACAATGATGCCGGCCACCATGATCGGGTGAAGGAAAATCGGTCAACATTCCGCAGCTAAACGGACTTAATTCGAACAAGCTTATGTTGAAGGACGGGAGGTAGAGTGGCAAGCATCAGACAGCGAAACGGGCGCTACCAGGTCATGTGGTGCGATAACGACGACGTGCAGCGCAGCGTCACCTACGACACCAAACGCGAAGCGGCGGCAGGGAAGAAGCAGGCCGAGAAGGGCTTGATCGTGGGCAAGGGCAAGCCCGCTGCAGTCCGGCCGACTGCGCGCAAGGGCAAGATCACGATAGCCGGGTACGCTCCTACATTCCTGGCTGAGCACGGCTATGCGGAGTCCACGCTAGTGAACCTGACATGCGTGATCAACAAGCATCTCGTGTCCAACCTCGGGCATCGCACGATGGAATCCATCACGAGCGCGGATGTCCGCAGGTTCCACCGGGAGATGGAAGCGGAGCACTCTGGCTGCCTCATCCGCAGGGTCGCATATGTCGCGTCCTCCATGTGGCAAGACGCTATGGACGCGGACATCGTGGAATCGAATCCCTGGCCGGGCCACCGCATCAAGCAGGAAACTCGTGAGACTTTCAGCACGCACGGTCACAGGCTTAGCTGCCGCGCTCGCACTCGCAGCGCTGTTCACGGCTGGCATCGCCGCCGCACAGGCAGCGCCAGCACCCCCGCCGCCCGCAGCCGCCAACCCGGCCATCGGCTCCATGCACCTTTCGACTCAGGTTCACAGGGACGCGCCCAACAAGGCTGGCGATCCGTGCAACACGATCTATGAGACCTCGTATCTCGATGGGTCCGGGCCGTTGGCTAACACCGAAATGCTGTGGTTCCAGATGGAGGAGTACTACTGCTGGGACGGCCCGGCAGTCGGCCCGCCCACTCCGAGCGAGAAGGTCACGTCTCACGCCACCACGAGGAGTATCGGCGTAACACACACGGGCAGCCTGCTCGGGTGGAAGTTCGATAAGTACCTCACCCCCGTCCAGTTCCACTGCTTTGTTTCCGACAGCCACTTCTCCGGTGGAATCAACGCCTGCTCGGGAAACTACGAGTACGACCAGGCGCAATTCGATTATTGCCCAATCAGAATAGGCTGCGTGAGTAACGATTACCCGTGGGTCCAGCAGGAGGAGTACCTGAGCGGGGCCTACTGGGAGACAGGGGGCTAGAAAACTAGGCCGTCTTAGACTGCTGGCCCCGGCTCACGCGATGGCGTACAGCCGGGGTTAGTAGTATCAGGGTTTGGGCAATCAGAAAGGCGTACAACGCGCTGGCATACCCGTTCCAGACACCGCCAAGAATCATTAGCGCGAACGGGATGACATTGAGCACGAGCAGCAGAGCCCACGACCAGAGCCCGCCGCGCCAGACTCGCCAGACCAGGAACGCATCAAGAGCCGTCCAGGCTACTTGCTGAGCGGTGTTGTCGATGGGGCATTGATGCGGGAGCCAGCCGTCTCGGTGTAGACCCAGATCGCAATGTCCAGAACCATGAAGGCGACCAGCAGCGGGCCAGCGTCCTTGCGCAATAGCCGTGTCATCTGTGAAGCCTGGCGCGCCGTGTCACCGGCCGTCGAGCCGCGATGATCTTGTCGAACCTCCGCGCGTACCTGCGGAACACGCCAGCGGTGGACGGGAGCCGAGACGGCGAGCATGACAGCTACCCAGGTCGGAAGCCTGCACTCCTAGCGCTGAACTGCGCTGGGAGGCTGACGTCGGCATCCGGTCAGGCCATGGCCGGATGCCGGGGCAGCGATCTGGCAGCGCGTCAGCCCGATACTTCACGAATCCGGTTGTTCTGGTCGTCCAGCACGAGCAGGCCATTGCCGTAGGGGACGACGCCGCACGGGGTGTGGAGCCTGGCGTTGACCGCGGGGCCGCCGTCGCCGGAGTACCCCGCACCGCCGGTACCTGCGACGGTGTAGATGTCGCCGGCTTTCACCTTGACGCCGTAGAAGGTGCCGGACCGTTCGGCCACCATCCGGACCCGGTTGTTGATGCTGTCTGCGATCAGCAGGTTGCCCGCGGCGTCCACCGCGATCCCGGACGGCCAGTAGAGGCGAGCCTTCGTTGCCGGGCCGCCGTCGCCGGAATGGCCGCCGATGGTGCCTGCGACCTTGTAAATGTCGCCGGCTGTCATCTTGACGCCATAGAACGTGCCGGACCTGACCGCGAGTACCTCGATCCGCGACTCAACGGCACTGGCTATGACGACATTGCCAGCGTGGTCAACCGCGATGGCGACGGCGCCGAGGGAATTCAGCTCACCGGCCGGCGCGGAGTTCACGGTGTAGATGTCGCCCGCGACCATCGGCTGCCCGTAGAACGTGCCGGTCTTCGCGGCCACCACCCGCAGCGGTGTGCTGTAGGCGAGTTTATCGGCCAGCAGCACGTTGCCGTTCGGGTCCACGGCCAGGCCCATCGGCTCTAGCTCGGCCTTCGTCGCCGGTATCCCGTTGCCGATCACATTGCTGCCGGAGCCGGCGAGCATGTAGATGTCCCCGGCGGTCATGTTCCGTCCGTAGAACGTTCCGGACCGGTTCGCGATCACCCGGATGAACGCGTTGGCCTGATCGGACACCAGGATGTTCCCGGACTGATCGACCGCCACCCCGCCTGGATCGGACAGCTCGGCCCTGGTCCCGGGACCGAAGTCACCGGAGAACCCGGCGATGCCAGTGCCTGCGACCGTATAGATGTGCCGGGCGGTCATCTTCATCCCGTAGAAGATCCCGCTCCGGGCGGCGATCACCCGGACCCGGTTGTTGGCCGAGTCCGCCACCACGATGTTGCCGCCGCGGCTGACCGCCAGGCCGGCCGGGTCGAGCGCCTGCTCGCCGTCGCCCCCTAGCAGTACCCCCACGAAGGGCGCGAGCTCGGCGCGGGTGGCCAGACCGCCGTTCCCCGAATAGCCGGGCTGCCCGGTGCCCGCGACCGTCGTGATCACTCCGGCCCGCGCCGCCGATGGCGCGGACCTAGCCGCGCTCGCGGTGGCGGTACCGGCGCAGCTGACCCACATGACGCCTGCCGCCGCCAGAATGGGCAGCGCCCACCTCACCTTTGTCCTCATCACCGCTCCCGCCACGGGCATCCGGTCTTCGCGGCGCGTCTGCCTATCGCTCGCGATACCTTGCACCGTCCCACGAACAGGACGCCACATCCACAGCGGGATCCAAAGAACCGGACTGACCGCCCGGAAAGCCACCGCATAAGCCCGCCCGAGAGGTCGATTGCCTTCCCGCTCCGGCAATGGCAACGATGAGCATGAGTGGCAGGACGTGGATCACCAGCATCAGGGGCGAGCAGCGCAATCATGCCGGTGGCGAAGACGGGAAGGGCTGGTGTCCTGGCTCTGAGGATCCGTTCAGCCGGTCCTCAGTGCGCCGCTGGATGGGCGAGAGCGGCTGGCCGCGCAGCGCCCAGACCGCGAACAGGCTCCGGCCGACTTGCATGATGGCGTAGGCGCCGCCGATGAGCGCACCCGAGTCCCCGAAAGCGCGGGGCAGCGCCGCCGACATCACCAGGCTGACCAGCATCAGGCCGATCAGTACCGACCGGATCGGAATCAGGTCCGGGTCGAGCCAGTTCGTCAGCCAGGTCGTGTAGGCCCAGAGCAGCCACACCATCGCCAGTAGCAGGGCCGACTCGAGCGCGCCGGTCACGGTCTTGTGGTGCAGCAAGTAGTGCGAGAGCTGAGTGATGGCGAACACATAGACCAGGTCGAAGAAGAGTTCCACGTTCGTAACCCGTTGCCGGCCCGCGCCGCGGTTGCGCATCAGGTCCCGGTGCGCAGCCCTGCTCATGGCGCTACTCGTGCACGCGCCCAGCGGCCGACAGCTGCCACAAGCAGACCCGTCCCCTGTCAGATATGCGTACCGCACCTGGCTGTAACCCGATGCCGCAGACTAACTGGTCGCGCCCACCGAAGGTCAGAGCGGCGCGGTCGGAGCGATCCTGAAGAGCCCCTGACGGCACCAACGAATGGGCTATATCAGCCGCTACCAGATCATGACGTAAACAATCGGTCGCAGACGACAGGTTGTTTACGTGGTCATGGTTACCTCTGCCGGCAGCGCTGCGTCTGGCCGCACTTGCGGTCGGCGACTACGATGTAATGTTGTAATCGCCGCCGCGAAGGAGGTTGCATGGCGACTGAATCGCCGCTTGACGCGTATTCCCGGATAGTCGCGGGCGTAGCTGCCGAGCTGACGCCCAAGGTGGCCAGCTTGCGGGTTAGCGGTGGCGACCCGCGCCGCTGGGGGGAGAGCATTGGCTCAGCTGTCGTCTTCACCGGCGATGGATTCCTGCTCACTAACGCCCACGTTGTCGGCCACGCGTCAGGCGGGACCGCGTTGTATTCCGACGGCACGAGTTCGCCCTTCTCAGTCGTGGGCGCCGACCCGCTGTCTGACCTGGCGGTCGTCCGGGCCGGCGGCGACACCCCGCCGCCTGCCCAGTTGGGCGAAGCCGAGGAACTCGTCGTCGGCCAACTGGTGGTAGCCGTCGGCAGCCCGCTGGGACTGGCCGGCTCAGTGACCGCTGGCGTCGTCAGCGCCCTGGGCCGGTCGCTGCCGACCCGGAGCGGTTCCGCGGCGCGCCTGGTCGAGGACGTGATCCAGACCGACGCTTCGCTGAACCCCGGAAACTCCGGCGGCGCGCTGGCCGATGCTCGTGCCCGGGTCATCGGCATCAACACCGCAGTGGCTGGGCAAGGCCTTGGCCTGGCGGTTCCGGTCAACACCACTACCCGCAAGATAATCTCGGCGCTCATGCAGCACGGCCGGGTCCGGCGGGCTTACCTGGGCATTGTCAGCGTGCCAACGCCGCTGCCCGCGCAGCTGCGCGCGCGCCTGGGCCGGACCGGCGGGCTGCGGGTCTCAGAGGTGGTGGCCGGCGGTCCGGCTGCACGCGCTGGGCTACGGCCTGGTGACATGCTTGTGAGCGCGGCCGGAAAGCCGGTGACGAGCGCGCAGGATCTGCAGCGGCTGATGTTCGCGGAGGCGATCGGCCGCCCGCTGGAGATTACGGTGCTGCGCAATGGCGCCCTGGTGGACGTGATCGCCGAGCCGTCGGAGCTGGTCGCCGCCTGACCATGGCTACCCGGCGGGCGGCTCGAACCGCCGTGTCCTGACCAGCCCGGCGGCCCGTCCCCTAGCCGCAGCCACCACTGCCATCTTGCGCGAAGCCTCGTCGATCATCTCGCCGTCGAGCATCGCGGCGCCGCGCCGCTGGACGGTGGTGTAGTACTCGTAGGCCTCGATGATCAGCTCGGCCCGGTCGTAGTCGGCCTGCGACGGCGAGAACTCGGAGTTCACCACGTCGACCTGGCCCGGATGCACGACCCACTTGCCGTCAAAGCCGAGTGCGGCCGCGTTTGCAGCGCTAGCCCGCAGCCCGTCCAGATCGTGAATGGCCGCGAACGGACCGTCGATTGCCTGCAAGCCGTTAGCTCGCGCGGCGACCAGGATGCGCATGTGCGCGTAATGGAAAGCGTCGCCAGCGGTGTACCCGGCAGGCTGCGCGCCTACGGTCAGCGACCGCATGCCCATGCTGGCCGTGAAGTCCGCGGGGCCGAAAACCAGGGCCTCAAGCCGCGCAGACGCAGCAGCGATCGCGTCCACGGCTGCCAGTCCGCTGGCGTCCTCGATCTGCGCCTCGATAGCGATACCCCCAGCGGGCAGCCCGGCCGCCTGCTCGACTTGGCTGAGCAGCAGGTCCAGCCAGCTCACCTCGGCTGGCGCACCGACCTTGGGCAGCACGATCGCATCCAGGTACTGCCCGGCCTGCTCGACGACATCGACGACGTCGCGGTAGGCCCACCTGGTGCTGACGTCGTTGATCCGGACGGCCCTGATCTTGCCGCGCCAGCCGCCGTCACGCAGCGCGCGCGCGACCGCCGTCCGGCTCTGTTGCTTCTCGCCGGGCGCAACCGCGTCCTCAAGGTCCAGGAACACCTCGTCGGCGGGAAGTTCGCGTGCCTTCACCAGGAACCGGGCATTGCTGCCTGGCACGGCGAGAGTGCTGCGCCTGGGCCGGTATGCGCGTGCCGTCACGCCGCCCGAGCATACGCGCACCGCAGCCGAGCAGGCCGGCTGCTGCCTGCCGAACCTACGGCTTGGAGCTACTGTTGTCCGCGCACCAGCCGCAGGTCCGGTACCGCCGGAACCGGCTCACCGGAAAGGGCCCGGAACTCTTCGGCCGCCTCCGGTTGCCCCGAGTAGTCGCACACCTGGGCCAGCACATCCAGCAGCGCATCAATCCGCTCGTCCAGCCGGCGGATGTCCAGCTCGGTCAGCGCCAGTCTGCTGAACTCGCGTCGTCGCCGGGATCCCGGCCACCACGCCTGGCAGCGCGACAGCACGCCCGGTCCCGTCCCTAAGGCTGGCGGCATTGCCGCTCCGTCGGCCATGAATGCATTCCTTTCGCCCGTGACGCGGCCTGACCCGCTTGGTTGCACTGACGTGCTGGCCGCCGTGGCGGCCCGGCTATGCCGGTAGCCGGCTGCCCACGCAGCAATGATGGCGTGCGAACGGAAGCTGCGCGCAGTGATCGCTACTGACGGCCCGAAAGGCGCGGCGGACAGCTCGGGCTAACGCCATGAACAGGCACAGCTTGGCCGGCCATAGCATGGTGGGCATGTCCACGAACTCAGTGCCAGCGGCCGATGGCGTCGTGCTGCCCACCGCCGAACAAGTGGTCCAGGCACTCGCCACCGTGAACGACCCCGAGATCCACCGGCCCATTACCGACCTGGGCATGGTGAAGGGCGTTGAGGTAACTCCCGGCGGCGTCGTGCACGTCGCGGTCTGGCTGACCGTCTCCGGCTGCCCACTGCGGGACACGATCACCAGGGACGTCACCGCCGCGGTTGGCAAGCTGAGCGGCGTCACCGCGGTTCGCGTCGAGCTTGACGTGATGAGCGAAGAACAGCGCCGTGAGCTGCAGACCAAACTGCGTGGCGGCAGGGCGGAGAAAGAGATCCCGTTCGCCAAACCGGGCTCGCTGACCAAGGTGTACGCCATCGCCAGCGGCAAGGGCGGGGTGGGCAAGTCCTCTGTCACCGTCAACCTTGCGGTCGCGCTGGCCAGCCTCGGACAGAAGGTCGGCCTGCTGGACGCCGACATTTACGGTCACTCGGTGCCCAGGATGCTGGGGGTGACCGACCGGCCCACCCAGGTCGAGCAGATGATCATGCCACCGTCCGCACATGGCGTCCGGGCCATCTCCAGCGGCATGCTGAAGAAGGGCAACGAGCCGCTGCCACTGCGCGGGCCTATCCTGCACCGGCTGCTGCAGCAGTTCCTGGCCGACGTCTTCTGGGGTGACCTGGACGTCCTGCTACTGGACCTGCCGCCAGGCACCGGCGACGTCGCCATCTCGGCCGCGCATCTGGTGCCGGGCAGCGAGCTGATCGTGGTGACCACGCCGCAGCTCGCCTCGTCTGAGGTGGCCGAGCGGGCCGGTTCGCTGGCAGCGCAGCTGCACCAGCGGGTGGTGGGCGTGATCGAGAACATGTCGTACCTGCCCTGTCCGCATTGCGGAGAGCGAATCGACGTGTTCGGGTCCGGCGGCGGAGCTACCGTCGCCGACGCGCTGACCAGACTGACCGGTGCCCCGGTACCGCTGCTCGGCGAAGTGCCGATCGACACCAGGCTGCGCGAGGCCGCGGACGCCGGCCTGCCACTTGTGATCGCCGATCCCGATGCGCCGGCAGCACTGCAGCTACGCAAGATCGCCGAAGAGCTGGCCGGGCGGTCCCGCAGCTTGGCTGGCCGTCAGCTGGGTCTGACGCCGGCCTGATCAGGCAAATCTGGCCGGGCCGGAGGAATAGGACGCTAGCGAATTAGGTGGCCTCGGCGTCATACGGCGGCCGCTCGCCGGGCGCTAGCACGAACGGGGTCCTGCTGGCGGCCACGGGGGTAGTGCCGTTGCCGTTACCGTTGTCAGCTGGGCTTCGCAGCAACGTCCCGTCACCGGTGAGCTCATCAATCAGGTGCTTGCGGACGAAGCGCTTGGGATTGAGGTCAGTCAAGTCGAGCTGGCTGAGCTGGCTGAACTCGGGGCCTAGATTCTCCTGCAGCTCCGACTTCGCGCCCTCGGCGATCCGCCGCAATTCTCGCAGTGCCCGGCCAGCCTGTGCGGCCATGCCCGGCAGCCGCTCGGGCCCGAAGACCACCAGGGCGATCACGCCGAGCACCAGCAGCTTGAAGAATGACAGGTCAAACAGCACCGGCAGGGCTCCACATGGATAGGACCAGCGGACTTGCGGCCCGCTATGACAGCGTAGCCCGTCACTGGCCCGGATCAGAATCCCTGCGCGGGCAGCGTCGTAATTACCCAGCCGATCCCAGCGTCACGCGGGTCTTGAGGGTTTGGCCGCCGCGGCGGAAGGTGATCGTCACCCGGGTGCCTGGCGCCAGCGACCTGATCCCGTCCAGGAGCGAGTTCGCGTCGGTCACCGCCTGATTGCCGAACCGGATAATCACGTCACCCGGTCGCAAACCGGCCTTAGCGGCCGGACCGCCGGGAGTGATCGAAGGCTTGCTGTCGTGCCCGGACGCCGACGAGATCTGCGCGCCGACACCGCTGTATCCAGCGCTGATGCCAGCCCCGATGACCGAGTGCGTAGCGCGCCCGGTCTTGATGAGCTCAACGGCGACCCGGCGCACCTGATTGATCGGAATCGCGAAGCCGAGCCCGATGCTGCCGCCCTGAGTTCCGGTGATGGGATCGCTGCCGAGCGTGTCGATTGCCGCGTCCATGCCAATGACCTGGCCGCGAGCGTTGACCAGCGGCCCGCCTGAATTGCCGGGGTTGATCGGCGCGTCGGTCTGGATCGCATCGAAATATGCGGCCGGCGCCCCGCTGGTGTTGGTGCCCGGCTGCACCGGGCGATCTACGGCGCTGACGATTCCGCTGGTGACCGTGTCGGTCAGGCCAAGTGGCGAGCCGATGGCGATCACGGTGTCACCGACCGCGACCCGGGCGCTGTTGCCAAGCGAGAGTGCGGGCAGATCGGTGACGCCGACGGCCTTGATCACCGCGATGTCGGAGAAGGGGTCACGCCCGACTAGCTGGGCCCTGGCTGATTTGCCGTTACTGAAATAGACCTCCAGCGAGGCATGGGGCACCAGCCCGTCCAGCGTGACGACATGGTTGTCGGTCACGATGTAGCCACCTGCGATCACGAAACCTGAGCCGGTCCCATCGGTGCCGTTCACCTTGATCATCACGACGCTGGGGGTATCCCGGGATGCGATGCCGGCGACGGAGTTGGACGGGCGGCCGGACGGCGCGGACGGCACTGCGCCGAGGCTGTAACTGCTGTCCTGCGGCTTGTTGTCGATCGCGTGCACGGCGACGAACCCGCCAACCAGGCCGCCGAGGGCGGTACATGCGAGCGCCAGGCCGCAGATAGCAACTGCCCGTCGTCCGGGCCGTAGCCGGCGCTTCCTCGCCCTAATGGCCGGCGGAGGAAGCGGCAGTGGCGCGCTGGTAGCCGGTCCGAACTGCTCAGATTCGGCGAACCAGTCGAATCGCCCGAAGTCGCTGGTCCGGGCGCGCTGGTCCGGGCCGGCCGTGTGGCTTGCCCCGTGGCCGTTGCCGGACGAAGCCCGCTGGCCGTTGGCCGCGCCGGGCGCGCCGGGTGCCTGGCCGGTGGCCGAGCCAGCGGCAGGCTCGGGAGCCTGCTCGGCGGGCGCGCCGGGCGGATCGGCCCAGTTCCCGCGTCCAGGCTGCTCGGACATTACGTCCCTCCCCGCGACGGCTCCCCGAGGTCGACGTTAGCCAGCCGTCGTCGCCTGAATATCTGCCCTTAAGCGCAGCCGACTAGCCATCTGGGCCGGGTGGTTTTGCGGCGCGGACAGCCCGCTGCTCAGCGGGTCGGCGCCCGGCCAGCGGACGAGCTACCGGGCGGCAGGCAACGCAGGCATACCAATCCGCAGCGGCATAAGCGCGCGCGGTCGGGACGCACGATCAAGGTAGCCGGAGCGACCGGACATTCTGGACGTCGGGGTGCAGCCGGCGGCTCGCCGGTACCTGGCCGCCGACCAGGTTGCGCGGCGGCGCGAACTGCACGACATCGACAGACGGCGCCACCGGCGGAGCGGGCGCCCGCGCCTGCGGTTCACCGCCAGCGACGACTGCCGCGGTGCTCAGGCCGACCAGGAACACGGCGAGTGACCCGGCTATGAAAAAGCGCGCGGCCCTGTTGTCCGAATTATCATGCTCGGTCCGGTCGCTCGCAGCAGGCGGCGGCCACCCCCCAGCCGGTGGCGGCGGCCACATCGCCTCGACCGGCAGCAAGCTCTCGTGCAGCGCAGCCTCTCGCAAGCTCATTAGCCGACCAGTCAGTCCCGCCCCCGCAGCCGCATCACCAAGCGCGTTCATCCGCCGCTTGAGCATCCGCAGGGCGGCTACCTCATCGCGGCACGACCCGCACTTGGTCATATGCACCAGTACCCGTTCACGCTCATCCAGGTCAAGCTCACCATCGATCAGCGCGGACAGCCGCTGGCCGAGATGGGTCATGGCTGGCCTCCCTGCGGCAACGGAAGATCGATCTGCAGTCGCGGTTGTGGCACGGCCGACCCCGCGCTGCGCGGCCTGCGGTGCTCCAGCGCCTGGCGCAGCTGCGCCCGGCCGCGATGGATCCGGCTGCGGACAGTGCCGAGCTTGACCCCGAGGCTGGCGGCGATCTCCTCATAAGACAGGCCCTCGATGTCGCACAAGATCACCGCCGCCCGGTACTCCGGAGCCAGGGCCATCAGCGCTGCATGGATGTCCCCGTCAAGATGCCGGTCGTCAAAGGCCTGAGCCGGAGTGGGCTCAGAGCCGCCCAGCCTGGCCTCGGTTTCGTCCGCCAGGCCCTCGAACCTGATCCGCTGGCGCCTGCGCGCCATGTCGAGGAACAGGTTGGTGGTGATGCGATGCAGCCAGCCCTCGAAGGTGCCTGGCACATAGCTGTCGAGCGAGCGAAAGACCCGAACGAATACCTCCTGGGTGAGGTCCTCCGCGTCGTGGGTGTTGCCAGTAAGCCGGTATGCCAGGCGGTAGACGCGCGCCGAGTGGTCGCGCACCACCTCTTCCCAGCTCGGCGGGGTCCACGCCGGTATATCGCCGGTCTCTGCGGCCTGTCCCACCGTTACCCCCTGCACCGGTCCCTCCAACGCCCATCGATAACGCAAACCCCGGCGGGGTCGGCATTGTTCCGCGCGACCCGCTTCCGGGCTCCACCTGCGCCGTCGGCTCTCACCGCGGCCATACTGGCCCGGTCGCTAGAGGCTGATATTTCCAGCTTCGCAGCGACTACGGCGTACCTGGGACCGGATGCTCCGATTACCTCTGCACGCCTCAACGTACGAGGTTACCCAGCCGGTTCCCGGACGCCCGCGCCGGCCGCTAGGCTGCCGCCCTGGGACATCCTGAGTCACGCGACGCCGACGCGGACCGGCCGGAACCGACGGGGAGGCAGCCATCTCGATCACCGCAGGCACCCTGGCCTACCTTGACGAGTTCTTTCCTGAGGACGACGCGCTGATAGCCGCCAGGCGGAACGCGGCAGAAGTGGGCGGGGCAGCTCCGGTGAGCCCGACCACTGGCGGGGTGCTGCGCTTCATGGCGGCGGCCGTCGGGGCGCGGTCGGTCGTCGAGATCGGCACTGGCTGTGGCGCGTCGGGCATCTGGCTGCTACGCGGCATGCGACCGGGGGCCGTCCTGACCTCCGTGGACGTTGAGCCAGAGCACCAGCGCCTGGCCCGGGCGGCCTACCTGGCGGCCGGATTCCCGGCTGCCAGGTACCGGCTGATCGGCGGTCTAGCGCTTGAAGTGCTGCCCAGGCTGGCTGATGACACTTACGACATGGTGTTCTGCGACGCCGACCGGCAGGAGTTCGCTGACTACCTGGCGGCCGCGCTCCGGCTGCTCAGGCCCGGCGGAATAGTGATCTTCAACGCGGCGCTGCCTGGTATTGCCGTCGGCGAGCGAGTGCCAACAGAAAGCGAGGCGGCCGCTGCCGCGAGTCTGCGTGAGCAAGTGGGGGCTGACGATCGCCTGGTGCCGCTGCTGCTGCCGGTCGGCACCGGCCTGCTGGCAGCCGTTAAGCAGCCGGGCTAGCACCCGCCCGCCACGTTAGCAGCACGGGCGTGCCAGCCCGGTTGCTGCCGCCGGCCGCTACGCCCACCACCATCAGGCCGGGCTTCAGCCTGACCGCCAGCCAACTCGGTCAGGTATGTCGCAAGCAGAGGATCGCCATGCCCAGGCAGCAGGGTTACCTCGACAGTAAGCGGCAATGCTCAGCCGACGGCCGTCTTGAGCGCCTCGCCAAGGGCACGAGCCTCGTCAGGGGTAAGCTCGACAACCAGCCGGCCACCGCCCTCCAGCGGGACGCGCATGACGATGCCGCGGCCCTCCTTGGTGACTTCAAGCGGACCGTCACCCGTCCGCGGCTTCATCGCCGCCATTCTGCTCCCCTTCCCTGCCCTGGGGCCGCACCGAACCGCAGCCGCCGGATCACGCCGACGGGCGGTGCCTGGCGGTACTCCAGCCAGCCACATACATCTCGATCAGTCCCTCTATTATCCAGGGTTCGGCCACCCGATGGTAACGATCAGCGTTCCCGCCAGGTCACGATCGATACCGGTCCAGACCGGGACACTCACCATCTCCCGCCGCTCGGCGGCCTACCGGGGCGTTCTGCCCGGTTCCGCGAGCCGGAACCGTCCGCAGCTCAGGTGCGACCCCGTTCCCTTGAGGCCAGCCCAGGTTGCCGGCGGCAGAGCCGTTCAGGCATGCTCGGCGGGGATGCGGTAGCAGCTCAGGCGGAAGGGATTCCCGGTGACTGACAGCGTGGTGATTCACCAGGTCGATGGGGCGGTGGCTACGGTGACGATCAACCGGCCGGAGGCGCGGAACGCGCTGACGGCGCGGGCCAAGGTGGAGCTGCTGGCCGCATTGCGCGACTGCAGCGCCGATGAGGCGGTGCGGGCGGTCATCCTCACCGGGGCTGGCCAGGCCGCCTTCTGCTCGGGCCAGGACCTGCGTGAGCACGCCGAGATGCTGGCTGCCGGGGCCGCTCCGCTGGATACGGTGCGCGAGCATTACAACCCCATCATCGAGGCGATCACCCGGATGCCCAAGCCGGTGATCGCGGCACTGCCTGGCGTAGCCGCTGGCGCGGGGGCCTCTTTGGCGTTCGCCTGCGATTTCCGCATCGCGGCACAGCGCGCCAGCTTCATGCTGGCCTTCGCCCGGGTCGGCCTCGGCGCTGACTCGGGTGCCTCCTGGACCTTGCAGCGGCTGATCGGGCCGGCCAAGGCAGCGGAAATGTTGATGCTCGCCGAGCCGATAGACGCGGCTGCGGCGCTGAATCTTGGCCTGCTGACGTCCGTAGTGGCCGATGAGGACCTGCCAGCCACCGCCGGCTCGTTTGCGGACCGGCTGGCCGCCGGCCCGACGCTCGCTTACGCCGCCATCAAGGAAGCCCTGCTATATGCCAGTTCTCACAGCCTTAGCGAGTCGCTAGAGAAGGAGGCGGCGCTCCAGACGAGGCTCGGCACTACGCAGGACCACCAGGCAGCAACGCTTGCGTTCGTGAACAAGCAGACGCCCGCGTACCAGGGCAGGTGAGCAAGGCCGGAACGGCTAGCCGATCAGGCTGCTGCCCAGAGCAGCTTCCTCCTGCGCGCAAACGATCTGCTCGGCTACTTCGACCAGGTCGGCAAGATCCATTTGGTGATACGCCCCGGCTGCCGTCCGCCACGAGACGACCTCGCGATGCCGCCACACGGTGAGGTGACGGCTGATGGACAGTACCGACATGCCGTCGAGGTCGGCTCGTACGATGCTGCCCCCCAGCCCCCGGTCGGCCAGCATGGCCTCTAGCTCGTCCACCAGCCAGTCCGGGTCGTAACGCGGGCGGCCAACATGCTCCGGCAAGGTGGCCGGCGGAATCCGCAGGGCGAACCAGACCGCCTTGCCCGGCGCGCCCCAGCTGCCAAGACGCGACCGGCTCAGGTGGCACCCCCACTGGCCGGCCGACAGCCCCGCAACCACCTGGAGGCCACGGCCGTTCACCGAGTCGAGCGGTGCCTTCCCCATGCCCGGATCGGCGCCCACTGTCCAGCCGCGCTCGGTGTCAAAGACCTTGCAAACCAGCTCGCAGGTCCGGCCAGTGCCGCGCAGGTACACCCAGATCTCTGGAAGGCTGGCCGGTGTTCGGTGCCTGGAGGTGTGCTGGGAAATGTTGCGCTGCGCATGCAGGGTATTGGCAGCCAGCTCGCTGGCCATCGTCACGCCGTCATGCAGCAGGCCGGTGGGGACGCCCAGGCTGGAGACCGCCTCACGGAAGAAGCGCCGGGCCGCGGCTGCGCACGTCGTATCGACCGGCAGCGGCCGGACGAAGCAGCCGCCGCCGCTGATGCCGGCGTCGGCGAGCCGGCCCACGTGTTCGGGAGCGAAGGCCAGTGCCTCAGCGACCGGAGCTGCCAGCATGCCGGCGGCTGGCCCTGCACCGCTCGCCCCGCTCGGGCCCAGGTAGCCGGGACCACCAGAGCCGCGACCACCAGAGCCGGGACCGCCATGGCCGGGTGCAACATGGCCGGGTGCAACATGGCCGAGGCCGCCATCGCCGAAGCCGCCGCTCTCAAGGCCAGCACTGTCAAAGCCAGCACTGTCAAAGCCAGCTCTGCCCAGGCCAGGGCTCAGCGCACCCCTACCGTTATCGGCAGGCGTTGGCGGCCGCATGCTCCTCCGCCCTCCCGAGTAAAGCTTCCGTCAGCCCAGATTATGTGTATTGTGCGAAGTTTCGCAATGGGATCGGGTGAATGTTGAACCAAATGGTCAACTGTTCGCCGGACCTGCCCGTAGACCTCCTGGCTCGGCGTTCGCCGCGAATGCCTTCGCCATTCTCGCCGCATGCGGGCGATAGCGCCAGCCCAGCCGACTAACCGGCATCCCGGCAGAAGCAATCAGCAAGATGATCGTTGACCAGACCGCACGCCTGCATGGTCGCGTAAGCCGTTACCGGGCCGGTGAATCTGAAGCCGCGGCTGCGTAGGTCCTTCGACAGGGCCTTGGAAGCGCTGGTAGCAGCCGGTACGTCCGCCAGGCCGGGCGGCGCTGGGCCAGCGCCGGGCTCGTACTGCCAGATGATGGCGGCGAGTCCGGCTGGCAGGTTCATTGCTGCGCGGGCGTTGGCGATTGTCGCCTCGATCTTCGCCCGGTTGCGCACGATGCCGGGATCCGCGAGCAGCCTGGCCACGTCGGCTGGCCCGAAAGCGGCCACCGTCTCGATATCGAAGCCGCTGAAGGCGGCCCGGAAAAACGCCCGCTTGCGCAAGATCGTCAGCCAGGATAGGCCGGACTGAAATGCCTCCAGGCTGAGCCGCTCGAACAGCGCGTTGTCGTCGCGCACCGGCTTGCCCCACTCGTCATCGTGATAGCTGAGGTACTCGGGTGCGCTGAGCGCCCACGGACACCGCAGCCGTCCGTCCGGCCCGGCCACGGCCAGTCCAGCCGTCATTCGTCGCTGCTCCGGCCCGCTGAGCCGCCTTGGGGCCGGTAGCCCGCCTCCACGGGCGGCTCAGCGGTCACGGCCTCATTACTGCCGGCCGGAACATGAGCTTCATTACTGCCGGCCGGAACATGAGCTTCGGCGCCGCCATTGATCTCGTCGCCGCGGCCCGCTGACTCGGGCTGCAACTCGGCCAGTTTGGTGCGCAGCCAGGCGATCTCTGCGTCGCGCTCGGCTATGGACCTCGCGACGATCACGAGCGCCTGTTCGGTCGAGGCGGCGTGATAGCCAAGCAGCGCCGCAGGAGGGCGATACTTGGCCACGTCGGACCAGGTACGCAGGTCCATGGCGGCAGGCATCTCGACCTTGTCCCTGGCCAGTTCGCCGCCACGGCCCCTGGCCACGACGACGATGCCGCCGAGTATGACGACAGCGATCAGGGAGATAACCACGCCCACAGCGTCATCGTGCCATGCCTTCAGGTGCGCTTGCGCCGTCTACGCCCGCCCACCGGGTCAGGTCATGTCGGAGAAGGTCCGCTCGGCCGCGCCGAGGCTGTGCGCTTTGGTGATGATCCTGACCACCTCGGCCGGGTCGTCGACGACTTTGATCAGCTCAGGATCAGCCGGGGAGATCTTTCCGGCCGGCAGCATGGTCTCGGCGATCCAGCTGTTCAGGCCCTTCCAGTACTCGCTGCCGACCAGGACGATGGGGAATCGGGTGATCTTCCCGGTCTGTACCAGCGTGACTGCCTCGAACAGCTCGTCCAGGGTGCCGAAGCCACCCGGCAGCACCACGAACGCCTGCGAATACTTGACGAACACCGTCTTGCGGACGAAGAAGTACCGGAACTCCAGCCCGATATCGACGTACTCGTTCAAGCCCTGTTCCAGCGGCAACTCGATGCCCAGGCCGACCGAGACCCCGCCAGCAGCCGACGCGCCCTTGTTGGCCGCCTCCATGATCCCTGGGCCGCCGCCGGTAATCAGCGCGTAGCCGGCTTTCGCCAGCCCGAAGCCGATCTGCTCGGCAATTTCGTATTCCGGGCTGCCCGGCCGCGTCCGGGCCGATCCGAAGACCGAGACGGCCTGACCGAGCTCAGCCAGCAGGCCGAATCCCTCGACGAACTCGGCCTGAATGCGCAGTACCCGCCATGGATCGGTATGCACCCAGTCGCTCGGCCCGCGCCAGTCGAGCAAGCGCTGGTCGGTCGTGGTCTTGGGAATCTGGGTCCCGCGGAGGGTTGCGGGCCCCTGCCGTCGCAGCCGACGCCGGGGCTCGGAGTTCGTGCTCATGGCCCATAAGGTAGCCGCCCGTCGGCCGTGGCCAGGCTTCGGTGCTCGGCGGGCCGGCCGTGTCACTCGGCGTGGCATCGAGGCACGCGACGTGACTCCCGGCGATGCCGCAGCCGACCACGCCGGGCGGCTGCATTCGGCTAGTCGCGCCGGTTCATGAAGGTCCAATTCACTGCGGCGATCGCGATCCAGATCACGAGCACCATGACGCTTGCAGCGCTGGTGTTCTGTGGCGCTTCGGAAAGCACCACGGCAGTGCCGCCAACACCGAGCCCCATCGATCCCAGCGCCAGGACCAGCGAGGCAAACGTGCCCGGACGGCGCGACCGCGCAAGCCGGCCGACCGGGACGCGACCCACCCGAGCATCGACCCGCTTGTCAATCTCAGCGCCGATTCGCTCGATCAAGCCCTCGGCCACCGCGCTGTCATAGTCACGGCCAAGTTCGGCGTGCGCGGCCGCGCCAATCTCATCTCGTGTCGATGACTCCACGCCAACAAGTTACATCGCGACTCTTTGAGGAGTCCGGTTGTTACGCGCCGACGCCGGAGCAATTCTGGCCTTGCACCCCCGGTGTGCGCGGCAGCGCCAGATCAGGAACCGACGCCGTGGTCGCGGAGTATGTCGTTGAGCGCCGCCTTGTCATGGCTGCTGCCCTCCGGGAGGCGCCGCAGCACCAGCACGCAAGGCATGCCGAACTCGCCGCCGTCGAACTGGCGCGCCCGCGTGCCGCCTACGCAGACCGACCAGGGTGGCGCCTCGCCGGATGGCAGTTCGTCGCCGGTCTGTACGTCGATGACGTGGGTGGTCTTGGTCAAGATCGTGCCCGCACCCAGGACCGCGCCGGCGCGAACCCTGGCCCCCTCCACGATCATGCAGCGCGAGCTGATGAACGCATCGTCCTCCACCACGACCGGCACTGCGTTGGGCGGCTCGAGCACGCCGCCGATGCCGACCCCGCCGGCCAGGTGGACACTCCTGCCGATCTGGGCGCACGATCCGACGGTTGCCCAGGTGTCGACCATGGTGCCGGCGTCGACGTAGGCACCGATATTCACGAACGACGGCATCAGCACGGCGCCGGGCGCAACGTAGGCGCCCCACCTGACGATCGCGCCAGGCACGGCCCGGACCCCGTCCAGCCGGGCTGTCAGCGGCACCCGGTCGTTGTAGTGGAAATCTCCCAGTTGCGACTCAGCCATCGGCAGCAACCGGAAGGCGAGCAGGATCGCCCGCTTGGCCCGTTCATTCACGATCACTTCGCCAGTGCCTGGCTCGACCCAGGCGACCCGCGACAAACCGGAATCGATGAGATCGACCGCAGCCACCACGAGGTCTCGCGCCGCCGAGTCGGCCGGGCTCAGCTCGGCGCGCCGGGACCAGAGCTCATCGATCTCGGCCGGCATGGGGTTCGCCGCGAAGGCCTGCGCTGATAGTGATGTCATAGCGCTGGAGCCTAATGCGGCCTTGCCAGGATGAGCATCCCGGCTTCCCGAGCGGGTAGCTTCTTGTCCGTGCCGAGCAAGTCTCCGCGTCCGGGCAAGCGCAGGCGGTCCACATCCAGCCGCTGGTCGCGCGCGGCAGCCACCGCGATCGTTGTCCTCGTCGCGCTGACTGTCGGCTACCTGACCATCAGGCACCGGGTGGCGACCGAGCGCGCTACCGGATGCCTCGCCGGATCCGGGAGAGGCGAGCTATCGCTCAGCATCAGCCAGGCCGGCATCGCGGCCACTATCGCCGGCGTCGCCAGTGAGCGCGCCATGCCCAGCCGGGCTGTCGCGATCGCCTACGCAGCTGCCCTGCAGGAGTCCAAGCTCACCAATCTGCCCAACGGCGACCGCGACTCGGTCGGGGTCTTCCAGCAGCGGCCATCCGAGGGCTGGGGCACCAAACAGCAGATCGAGAACCCGGTGTATGCCTCGACCCGGTTCCTGGCCGCGCTGGCGGATGTGCCCGGATACCTGCATATGCCGATTTATGCTGCCGCTCAGGCAGTCCAGCACAGCGCCGATGGCTCTGCCTACGGCCAGTACGCCGGGATTGGCAGCGCACTTGCCCGGGCCTTCACCGGTAGCGCCCCGCACGCGGTCTGGTGCTCCTATGGCGCGCCCGTCGGCAAGGCCCGGCTGGCGGCCGCCACGCGCGCCCTGACCAGCGCATACGGCCCCGTGCGGGCGGAGCACACGAACGACCCGTCCGCGTCGGTCGCGGTCCGGACGGCGCGCCAGGGCTGGTCGGTGGCAGGCTGGCTGGTCTCGAATGCCGCTAACTACGGAGTCACTTATGTCCGTTTCCGGGGTTACGAGTGGCACGCAACCAGCGGGCCGGAGCACTGGGTTAGGCTGCGCGGCTCGGTGCGCGGGCCGGCTGCCACTGCCGATGTCGTGTTCGGCTGATAGCCTGCGATCCCCGGCATCGGCGGCGAGGTAACCGATCTAGCCTGGGGCGCGATACTGGTGTCGTGCCGCGAAACTTGGGTCAGTCGCACCGCCGAGTGCACCAGGGCGCGGAGGGAAGAGGAGAACTCAGAAGTGACGTACATCATCACGCAGCCTTGCGTCGATGTGCTCGACAAGGCGTGCATCGAAGAGTGCCCCGTCGACTGCATCTACGAGGGCGAGCGGATGCTCTACATCCACCCGGATGAGTGCGTGGACTGCGGTGCTTGCGAGCCCGTCTGCCCGGTCGAGGCCATCTTCTACGAGGACGACGTACCGGACCAGTGGAAGGACTACTACAAGGCCAACGTGGAGTTCTTCAGCGACCTCGGCTCGCCGGGCGGTGCCTCCAAGACTGGCAAGATCCCCACCGATCACCCGATCGTGGCCGCTCTCCCACCGCAGGAGACCGAGCACTAGCAGGGTAACGGGGACCTGATGGCCAGCAGCGGCCTGCCGGCGAGCGGCACCGGGATTGGCCGCAGATCGCCGTCGGTCAGCTCGCGCCTGTCGGCCTTCCCGTGGGATTCACTGGCTCGAGCCGCCCAACTGGCCAGAGGCCACCCCGGCGGCATCGTCGACCTGTCGGTCGGCACGCCCGTGGACCCCGTTCCCCCGGTAATCATCGATGCGCTGATTGCTGCCGCGAATTCCCCCGGCTACCCCGTAACGGCGGGAACGGCCGCGGTACGGGAGGCCGCCGCCGGCTGGCTGGCCAGGCGGCACCGCGTCACCGTGGATCCCGGCTGCGTGCTGCCCGTCATCGGGACCAAGGAATTCATAGTCGGGCTGCCCACCCTGCTCGGTTGCGGGCCCGGCGACGTCATCACCCACCCTGCGCTGGCGTACCCCAGCTATGACGCTGGCGCGCGGCTGGCAGGCGCCACCGCGGTCCGCACCGACAACCTGGTCTCGCTCGGACCGGAGCGGGTGCGGCTGGCGTGGCTCAACTCGCCCGCAAACCCGACCGGGCAGGTGCTTCCCGCCGAGCACTTGCGCAAGGTCGTGAGCTGGGCGCGTATCCAGGGCACCGTTGTCGCCTCAGACGAGTGCTACCTCGAGCTCGGCTGGGAGGCCGAACCAGTGTCGGTGCTCCATCCGGATGCATGCGACGGCTCCCATCAAGGACTGCTCGCAGTGCACTCACTGTCCAAGCGGTCTAACCTGGCGGGCTACCGCGCCGGGTTCGTCGCTGGTGACCCAGATTTGGTCGCCGAACTGCTCGAGATCCGCAAGCACGCCGGCCTGATGGTGCCGGCGCCCGTGCAGGCAGCGATGGCCGCCGCCCTGGCTGACGATGCTCACGCCGAGCGGCAGCGGTCGGTGTACCTTGCCCGGCGCGAGCGGCTCAGGCCCGCCCTTGAGTCCGCTGGCTGGGCAGTCGAGCATTCGCAAGCCGGGCTGTATCTCTGGGCGACGCATCCTGACCTAGATTGCGGCGCATCAGTTCAGCGGCTAGCCGGGGCCGGCATCCTCGTTGCTCCCGGAGATTTCTATGGCCCTAGCGGCAGCTGGCACATCCGGGTGGCCCTCACGGCGACCGATGAGCGCATCGACGCCGCCGTCGTGCGCCTGGCCAGCCTGAGCTGACCATCGCCTGAATATCCGGCACTAGCAGCACCTTCCTTGTGGTTTCCTCGACGTGAGGACGATTCACCTGTTTGATAACGATCTCGGCATGCTGCAGCGCCGACGCGCGGCTGTGCGCGTGTAATGCAGCTAGCTGGGCAGTACCGCGCCCAGCGGCACCGTGGTAGGAGATGCACATGAGCGACTCGGAGACGTTCGACGCCTTCTATGCAAGGACGGCGTGGAGTGTCACGAGCCGGATGCACTCCATGACCGGGCAGGACAGCGAAGCCGATCACGCCGTGCGCGAGGCCTACGCCCGCGCTTATCAGCAGTGGTATGAGGTCTCCGGCTACCGGGACCCCGAGGACTGGGTGCTGAAGGTTGCCGAGGAAGCCTATGAGCGTCGCCGCGCTCGGGCAACGGTGGCAGGGCTGACTCCCGACGCGACCGGGACGACCGACTCATCCACCTGGCCGGGAATCTACCGGCCGCGTTCCCCGCGGACGTTGGGGACCGCCGGGCATGATCCGGGTGCCCAGGTCGGCAGCGCCCAGGAGCCGCCCGACATTGGCGGTAAGGGCAGCCGGGCACTGGCCCATGGCGGAATTGCCCGGAGCGGAATGGCCGATGCCGGAACTCCTCAGGGCGGAATGGCCCTGGGCGGAACGGCCGACGCCGCAATGGCCAGCAGCGCAACGGCCGGTCCCGGAGTGGCCGGTCCCGGAATGGCCGGGCCCGGAATGGGCGCCAGCGGAATCGGCGGTGGCGGAGCGGTCGATCCCGAGAGGGACGACGACCAAATGGCTGGTCTTGGTCTGACCAGCGCCGCGGTCGACACCAGGGGGGCTGACCCGCTGGCGGGTCGCACGGCTACCGGCAGCGAGCCGACAGACAGCACCTGGCTCGGTGGTGCCCGCATGCCTGACACGAGTGCGCGGGGGCCGGTAGCTGGTACCACGACGTCGATCGGCCCTGGACGTGGGCGGACGCGCTGGCCAGGCCGGGGCGGCTCCCGCAGCCTTGCCAACCGACGTAACCAGGCCGGGCTCGGCAGCAGTGCTGGTCCAGGCGGCTGGGCCGGTCCCGATAGCTCCGGGCAGCGGGTACCCGGCGGTACTAGCGATCAGAACCCGACACCCCCAACCCGCAGCTCTCCGAGTCGCCCCGGCAGGCTCGCCAGTCCCCATCGCGGCAGCGGCCAGAGCAGGCTGGGATTTCCCGCCGACCTGGCCAATCGCAGGATGCTGGCGGCGGGCGTAGCCGCAGTCATCGGGGTTGCCGTGGTTGCCTACCTGGCGTTCGGCGCGTTCGGCGGTCAGCACTCAGCAAAGCCCCCGCCCCGGGGACCCGGCACGGCTGGCAAGGCCAAGCCCGCTGTGCACATGCTGGCGGCGGGCCGCACCGGCCGACGTGCCTCCGTCCCGTGGTCCATCGTCGGGCCGGGCTGGACGCTCGCCGAGTTCTCCGCTGCGCCGCCCGACGGCAGCGGCAGCGCGGCCCAGCCAGGCGCGTTGTCGCTGTACATGGTGGATCCCGAAGGCGGCAAGTACCTGATGCGCACCTGGTCAGGAGCGGCGATTACGCTGCTGGCCTGGTCCGGCGACGCCAGGCACGCGCTGGTCCGGGTCGCATCCAGCGCTGGCCCGCAGCCGCCTGCCTTCGGGGTCCTCACGCTGGCCACCGGCCAGGTCACCAACCTGCCGGTCAAGGCCGGCGTCACGCCCGTCAGCTTCACCCGGCCACACGGGCTTAACATCCTGGCCGTCCGCCGCACCGCCACCAGATACCAGCTGCGGCGTTACGGTCTGAACGGCGTGTACCAGGCCACGCTGAGCACGATGCCGGACCGGCAGCCGGTGGCAGCCTCGCAGGCTAGCCCCTGCGCGTCGCAGTGCAACGCGCTGAGCTCGCCGGACGGCCTTACGGCGGTCTGGGGCATCGCCGGCAATGAGATGCAACTGGTCAACAACGCCGGCGGGCTGATTCGCAGGCTCCATGTGCCGTCCAGCGGCACGCCGCCGTCCTGCCTGCCAGTCAGCTGGTGGGACGCGGACACAGTGCTCGCTAACTGTGCCGCGCCGGGCCAGCCGAACGCCAACTCCGAGCGGCTATGGCTGGTGCCGGCGAACGGTGCTGCCCCGACCGCCCTGGCGCCAGCTTCAGGGTCGGCGTCCGGCACCGGGTTCGAAGCTGGCGCCTGGAGCGCGGGCGGCCACATTTACCTCACCCAGACCAGCGCCAGGCAATGTTCGACCGCCGCTACCGGGCCTGGCGGCCTGGGCATCATGGCAGTCGGCCAAGGCGGCTCGGTAACTCCGGTTACCGTCGCCCGCAGCACCAACTATTACGACAACGTGGTGGCGGCCGTTGGCAGCCGCCTGATTGTCCTGGCCCAGACCAGTTGCCCCGGCACCTCCTCGTTGCTCTGGTTCACCCCGTCAGACGGTACGACGACGGCCTTGCTGCCGGCCCCGGCGGGCGAACTCGGCGTGCTCGCCGCGGTGCCGTATCGCGGTGCACCAACTGCGTACGCGCTCGGCTAGGCGGGCAGCGCACACCGTCCCTTCCTTGCGCTGAGCGGCCATCCAGTCACTGGTAGGCCTGTGCCTGAATCCGGTAGAGCTCTGCGTACCGCCCGCCGCGGGCGGTCAGCTGCTCGTGGGTACCGATCTCAGCGACCCGGGCACCATCCAGCACGACGATGAGGTCGGCCATGCGGACAGTGCTGAATCGGTGTGATACCAGGATGGTCATACTCCCGTTGTTGCTTGCGTCCCTGGCCCTGGTGGCATAGCGCTCGAACAGCTGGTGCTCGGTCTCGGCATCGAGCGCCGCCGTCGGCTCGTCGAGCACCGTGAGCA
>JBKQTJ010000306.1:0-2523 GCA_052143255.1 Streptosporangiaceae bacterium | reverse complement strand
TCGCCGACCAGTACGGCCAGCAGTCATGGATCTGTCGTTCGGCGCAACCCGCACGACTTTGCGGTGGTGCAGGCCGGCAAGCTGGAGATACGTTCGGTGACGAGCGGCAGGCTTGAGCGGGTGCTGGCCACGAACGTCGGAACGGTGGCGTTGAGTCCCGCAGGCTCGATCGTCTATTACGAGAGCGCCGCCGGCCCGCTGGACCCGTTCCCGATCGAACGGATCTCCGCCACCGGCGGCCAGCCGCGCCAGGTGGCGTCCGGGCAAGACCCGGCCATCAGCCCCGACGGGCGTCGGTTGGCCTACGAGGCCGGCAATGGCCACCAGATCGTCATCGACGATCTGGCTACCGCAAGGACTCGCAAGATCGATCTTGCCGCCCTGATCGGCCCTGACGCGTCGTTCAAAAACACTCCCAATGTGCTCATCTGGCTTGGGGATCACCGGCTGCTGGCCATCCCTCCGGCAGAAGGGCAAGCAACCAGTTCGTCAGCGACCGCGATGGCCGCCGACCGCAAGACCTGTTCGACCGAGTACCGGACCGGCCGACAGTGCGCGATCGTGCTCGACCTTCGAGCTGCGCGGCCGGCCCGTTTGGTCACGCTGGCTGTGACCCGAGGTTCGGACATTCTGTCTGCTGGAGCCGGACACGCTGCGGGAACCGTTCTGTTCGGACTCTTCCCCGCTGTCGTCGAGCGGTTCATCGTCACCGATACCACCGCGCGCCGGATCAGCAGCATCAGGCTGCCCGGCAACCCGGTCGTCGTCGCCTTCAGCCCTGACGGCCGACAGTTGCTCTATCTGCGCCACCACGGCCCGGTCCAGCTCTGGTCAGGAGCGATCGAGCGCCGCACAATCAAGCCGACCCAGGAGCTACTGGCGAACGCGGACCTCGGCACCGCCGCCTGGTAGCCCCAGCGGCTTTGTGACGAAGCGGTCGACCGGGCGCTGAGCGCTGTTCCCCGCGGACTAGCCGGATCGTTGGCCCGTCACCCCATAACCCGTCGCGCTGACGTTCGTCATCGCGTACCGCGGGCGGGCAGTTCGCAGCCAAGGAATCGATCGCCGAGTACATGCTAATCATCAAGTCCATCGTAATCATGATGAGGAAAGTATTGACCGCCGCTGTCGGCGCGGGTAATACTCCGTCTAACCAAATGGACCTCGGTCGCGGGCGGGAGGCCCCGGCCTCCCGGCCGTCCCGACCTGGCAGGTGGGACATTGCCATGAAGCTACAGAAAGCATGTATTGGCGTACTTGCCACCGCGTGCGTGGCGGCCGCATCAGCGTGCGGCTCCTCATCACCCTCCGCGAACAACTCCGGCTCGCCTTCGGCGAAGGCCTCGAATGCCACGCTCGACAGCAGTGGCGTAACCACTGCCAAGGCAGCCGTGGCCGCAGCAACCACCGAACCAATGAACATCCCGGCGACTACTCCCCTTCCGCACGCTCCGAAGAAGGGCATCAAGGTGGCGTTCCTCACCTGCTCGGCGGCGGCATGCTCGCTGCTGAACCCGGGCTTCACTGCCGCGGCGAAGGCGCTCGGCTGGAATCCCACTGTGATCACTTACAACAGCGCGACGCCGGGCCAGGCAGTCCAGCAGGCCATCGACGCCGGTTACAAGTACATCGCCACCACGAGCATCACGCTGAGCACGATCACGCCCCAGGTGCAGGAGGCTAAGGCCAAAGGCGTCGAGTTGTTCGGCGCCTACACCGGTGACACCCCCGAAGGCGCCAAGAACGGCCTCTACGGGGTGGCCCAGAACGGCGCCGGGGACGTGAAGACCGGTGCGTTGATGGCCGACTGGATGATCGCGAACTCTGACGGCCACGCCAACGCCGTCTACGTGGACATCCCGCTGTATCCATCACTCGTGGCGCAGGGCCAGGGCGCCGCGGCCGAGTTCAGCAAGCTCTGCCCGTCCTGCACCTTCGCCACTCTGCCGGTGAGCGTGACGCAACTCGGATCCGGTCAGGTGCCGTCCGCCATCGTCAGTTACCTGCAGTCGCACCCCAGCGTCAACTACCTCTACCTGTCCTTCCAGGACCTCGACGCCGGCGTCGCGGCGGCACTGCGGACGGCCAACCTGACCAGCAAGGTCAAGATCGTTGGCACCGAGGCAGAGGCGACGCAGCTGCACGAGATGGTCAGCGGCCAGGAGACGATGTGGTCGATCCTGCCCGAGCCGTACGTAATGTGGGAAGTGGTCGACTGGATGGCCAGGGCCTCCGAGGGCGCGCTGACTCCGGCAGCACTGGCCGCGACCGACGAGGGTGTCGCCTTCATCGTCGACACGCCGTCAGCAGCCAGCGCACAGCTTGCCGCCAACGGCGGGAACTGGCCAGGGCCAGTGAACTATCAGGCGCAGTTCAAGCAGTTGTGGCACGTCGGCTGACCAGCCGACTGGCTGCCGCGATCGGCTGCGTCGAATGACACTCCAGCTCCGTCACCTGACCAAGTCCTTTGGCGGGCAGGCCGCGCTGCAGGACGTGGACCTCTCCGTTGCTTACGGAGAGGTC
>JBKQTJ010000305.1:0-6241 GCA_052143255.1 Streptosporangiaceae bacterium | reverse complement strand
TCGCGCCCTTCATCATGTCGGCACGGCAGCTGCCGGAAGTGCTGGCTGGCGAGCTGGCGGTGCCAGCGCATCCGCGCGCCAGAGCGTTCGTATTCCCGGCGTTCGGCGCCTACGTGGGCGGCGACATCACAGCCGGGCTGCTCGCGTCCGGCATGAACCGGGACGCCCGGATCCGGTTGTTCATTGACATCGGCACGAATTGCGAGATCGTGCTCGGCAACCGGGACTGGCTGCTCGCCACCGCGGCGCCGGCCGGCCCGGCCTTCGAGGGCGCGGCTATCCGGTGCGGGATGCGTGCAGCCGACGGTGCCATCGAGGGCGTCACGGTCAATCCGGACGGGCTGTCGCTGACCGTGATCGGCGATTGCGAGCCTGCCGGTCTCTGCGGATCCGGGCTTGTGGACGCCGTGGCCGGCCTGGTGAAGGCAGGCCTGCTTGACCAGTCTGGCCGGCTGGTGAGCGAGGAAGCGGCGGCCGCGATCCGGCCCGGCCTGGCTCCGCGACTAACCACGCTCGGTCAGGAGCGCGTGTTCGTACTGCACTGGCGAGGCGAGCCGGGCGACGTCTCGGCGTCGATCTACTTGTCTCAGCGTGACGTGCGGGAACTCCAGTTCGCCAAGGCGGCGATCGCGACCGGGTGGCGGGTACTGCTCGAGGAGGCGGGTCTGGCGCCCGGCGACATCCAGCAAGTCCTGCTGGCCGGCTCCTTCGGGAGTTACCTCTCGCCGTCCAGCGCCATCGCCTTGGGCCTGGTGCCGGCGTTGCCCGTGCTCCGGGTGATCAGCGCCGGGAACGTGGCCGGCGAGGGAGCGAAGATGGCGCTGCTGTCCGTGCGGGAACGGGCAGCCGCCCTCGCGCTGCTTGGGGAGGTGAGATATGTCGAGCTCTCCGACCGGTCCGGCTTTAACGACGCGTTCGTCGACCAGCTCCAGTTCCCGAGCTGACCCGCCGCAAGCGAGCCTGGCCGTGATCGCGTGTGGCGCGCTGGCTGGCCACATCCGTGAGATCTCGGCGCGTCTCGCGCTGCCGGTCGAGGTTGTCCCGCTGCCGGCCGTCCTGCACAATCACCCGGACCGCATTGTCGCTGCCGCGGAGCGGCTTGCGGTGTCGCTGCAGAACCGCGGCCTGCGGGTGGCTCTGGGATACGCGGACTGCGGCAGCTACGGCGGGCTCGACGAGCTGTGCGCCAGGCTGGGCATCCGCAGGCTCAGCGGACTGCACTGCTACGACGTGCTCGGCGGGGCTGACCGCATACGCGAGCTGCTGGAGCGTGAGCCCGGCACGTACCTGCTGACTGACTTCCTGGTCAGGAGCTTCGACCGCACCGTGCTGGCTGGACTCGGCCTGGACCGCCACCCGGAGCTGTGGCCGGACTACTTCCGGCACTATCGCAGGCTGGTCTGGCTCGCCCAGCGGCGTGACGCGGCACTGGACCAGCAGGCTGAGGCCATCGCGGCCAGGTTCGGCCTGCCACTGCGGGTGATCGACGTCGGCACGGGCGGGCTGGAGCGGGAGCTGATGGTGCTGACAGCGGATTCGACATGACCCGCCTGACACCGCTCGCCCGGATCGCATCCTTGCTGCAGGCGCCGCGCTATGAGGTACTACCGACTGCGGCCGCGGAGCAGGAGGTGCTGGCCTGGGTGCCTCGCGACCTCGTCGTGACGGTGACAGCTTCCCCGGCCAGGGGCCTGGAGCCAACGATAAGGCTGACCGAGCAGCTCGCCGCGCACGGTTACCGGGCGGTCCCGCACCTGTCTGCCCGGCTGGTCCAAGACCGGGCGCAGCTCGCCGACATCGTGTCCCGGCTGACAGCGGCCGGCGTCAGCGACGTGTTCGTTCCGGCTGGCGACGCCAGCGCACCCGCGGGCCAATATGAGGGCGCGCTGCCGCTGCTGGCAGACCTGACCGACATGGGCAAGCCGTTTGCTCACGTCGGCATCACCGGCTACCCGGAACACCATCCGCGGATCGCCGACGACATCACCATTCAGGCCATGTGGGACAAGCGCCGGCACGCGTCTTACATCGTCAGCAACCTGTGCTTCGACCCGGCGGTCCTGCAGCGGTGGATCAGCCGGGTGCGCCTGCGCGGTGTCACGTTGCCGTTGCTTGTCGGGGTGGCAGGCCCGGTCGAGCGAACCAGGCTGCTGGCCACCGCGACCAGGATCGGAGTCGGCGAGTCGGCCCGGTTCCTGGCCGGGCACGGCGGAATGCTGGTTCGCCTTGGCTTGCCTGGCGGGTACAGCCCGGCGCGCTTCCTGGCCGCCTCTGCTGGCCCGCTCAGCGATCCGGCTAGCGCCGTGGCCGGCTTGCACATATTCACTTTCAATCAGCTCAGGCAGACCGAACTGTGGCGCCAGCGGCTGCTGGATCAGCTAGCGGCGCGTCAGTCAGGCTGACCCGGCGCGGCCGCGCGCCAGCGAACAGGCAGCCCGTGTGCCGGGGCGGACCCAAGGACTCTCCGGTAGCCTCCTGGCCACGTCGTGAGCGTGACCGGACAACCGCCGGCCCTGGACTGCTCCAGGTAGACGTAGGCGAAGCGCGCCGACGGCGACGCGCTGGCGCTCAGCGCCGACACCCCTTCGGCCAGTTCGGCTCGCTGCGCCTCGGTGAGGTACTGCCGGAAGATCGAGTGCCAGAGCACGGTCCAGGTTCCGTCTGCTAGCTCGGTGCGCGCCAGCGTCGCAGCTGCGGGCTCGCGCCGCAGGTCCGCCGGCACGACAGCGGCGATGTCCAGCGCGCCGCGCAGCCGGCCCAGCCGGTCGGCCTGATCTGGCCAGATGTAGGCCGTCAGGATGAGCCTGCCCTCAGCCGTCAGCGGGTCGACCGGCGCGAGGTCGCCGCCGGTGCGCCCGACGACGTGGATACGAGCATCGGGCGGTGCGGCGCCGAGCCAGCCGCCTGTCAGCACTACTGGCGAGGCCGGATCACCGTACGAGCCGGACGGACCGGGTACGCAAAAGTAGTCGGCCCGCAGATTCAGGCCGGCACTCGCGCCGACCTCGACCAGCCGGATCGGCAGGTCCGCCTCGGCTGCCACCTGCCGTAGGGCGCCGAGCAGCGCGGCTGCCCGGCCCACCTCGTTGGTCTGCGGCGGCCGGCCCAGCCAGGATCGGACGGCCTCTGCGTGCTCTGCCAGAGTCCGCTGCAGCGCCGCCCAGGCGTGCGGGCTGCCAGGCTCGCTGTCAGCCGTGCCGCCAGCGCTCGGGTAGAAGGCCGCGAGGTCCGCCGCCTGGCCGGACAGCGCCAGCGCGTGCGCACCGCCGAGCATTCGCAGCGCGAGCACCGCGGAGAGCTGGTCGGTGAGATGGCCGGCTAGGACCCCGGCAGTCGGCCCGCCGGCCAGCAGGTCATCCGCGGCGTGCGCGAGCAGGTCGCCGTAAAGCGGGCTGCCAAGTTCGCGACATGCCTCGCCCTGCCAGCGGAGCAGTCGCGCGGTCCGGATGGCCGGCGTGCCGTCGGTGTCCAAGTTGCCCACGGCGGCCACTATGGCAGTCCGAGCCGGCTCCCGCCATCGCCGGGCAGGCAACGCGCGCGATAGACGAAAGCCCCCCCATGTATGAGATGGAGGGGCCTCGCCCGGAAGCCTCTCGCCCGTCCGCCGATCTCTCGGTAGCCAGTCGCACGACTCCCCACTGCCTCGACAAGATCCTCAGGCGAGACAGGCAGTCGCCTGGCTGCCTGCCCTCCCGGATTGCTCCGGGTCAGATCTGTCTTGACCGTGAATGAATTTCTACTGCCTGTTCGCCGACCCGCGCAAGAGCTTTCGGCAAATCAACTCAAGATTCTTTAGCCGAGCCGCTAAGTGGTCGTCGGCATGCCCATGAACCCGGTTAAATGTGGCTAGCCGACTAACGACGGGAATGCCCGGGGATAAGGCATCAAGGTAGCTCTCGGGCGCCCCCGGCGGACGCCGCACCGCGGACATACGTGAGGCCCCTGCATGTATGAGATGCAGGGGCCTCACTGGCTCGACACGACACTGACCTGCTGATTTCTCAGCTATCTGCGCCGTCCCTAGCCACTCGCTCAACCTTGCAGCCCCACGCTTGGCCCGGTCTCCCGGTCCTAGCGCAGTACCCTGGAGTCGCCTCCAAGGTGGCTACCGTTAAGCGGTGTATGAATTAGTACTGCGTCCGCAGCCTGTCGCGCAAGACTTTTTGTTAACCTTTTCAAGATTCTTTTGTCATCCACAGGATCTCTAATGTTGTCCCCCGGGTGGGCAGCTTTATCCACTGGCTATCCACAACGCCATCCACAACCGAAGGCATTCGCAGACCGAGGTCGCACTGCCGACTGCCGACGAGCACTCGGAGGTAAGGCTGACTGCCGTCGCTACGCTGACTGTCGCGAGCCTGAACCTGCACTATGGCTTGGGCTGGCGAGGCGAGCCATATGACGTCGTGACCGCCATCCGCGGGCTCGACGCCGCGGTCATCTGCCTGCAGGAGGCATGGCTGCCGGCGCCTGCCGCGTTGGGCAGTGAGGACGGGGCCGGCGAATCGCCACCAGCCGACGCCGTGGCAGCTGCAGCGCGGTTGCTTGGCGCGGCCCTTTACCGGGTGCCGGTCAGGTCGGGCATAAGCCTGGCCGAGTTCGGGCTGGCTAGCCGCGGGCACGTCAGCGCTGGGCTGGCCGCGTCCCGGACCGGTGACCTCTGCCTGGCAGTACTGACCGCGTTGCCGGTGACCGGCTACGAGGTTCGCTCACTCGGCCGGGCTCCGGCAGACCACGCGCCACGACTGGCCCAGGTCATCTGCCTGCGCTTGGCGAATGACACCAGCGTGCGGATCGTCAACACGCACCTCACGCACCGGCTGACCAGTCCGCTGCAGCTAGGGCTGCTCTGGCGGTACCTGCGGCAGCGTCCGGTGCCCACGGTCATTGCCGGGGACCTGAACATGCCCAGGCTGATCGCGGCCCGGCTGGCCGGATTCACCCCGGCCGTTTCCGGGCGCAGCTGGCCTGCGTGGCAGCCCGTTGTTCAGCTCGATCATGTCCTCATCGGCCAGGAGATTGTGCCAGCGGCTGGTGCCGTGCTGGCTCCGGCAGGCTCCGACCATCTGCCGATCCGCGCGATGATCGCAATCGGCGCGTCGGCTAAGCCTGAGAGAGCCGGCCATTAGCCAGCTCGCGACGCGAACGCGCCGACGCGGTCCGCGGCTTCCTTGTCGACCTTCTTGCCAAATAATGATCTACTAATTATTTACCTTATATTGGTTTAACCATTACTGTTGTCCATCATACGTTCACCACGACGCCCCGCCCGTGGTGAAGTAGCGGCTTGAAAGGTATTTTATTACCTAAGTATCGTATATCTTAACTTTGGCCTAATAAGAGCCTACTCCAGCCCGCTCGGCTACCACGGCGCCAATCAGACAAAGGAGCCTGTATGGCACGACGCTGGAGTATCCCCTTCACTACGGTAGTAATCGCGTTCGGCACCATGCTGGGGTTGGCGGGTAACGCCTCCGCAGCGGTCGGGCATCATGCCACCGCCCACTCAGCGCCTGTCGCGGTGCGCGGGTACCGGCCCGGCGGCCTCATGGTCAAGCCGGCCGGCGCGCGGCCGCAGACGCGTGGCGGCCACACAACTGCCGAGAGCACCAACTGGTCCGGGTACGCGGCGACAGGCGCCAATGGCGCCTTCAAGAGCGTCTCCGCCAGCTGGACCGAGCCCACCGCTACCTGCAGCGGCAACCGGAGGCGCACCGACCAGTACTCCTCGTTCTGGGTCGGCCTCGACGGCTACAGCAGCGACTCGGTCGAGCAAACCGGCACCGACGCGGACTGCGTAGGGACCACGCCGTCCTACTACGGCTGGTACGAGATGTACCCGGCGTACCCGGTGAACTTCAGCAACACCGTGAAGCCTGGTGACTCCATGAGCGCCTCGGTCACCTTCTCCGGGACGGAGACCTACACCCTGGTGCTCAAGGACAACACCCAGGGCTGGACCCAGACGATCACCAAGAACCAGTCTGGCCTGGCGCGGTCCTCCGCTGAGGTGATTACCGAGGCTCCGTCGTCGAATAGCGGCGTCCTGCCGCTGGCCGACTTCGGCACCGTCAGCTACAGCGTCTCTACTGCCAACGGGACGTCGCTCGGCTCGCAGAACCCGACCGAGATCATCATGGTCGACAACAGCGGCGCCGATAAGGACTCCACCAGCTCCATCGGCAGCGGTGGCGCGTTCAGTAACACCTGGCTCAGGTCCAACTAGCCCGATGGCCGTTGT
>JBKQTJ010000304.1:0-4547 GCA_052143255.1 Streptosporangiaceae bacterium | reverse complement strand
CACGTTGATCACGTCGTCGATGCGACCCATCACGTACAGGTAGCCGTCACTGTCGCGGTACCCGCCGTCGCCGGTGATGTAGAAACCGGGGTGCTGCTCCATGTAGGAGTCGACGAACCGCTCATCGTCCCGCCACAAGGTGGGCAGGCAGCCGGGCGGCAGCGGCAGCCGCACGACGATGTCACCGGTGGTGCCGGGCGGGACGTCGGCGCCGGTGGCGGGGTCGACGACGTGCACGTCGTAACCCGGTACCGGCACGGTGGGGGAGCCGGGCTTGGTGACCATGGGGTCCAGTCCCATCAGGTCGGCCGCGATCGGCCAGCCGGTCTCGGTCTGCCACCAGTGGTCGATCACCGGGATGCCGAGCAGGTCGCGGGCCCACCGGTAGGTTTCCGGGTCGAGCCGTTCCCCGGCCAGGAACAGGTACCGGAAGGCGGACAGGTCGTACTTGCGGGCCAGGTCGCCGGCCGGGTTTTCCTTCTTGATCGCGCGGAACGCGGTGGGCGCGGTGAACAAGGTCTTGACCCGGTGCTCGGCGATCACCCGCCAGAACGCCCCGGCGTCCGGGGTGCCGACCGGCTTGCCCTCGTACAGCACGCTGGTGCACCCGGCCAGCAGCGGGCCAAAGACGATGTAGGAGTGCCCGACCACCCAGCCCACGTCGGAGGCGGCCCAGAACACCTCGCCCGGCCCGGTGTCGTAGATGTTGGTAATCGTCCAGCGCAGCGCGACCGCGTGGCCGCCGTTGTCGCGGACCACCCCCTTGGGCTTGGCGGTGGTGCCGGAGGTGTACAGGATGTACAGCGGGTCGGTGGCCGCGACCGGGACGCAGCCGGCCGGCTCGGCGTCGGCCAGCGCCTGCTCCCAGTCCAGGTCACGGCCGCCGGTCAGCGCCGCAGGTGCCTGCGGGCGCTGCAGGATGACGCACGACGACGGTTTGCGGCTCGACAGCGCGATGGCCCGGTCCAGGATCGGCATGTACTCCAGGACCCGGCTGACCTCGATCCCGCAGGACGCCGACACGACGACCTTGGGGGCCGCATCGTCGATGCGGGCGGCCAGCTCCGGGGCGGCGAAGCCGCCGAACACCACCGAGTGCACCGCGCCGATGCGGGCGCAGGCGAGCATGGCGATGACCGCCTCGGGGATCATCGGCATGTAGATCACCACGCGGTCGCCGGCACAGGTCCCCAGACCCCGCAGCACGCCGGCGAACCGCGCGACCTGATCAAGCAGCTGCCGGTAGGTCAGGGTCTGGCAGGCGCCGGTCACCGGGCTGTCGTAGATCAGCGCGGCCTGATCGCCGCGGCCATCGCGCACATGCCGGTCCACCGCGTTGAAGCAGGTGTTCAGCACGCCGCCGGAGAACCAGCGATAGAAGGGCGGACTGGACCTTTCCAGCATGACCGCCGGCTGGCGGTACCAGTCGATGCCCTGCGCCGCGCCGCCCCAGAACCCCTCAGGGTCCTCGATGCTCCGGCGGAACGCCTCGGTGTACCGGCCCATAGCCGCACGCTCCTCCCTGCGCGTCCAGGCGTCCCGCTTGTCTCCGGGATGACCGGCTCGAAGAAACCTCGCGGAAGCCCGGCCGGGAGCGTCATCGCTGTCGCGGTAGAGGTCTGAGCCGATGTCAGGCATTTGGTGCCTTCATCGGGCCGGTGCCGGTGAACGTGGCATAGGCGCCAGTCGTCGTGACCGGCTCCGCGTTGTTGGCCAGAGAGCACTGACCCTTTAGCTCTGAGTTGGATTGGAACGTCGCGGTGACAACTCCGCTACCGCTGGCGTCCTTGAATGATCCGGTTGACTTACTACCGTCCACCGTGTAGTTAACGGCGGTAAGGTTCCGGGCCAGGCAGGTCTTGGTGTTCACGAATTTGCTGCTGACGGTATCGCTAGCTACCACGAGCACGAGATTGCCCTTGCTGGTAGCGAACGTATTGATCTGGCCCTTCTTTGGTCCGGCTCCACCCAGGTAGAATGAGCCGGTTGCGGGCACGACTCCGCTGTAGGTGAGCGATACTGTCGATTCCAGGACTTTCGGGCCGGTTATCTTCCCAGAGGTGAACGTCTCGGTGGTCGGCGTGGCCTTGACGCTCGCGCTGGAACTGCTAGCACAACCAGCGAGGAGCGCGGCGGAGGCGACAGCGAGTGCGAGGCTAATGCTTCTCTTGCTTCTCTTCACTTGGTGGAATCCTTCCCTGGATAATGTCCCGCCCGCGCTTGGTACGTGGGTCAGGAGTGAGCGGCGGAGTCCGCCGTTTCATGACGATCACATAGAGGTCCTTGTGGTCGGTCCAAAGATGCCGTGCCAGACGCTTTGTGCCAGAGCAAGGTCCCGGTTCTCGTACGCCGCGAGCTTGATTCTGAGCTGCATTGTCTTCCCCTCTTTGGGGATGATGTTGGTTCTGCTAGCCGCCCGGTATCTCAGCCGACTCGAAGGATCGCTGGGGATTAGACCGTCGACTGCTTGCCCTGGATGACCGTTGGCCTTGGTCGTGGTAATGGCTTTGGCTCCCGGTGGACGGAGCCGCAGCCTTCCGGTGATCTTGCTTCAGGATCGGCCCGTAACCAGGCGCTACCAGGCCCGCGTCCGCGACGCCACTACCAGCGTCGTCTCAAGAGTCTCAGGTTGCGGCTGTAGTACCAGGCGCGGGTTCCGCGTGGATGGGTTACGGCGTTCTTCTCCCGGAACGATCACGTCCCGGTGGAACCAGTGAACGCTTTCGGGCTATGGAGCGCCGGGGGCGTCACGGACAAGCCCAGGTTTGCTGCATGCAGACACGTCGACCCCTGTGAGGGCAGGATGATGATCTGGCTCTCATCGCCTGCCCTTGCCTTTGTCAGCGGTGGGCAGGCAGCGGATTGTCAGCCGTCGGGACGGCGGCTTGCGACCTGTCGCGCTGATCCCATGCAGGGCTGTTCCAGACGACCACTGCGATGCGCCCGAAGCCGGCGAGCATCAGCGCGAAGCTCGCGAGCGTGATCGGGACGCTGTTGGCAGACAGTCCGACAATGTTGGCGATCACCGAGGCGACGACGGCGATGGCGGCCCAAGCGGGCACGGCACGCGCGCGCCAGAGCCCCGCCGCCAGCAGCAGTGTCCCGCTTATCACGGCCAGCCCGCCGATCATGAAGATCAGGGCTGCGCCGGGCGCGGAGTTGTAGCGGGTGGCCAGCGCGGTCATCTGGCTGAGGCTGGCGCCTGGTGCTCCCATCTGCCAGTACATCAGCTCGTTTGCCGAGTCGGCGATGCCGATCAAGATGCCGAGCTGGGCCAGGCAGCCGGCGAGCAGGGCCCAGGTCGGCCGGGTGTATCCGAGCAGGCGCATCAGGGCGAGCACGGCGGGCACGAGCATGATCGAGCTGAGCAAGATGAACAGAGCGAAGATGTAAAAGCGGCCGGGCTCGGTGGTGATCGCGGCGATCTGCGCCTGCTGGCTAGCGCGCAGCGGCGGCCAGGCGCAGGCGGCCACCAGGCCAAGCAGGGGCGCGGTGAACAGCGAGGCCGCGGCGGCTCTGACGGGAAGTCGTTGGCGTAGCATGCGGAGCTCCTTCGATTCGGTGAAGTGAGCTCGACGGTAGCTACCAGGCTGGCTGTCTAGACAGTGCGCAGGCATGCATAAACAGGTGGTAGTAGCACCCCAATCGTGCCGCTGCCGTTCGGGGGCGGGTCGCCGGGTTGGAGCGGCCGTCCATCGTCCGGGCCTGGGGACCATGGTGGCAATGGCGCGCCCATCGGGCGCGTCATCGGCCGGGTTACCACCGGCCGTCGTGCGCTGCGATGATCGCCCTATGAGTGTGGTCAAGGTCGTGCTGGCCGAGGACAACCTTCTCCTCCGGGAGGGCGTCTCCCGCCTGGTGGGGGCCAACGAGGACTTCGAGCTTGTCGGGGTGGCGTCCGATCTACCGCAGTTGCTTGCGCTTGTCGGCGAGCAGGCTCCTGATGTTGTCGTCAGCGACATCCGGATGCCACCTACTGGAACCGACGAGGGTATCCAGGCCGCCGCCTGGATCCGCCAGAATCACCCGCGAGTCGGCGTAGTAGTGCTGAGCCAGTATGCGACTCCTGCGTATGCGGTGGCGTTGCTCGAGCATGGCTCGGCCGGGCGTGCCTATCTGCTGAAGGAGCGCGTGGCTAGCGCCGATGAGCTGGCGCGGGCCATCCGCACCGTCGCGCAAGGGGGGTCGGTGATCGACAACATGGTCGTTGAGGAGCTCGTGCGTGCGCGCTCGCTGGAGCGCACGTCCGGCCTGTCATCGCTGACGGCGCGCGAGTCCCAGATCCTTGCCGAGATGGCGCAGGGCAAGAACAACTCCGCGATTGCCGCCGCGACGTTCGTCACCGAACGCGCGGTGGAAAAGCACACTAACTCGATCTTCGCGAAGCTGGGGCTGTCCGAGGAACAGGACGTCAACCGGCGGGTCAAGGCGGTGCTGGTTTACCTCAGTCAGATGGAAGTTGATAACAAAAGCAAAGGCACAGAACATCGCCGGGAACAAGACGGTGATCTTATACTGGATGCCGAGAATGGCTCCAACGATTAGAG
>JBKQTJ010000303.1:0-7277 GCA_052143255.1 Streptosporangiaceae bacterium | reverse complement strand
CACGTCAATGACACACGGCCGTCGCCTGCGCACCAACGGACTGGAAACCAGCGTGAGCCGCTGACCTGCGCTCTTTCTAAAGAGCGGGTGACGGGAATCGAACCCGCACTATCAGCTTGGGAAGCTGCTGACACATTCTGGCCAACCACCTCAGTTTGTGACCGTTACCAGGAGATATAACATCTTGATTACGCTACTCTGCACTCTTGGGTAGAAAATTGGGTAGAAAATCGCCGATGCCTGGAATCTGTGGAAGCTGGTGCAGCGTAATGCCGTTCAGTGAACCCGATTACCACACCCCTTCGCCGCACCAGACCTGGCACATGCCGTCGGCCGCGATCCCGATCGGCCATCCGGTAGCGGTCGGCCTGATCAACGTCACAAACGGCCCGTCCGGATGCCGCTCCCAGCAGGACCCGCTCACCGGACCTCCCCTTCCCCGGCGGGTGTCTCCCGGGTGTGCGCTGGGGTGTCATTGCGGATAGGCGCTCTCCACCCAAGGCAACCCGGCCGCGTCGGGCGGCCAGTTGCTGGCCGCCAGCCCGGCGGTGATCTGCTCGGCCTCTGCCCGGCCGATCTCGCAGATATCCGCGTCGGCGCCACCGTGCGCCTCCTCCACCAGCATCGAGGTGTGCTCCCACCGCAACTGCCAGGTCATCTGCTGCCCGGTGTCCGGAAAATGCCCAATATCGGGGTAGTCGTGGTCGCTGCGGTCCCGCTGGCGGATCACCGCGAACGGCTCACCGCGGCCGAAGCGGGCCGAGAAGAACTTCACCGTGACCATGATGCCCGTGTGCAGGTCGGCGTAGCAGTCGTCGCAGACCGCCGCGGCCCAGTCACCGTCAACGCTGGCAAGGTAGTGATGGAAGTACCCGTGCCAGCCGCACCGCGGGCAGTCGTCAGTGATCCGCTCGGCCAGCCAGTGCCGCTGCACCGGGCCGACCGCATCCTCGGAATGCACGACCTGGCGGGGCAGCCACTCCCGTCGCCGGGCGTCGTCAACAGCTTGGTCGCGGACCAGCCGTGCACAGCCAGGCGCGTGGCCGTGCTCAACGTGGACCGGCCGGCCGCAGGCGGCCCGGTCGGTGACCTGCCGCCCGCAGCCTGGGCATGGCCAGGTCAGCGGAGAATAGTAGCCGCTGTTGCTGCCGGTGAGGTTGTGGACCGCGTGCTGGGTGACGCGGAACAACGGCCCCGCCCCCTGACCGGGGATCAGCCCGAACGGGCGGTACACCACCGCGGCTGCGTCCGGGTCGTCCCGCTCATCGCACGCAGCGGCGATGGCCTCCCACCGGCTGCCAGCCGCCCGGGCAGCGGCGGCCAGCCGGACCAGCTCCGCATCCGGCGGCTCACGCCAGCGGCGGAAATAGGCCGCGAGCTCCGCCAGGACCTCATCCACGCCACGCAGCGTAGCCGAACCGCGACCGGGCGACAGCGCCGGTAAGGCAACGGTAAGGAACACCAGCGGCGAGCAGCTACTCAGGCCCGGCAATTACGGCGCCCGCAACCAAACCGCTGGCGATGCCAGAGCTCTTGAGCATCCTCCTATCCAACGCGATCGCCTTGGCCGACCGTAGTGATCAGGAGGCGACCTAAGGATGTTCAAGTTATATCCATCTTCGGCGGCACCACCGAGATCATGAAAGAGATCATCGGCCGCAGCCTCGGACTCTAGGCCTGACCTGGTCCTCTACGGAATCAGTGCTCCTTGATTCCTAACACGATGTTCGACAGGACGTTAGATCTGGCAGCCTCCGGCCAATCCGTGTTGGGGAGTGGAGTTGGATGGACCTGTATCGGCACAGTTCGTGTCGCCAGTATGCCTAAATAGGTTGTGCTGCTTGTTCTGCCCGGGCGCCGATCGTGTCGCAAACCGGTCGCGATGACCGGCGACGGCAGCAACGACGCGCCCGCCCTGGCCCAGGCCGACGTGGGCGTGGCCATGAACACCGGCACCTCGGCCGCCAAGGAGGCAGGGAACATGGTGGACCTGGACTCCAACCCGACCAAGCTCATCGAGATCGTGGAGATCGGCAAGCAACTGCTGATCACCCGCGGCGCGCCGACCACCTTCTCCATTAAAAAGATCGGGCAGTTGCGGCCGAGGGGGAAGGTCGGCTGGCAAGGAGAGAGGCAAACGTGACAGTTCTCATGCAGGTTCCGGTGAGCGACGCACAGGGAGCGGCGGTCATTCTGGTCGAGGCAGATCCTGATGACATCCCCAGCGGCCTGACGCTGGCTGCCACCCCGGAGCCCGGGAAAGCCATGGCCACAGCGGCCCGGTCCTTGTCGGAGTCGCTGGACCAAATCACTCCGTTCATCCAGACCGTCAAGGACAAGCTGGTGGCTTGGGCGCCGGAGCATTTGGTGGTCGAATTCGGGGTGAAGCTCGGCGGCGAGGCGGGGATCATCCTCGCGAAGGGTACGGCTGAGGTGAACCTGACGATCACGATGACCTGGGAACGGGATCCTGAGAGCCGGAGGCAGGGTAGTGAGCCAGGACAAGACCCCTGATGAGTCGTCCTATGAGACGGCGATACTGCGAGTGAGCAGCCCCGTGCCGGGGAAGCCGCCGGCCGGGCTCGGCATGCTTGTCGGACCTGATCAGATGGTGACCTGCGCGCATGTGGTCAACGCCGCGCTGGACCGCAATCTGCTCGAGCAGGCTGAACCCAGCGACACCAACACAGTCCACGTATCGTTCCCGCTGCTGCCCGGCAGCAAGGCCATACGGCTGGCTCGGGTCGTGAAGTGGGTGCCGCCGCCCCAGCACGGCGCTGGAGGGGGCGACATCGCCGGGCTGAGACTCGACGAGGACGCGCCCAGCGGCGCCGTCCCCGCCCTTTTCGCCACGGGGAGGCCGCGGCCAGGGGCCAGGGTCCGGGTATTCGGGTATCCGGGGAAGCCACCGCTGCAGCCGGGGGCATGGGTAGATGTCGACCTCAAGGGCGAGGTAGCCGAGCAGCTGATCCAGGTCGAGAGCCGCAGCGACCAGACCGTGAAGGCACAGCCCGGCTACAGCGGATCACCCGTCTGGGATGACAGCACAGGCCAGGCAGTAGGACTGCTGCAAGCCGCGCCAATCGCCGACAAGCCGGAGCGCGAAGCATACCTGCTGCCGCCGGCCGCGATCGCCGAATCATGGGACGAGCCATTCGATTACATTCTTGTCCCGGACAACCCGTACCGAGGGCTGCAGCCGTTCACGGCCGCCGACAAGAGGGTGTTTTTCGGGCGGGATGACGACGAAGAGCGCCTGGCCGCGATGATACGCAAGCAGCCAGTAGTCGTGGTGATCGGACCGTCGGGCGTAGGCAAGTCCTCGCTGGTACAGGCGGGCGTCGTCCCGGCGCTGGGCCAGCAGCGGCGATGGTCGGTCGCGCTGGTCCGGCCGGGCTTGGATCCTTGGCTGCGGCTGGCCGAGGGGCTGATCAGTGCACGCGATGGCGTCCCGTTGAAGGAGGTGGGACAGGAACAAACTGAGAGCCTTGTCAACAGGCTGCACGGGGAAGGGCTTGGCTTTCTGGCCCGGTACCTTCGGAGCAAGAATCGCCATCTGCTGGTCGTGGTTGACCAGTTCGAGGAGCTGCTCGCGGCCGGAGGGCCCCCGGATCAGGGCCTGATCGACTTGCTGCTCCCGCCACCCGACGCTGCTGAGGAGGCGGCCCGGGTGGTACTGACCTTGCGCACGGATTTCCTCCCGGCGCTGCAGTCCGTTCCGGGAGTTCAGCTCAACGGGCGGATGTACTTCGTGTCACCCCTCACCCCTGACCAGATGCGGGTGGCGGTGGAGCGCCCCGCCGAGGTCCAGGGCGTCAGCTTTGATCCTGGCCTGGCTGAAGAGATCGTCCGGGACGCCGCCGGAGGTGCACTGCCATTGTTGGAATTCACCCTCACCCGGCTCTGGGAAACGCAGCGTCACAAGAAGCTGACTCTTGAGAATTACAACGCGATGGGCCGCATCGCTGGCGCGCTGGACCAAGTGGCAGATGAGCAGGTCGCTCGGCTCACGGATACCGCCGCTGACCGCCTCGACCAAGTGCTAATACGCCTCGTCCGCGTCGCCCCCGATGGCTCTGGCCCAGCTACCCGTCAGCGTATCCTCAGGCGTGACGTCACCGATGAGGAGTGGCAGGTCTTGCTGCGTCTCGCCGACGCTCGGCTGGCCATCATCGATGCCGACCCGGCCAATAACAATAAGCATTATGCCGAACTCGCACATGAAAGCCTGATCACTGCCTGGCGACGGTTGCATGACCTGGTCACGGAGAACAAGGAGTTCCTTACCTGGCTCGCCAGGATCCAGCAACGTGCCGCCGACGGGGATCCGCTGCCCGAGGCACGGATCGCCGAGGCGCGGCGCTGGCTCGACGCTCGGCCTGACGACGTCCCGGAAGCGGTGAGGAGGTTCGTTGAGGGCAGCGAAACGGCGGCGGAGATAAGGCTGCGCGAGTTGCAGGACGCACGCGACCGCGCAGAGGCGGCACGCGAGCAGGCGGAGGCAGCAGCTCGGAGATCTCTTGCCCGCGCACTGTCGCACGTGGCAGAGACGGCCGAGGATCCCATCCTAGCCCTGCTCCTCGCAATCGAGGTTCTCAAGCGCTCACCTGATCCGCAGGCTGATCGGCTGGTCCGCGTGTGCCTGAGCCGCCTTGGAGCCCCACAGATCGATCCGGTTTCCGGCGAAACAGATGAGGCGCCTAACCGGGCCCTGCGGCGGCTGACTTTGTCGGATTGGTCTCGCGGGCCTGGTGCAAGTAAGCACTGGCTACTAGGCGAATCCGCGGCCGACCTTATTGTTGATAAACACGGCCAGGCGCGATACCGCGTTGACACAGTGATCCCTATGCCGGGGCCTGTCGTTGCGGCCGCATACTCGCGGGCAGGTGTGGCTTGCCTTGGCACCGAGGCCGGTGAACTTGCCGTTTGGCATCTCACGGATCGTGCTGAGAAAGCTGGCGGCCGAGATCTCGGTGTCCCTATGACATGTATTGCGGTCAGCGAGACCGCGCGGATGCTAGCTATTGCATGCGATGACGGCGTCATCCGGGTGCTAAACGGGGAAGATCTATCGGAAGTGGGGCGCATTCCTTCGCCGGGTTTCACAAGAGACCTTGACTTGAGTACCGACCGCCTGGTGGCAGCGCTCGGCTACGATCGCCGCTACGATCGCCGGATCCACGTCTGGGATCTGGTATCTCACACGCCTGTTTGTGAATCGGTCATCGGCATAGACGCCAGCCGGCTGGCTATTGACTCCAGCGGAGATTACGTCATCGTCGGCGATGCCGTCACTGGCGGTTTTATCGGCCGTTTCCCCTTGAGCGCACGAGCCCTCACCGTATGGGCGCGACAGCTAGCCGGACGCGAGCTGACAGAGGCCGAACGTCGTCGTTATATCGACGACCCGTCCATCTGACAACAAGCCGACCAGCACAGCAGACATGGTGAATGTGATTTCACCCGCACCGATTGAGTGGTTGGCTTCCTGTCCCCGCGTGAGTCCCGGCCCTTCGCGGGGAGAAGTAGCCGATCTGCCCAAGCGTTCTGTGAACCCGCCCTTATCCGCTCACGGGTCCAACCAGCGGCCGCGGCACCAGCCTGCTCAGCAGCGGTACAGCACCTGCAGGGAGTGATTCATCACCGTGATCACGTCTCCCGGCTCGACGGCAGTATCACGTTCAAAGTCCGTCGCGGGCGTCGCCGTATCCAGCGCTCTGGCCCATCGCCGGCCGTAGCGGCGTGGCGGGATTACGAACCGCAGATCTTCCTCGCTGGCGTTGAACAGCAGCAGGAACGAGTCGTCCTGGACCCGCTCGCCCCGCTGGTCCGGCTCGGTGATCGCCCAGCCGTTCAGGAACACGGTCAGCGACTTGGCGAACCCGGCGTCCCAGTCATCGCCGGTCATCTCCTCGCCGGACAGGGTGAACCAGGCGATGTCGCCGAGCCGGTTCCGGCCGCCGCGGGCCGGCTGCCCGCGGAAGAACCGGCGGCGGCGGAACACCGCGTGGTCGGCCCGGAGCTTGATCAGCATCCGGACATAGTCGTACAGCGCCTGGTCGTCCTCGCCCCGCACCGCCCAGTGCACCCAGGAGATCTCGTTGTCCTGGCAGTAGGCGTTGTTGTTGCCTCGCTGGGTCCGGCCGAGCTCGTCGCCGGCCAGCAGCATCGGGACGCCCTGCGACAGCAGCAGCGTGGCCAGGAAGTTGCGCTTTTGCCGGGCGCGCAGGGCCAGCACGGTCTTGTTCTCGGCGGGGCCTTCGGCACCGCAGTTCCAGGACCGGTTGTCGTCGGTCCCGTCCCGGCCGTCCTCGCCGTTGGCCTCGTTGTGCTTGTGGTCATAGGAGACCAGGTCGGTCAGGGTGAACCCGTCGTGGCAGGTGACGAAGTTGACCGACGCGACCGGGCGGCGCCCGCTGGTCGCGTACAGGTCGCTGGACCCGGTGAGCCGGGACGCGAAATCGCCGATGGCCTCCGGGCGGGCCCCGCCAGAAGTCTCGCACCGTGTCCCGGTACTTCCCGTTCCACTCGGTCCACAGCGGCGGGAAGTTGCCGACCTGGTAGCCGCCGTCGCCCACGTCCCACGGCTCGGCGATCAGCTTCACCTGGGACACCACCGGGTCCTGCTGGACCAGGTCGAAGAACGCGGACAGCCGGTCCACCTCGTAGAACTGGCGGGCCAGCGCGGAGGCATGGTCGAACCTGAAGCCGTCCACGTGCATGTCGAGCACCCAGTACCGCAGCGAGTCCATGATCATCTGGAGCACGTGCGGATGCCGCATCAGCAGGCTGTTCCCGGTGCCCGTGGTGTCCATGTAATAGCGCCGGTCGTCGTCGACGAACCGGTAGTAGGCGGCGTTGTCGATGCCGCGGAACGACAGCGTCGGGCCCAGATGGTTGCCCTCGGCGGTGTGGTTGTAGACCACGTCGAGGATCACCTCGATCCCGGCCCGGTGAAGCGCCTTGACCATCGCCTTGAACTCGCCGACCTGCTGGCCACGGTTGCCCGTGGCCGCGTAGCCGTTGTGCGGCGCGAAGAAGCCGATGGTGTTGTAGCCCGAGTAGTTGCGCGGGCCCCGGTCGTCCATGTAGCTGTCGGTGACGAACTGGTGCACCGGCATCAGTTCGATCGTGGTGACGCCTAGGCCCTTCAGGTGCGAGATGACCGCCGGGTGCGCCAGCCCCAGGTAGGTCCCTCGCTGCTCCTCCGGGATGACCGGGTGCTCCTTGGTCAGGCCGCGGACGTGCGCCTCGTAGATAACGGTCTCGTGGTATGG
>JBKQTJ010000302.1:0-10022 GCA_052143255.1 Streptosporangiaceae bacterium | reverse complement strand
GAGAAGCGCGAAGACCTCGCCCTCGTTCACCTCGAAGCTGACGTCCTTGACTGCTTCGACCCCTTGGTAGGACTTTGCGAGTTGCTCGACGGAGACAACCGGCACGCGACCTCAACCTCTCTCTACTCGTGTTCACGCTGGGACGTCAGAAGCTGAGCTGACGTTCCGATCGTGACCAAGGCGACAATGCCAGAAAACGGTATCGGGTCGCCGAACATTCCCCTGACCTATGTCCGGAGCTGACTGCCGTCACGACCGCGTCGGCAGGTGCCGCTGAGTTGGTCAAACAGGCCGGCCCCTGGACCGCTACCGTGACCCTGTGAGCAGCCAGCGAGTGCCCGGTGGGGTGGTGCACAAGCTTCCCGCAGACATACGCAGGGCGCTGATCGCCAACCCGACGGCACTCGATGATTGGAAGGACATCACGCCTCTGGCCCGAAACGAGTTCATCTGCTGGGTGGAGGATGCCAAGCAGGAGATGACCCGAGAACGCCGCATCCGCCGGACCCAGGAGGAGTTGGAGGAGGGCCAGCGTCGGCCCTGCTGCTGGCCAGGGTGCGGGCACCGCGAGCGGACTGGCAGATTACGTGGTCGCGCTGCAGGTTTGTGCGGCCTGAGCGCCGAGTGACGGCTAGATAGCCGCTACAGGGATTGATCGGCGGTCCGATTCAAGGTCCCGGTCACCGCGCCCTGGCAGGGCGGCGTGCGAGCTTGCGGATTGCTGTGACAGAAGTGATGAGCTGCCGGTTAACGGGGCGCTCAACGCGGTGAAGTGCGCGCTCCGGGTGCAAGACGCGGTGGAGGAGCGCAACTCGGCCGCCATCCGGTCCCCCCACCCCGGCCGTTCACGGGCCGACCCAGCCCTGCCTGTGGACAGCCGCCTCAAACGCCGCCGCTGCGGACGCGACGGTTGACGTTTGGGTATCTACGAGGAAGAGATCGACATCCTTGGTCTTACGCTTGATCAGGCCGTGCGCGATGAGCGCCGCGCCTCCGGCGACGGCGAACCCGGCGCGTCGCGCGCTGATGCCGGTCGGATAGGTCGTGTTCACGGTCGGGCTCGGACAAGTTCAGACGCAGCGGCAGGCGAACGCGGCGCAGCGCTCGATCGACCGACAGCCGGGGCAAGAAGGAAGGAACGTAGACCGCATGGCCACGGCCCAAGGCCACCTCACAGAAGGAGGGACGGGGGACGAGATCAAGTTCGAACCCTGCCGCCCGAACGATCCGCTCGGCGGTGGCGAGGTTCGGGCTCTTGGTTCCCGCGGCGTAGGCGGCGAGCGTCGAGCGGGAGGCGCCAGCTCTGCGCGCGAGTTCCGAGCGCGACAGCCCGGCCAGGTGCCTGGCTCTCTCTGCACCCCATGGACGGCATCACGCCGTGCTCGCATCCGTTCCAGCAGCGTATGCGGCAAGTGTTGTCCCCCCGTTAGCTAGGGCAAGTTGTGCGGAGGCCGCCCATTTCGTCGGCGAGAAGGTACCATTCCGCGCACTACCTTCCGGGAGGTGAATATGCCGGATCTTGGCGTTCCTGATCAAGCCGCGGACTCTGCGGGCGGTGCAGTGAGTTCTGTCCCGCCCATGCCGGCAGTGCCAGCCGCCGACTTGTACCGCGGCTCTCCGTATCTGCTGGTGCAGTTCGGCCAGCGTTACAGCATCGGATGGCAGGATGCCAGGAAAGACGGCCCGTGCTTTGTGATTGCGCGCATCAGCCGACTTGATACGACCAAGGTCGTGGGCAGATTCCCGATGACGGAGGCCGGATGGGCCAAGGCGTGGCATGCCTTGGCTCGGTTCGATGCCGATGCGGCCCGAGCAGTTGCAGCAAGGCTTGCCGCGCTCACGGCCGTCCAGCGAGCCCTAGCTGAGCTCGCGCAGCTCAACGCGGCTTCGGTGAGCTATATGCCCGGCGTGCTATTCCTGGGCGGGTACGCGCCAGGAGCCGAGTTCGCTGTCCGCACTCGCTACGATCTGCGGTTCCTGGACGACCGGCTCGCGGTGCTTCTGCCCGGCCGGGTCGATGCGCTGGTCGAGGTGCCGTACAGGGAAATAGAAATGGTAGACATCGGAGGGCCCGGACTGGTGAAGAGATGGTCTCCAGGTGAGCAGGCTGGCCTGGCCCTGGTCCTCGGTCTGCCGGGTGCTCTGCTGGGAACCAGTGAGACCAAGATCCAGACGATAATCCGGATCAATACAGCGGACCGCGAGCTGTTCTTCCTGAACACGCAGAAGCAAGCAGACTCGCTGCGGATAGAGCTCTCCGTGCCGCTGAAGGCCATCCGAGACGCGCGAGCTGCGGCAAGCCCTGATCACTCTGAGCCCGCGGCACCCGAATCCATCACCGACCAGCTCACGAGACTGGCATCCATGCTCGAGGCGGGCCTGCTCACGCGTCAGGAGTTCGACCACCTGAAAGCCAAACTCATCGCGCGGGCCTAGAAAGCCGCGCGAATCTCGGCGGATCGGCCCGGTCGGCGGCAAACTAGGCAGGTCTGCGATGGCTTAATTCGATGCCGGCCAGCCGTCGATCCACGGGTGGACCGACCTCGGCCGCATGAAGCTGCATCCGGCGCGCCGGCGCCCAGCGCTCCCGGCTCAATGGCATCGAGATTCCTCTTGAGGAGCCGTGCAGATGATCTGGGACCTGGAGAATCTTGGGTGCGCCGACCGCGCCAAGGCTGCAGGAAAGCTCCGACAATGGCTGCTAACGCGCCGCTAAGCCGCATCGTGCTTGCGGCCAGATCCGTCGCCGACGACTTGGATTACGTCGCTCTTGCCGATATCTCCGGTGCACTTGAGGCAAAGACAGACGATTACCGAATCATCGGCGGTCAGACGGTGACGGCACTCGTAGCGGGGTGGGATCTGGTCTCCAGATCGCGCTTGCCCGTCATCCAGTCACTCTGGAATTGGGCTGGCAGCTGCGCCGAACTACGACGGAATCGAACGGCCTTTAAGACCGTTATAGCATTTTGGCGATAACATATTCGAATTATGCGCCACCAGCAGTGTCCAGGAGGACTCGAACCTGCGCACACGGCTCCGGAGACCGATCATGCTGTTGACTGACCAGGGCTCCGACCTGCGGTGATGCGCTTAAGCGTGACCGAACCAGGCCGGGGTTCCGTGCCAGTTCCGGATCTTGCGGAGGTCGCGGTGGGAGCAGTCAGCGTCCCCGCGAGCTCGGTAGGCCAGCGCGGCCGTAGGTCCGCGATGCTGGCAGGTTCCGCGTGTCCACCGGCAGGTCCCGGTAGGTGAGCCGGTCCAGCGTCGCGAGCATACGGGTGAGGATCTGCTGTCACCGAAAGCGAGCGGACGCGACCGTCTCTTCGTTTCAGAGCTCAAACCGTTGCCGACTCGGCGGGCTCAAACCGACGAATCTCCTCTCGCGCGCGACCGCGCCCACATCATCCAGTTCTGGTTACCACGATGCGGCCGAGATCCCGGGCCCCCCGCATCACCCCTGTCGCGGCCCGCGCTGTAAGCCGCGAGGATCCGAGCAGGAGGGGGTATGGGTGCTCGGCCGAGAGACGGTCGAGCGCCGCTTGCAGCCGTCCAGTGATCTCGTCGTAGCAAGCCGAGACGATGCCAGGGTCGTCGGCCGCGGCGGGGCCGTAGCCCGTCCAATCGAGCGCAGGCAGGAACTCGAGTGTGACGTGCGCAGGCATCGGCGGCGGCGGCGACAGTATGGACGTGACGCCGAAGGGGAAGCCCGCGAGGATGGGGAATACGTTGATCCGGACGTTGCGCAGGCCGGCAGCGCGGGCCAGACGATCGCCGCGCGTCAGCACCACGACAGCGTGGTGGGCGCCGTGGGCTACTACGGGTACTACCGGGACTCCGCAACGCAGGGCGACCCGCACGAAGCCTTTCCTGCCGCCGAAGTCAATCCGGTTGCGTTGGGTCCACGGGCGGCAGGCCTCAAGGTCCCCGCCCGGATACACGATCACGGGAGCCCCACGCGCCAGCGCGGACTCGGCTTCATCGGTGCTTGCGGGGAGCGCGCCGAGTCGGCGCAGGAATGACCCGAGGCCCGGCACGGCGAACAGGAGGTCATACGCCAGGAGGTATGTCGGCGGGCCTATGCCACGGCGTGAGACGATCGCCTGCCCGCAGATCCATACTTCGGGCATGTAGAAAAGGCACGAATGATTCCCGACCACGAGCGCGGGGCCATCCGAGGGGAGCATGTCGAGTCCTCTTACTTCTGGCGTGAAATAGCTCGTATAACGGGCGATAGCAGGCAGTTGCCTACCGATGAAATCCGGATCACGCTGCACCGTAGCGTCGGCGCGCGCAGCGGCGATCCGCCGCCCGAGTGGCCTAAGCAAGCGCGCCGGCACGTCGCGATCTGCGTTCGTGCCTGCGGCCTGCGGAGCGACACGGCCAGGCATACTTCCTCCCGATTCTTACGCTGCCCATAATCATGCCCAGTCAGGAAAGGCCATTAGTCTCCAGATACCAGGATCTAGGTCAGGCGGTTCTGGTCGATCGAAGGTAGCCGTCCCCCTGCCGCGTATCGAGGAGAATTGCGCAGACGTGATCACATCGGCGAGCGCGCGCCGGGCTCGTCGGCGCGACAGGAGTCTTCAAGCTGCGGGCATTCTCGATGTCAGATGTCACGCAATCAGCATGCGCATATCGGTCCGGCCGATGGCAGAGTGGGTCGCATGGACGGTTGGGTGCGCCCTGGCTTCGAGAACGTCGCGCGGCTGTTCCGGCGGCAGCTGCGGCGCACGACGGGCGGCGCAGCCGTCGCGGTTTATTTCCGCGGCGAGCTTGTCGTCGACCTGTGGGGCGGGCAGCGCACCGAGGACCAGCCGTGGCAGCGCAACACGCTCGCTATGTGCTTCAGCACGACGAAGGGTGTCGCCTCAACGGCCGTCCACCTGCTGGCTGACCGGGGGCAGGTCGATTATGACGCGCCGGTAGCGGCATACTGGCCGAAGTTCGCGCAGGGCGGCAAGGAGTGCGTCACCGTGCGCCACGTGCTCACGCACTCCGCTGGCCTGCACCGGATGCGGACTCTCGTCGACGACGCCCACCGGATGCTCGACTGGGAGTACATGGTGGCGGCGCTTGAGCGCGCCGAGCCGGCGTACGAGCCAGGCACCCGGCACGGCTACCACGCCCTGACCTACGGCTGGCTGGTCGGCGAGCTGGTCCGCCGGGTGTCCGGCCAGCCGATCGCGCAGTTCGTCGATGAGGAACTGGCCCGCCCACTCGACCTCGACGGGCTATACGTCGGCTGCCCGCCTGAGCAGCGCGGCCGGGTCGCACCACTCGCTCCGATGGCCGCCCCGCTGGGCCGCAGGCTGGGCCTGCAGCCGGGTGCCATCATGGGCGGCCCGGTCGGCCTGATCCCTGGGCTGCTGGGCCTGCCGGTCAACCCGCGCCGGTTCGTCAACGCCCTGATACCGCGAGGCATCGAAGACGTGCTGTGGGGTCCGGAGCTGATGGATGCCGAAGTCCCGGCTGTCAACGGGTTCTTCACCGCCCGGTCGCTGGCAAAGCTCTACGCGATGCTGGCCGGCGGCGGGGTGGTCGGCGGCGCGCGGCTGCTGTCGCCGGAGACCGTAAGACGAATTGCAGTGGTGCACTCCAGCGGACCCGACCTCGTGCTGGTCCTGCCGATGGGGTGGCGGCTCGGCTATCACAGCGCGTTCACGACACAAGGCACGGTGCGCGGCGCATTCGGCCACTTTGGCTTCGGCGGGTCGGGGGGGTGGGCCGACCCGCGGCGTGATCTCGCGCTGGCGATGGTGTGCAACCGTGGTACCGGCACGCCGATCGGCGACCTGCGCATGGTGCAACTCGGCACCGCCGTCGCTCGGGCACCCGGCCTGCGCTCACCGGGGTAACGAGCCTGGCAGCTGCCGGCTCCCACCGAGACTGTACGCCGGAATTGGCCGCTGCGCGGGCTCGGCCCGTGGGCCGACGAATATCGGGCAACTGAGCGACGCGCGTGGCAGGACCATGATGGACCGTCCCGGCCAACCTGTAGGCGTTGGACAGCGACCTCCGCGCAGATCAGCCGATTCTGCGCTCCTCAACGAGGGCGCCCGCGAGGAATAGGCGAGCGCGCGATATCGGCGGCTCTAGGTGCGTGGCATCACAGTGGACCGGCCGCGGTACGTGATCGCGTCTGGCTTGCGATGACCTTTGCCGGCAAGGTCGTTCCGAGCCTGCGTGCGCACCGATTGGCGGCAGCCTGAGGACGCAGCTAGCCGCTCTGAGCCGCGGAGGGTATCGGGCTCGGTTCCGACGAGCGAGATCGGAACCTGTCGTCTCGCGCTAGCTGGTTCAGCAGGTGAGGTGCAGGACGGCGTTGGTGTCCTTGATGGTCTTTGCCAGAACGCCGATCGCCTGTGTCGTGGGTAGGACAATGAGATCCACTTCGCGACGTCGTGCCTCGTCCCGGACCTGATCCATCACCGGCAACGCGCCCTCAGCCCCGGTACCGATCACAAGCCGATGGCAGCGCCAGGGAAGGTCCTCGGAGGTGGACAGCGGAGTGTGCCCGTAGGCGTCACGGAACTTCTTGGATGCGGCCTTCTTGCGCTTGCGGATGTTCCCCCGGTCGATGATCAGGTCGTGATCGTAGGTCACGCCGTCGACTCGTACCGAGCCGAAGGAGTACTCGGTGAATCGCATGCTGATCTCCTTACCCGTATAGGGGACCCCAGGCCGGTGCCAACGGTCGATCCAGGTATCTCACCGGGTCCGTGCCCGCGCAGGACAGAACGCAACCCGCGGCGGTTCGAGTGGCGTGTGTCTGCCCGTACCTTGAGTCCAGCGTCGCAGTCGGGCTCCTGACCGATAGCCCGATGGGGCGGACGCCGGATTCTGGGGCGATGTCGCGAGCCCGCGGCCGCGTGGCCGCCTCGCTGACACCCGGCCAGCGTGTTATGGCGGTGGATGTCGCAGACGAGGCGAGGACCTAGGCCCCTGTGGCTGGATGCTCAGACTGGCCAAGATTAATCCTAGGGGGTGCGTGGTGAACATCCTGGTGGCTTATGCCACCAAGACCGCTCGACCCGGCGGGTGGCCGAGGTGATCGAGGCGCCGGCGCCGATCAGGTGGCAGTGCAGCGTCTGCGACGACGAGGGCGTGATCAGCAACTGGGGGGGCTCGCCCTTCGATCTGCGCCGGCGGCAGCTCACCCTCGCCCCGGCCGCCAGCGAGATCGCCACTCCGGATGAGGTCGCCGCGGCGCTGCGCGACCTGCGGTTGCCGGACACCGACTGTGAACGCCTGGTGTTCGCGATCCGCGCCCACAGCGACCACGCCATCCTCGCCGCCACCGACGACGACCTGGACGAGCTGATCGGGTTCGTGGCGGCCGAAGCCAGCAACGAACCCAGCCGACGCCGCCAGCAACGACTCGACGCCGCGTTCGACGCGCTCAGCACCGCGGCCCGCACCCCTGACGGCTGGTGACCGGATGGCCCTGCCGGAGCTGGACATCGCGCGAGTGCAGCGGTGGTGCGCCGCGCGGGTGCCCGAACATGCCCGCCACCAAGTCCGCGTCGAGTGCCAGGTCGCCCCGCGACACCTCACGATCGTCGAGCGGCGCGCTCCCTGGCGCGAGGACTTCAGCCCGGAATGGACAAGCTTTCCGATCGCGCGCCTGCGCTACACCGCCGCCGGCAAGTCCTGGACCTTGTACTGGCGCGACCGCAAACTCCGATTCCACCTCTACGACCTGCTCGCACCATCCAACCGCGTCGACGACCTGCTCAACGAGATCGACCGCGACCCCACCTGCATCTTCTGGGGCTAACCCCCAAGGGGCCGCCAGCCGACAACTCCGGCCCCGACTCGGGTGGGGTCTGCTACCGCCGTAGCAGCGGGGGCCAGTGTGGGTTGATATCGCTGCTGCGGCCGGCCTCTGCGATGGCAGACGACCGACGGTCCGCGCGCAGGTCAGCGGCTCTGGTGTTGAGGGATCAGGAGGTCCAGATAAGGCGGAGGGTCTTGCGGGTCCCGCTCTCAGGTAGCTGCCGCACTGCCGGCTCAGCACCTCCGCGGCCGCGGCGCGCGGCTGGATCGCGTTTTCTGCGCCGACGTGAACTCGCTGACTGGCTGGCCCCGCGGTCAATCCGCAGATGTTCCGGCGACCGCGACGCCGCTGCGGGCAGTTGCAGCGTTGGCGTATCCGTTAGCGACTGCGAGGAGGAGCCGCAGGTCAGGGGAGTCACCGCCGCTGCCCGGATCGTGCGCGGACGGCGTCGGGGGCCGTTTCACCCGTGTTCGAAAACAGTGGCCCTAGCTGCGCCCCCAGCAGGATTCGAACCTGCGCACACGGCTCCGGAGACCGTTCATCTCAGCAGTTGATCAGGGCTGTGACCTGCGCAGATGCGGGCCTTTTGCAGGGCGACTGATCCGGTTGTCCGCACCGGTTCCGGATCTTAGCGGGGCTCACAGCGGCAGCGCGCCAGCTCGGATGTCGTCGTCGCGGTCGGTCAGGCCGCGCGCGCTGACCACGTCGACCGACCGCTCCAGGAGCAGCTGGAGGTCACGGCGCAGCCGGGCCTGGTCCAGCAAGGTCCGGCCGGCTTCGAAATCGACCAGCAGGTCGACGTCGCTGGCAGCTGTTGAGGTGCCGCGCGCGACCGAGCCGAACACGCGGACGTTGAATGCTCCGTACGCTGCCGCCACCTGGAGGATCTGCCGCTTGCGAGCGCGAAGCATGGCTACGGTGGGCGCGTTGCCCCGGGCGGCGGGATGGGCGGCTGTCACACCACTAATGGTAGGACCTGCGGCTACCACCTCCCTACAGCCACGGCCAGGCCGCCGGGATGTCAGCAGTGGCCATCACTCTCCGGCGTCGCGGTAACAGGGGCATCCGTCGTGCTCGAAGTAGACCTGGCCGAGTAATTGTCAATACCTGTGGATCAAGATCTTTCAGGCGGCTTCCGGCTGGGCCGCCTCGGCGGCCTCGGGCTCGGGGTGCTCGTCCTCGGGGCGCTCGACGAGCTTGCCGTTGATGAAGGTCGCCCCGGCGCGGACAAGCGCGACTAGGTGCGGGGCGTTGACCATGCGCCAGCGGCGCTGGGCGGACTCGATCAGCTTGAAGGCCATCGACAGGGCGGCCGCCTTCGACCCGTGGCCCTTGGTGACCTTCGTGCGGAGCCTGACCGTGGCGAATGTCGATTCGATGGGGTTGGTGGTGCGCAGGTGCACCCAGTGCTCGGCCGGGTAGTCATAGAACGCCAGCAGTTCCTCCTCGTCCTGGGTGATCTTGGCCGCGGCCTTGGGGAACTTCGCCCCGTAGGAGGCGGCGAACGCCTCGAGCAGCCATGGCCGGGGCCAGCTCGGCGACGAGGACAAAGGGCACCTTGACGTTGACGGCGAAGGCGGCGTCGATGTCCTCCTTCGCCAATTTCCGGGGTCGGACCCATGGGGAAGATGGCGGCGTTGTTGACCAGGATGTCCACGTGGCCGCCGCCGAGTTCGATGGCCCTGCGAGCGAACGATCGTGCCGAGTCAGCGGTGCGGAGATCGGCGGCAACGAAGTCTGCTTTGCCGCCCTTGGCCTGGATCGGGGCGACGACCGCGTCGCCACACGAGGCGTCACGGCCACCGACGAGCACATGGGCGCCCCGATCGGCCAGCGAGAGGGCGGTGGCTTTGCCGATGCCGCTGTGGCTCCGGTGATCAGGGCCGTGGTACATGCGAGGTCAGTGGCGCTCATGAGGTCGCTCTTCTGGATTTTCTGAAGTGTTCACGCGAATGTCTTTAGGTGATGAAGCGGTGGATGGCCTCGTTGGCGTGGTCCTGAAACGACGGGTTGGCCAGATCGGGCAAGATGTCCGCTTGGTTGACCAACGGACCCTTAAGCGTGTTGGCCGCGCTGGCGTAGAACACGCCGCTAGACAGGGTCGGGTCGGTGACACCGTCGACCAGTCGCCTCGCGCCCACGTCAAGTTTGTGGGCGAGACCTAGGGCGGGCATGACGTACTTGGCGGCTACCCGCATCGGTAGGGGAAGGTCGTTGGGGGCTTGGGTGCCGGTGGTGTTCC
>JBKQTJ010000301.1:0-8434 GCA_052143255.1 Streptosporangiaceae bacterium | reverse complement strand
CCCACGGTGACACACCCTGATACACGGCGTAGTGACAAGAAGGAAACGACCCGCGGGCCGCGTTTCCGCTGCCCAGCGGGCCGTTTTCGCAGGTGGTGGCAGGTGTTGGGTTCGAACCAACGTAGGCTGAGCCGACGGTTTTACAGACCGCTCCTCCGCGCCCCACCACATCGCAATTACCTGCACAAACACGACCGGATGGGCCTCGCCGCGACGGCGCTGTACACCATATGTACGTGGCCGCGGGCTGCCGGGCGGCCCGTCGTGCGTACAGCCGCGTACAGGACTCGGAGGGATGCCGGAGTCCCGAAACCCGCAGGCAGCGGCGCTGGGAAATCCGGCTTCTGTGGTAGCGTACCCGCGCGGACAGGCGCTTGGGGCTCCAACATTTAACCCTGTGTCCGGATCCAGCAAGTGCGGGCGGTGACGCCGGGCAGTTCAGCCAACTTGAAATACGGCGGCCAGGAGGCATGGGTTATTTGGTGCAGACGGGTCGTAACCGGTGGTGAGTAGAGTGGCAATGAAAGCGTGATAATGTCGCGGCGCGCGGCTGGTAGTGGAGCGGAGAATGTGGGTTACTGGCGATGTAAATCTGCCTGAGGATCTTCTAGAAGCCCAGCAGGAGGAGCGGCTGGTCGCTTTTGTAGGTGCAGGTGTCTCCGCGGGCCCGCCATCCAGCCTCCCGCTTTTCGAAGCGCTGGCACGGCAGGTAGCGGCAGCAGCTGAGATTCGTTGGGAGGAAGGTTTCAAGGAGCGACTGGACTGGCATCTCGGGCGGTGGGCCGATCAGGGTATTGCGGTTCATCAGCTGGTGAAATCCAAGATCACCGCCCCTGGATCGCAGCCGAACCAGCTTCACGAATCCATCGTCAGGCTCTTTCCCTCCGCCGCGCAGTTGCGGATCGTCACCACCAACTACGACACTCACCTGACTACTGCGGCCACGGCACTATTCGGAACGGATCCGGAAGTGTACCGGGCACCCGCACTGCCGCTTGGACGCGACTTCAACGGCATAGTGTATTTGCACGGGTCCGTTGAGCAGCCACCATCCAGCCTTGTAGTGACAGATCGCGATTTCGGGCATGCGTATCTTACGGACGCCTGGGCCGCGCAGTTCCTGCAGGAGATGTTCCGCAAATACACGGTCTTCTTCATCGGCTACAGCCACGACGATGTCGTCATGAACTATCTGGCACGCGGGCTTCTTCCTGACTCCCGGCCAAGATTTGGTTTCGCCCCCAATCACCCTCCCGCGAAGTGGCCCGCGTTCGGCATCGAGCCGATCTGCTATCCGGACGCGAACGGGCACGCCGCCCTCGGCGACGCAGTGGGCAACTGGGCTGATCTCTCCCGGATGGGGCTTCTCGACCACGAGCGGCGGATCGCGGACCTGCTACGCACCTCTCCCCCGGAAGATCCGCCCACACTGTCCTACCTGGAACGTGTCGTCTCCGACGACGCGACGACGGAGCTCTTCACGCGTCACGCCGCTGGTGATGCCTGGCTCGAATGGGTCCGATCCCTGCCCCTGTTCCAGCGGATTTTCCTGCCGTCAGGTGAACTCGACGGGGCCGCCAGGGAACTCGGAGTGTGGTTCGCGCACAACTTCGTCGCCAGCAGCCAGCAGCAGGGACTCCTGACGATCCAGCAGCAGCGGGGAACACTCCACCCGCGGGTAGCTGACCGTGCTGCTTTCACTCTTGCACGCCAGCCGCGGCCTGATGCTGCGATCATCGGGCAATGGGTCCCGGTTCTCCTGACCCCGGGAAGCAGCGCCGGAAGCGGCGCGCTGAGCATGCTGCTGTCCGGGTCTCGCTGGCCCGAGGACAAGGACAGCGCCCTGCTCCTGCTCGATCATCTGCTGGCCCCCCGGCAGGCGCTGACTCCCCGGCTGTCCTTCACCGGTGATGAACGCGCCGTTGACAGCATCATCAGCGGACTAACAGGCGAGGACTATGCCCTCCGCCAGGCATGGGAGCAGTTCTTCCACCCGCACCTGGACGAACTCGCCGACCCGGTCGCAGCCATTGCCAGCCGTCACCTGCAGACCGCGCACCTGATCCTCTGCTCCGCCGGGCGGGCATCCGATCGATGGGACTACACCAGCTTCGACCGGTCCGGTATAGAGCCCCACCATCAGGACTCACCGTCACAACCCTTTGACCTGCTCATCGACGTTGCACGCGACTGCCTTGCCGCGCTCGTCCGCCACGCGCCCGATCACGCTGCGGGGGTCATCACCTCGTGGGCCGTCAGCACCGTTCCTCTGCTCCGCCGCCTTGCTGTCTACGGTTACACGCACAGGACAGACATCTCCGCCGACGAGAAGCTGAGATGGGCGATCTCGCGCAGGCTGCTGTACGACATCACTGTTAAACATGAACTGTTCCTCCTGGTGGAAGCGGCACTGCCCGCTGCGTCCGCTGCCACCCGGGATGAGCTTTTGCAGGAGATAACGAGCGGGCCGCCCGATGATGAGCTTGCCGACGTCTCCGATGAGAGCCGCGCGTATGTCATCTATAACCTCCTGCACTGGGTTGTCAGCAAAGCCCCGGACTTCACCCAGGCGCAGGAGTCCCTGGCGGAACTCACAGCGCGACATGCCAGTTTCAAGCCGCGCGAGCATCCTGATCTCGACGTGGTTTTCAGCGGTGGCGCTACCGGTCCGCACAGCCCGGTCACCGTGCACCAGGTGCTGGAGATGACAACGTCGCAAGACGTTGACTGGATGCTGACATACGAAGGTGAACCACTGCCCGGCACCTGGATGGACAGGTTCGGCCTGCTCTCCGTGATCGGGGAAGCAGCGGCTGCCTCGCCAGGGTGGGCAGCGAAAATCGCAGAACAACTCAACACTAAGGGGAACTGGGAGACCGACCTGTGGCCTGTCCTGATGAACGGCTGGTGGCTCTCCGCCGCCACCGTGGAGGCCGAGCAGGCCACAGCCATCATCAGCCAGCTCGACCGGCATCAGTCTCCGTACGGGATCATCCTCTCGGTCATCCGCCTGCTCGAGACCCTGGCAAAACGCCAGGACTTTCCCCCGGCCGTCCCCGACGAGATCGAAGAATACGCTCTCAAGCTGAGGGATATCGGCCTCGCAGGCGACAGCGCTGACGGTGAGCCCAGAGCCGCGGATCTGGGGACGATCGCCGGAGCCGCTGTCAATCACTGGGCGGGGCGGCTGGTCAGCTTCTGGGCACAAGCTACGTCGACCCGCTGGCAGGCCGACCAGGACTCCTGGCATGGCCTTCCCGCCAGGACCAAGACAGCCCTGTCAAAGATGCTGACCATGCCAGGATTCCCGTCCCTCGCAGCAGCGGCCGTCATGGGGGCAAACTTCACGTTTCTCCTCGCCGCAGATGACCTATGGACTGTCGGCCACATCCTCCCGATCTTCGACTGGGACGCAGACGCGGACCGCGCTGCCAGCGCCTGGGCCGGTCACCTCACCATGGGCCAGTGGAACCCTCGCGTCGCGGCATTGCTCTGGGACCATTTCGTGCAATCCTTCACCAGGATCGCCCCCGAGCTCCAGCAGGCGCTCGCGGTAAGAGTCGCCGGATATTCGGTATACGGCACTGCTGACCCTCTGGATTCCGGGCTCCTGCCGAAGTACATAAGCACGGCCGACGAAGAAAGCCGCCAGAGATTCGCCAGCACCATCGATGATGCCCTTCAGCGAGAATCAGCTGAGTTCGCTGAAAGCCAATGGGACAGATGGATACTCCGGTACTGGCGCAACCGGCTCGACTCAGTCCCCCGCCCGCTGCCGGCCGCAGAGGCCGGCGAGATGGTCAACTGGATCCTCGCGGCCGGAAGATACATTCCGGACGCTGTAGCACTCGCAACCGAGAGTCCTGTACAGATTCCGAGCAGCTTCCGGTTCTTCCGCAGGCTCAACGAGAGCCCAGCTGCTGAAGACACCGCATCAGCCGCCTGCCTGGTAGCGCATGTCCTCGCCGGCGCAACAGACGCACCGTATGCCTGCACGGAGATCGGCCAGGTGATCTACCTGCTCGCCGACCGCCGGGCAGCTGGAACAAGGCAGGATCTTCTCGTCGCCTGTTCACACGCCGCAACCCGCGGCTGCCCAGATGCGCTCACCTGGCAGCACCACGTCGAAAACCAAGTCACCTAAACCCCTTAGCTCTTAACCCCACGGCTGCCTGGCTGCGCGGTCGGTATCACCGCCAAGATCGAACACAGGCAAGTCCTCGGCGGCATGATCAGCGAATACCGCAGAGCAGCCCAAACGCCAGTCTCGCCAGCCCGGGGCACTTTACTTCCGTTGCCCCTGACGGAATCGTTCGGCTCTGGTCTCCTCCGCACGGGCGTCTGTGTCATACATGGAGGCCAGGTTCCGTAGCACGACCGCGGTCTGGGGCCAGCTGTCGGAGAAGGTGCTGGCTTGCGTGCGGTATTGGTCTGCCAGCGCACGTTCCTGTTTCCCTCCTTCTTCTGGGTCGCGCGTGGTGAGTCCTCGCTGGTTGTAAAGTCGTGCAGCGAGGTTCCGTTCGATCCGTTCGTTTTGCAGCTCTTCAAGCAGCTCTCGTACCGGCCGGCATGGCCAGGTTCCGTCGGCGTCCGCAGGGGCGCTGGCGAGGATCTGCCCAACGAGTGCCTCGGCGATTGCCCGCCGTCCAGATGCGGCGGCGAGTTCTAGGACCTGGGCTATCCATTGCTTGAGGGTCGCGGGGTCCACGTGTCCGTCCCGGTCGGTGCCGGGCAGCCGATCAAACGATGTGAGGAGCATGTACGCGTTTTCGGCTCGCTGTAGCTGCTCCTCTGTAAGCGGTTCCGCCGGTGCCGTGTCGTCATCCTGCTCGTCGTTCTCGTCTTCGTCATCGGACGCCCGCCAGGCGACCTCCATGACCTTCACGAAGAGATCAGGATCGGCTGCGAGCACCTCATATAGCAGACCGATCGGCGGTTCGAATCCGAGGACGCCGAGGAAGTCCCATTCCAGGCGGCCGAGTTCGGTGCTGCGTTGCGGGTCCGCGTGCTGGGTCATGTACTGGAATACCGACCGGAAGTCGTACTCGTTGACAAGCCCGATGTCGGGATCCGATTTGTACTTGCCGGTGAACTGGCCGAGCAGGCCGATAAGGAAGTCCGTAGCCTGGCTGCCGAGATCGTCCAGGTAGATCACGGCGAGCTTCAGTGCCGCGGATACGCGTCCGGCCTCGGCCAGCCGGCCTGCGGCTTCGGCGGCATGGCTGAAGCCGTGCCCCAGGCCGCTGATCGAGAAGTACCGCCAGAACGCCTCCGCGACGGGCGTCCCGCGACTGTCGGCGACCTGCCATGCCTTCGGGTAATCACGTGACGCGAGCAGGGCCACAGCCGCCTGCTCGGGAGTGAGTTGCTCCGCGAGGAGCCCGTCTAGCCACGTCCAGCCCTCATCTTGGAACCGGCGGGCGAGCCAGCCCTCGGCCAGCCCTTCGTCGGCCTGGGTCGCTGCCGGGATCATCGTGACAAGGGCGGTGCGGTACTTGTCGCCCGTCGCAGAAGCCAGGCATGCGCCGACAATCCGCGCGTCAACAGCATCCGACGCGAGCCTGCGCACGGCATCAAGTCCGTGTTTCTCGACTTCCGCGACGGCCGCGTCGCGCCGGTCCCGCAAGGCAGTGTCGTAAGCGGGATCGCTGAACCGCCGGTTGTCACCCAGTTCCGGGAGCTGCCTCGCGAATAGCCACTCGTAGCGCTGGACCGGGTCACCGGGCGCGAGCGACTCCTCGACGTCTTGGAGAGCGTCAAGCTCATCGGCAGGGAAAGCTCCTTGCATGCCGGGGTGCAAGCGGTGGCGTGCGATCAGTTCACGCAAGGTCTCCCACAGGCTGTCACGCCCATCGCCGCTCAGCGTTCCGGCGCCCGCCCGGGTCGCCAGCGCGTCCCGGATGCGCTCGCGATCGGACGCGGGCAGATACGGGAGCGCTTGGAGGATCTGCTGCCAGCGGCGGGCATCATCACCGGCATCCTGTACCAGCCAGCCGGCGAGTGTCGCGACGGACTCAGCCCATTCTGCCGTGGTCACCGTGGCGGGCTCTTGCGGCTTCCAGTCACGGAACTCAGGGTCCGGTGTCGGGTCGTGCAGCGCGAGCTGAGATGGGAGCAGCGCGCCCATCAGCTGCCACGCTATGTCCGGATAGCGCTGCCGCAGGTTATCGATAACCGTCATCCGCCGTGGGGTCGGCACGGACGTCTCGGGATGCGGCAGGCAGAAGATCGTGACCAGGGAGTTGAGGGGCCGGTTCCGCATGCGTCCGCCGGGATCGATCTCTGCGAGTCGCGCAAGCAGGCCGGTTACCCGCCCGAAGTGCTCCTGGGACCAGGCGAGCCTTTCCAGCGCCCACAACAGATGGTAGTGACGCGAGCGCTCGGTGGTGAAGGCAGCCGGAGCGCTATCGGTGAACATCGCCGCGATCACCGGTGGCGATCCGGTCGTTGCGTCTCGGACGCCGTCCAGGAACGCGTCGGGTGCGGCCTCTGCTAGTTGCGGCAGCACACTGGCCAGCGAGTTCCACAAGACACCTGTCGTGTCGGCGTTGGCGTCACGCAGCAGCCCACGCACAATGCTGGCGGTCCACTGCGCACCGGTGCCTCCGTGGCCGGTGCCGATCAGCTCACCGTGTATTCCGAGTAGCGCGAGCGTCACGACAAGCCCACGGCGCAGGTCTGAGGAGTGCGCGGGTGACTTGCCCACGGTGGCCGCATACCACCGGTCATCCGGGTTCAGGTCGAGCGCTGGGTCCGGTTCGAGCAAGACGCGGCGCAGCACGGGTTCGAGCCGATCGAGATCATCGCGCCGGATCATCTCGCGCAACTGGATCCACGCGTCCTGCGGAGACACCAGCATCCAGGCAGGTCCGATCCGGGTGATGAACGGGTCGCTCGCGCCAGCCAGCTCCGCAAGCGTTTCCCGGAGGGCGTCGTAATCATCGCCGGTCAGCTCGGTGACTGCCGTCCGGTCCGCATTGCGGTCCTCGTTCCACCCGTCGGCCAGCAGCATGCCGCGTAGTGAGCGCGGTGGCGAGGACGCCCATGCGGGCGTGTGCAACTCAGGCTTGATCGCCAGGCTTCTGCGCATCGAGAGAAGACTCCGCCGCGCTAGCCGGCCAGCATCCTCGGCTGCCGCATCACTGAGCCCTTCGCCGCGGAGGACGGCGGTCGCGGTGCGCGCGTCGATGGGCTGCAGCACGATGTCGGCGGACGTGGCGCCGAGCACCGGTATGACGATGTGATGGGAGGTCCCCTGGGTCGCCTCGGCGGTAACATCGGCGCTGGTAGGCACCAAGATCAGCGGACCGGGCCGCTCGGCGAGGGCACGCCAGCTGGTTACCTGGTCGATGAATGCTGCCCGCGACTGCCAGCGAGAGTTGCCAGCGTTTGCCTGCCTGTCGAGTACTGCGGCGATGAACGCGAGTATTTCTTCCGCGCTCCCGCCCCTAATTGTCGTGATGCCAGGGGTGCCTGCCAGGCGGTTCTCCAACGCCGCGACGGCCTCGTCCCGGCCGGCGAGCACCACGCCGGACGACAGCGCCGGGTTTGTCGCCTGCGTCCAGATACGCCACCATGACTCGGTTGCCCGGTACCCGTGAGGCGCGAGACCGAGCAGTTCTGAAATCCAGGAATGTGTGACGGGAGCGGTCTCTAGCCACTCCTCGATGTCGTCCACTCCGTAGGCGCGTACATCCTTCCACCGCCCATCGCCGCGTTTTCCGGTGGCCCATGCATGACGGTCCGTCCACGGGCGGAGAATCGCCGCGACGTAGACCGCGTCCGTGGTGGGCGTGCCATCAGGCGTGCTGGTTCTCTTGGTGTAATCGCCGTCGGCCTTACGGGCTATGTTCTTCTCAGTCGATAGCTCCCATAGCGATAGGCCGACCGGTACGAAGGCGTTCCCCGCGGTAGCGCGAACCGAGCCGTCCCAGTCGCCAGACGAGGTCCCCGATCCCGCGGGGAAGCCGAGTTGGACTGCATCCGGTGCCGTCTCCCATGCAAGCCGCCGGATAAGACGGGGAAATTCCGTACGCGCCGTAACAGTGTCGGCCCACCTCAGCAGGTCATCACGATTGGCGAATCCTGGCCGGGCCATCAGCTCCTCCTTAGGTGGCACGCGCGCTAAAGCGTAGCCGGATGACTCCCCTGTTCACCGGATGGCCGCGTACAGGATCCGACCAGGCACCACACTCCCGAAAACCCGCAGAGAGTGTCGCCGGGAGATCCGGTTGCTGGAGTAGCGCACTCGCGCGGGCTTGACGCCGGGCTAGCAGTGGAGCGTCGATCGTCGGCGGCGGTTCCCCGGCGCGCGGATCTGGCTCGGCAGGTGTCCGGGCCGGCCTGCGGCTGCTGCGGGGATCGCCGGTATCTGACCAGTTCGAGGTGAGGAGGCTGATCATGACGGTCACACCGGATGCCGCCGGCCCGGATG
>JBKQTJ010000300.1:0-63568 GCA_052143255.1 Streptosporangiaceae bacterium | reverse complement strand
TCCCGCTTCGGCGACGCCACCCGGCTGGCCGAGCGCTACCGGACCGGCCGGGTGCTGCTGGCCGGCGACGCGGCGCACATCCACCCCCCGACCGGCGGGCAGGGGCTCAACCTCGGCATCCAGGACGCGTTCAACCTCGGCTGGAAACTGGCCGCCGAGGTCGGCGGCTGGGCACCACAGGGGCTGCTGGACAGCTACCACACCGAACGGCACCCGGTGGCCGCCGACGTGCTGGACAGCACCCGCGCGCAGATGGAGCTGCTGTCCGTCGAGCCAGGCGCCCGGGCAGTGCGCCGGCTGGTGTCGGAACTGATGGACTTCGAGGACGTGAACCGGTACCTGATCGAGAAGATCACCGCGATCGGGGTTCGCTACGACTTCGGCGACGGGCATGACCTGCTCGGCCGGCGGCTGCGGGACGTGCGGCTGAAACAAGGCCGCCTTTACGACCGGATGCACGGCGGCCGCGGGCTACTGCTCGACCAGACCGGCCGGCTTTCGGTGGCGGGGTGGGCGGATCGGGTAGACCACGTCGCCGACGTCAGCGAGGAACTGGACGTGCCCGCGGTGCTGCTGCGGCCGGACGGCCACGTGGCGTGGGTCGGTGATGACCAGCAGGACCTGCTCAACCGGCTGCCTCGGTGGTTCGGCACGGCCGTCGGCTGAGTCTCAGGTGTGGGCTGGAAGGCGTCCTCATCATGCGGCCGCAAACTGGCAGGCCTGCTCACGATGTGACGGATGACGCTCACCGGCGACCGTCCACCATGCTCGCGAATGTAGTGAGGAAGGCCCTCAGGCCAGATGTAAACGCCATCTGTGCGCTCGACCGAACCATTCCCGGCCCCACAAAACCGGCACGGCGAGAAACCGCAGCACGCCAAGGCGACCAGCCCCGGCTCCAGATAGGAGGCAACCCGGTCCCGTTCAGAATCGTCGGAGCGCTCGTCCAGGAAGTCGCTGACGAGCGGCCACTCCAGCCCGGCCTTGGCGACGTAAGCGCTTCAGGCATCGAGGTCATCGCCTCCGAAGTCGTACTCCCACAAGCCGACGGGATCGCCGGCCGGCACATATTCCCAGTACCCGATGAAGATGAGCGGCAGGCCTTTAGCCATTCCCGGCAGGTGGTCGTCGAGCGGGTCGCAGTATCTGCGGCCGGCAGATGCCATGCAGCCATCCTGGCCCATCCCAGCCAATTCGGAGACGCACTCAATTGCCACGTTTGGTGCGCGACCATCAGATGCTGGCTCCGGCGCTTCTTCGCTGCGGTGAGATGACGATGAAGGATGCCGAGCAGCATCTGGACTACCTGCGCGGCCTGCGGATCCGGCTGCCGTGAGACCGCGTCCTTCAGAGCGTTGCCTGGAACATCGCTGACCGGCTCGGCTGGCCCTACACACGTGACGCCGAGTACGTCGCTCTGACCCAGCTGCAGGCTGACTCTCGTCACACCCCTTCTTGATTGGCGCCAGTTGGCCACCGCGGCCGGGGCTTCCCTCATGTTGGGCGACCGTCGTGAGGGCTGAGCGCGACGCTCCGCGATCAGCCCCTACTCGCGGATTCAGGGGTGCTTATCCGCCGACTATGTCGGCTCGGGGCGCTTGCTGCTGGGCCTGCGCCAGGAACGTGTCGAGGTTAGTGATGGCTTGCTCAGTGTTCGCGAACAGCCGGTCGAGCGCTGACTTCATTCTTGGCTCGGTCAGGTGATCGCGGATTCCACAGGCGGCGTTGAGCCGGGACCGGTCGAGCCACCTTGTCAAGTCGGGGTCGCGGAGCCACAGGTCCTGGGCGCGCAGGGCGATGCAGGTCGTCGGGATCCGGTCGGCGGCCGTGTCCGGGTAGGGGTTGGGCGGGCAGAGCCGGTTCTTCTCGGCATCATCATGGCGTGAGGCTTCCACGTACCCGGCGAGGGCAGCGCTGAAGGCCGGCTGGCAGGACCGGATCGACTGCAAGGTGATCAGACCGGGCGCGAATACCGGGCGGCCCGGCGCTATCCGCAGGCCTGCAGCCGAGCAGTCCACGTAGACATGCCCGGCTCCGGCCGGGATCGATCCCTTCCCCAGCACGACCTGGTCGGGGCCGATACGCACAACTCGTCACTGACGCACGACGTTTTCGATCCTCCGCAGGCTCGTGAGCTCTGACTCGCTCACGGTGGCGCATCGGTACATCTCGGGCTCGACAGCCAGGTCGATCCGGCGGAGCTGCCCGCAGTCTTCCAGCCTGCGGAACAAGTCGCCGGGGTCCTCGGCTTGGGCCGCAGCCTCGACATAGAGCGACACCCGTCGATCAGCCAGGCGACCAGATCGAGCGGCTGCTGGTACGCCCGGTCCAGCAGCCAGGCGTCCCTGGGCCTGATCCAGCGGATCATCTCGGGCGGCACGCCGCCGTCGAGGAGCCAGATGCACGCGTCCATGGCGGTCTTGCCGCCGCCGATGACCGTATACCCGCCCGGCGGCTCGGTCAGCGTGACGAGATCGTTGACAGGGATGAGCCGCACTCCAGGCTCGGCCTGGAACGACGGGGTGCGGGTCGCCGGACAAACGTCTCCAGGTACCTGGCAATCAACGACCTTGCGCCGCACCCGGACAGTGGTCGTATCGCCGGTCAGGCGGGAGGTGAACTGGCGCTCGTCCGCCCCGTCGACGGGCAGTCGCACATGCCGAAGAAGCGGACCTGGCCCGAGGGCAGCAGGCTCTCATCGAGGACCCGCTGGTAGTAATCGCAGATCTGCGCGGCGGTTGCCCGTTCGTACATGCCGACGTTCGGGCCGGTCTTGTCGATAGAGTCACTGCCCAGTGTCCGCGAGTTGGCGCCGTAGAACGCCGAGGGCTGGTGAAGGCGCACGAAGGGATATGCGTCGTTCCAGTGCACCCTGGCCGGTGTCGCCGGTCCACCAGCACCACGTCCGCGTCTGAGTCGGCGATCAGCGCGTCAGCGAACGCCAGCCCGGCCGTGCCCGCCCCCGACGATCAGGTAGTCGGTCTCGATCCTGCCCACGGCGTCGATGCTAGCGAAGTTGCCGGTCCCACAGCCTTCCCGCTGCCGCCATGGGCGCCGAGCCCTTCAAGGCCGAATACGCCGAGGGACGCGCCCTGACCTTCGAGCAGATCATCGATCTAGCGCTCGGCAGTGGTTTGCATCCTCGACTGTCAGGCAGGCGTTCGCGTCGATGGGCGCCGAGGTTCCCGGTATGTCTGGCTGACTGCCATGCGCTGTCAGCCGATCGCGGCCGGCCAGGTCAGTAGCTGTCGAGAAAGGCCTTGACCTCGGGGCCGGCGATTTGAGCTCCGTAGCCGGCGTTGACTACCAGGCAGGCGACTGCAACGTCCCTGGACGGCTCGAAGGCGATCAGCCAGCTGTTGGGCTGCCCTTGGCCGTTGATGTCGGCGGTACCAGTTTTGGCGTAGACGTCCGCGCCGAATCCGACCGGTGCGGCCGTGCCGCTGGTGACCACGGCCCGCATCATCTCCTTCAGCCAGGTGTCGGTCGTGACGGGAAGCGGCTCCGCAGTGACCAGCGGGCGACCTGCTAGAAGGTAGGGCTGCCGGAACCTGCCGGCGGCGATGGTGGCAGCAATCGACGCCATGGCCAGAGGTGAAGCGGTCAGCGAACCTTCGCCGAAGGCTTCTTGGGCCAGTTCGGAGCCAGATGCTGACGCCGGGGCGGTGAAGTAGCTCGCGGAAAGCCTGCCGATGCCTATGTCCCATTTCTGGTCCAGGCCGTAATATTCCCTGGCTGTCCCGGCGAGGCGGCCGTTGGTCAGATGCTCCCACTGCGTGCTGAAGGCGTTGTTGCAGGACTGGGCAAAGTCCGTGATGAACGGTGTCGATGCCGGCTCCGATTCGCCCTGGTCGTTGCGGTAAGTGATGCCCTGAATCGTGAAAGTCTTCGGGCAGGAAACATGGCTGGCCGGAGTGAGCACCCCCTCGGTGAACAGCGCAGTCGAGGTGACAGTCTTCATCGTCGAGCCGGGTGCTACTGCTGCGGTCAGCGCGAAATCGTTGAAACCGGCGTTATTGGCGATGGCCAGGATCTTGCCGGTGGATGGCTGGATGACGACCATCGAGCTGTTGTCGTGCCGGCCGACGGCAGACCGGGCAGCCTGCTCCGCTGCCGCGCCGATCGTTGTGGCGAGTCCAGCGACGTCCTTCGGCGCGACCACGACCGCCCGGGTGCTGACCAGGGGCTTGGCCGCCCTGGTCTGGATCTCGACGTTCAGGCCCGGGGATCCGTACCCAGGGGGCGCGGCTGTCTCCAAGCGCGCGGCGATGTTGTCCAGCCCCGCATCACCGTAACCGGTGAGATCGTTACCGCTGGCGTCGGTGACCGAGGTGACGCGCGGCGCGACCCAGACGGCGGCAAGGTGCGTGGACGTGGTGAGGTTAGCAGCCAGGTCGGCGGGTGCCCAGGCGATGTACCAGTACGGGGACTTCTTCGCCTGATAGGCGACCAGCGATGCGTGGTAGCGCCAGGTTCCGCTGACCGCCGCAGCGCCGTCCGACGCGGCCACCCTGGCGCTGGCCGCGTAGATGACCTTCTCCCGGGGAGCCGCCAAGCCCGGCGAGATCGCTGTTGCCGGCCCGGCCAGGCTGGTGAGTTTCCTGAGGTGGAGGTAGGTACGGAAAGCGGTAAGGGCGGCCCTGGCGGCAGCCGGATGATCGGTGTAGTTCGCGGCCTGCTGAAGGTCACCCGCGTCCCAGGCGCGCAGGAATGCGCGGGCTGTCTGCTGCGCGTCCTGGCCAGCCGATGAGCCCGTCGGCAGGTAACCAGTAGCCCGGGCGGACCCGCCTCCCGGCAGCACCAGTACCGCGCTGATACCTGCCGCCGCTGCCGCCGCCGCAGCGAGAAGCACATGCCGCAGCCTTCGCCGCTTCCTGCCCCGCCTCCCGTGCCTGCCGCGTGGTGGCCGCTGCCCGGCGACCGGCCGGAGCTGGACGGCCGGGGGCTCCGGGCGGTACAACGAGTCCCACCAGGTGCTGTCCTCCGGAGTGCCGCTCACCTCAGCGACCGTACCTACTGCCCCGATTGCCGGCCAAATCATCCGGAAAACTCCGGGTGAGCAGACGGCCGCAGGTGCCGCGCGGGCTGGCTAACCAGCCGAGCCCAGATCACATTTGCCCACGACTCCCTCTCGAGCTGTTCCGCCGGCCACACGCCTAGGGCGGGCCGGAACCCGCAAAACAGAACGCTGCGCCAGCATCGCAACGGAAGGCCCTATGATCATGCGTGGCTCGATGGCGCTATGAACTCACGGTCATGCCGCTGTGGGCGTGACAGGCTGAGACCACGGCCATATCCCAACGCTTGCGTATCGTGGGATGTATATTGCGTGTTATGCAAGCTCCGCCGCCGCCGCTCCTGCCGCTGCTGCGTTCCCGGCTGCAGGCTGAGCTGCTGACGCTGGTGCTGCTGACGCCCGGGCGGGAGTGGTCGCTGACCGAGCTGGCAGACAAGACCAGCGCGTCGCTGTCGTCGGCCCACCGGGAGATGGCCAGAGCCGAGGATGCGGGCGTGGTGTCGTCGCGCAGGCTCGGCAATACCAGGCTGGTGACCGCGGCGGGCTCGCCGATAACCGGACCGCTGACTGAACTGCTGCTCCGGGCGTTCGGCCCCCGCCAGGTCCTTGCCGAGCAACTCGCCGCCCTGCCCGGCATCGAGAGCGCCTACCTGTTCGGGTCGTGGGCGGCTCGCTATGCGGGGCACTCGGGCCGGGCGCCGGCCGATATCGACGTGCTGGTCATCGGCAATCCAGACCGTGACCAGCTGGACGACGCGGCGCAGCGAGCCGGGTCCAGGCTGGCCAGAGAAGTCAATGTCACGGTGCGCTCGCCACAGTGGTGGCGTGGCGGCGGTGATGGCTTCCACGCCGAGGTAACCACGCGGCCGCTCATCCCGGTGTTCTGTGATGGCGGGCAGCAATGACCTGGCAGCCAGGCCGCGACCGGATCGTCGCCCTGCTGGAAGCAGGGGAGCTTCAGCAGGTGGCCGCCGACCGGGCGATGGCGCAGCTGCTTCTTGACGACGCTCGCCGCCACCTGATATCTGCGACCGCGGCGTCAGCATCCGGTGACCTGTCGGGCGCGTATCTGCTGGCTTATGACGCGCTGCGCAAGAGCGCTGCCAGCCTGCTCGCGGTTCAAGGGCTACGCGCTACCAGCCGCGGCGGCCATATCGCCGTCCAGGAGGCAGTCGTGGCGCAGTTTGGCGCCACCGTGCGCGTCTTCCGGTCGTTCAGCCGCATCCGCCGGTCCCGCAACGGCTTTGAGTATCCCAGCACGGTGACCCCCGGCCCGTCCGCTGACGACGTGACCGACGCGGTCACGATCGCCACCCAGACTCGCCAGGCAGCCGTAACGATCCTTGAGCAGGACCTGCTGGCCAAGTGGTAGCAGCACACGGCGTACGGCCAGGTCGCTATTGCTCGCCGCCGAATCGGCAGCGCAGGACCAGTCAGGTGGGAGCCAAAGTGGGAGCCATCAGACACAGACACTCAGCCAGCTCAGGCGACGCCCAGCCAGCGTCGTCCCAGGTGGACGCCACACCGGGCGCCGCCCGGCTACGTCCGCCGACCAAAAGAATCTGATTTGGGAGCAGGAGGCCGCGGGTTCGAATCCCGCCATCCCGACAGCTATTTTTCGAATGTATTGTCAGTCCTGTGTGAACCATCCAGGCAGGCGGATCTGATCGCCTAGCGTTGCCTGATGTCGCCCACTATCGCTAGGTGACTGCGCACGTTGGCTCCCACTTTGGCTCCCCACAGTCGCTCTGTGACTGCGCACACTGGCTCCCCATCCCGCTCTCGAACTTGAGTTCCTGCCCATGCACCGGCGCAGGGAACCGGCCGCTCGCCCATCCCCGGAAGCGTCGTCCTCATCGCCTGCCGAACGATATCCGCGCCGCAATTGGGATCGTGACGTTCCGAGCGCACGCTGTGCGGACCGCCCAACGCGCGACTCTGCCGAGATGAGCGCGCACCCTAGCGCGCGGCGCGCAGCGACGTCCTGCATGGTCAAACCTGACTTTTATTACAACATGGACGTTATGACCTCGGGACCTTGGTGCGAGATTTGCGCACTAGCCATAGCAGCCAGGAGCGAGGTCTCGTCGGCAGGTCATGCGAGACCGCTCAGCACGGCGTCATGCAGACCAAGAAGCACAGTTTCCCTAGTGCCTTGACATGCGGGCTCGGTTGTAGTTATCTCTAATTTAGATAGCTCTAGATACCTAACAGAGGAGGTATACGGATGGTAAGGATAACCGTGGAGGTACCTGAAGAGCTTGTCGGGGATATCTACCTGGCAGTTGGCAGGGCGCTCCAGCTCGGCCAAGACGAGCTGGATGAGGCCACCGAGCAGGCAGCTGGGAGCCAGAGGGAAGATCACGATGAGCCCGCAGGCGAGGCCTGACATGGTCGAGCTGAGTTTCGAGGTGCCTGACCGGCTGCTTGGGCACATTTACATCGCGATCGGCGCGGTCTTGAAGCGAGGGCAGCAGAGCACGACAGCGGAGGAAGAGCCGGAGCTGCACGACTGGGGGGGAACCGAGGCCTTCGCGGATGAGGCCGAGCTAGCCGACATGGCGTGGCGGAAATTCAGTCCCAGGGCGCAGGCAGTCTTCGCTTTGCTGATGGAAAATCCTGGCGTGGCGATGCAGGCGGACGAGATTGCCGTCAAGATCGGCCTAGCCAACGGCAGACACGGCCTAGCCGGAGTGGTCGCCTGGCCGAGCCGACAGTGCGCTGAGATGGGCCGGATCCCGCCATTCCGGTACGAAAGCCCGCCAGCACCGGGCGAGACGGGCAGCTACTGGATGGATCCAGAGACCGCGCAGCTGTTCATCGCGGCGCGAGAAAGGTCACTGGCCAGGCAGGCGGACCTCCATCCGCAGAGCTGAATCTGTTAGCCGTGTGACTCAAGGCCGAGGATTGCGCAATCTGTCGGCCCCGGCGGCTGACGCTCTCCGAATATCCGGATCTGCCGCGCCGGGCGGGACCGTACGCATCCTCGAAGGGATGTTGAGCGCTTGTTCCTAGCCAGGGCCGGGATCCTCTCGCGCCGGACTGGACGAATGTTCCACCGCGGTACCAGGAGGCGGGAGACCGGCCCCGGCTAGTTCCTCTCTGACGGCCTGTGGACTGCGCGGCCAGGCCGCGAACTGGGCGCGCAGCGCCGGGATCGCGCCGGTTCACTGTCGTCGCGGGCTTTCTACCGGACCGCCGTGATCGATGGCGCCCTGGACCACTCGCCCGCCGAGCACGTGCGGCGCCCAGCCGTGCCACCTGAGTCACCCACCCTCGGCTTCACTCACCTGCAGTTCGAGGCCATGCTCACCGCCAGCCGCCAATCAGCCAGCCCGTCCGACTTCGCCCTCGTCGCCATGCTCAGACTGCTCGGCCTGCGGATCTTCGAAGCCACCAGTGCCGACATCGCCGACCTGGGCGAGGAGCACGGCCACCGCGTCCTGCGGGTGTGCGGCAAAGGCACCAAGGTCGTCCTGATCCCGCTGCCGCCAGCGGTCGGCCGCGCGATCGATCGCGCCGTCGGCGGCCGGTCCGCCGGGCCGATCGTGCTCAACACCCGTGGCAGAAGGATGGACCGGCACGCCGCCACCCGCCGCCTCCGACACCTCGCCCAGGCCGGCAGCGTGCGCATCGCCCGCACCCACCCGCATATGTTGCGGCACACGTTCGTGACGACGCCGGAGTGGACCTGCGTGATGTGCAGATCGCCGCCCGGCATGCTGATCCGCGCACCACCATGCGCTACGGGCCCGCCAGAACCTCGACCGCCACCCCAACTACATCCTGGCCGCCTTCATGGCATCGGGCGCATGACCCCGACCTGTCAAGACGATACGACCCTGCCGGTGACAGGCACCGACAGGAATGCTCGCGACCTGGATGGAAGCACCGGCCGACGCCGCGTCGAAGGCTGAGGTGTCGCGTCTAGCTCGGGGGAGCCTCCGCGGCCTTCACCAGGCCGGCCACGATGACCGGGTACAGGTTACGCAGCGACCGGTACACCAGGCGGCCCAGGATGGTCCGGTCCCACGATGCGCCCCAGCGGATGAGGGTGCCGTCGGGTGACGGGGTCAGCGTGACCTCGGCCCGGTAATTGCGCACCGGGATGCCGCGCAGGACGGTGTAGGCCAGCCGCTTGCCAGGCTCGACGTCGAGGATTTCCTCAACCGAGACGGGGTACCGGAACCCGTACCGCTTTGACCCCTCCAGCCAGTAGACGGCGCCCTTGCCGTTCGCGGCCGCGTCGCCCTCGCTCCGGTAGCCGGCCTTGCGCCATGGTCCCCACCGCGGGTACACCATGACGTCGCTGAGCAGGGACCAGACGACCTCGGGCAGCACATGGGCAGTCTGCTCTGCCGCTGCTTCCAGCTTGCGCATATACAGGTTCTACCGTCCGCCGGTCAGACCGTACAAGAGCAAGCCGAGTTCCGTGTCCGCCACCGTGACCCGGCCCGACCCGCGATCTCAGAGCCACACGTCGTCGACGCAGCATCCCCTCATGCCGCATGGCGTGGTTGCTCCGCGGGCGCCAGAACTGCGGGCACCTGCGGATCAGCGCACAATCGAACGCGCGCCATGCCGCCCGTCGGGCGTTTGTGCTCGTTGGATTGGGGCGCGCTTGACATGCTGGATGTGCAGGACCCGGCTGACCGCCGGGCACGCCAAGACTCCCTGGATGACCTGGATCCCGAGCAGTTCGCGAACATCGATGACGCCTATTACGCCCTTGAGGCGTTCGGCTGACCTGGACTCTGCCATGCGTGGGTTCATCATGAGTTAACCGAGACGTAGCAGAAACCGGTCACAAGACGGCCAGCCGCCTCCAGAGCGATTCACCCGCTGGCCTGGGCTACCCGTGACTTCCATCACCGTGTTGATGATGGCTGGAATCCGCCCGGCGTAGGTCGGCGCCCGCCTAAGTCGGGGCGGGGAGGTCTGAGCGCGTTGCGATGATCTTGGCGAGGGCAGTCCGGAAATCTTGTCGGTCACCGGGTGCAAGCGGCGAGAGCAGCTGGTTGAGTTCCGCGGAGGCATCTGCGTGAAAAGCGGCTGCTGCCTGGCGGCCGGAGCTGGTGAGCGTCACGCGCAGCGCACGGCGGTCACCTGGTACGGGCGACCGGCTGACAGAGCCGCGCCGTTCCGCTCGGTCCACCAGGCCGGTGAGCGCGGCCTTCTCGACGCCGAAGCACTGGGCCAGCTCGGCCATTCCCCTGGGGCCGGACGCCAGGACGCACAGGAGTTTGGCCTGCACGGGAGGCAGGCCGTGACGTTGCGAGGTGCGGGCGTGAATCTCCTGCACGAGGCGGGAGAGCTCGATGAGCTGCTCGGCGTCGTCGCGAGGCCGACCCAGGCTGGGCGACAGCGCGGCATCGACCACGGTGGCCGCCGTTAGTTGCGCGTTCTCGTCCACGGCGCTACTGTACACGACGAGTATAGTCAACAGCGCATATAGTAAATGGCGGTAATTAACTACGGTCAGGCAGTCGCCACAGGAAGGACGCCGGGATGGCTTTCACGGACGAAGAGTTGGCCTACCTGCGCTCGCAGCGGCTGGCTCGTATCGCTACCGTTTCTCCCGACGGCCAGCCCGACGTGTCGCCGGTCGGATACGAGTACGACGGGACGCACCTCTACGTAGGCGGCATGGACCCGGTGAAGACCCGGAAATACCGCAACGTGCAGGCCGGGAACGCCAAAGTGGCGATCGTCATCGACGACCTGGTATCCGTCCAGCCCTGGACCCCCCGTTACCTGCGGATCTACGGCACCGCCGAGCTTGTCGAGCGTCAGGGCCAGTTCGGGCCAGCTCCTTATATGCGGATCACGCCGACCATCTCCTGGAGCTGGAACCTGGACGGCAGCCCGATGAGCCACGACCGCGAACTCGTCATCCGGCGCACCGTCCACGCTGCTGCCGGGCACCACCCCGGTGCTGCCTAGTACCTGACGCGCCGGGGCGCGAATCGCCCCGCGTTACGTGTCGATCAGGAGGTCAGATGAGCTTCGATACACCTGCCGGAACCCGTGGCGCCCGCCAGCCATCGGGGCCTTTCTTCCGGTGGATGAACAAGGTCATGTCCCGTCGGCTTCGCCGCAAGGGTGGCAAGATGATGGGCTTCAACGCCCTGGTCCTGACGACCGTCGGCGCCAAGAGCGGGGCGAAGCGGACCAACCCGGTCGGCTGGTTTCCCGGTCACGAGGGCAGCTGGCTGATCGTCGCCTCAGCCGCCGGCGCGGCAAGGAATCCAGCGTGGTATCACAACATCGCCGCGCATCCCGACGAAGTCCAGGTTGAGGTGGACGGCCGCACGATCCCCGTAACTGCCGAACAGCTCCACGGGCCCGAGCGTGAGGAGGCCTGGCGGCAGATCACCACCACCGCGCCCCGCTTCGCGCAGTATGAGCAGAAGACTGACCGCGTGCTGCCGGTCATCCGGCTCGTACCCCGATCCGGCTGAGCCCATAACCGGCTGCGCCGGCGTCGGCATGACCGCCGGGTCCGTTGTCCCAGGGAAACTGTGCGGTGGCACGGCAGGACGAACGGGGCCAAGTCATCCTTATTTGGCGCGCCCATGGAGCGGCTGATCGAAGCCGCATCGCCTACGTCGATTCTTCTATTAAGCGGCTGTTTGCGCTCCTAAACCGCCCGTTCGAGGCTGATCCCTCGAGACCTGCCCGAGGGAGTCGGGCTGCATGATTATTCATGAGCACCAGGCCACCGTGATGCGCGCTCATGCCGCCGGTCGCGCGCATGGCCTAACCTAGCCGACAGCGGTGTTCAGCGGATCTGCTCGAGCAACGGCGGCAGGTCGGCTATCGAGTCGAGGACGTGATCGGGCGCCAGGGAGGCGCCGTAGTGGGTGCGGGCTTGGTATTTCCCGGTCTTGACCAGCACTCCGGTGAGTCCGCAGCGCTGAGCGGCCAGGACATCGTTGTCGATGTCGTCGCCGATCATCAGGGCATGCTGGGCGTCGGTGCCGAGGTGTGCGAGTGCAGCGCGAAAGAACGCCTCGGCCGGCTTGCCGACCACTTCCGCTGCTGTCCCGGCCGCGTGCTCCAGGCCGGCGACGAACGCCCCGCTATCAAGTTGCAGGCCGTCGCTCGTGCGCCAGTACATGCCGCGGCTCATGGCGACCAGCCGGGCGCCCGCCTGCAGGTGACCGAAGGCCCGGTTGAGTGCCTGGTAGCTGAACTCCGGTCCCGCGCCGCCGATCAGCACGACGTCGACGGCGGGGTCGCCGGGGCCGGCGATGGTGATTCCGGGCAAGTCTTGGCTGATGTCGCCGCTGTTGAGCAGCAGGCACCGGGCAGCGGGATAGCGGGCACGGAGGTAGGCGGCGGCGATGACGGGGGCGGTGAGAATGTCGGTCGCGGTGACCGGGAATCCGGCGGCCGCCAGTGCCGCCGCGATCGACGCCCGGGTGCGGGAGGTCGTGTTCGTGACCAGGGCCAGCGGGATCCCGGCGGTGCGCAGCCACTGCAGGGCCGCGACCGCGCCGCTGATGGGCTCCCAGGACACTGTCAGCACGCCATCGATGTCGATCAGCACTGCGCGCACGTGCCGCATGTGGCGACGATAACCGCAATCACGGGATGGGCCCAGTGCGGGCCGCTACCGGCAAGCTATGTGTGGCGGCCTGGATTGACGGGATCTATGCAGGCTTCGTGAGATGCTGGTGCGGAAATGGTCCGCGACTGTACCTCCGGGCGACACCGGGTTAGGTGCCGGCAGGATCTGTCGGGACCGCCGGTGCATGGGACTTCAGAATGGGCAAGAGCCAGACTTCAGGAGTGACGACACCGCCAACTCGTGAAGAGTTTGAGGCGCGCTTATCCCGAGCACTGACTAGCGCGGACAATGTCGAGTACCGGGCGAACCTCGGCCTGCAGTGCTGGACCTACATGGATCGTGTCTGGCAGCGGAGGACAAGTGCCGCCAGCGCCCGATCGCAGTGGAACATGTTCCGCTACGCCGGTGCAGTGATTCCGGTAGTTGCCGCCGGCGCCGGCGGGAGCCTGCTTGGTCACGTTCACGGAACCGCCGCCGCAGTCATCGGGTGGTTCGCGCTCATCGGAGGCCTAGGCGGCGCGGCGATCAACGCGGTGCGACCCGCCGTCGAGTACGGCGTCGATCTGACGAAAACCAATCAATTCGAGCGGCTCTACTGGGACGTGTTCAACTATGCGATGGCCAAACTGCCCACCGATGCGCCCGACGAAATTGCCGTCGCGCTGAAGGAATTCGCGCGGAGGATGGAAGAAATCGCAATTACCTCAGGAGGCTCGACGGCAACGAGTTCGTGATCGACCGTGACATGGTCGTCGATTCCGTGCGACCCGCACTCTGCATTCAAGATGCGCGGATGCCGTGTCTCGTCCTGCGCGAGCGCTGGCGGCTGGCGTTCGACAGGGCGCTCATGAGAAGGCCGTGGTACGGGGTCGGCAATGGCCGCGGCTGGCCGCCAGCGACCAACGCCAACAGAACGCCGTTGAGAACTTTAGGAAGTTCGCGCCCGCCGCACAAACGTGGGCGACAATAATGCATCATAGGCTGATGAATAATGCTCAATTGCCCGCTGACGCGGCCATACGCCGCCCGGCGAGGCTGCCCTTCGTCCCCGCTGTCCTCGGCTGCCTGGCTTCACTGCTCGCGGGATGCGCGGCGTCTGGGCCATCGACCTCCGCGGCGAGCCTTTCGAAGGCAGCAGTTAGCCCGAGCACGCCGGCCTCCAGCGACAATACCGCTGGCGCGACCAGCACCGGTGGCGGAAGCCAGCCTGGCCTGGGCTGGAAGACGACTATCGGCCGCGGCGTGTCGATCGTGCCGCCCTCGCCGAAGGCCGCTGGACACGGCTCTCCTGGTGCGGCGACCCAGGGCCTCGCGGATGGGCTCAATTCCGGCAAGCTGTCTCACGCTTGTCCCTACTTCGAACCCAGTTTCCAGAGCCAGTGCCAGCAGCGTGCAAGCCCCTCGAATGCCACGAACGGGGCGGTCTACAAGAACTTCGCGCTCGGCTACGTCGTAACAGACGGGGCCAGGGCGCTTGTCGGGTCGACCGGTATCTTCTGCCAGCCTGGTGCCACACCAGAGTGCGTCTCGAACACAGACCCCGCCGCTATCTTCGACACGGGCAAGACATTCCCGGTTCTATGGAGCGAAACCTTCTCCACTGCACAGAGCAGCACCAATGCTTACTCGCTCGTTCCTTGCGTCAGGATCGGCCGTCGCTGGTACGTCGCCGCGCCCGCCAGCGGATGACTGGCCCGCTCGCGCGCAGGAACTCTCGCCGGTCGCGGCGATGACAGCAGGTGCGCGTCGTCCACGCCAGGCTCCGAGCAGGAATCCGGCGAGAGCAAGCCGAACTGGCACCTGGCCTGGCGCCGACGCTACGGCATGCGGCCTCGGTGAATAATCAGCTGTTCTACGCGATCCGGCGGTCAGGCATGGGGTTGGCTGCCGTTGTCGGGAATCGATCTGGTGAGGGCGTCGAGGATCACGGCAAGCCCGAACTCGAACTCGTTGCCGAAGTCGTAGCCCGGCGTCATGATGAGCTCGGTCACCATCTCGGCAAAGTGCGGGTACGTGTCGGCAGGCATCCGCCGAGCGATCGGCTCTGCGACTTCGGCAACGGTCTCCGGCCCCATGAAGGGCAGCGCGGCCTCCTGAAGCGCGAATCCGTATACGTAGCTGTCGATCAGGGCGTACGCATGTGCGGTCATCTGCACCGAGAAGCCCGCCCCGCGCAGGGTCCCGATAGTCGCGTCGTGGTGCCGCAGCGTCGCAGGGCCGGGGCTGGCTCGCGACTCCATGAGCCCGATCGCCCAAGGATGGCGCCTCAGCACACTCCGGGCTGAAATCGCTCGCCGTCGCATCTCTGATCGCCAATTGCCGTCGGACGACGGCAACTCGATCTCGCCGAAGACGACATCGACAATGCCGTCGAGAATCTCGTCCTTATTTGCGACGTAGTAGTAAAGCGACATCGGTTTGACGCCGAGTTCCCGGGCGAGCGAACGCATCGTCAGCGATCCGATTCCGGACGCGTCAGCCACCGAGACCGCGCCGCGCAGCACTCGCTCCCGGCTGAGCGGGGCGCGGTCCCCGGGACTCTCGCTCACTCGTTTCGACATCGCCGCTCCCGATCTATAGCTATCTCGTACTTAGTACTGTAGCGTCCAGCACAAGGAATCGTACTAAGTACGGTGGACAACCGGGTACCACCGGATCGAGAGGAAGCGAACGTGAGACCTGAACGGCAGCAGACGGCGACGGTCGGCGATGCGGCCAGTCCGCCGGCGGCGGGCAGCACGATGCAGGCAATCGTGCGGGACACTTATGGCTCTGCCGACGTCCTGCGGCTAGCGCAGATTAAGACACCTGAGATCGCCGACAACGAAGTGCTCTTGCAGGTGCATGCAGCGGGCCTGGATCGAGGCACCTGGCATCTGATGACCGGTCGGCCATACCTGCTTCGCCTCGTCGCCGGACTCCGCAGACCGAAGAACCCGGTAGTCGGGCTCGACGTCGCGGGCACGGTCGTGGCCATCGGCTCGGCAGTGACCAGGTTCTCCGCAGGTGACGAGGTGTTCGGGTTCGGCAAGGGCTCATTCGCCGAGTACGCCGTGGCCCGAGAGGACAAGCTCGCCCGCAAGCCGGGGAACGCCACCCTGGAGCAGGCCGCGGTAGTTCCGGTGTCCGCGGTCACCGCCCTGCAGGCCCTGACTGATGTCGGCCGGGTCAAGCAAGGGGACAAAGTGCTTGTCATCGGTGCCTCCGGCGGTGTCGGCAGTTACGCCGTCCAGCTGGCCAAGGCCTTCGGGGCGGAGGTCACCGGCGTGTGCAGCACGGCCAAACTCGACCTGGTCCGATCCCTCGGCGCCGACCACGTAATCGACTACACCAGGGATGACTTCGCCGACGGCGTGCACCGCTACGACCTGATCCTCGACATCGCTGGGAATCCCGCCGTGTCACGCCTGCGTCGCGCGCTCACGCCCGCCGGCGCGGCCGTCATGGTCGGTGGCGAGGAAGGGGGCGTCTGGACCGGAGGCATGGATCGGCAGCTACAGGCGATGGCCCAGTCGCTTTTCGTGCGCCAGCGGCTGACCGGTGTCATGTGCAAACAGCGCTCCAGTGACCTCGAGCGGCTCACCGAGCTCATCGAGGCGGGCAAGGTAACGCCGGGCATCGACAGGACCTACCCGCTGGACCAGGTACCGGACGCCATGCGGCACCTCGAAACTGGGAAGGTGCGCGGAAAGGTTGCCATCACCATCTGAGCCAGGCCGCGGGTCGACTTCGACACACTGATCAGCCCCGCGATATGCCAGGCGTTGCCGAGGCGGGCCAGAGCGACGATGGCCCGCCGTTCGGCTCGATGTTCCATGATCGGGGCCGGTTCCAGCTAATCGGATCCCGGCACTTTACCGATCGATGTCGGTTTCGTATGTTGACTGTGCATCGCGGGATGGTGGACTCCGTCTCGCCCGGGTGTTCAGCCTTAACGGCTCGTGCACCCGCCAGCGCTGGACCAAGACCCGGTACGCACGGTGTCGCAAGGAGGAAATCCGTGGAGCACGCCCGGCAGTTCTATATCGGCGGCACGTGGGTCGCCCCGCTCACCAGCGAAACAATGGACGTTATCAACCCGGCCACAGAGCAGTCCATCACGTCCATCGCCATGGGCTCGGAACGGGATGTCGACGCCGCCGTTGCCGCTGCCAGGAAGGCGTTCGAGACGTTCTCCCTCACCAGCAGGGACGAGCGCCTTGCCTTGTTCGACAGCATCATCGCCGTCTACTCCAGGCGCCTTGAGGAGCTAGCCGACATCATCAGCCAGGAAATGGGCGCGCCTCTCTCGCTGGCCAGGGCGGCGCAAGCCGTAGCAGGCCTGGCGCACATCGGCACCGCACGCGCTGTGCTCGCCGACTTTGAGTTCGAGCGCCCGATGGGCCGCACCCTGCTCGTGCGTGAGCCAGTCGGGGTCTGCGGAATGATCACACCCTGGAACTGGCCCCTCAACCAGATCGCCTGCAAGGTCGCTCCGGCTCTCGCCACGGGCTGCACGATGGTGCTCAAGCCGTCGGAGGTAGCGCCGTTGAACGCCATCCTTTTCGCGGAGATCCTCGACGAGGCGGGGGTACCTGCAGGGGTGTTCAACCTGGTCAACGGCGATGGCATCACCGTTGGCGCCTGCCTCTCCGCCCACCCCGACATCGACATGCTGTCGTTCACCGGGTCTACTCGGGCTGGCATCGAGGTCGCCCGGGCCGCCGCGCCAACGGTCAAGCGCGTTGCCCAGGAGCTCGGAGGCAAGTCCGCCAACATCATCCTGGACGATGCCGACTTCGAGGCAGTCGTCTCACGCGACATGGCCAGCATGTGCACGAACTCGGGCCAGTCCTGCAACGCTCCCACCCGCATGCTCGTCCCGGCCGGTCGCATGGACGAAGCCGCCGCGATCGCGTCGGCGGCAGCGAGCGCCATCGTGGTCGGTGACCCCCGAGAGGCGACCAGCAGGATCGGCCCGGTGGTGTCGGCTACCCAGTACAGCCGAATCCAGCAGCTGATCGAGAAGGGGATCGGCGAGGGCGCCAAGCTTGAGGTCGGCGGGCCCGGCAAGCCCGATGGCCTCGAAACTGGTTACTACGTCCGGCCGACCGTGTTCTCGCATGTGTCCAACGACATGACGATCGCCCGTGAGGAGATCTTCGGACCGGTTCTCGTGCTGATCGGCTATGAGGATGACGATGACGCAGTGCGCATCGCCAACGACAGCCTCTACGGCCTGTCCGGCTACATCTCCGGCGACAGCGAGCGGGCCAAGTCGATGGCGCGGCGCATCCGGACCGGCAACATTCACCTCAACGGTGCGGGCCCCGACTTCAACGCGCCATTCGGGGGCTACCGCCGGTCGGGCAACGGCCGCGAATGGGGCGCGCTGGGCTTCGACGAATACCTTGAGACCAAAGCCATCATGGGATACGACGCCTGATCATCTCGCTGACCCGGCCAGACACAGCCAGAAGAACCAGTTCTGCGCACCTCAAGCTTGCCGGGCATTGCCGCGCGGATGCCATGCGCCGGCGTAGAGCGTGCTGTTAGATGGCTCATCGTCGGCCGCCGCTCCCGCGGTGGCACGATTGCGGGTTGAGATGCGCAGCCAGATTCGGCTGCGGATGTGGAACCAACTCCTCACATAACTGACTAAACCGGATCGGACTGAAGTGGCAAGGACATGGCTATCTATCCGGGTGGACCTGATCGAGGGCCACGGGGAGCCTTACTGGCCGCGCCCGGGGCGGATCTTCGTAGCGGCGCGCAGTCACTCCTTCCAAATGCTCGCCGACGCCATTGACGACGCCTTCGCCCGCTGGGACCGCTCGCACCTGCAGGAGTTCACTCTCGCCGACGGCACTCGGCTATGGATCCCCGACCCTGAGTGGGAGATCGGTGAGCAGGTCACCGAGGACATCCGGCGAGTGAAGATGTCGCGGCTGCGGCCTGGTGAGCAGTTCCTGTACGTGTTCGACCTGGGCGACTACTGGGCGCACCTGTGCACTGTCGGTGCGCAGCGCGTTGACCCGCTCGACACCCTGGGCATCCGGCCGGCCAAGCCGCTGCCATGCTGGGGCTGGGGTGACATTCCCGACCAGTACCGGCGCCGCTGGGATGACGACGACGGAGAGTCGTCGCTGCCCGAGGATCGGGAACTCACCGACCTGCCGCCCTTCCTGCCGAGCTGGGGCCCGGGGGCGCTGCAGCGCCCGGCTAACCGCGCCTGATATGGCGCCGGAGCTCAGGGGACAGCCAGAACGCTCGCTGCTGGAGATTGTCCGGGCGAACACCCGGCTCAGCTCGGTGCCGCTGGTTCCCGAGATCCAGATCCATCAGGCCAGCGAGCCGATCGGGCTGTGGGAGGGCACGGAGCTGGCGACCGGGCGGAGCGGTCTGGATCCGCCATTCTGGGCATTTGCCTGGGCTGGCGGCCGTGCGCTGGCGCGCTACCTTCTTGACTACCCGGAGGTTGTCCGTGGTCGGCGCGTCATCGACATCGCATCCGGATCGGGCCTGGTGGCGATCGCCGCAGCGAAGGCAGGGGCAGCAGCTGTGACCGCCTACGACATCGACCCGCTGGCTGCCGCGGCCATCGCGGTGAACGCTCGCGCAAACAAGGTCACGGTCAGCGGTGTCTGCACCGATATCCTCAACCACGACGGCCAGCGCGCGGCCCAGGCAGATCTCGTGCTGGTCGCGGACGCATTCTACGAGCGCGATCTGGCAGGCAGGGTAACGGAGTTCCTCGAGCAAGCCCGCGGCCGCGGGGCCGCCATCCTGGTCGGCGACTTCGGCCGGACATACCTGCCGCGCGACCGGCTAATCGCGCTAGCGACCTACGACGTTCCCGATTTGCTTGTGCTGGAAGGGAGCGATATCAAGCGCACGACCATCTGGACGCTCCGCGAGTGATTCAGGTAATGCGCGCCGCACCGGACGTCTCGGCGGTCAGGGCGATGACACAGGAGAAAGCATGCGCGGACTGGCCGGCAAGGGAGTTCTAGTCTGCGGTGGCAGCAGCGGAATCGGGCTAGCCACCGCGCGCAGGTTCCTCGAGGAGGGATCCCGTGTCTTCCTGGTCGGACTGGGCCCGTCCGAGGTGGCGGCCGCAGTGACTGGCCTGCGCGAGCACGGCGGTGATGTGGCCGGCCTGGCATGCGACGTCAGCGACGAGGGGAACGTAGCCAGGATGGTCGACGCGGCCGATGCAGCGCTCCACGGCATCGACGTCCTCGCCAACAACGCGGGCACAGCGCAGCGTGAGCCGTTCCTGACGATCACCGCGGCCGACTGGGATCGGATTCTTGCCGTCAACCTGCGCGGCATGTTCCTGGTCGCCCAGGCGGTCAGCAACAAAATGGTCCTGCGCGGCTCCGGCGGTGTGATCATCAACATGTCCTCCACCAACGGGATCGCTGGCGAGAAGGACTATGCCCACTACAACGCCTCCAAGGGCGGGGTCTTGCTGCTGACCAAGACCATGGCGGTGGAGCTTGGGCGGCGCGGGATCCGGGTGAACGCGCTGTGTCCCGGTTACATCCGCAGCCCGCTGAACGCGGCCATCGCGGCTGGGCTCGGCGATGCATTCGAAGAGGACTACGCGCGGCAGCGAATCCCGCTCGGCAGGGTTGGGCAGCCCGAGGAAGTAGCTGCTGCTTACGCCTTCTTGGCATCCGAGGATGCCTCGTTCGTGCATGGGACTGGCCTCGTGATCGACGGCGGCCAGCTGGCAGTGATGTGAGTCCGGTGAGTTCACCCTGGCTGGCTCGCCGAGCGCAAGCGAGAGCCGCTTCGCGGAATCGTTCGAGCTGGCCAGGCGCGCCCAGGTGAGGACGAGCACCGCATACGCGCTTATCGGCCTGGCCATGGCGGCCAGCGGCGGGGCCGAAGAGGATTGAACCCATCCCTCATCGCGCGGTCGCCTGGGAGGTCAGGCATGGAGCAATTGCTCGTAGACGGCCTGTGTGGCGGCGCATGGGGAGATTCCGAGTTCGTCGCGAAGAACCCGGCACAGGCTGGCGTGCACGCGGAGCGCTTCCCCGACATTGCCCTGGGCGGCGAAGGCGCGCATGAGCACTTGATAGCCGCTCTCTCGGAGCGGTGCCAGTGTGACCAGCTGGCGGCCGGCCCGCACTGCCGCTGGCAGTTCGGTCCCGCCGATCCCTAGTGCTGCGACAGCGTAAGACTCAACGGCCCTGAGCCGGATGTCTGCTAGGTGGTGGCGCTGCTCGCTGATCCAGGGCGCGTCTTCTCCGGGCAGGAACTCGCGTTCCGCGATGAACATTGCGACGAGAGACGGGCCCCAGGCTTGTTTCCAATGACCGAGCGCGACTTGTGACTCGGCGCGATGCGCGGCCTCGGTCGCGGCCTCGAGATCGACGCGGGCGTCCGGTCCGAGCTGCAAGTGCAGCGCCGTCCGGCCATCGATGATTTCCGGCCCGAGGATCTTGCGCAGCTTGGAGATCAGTGCGTTGAGCCCGGTCTCGGCCGCCGCCGGAGCCTGACGCGGCCAGATGGCCTCGGCTAGCTCGTCGCGGCCGACGAGTCGGTTCCGGTTGAGGACCAGGTAAGCGAACAGGAGCCTGGCTTGGCGCCCCGGCAGGCGGCTGTCGATGCGCTCGCCGTGCCTTTCGATGACTGTCGGGCCGCACAGCTGGACTCTCGTAGCAGCTGGCACCAAGGTCACGCCAACATTGTGCCAATAACGTGGGCGTATACCACCAGGAGGAGGAAGAGATGGCCAGAATCATCCAGTGCGAGTGCGGGTTCGTGGCCCGAGGGCAGACCGACGATGAGGTGATCGAAGCGATCCGCGGCCACATGCGAACTGACCATCCCGATCTCCTGGCATCGGTCGGGCAGGAGGACCTCCTCGGCTGGATCAAGGTGGAGTAGCCCAGAATCTCGGGAGCGTCAAGATGATCGCGCAAGACACCACGACCAAGTATGACAAATATCGCAGGGGCGACGTTCTGGTCACCGCGCAGTGGCTTGCGGCGCACCTTGGCGACCCCGCGCTGTGCCTAGTGGAAGTCGACGTGAGCCGCACAGCCTACGACGACGGGCATATTGAGGGCGCCGTGCTGTGGAACGTCTATACAGACCTGAAGGACAGCAATTACCAGCTCGCCGAGGACAAGGCGATCGAAGACCTATTCGCCCGCTCCGGTATCGGCCGGGACTCGACTGTGGTGGTGTGCGGCTACGCCCCCGCGATGGGCCTGTGGCTGCTGAAGCTCTATGGTCACGCTGACGTCCGTATCCTCGATTGCGCGCGAGTCAGGTGGCAGGACGAGGGTCTGCCCTGGACCACGGCCGCAGCCAGCCCCGCCGCTACCCGATACTCCCTCCCGGGTCGGGACAACCGGATCCGGGCCGACCAACCGACGGTTGAGGCTGCGATCGGCGACCCCGCGTCCACCATCGTCGACGTTCGCACAGAGGCGGAGTACCGCGGCGAGCGATTCTGGCCATCCGGTGGCTCCGAACCCGGCGGCCGCGCGGGTCACATTCCTTCGGCCGTGCATTTGCCGATCGAAAGCCTCCTCGATGAGTGCGGGTCGTTCCGGAGTGCCGCTGACCTGCGCGAGCTGTTCTTGCCACTCGGCCCGTCTCGCGACGGCGAACTGATTACGTACTGCACCATCGGCGGTCGCGCCTGCACTGCCTGGTTCGCCTTGACCTATCTCCTCGGCTTCAAGCACGTCGCGGTCTATGACGGCTCATGGGCAGAGTGGGGGAAGCTGCCAGCGACACCTGTTGAGTGCCCGTAGGCCGGACCAGGGCAACTCGCCCTGACCTCACCCTGTCTCGGGGGTGGGGTCAGCTGGGACCGCGTCTATGTTGAGATGCCTTACGACGCTGGGGCGGCGCGATACAGGCAGCGATCGTGCGCGACCATTGTTGCCTGCCTACTTCAGGCGCCAGGCGTAGACGCCGTCGCTGTTTGCTGAGAAGAGCCAGTTGTCGGCATACACGCACTGCGCGAAATCCGTGCCCTGGACGAGGGTGCGCAGGATGCCCCCGGAGGCGGCCTTGAAGAGGTAGACGTAGTTCGATGTCGTCGGCGAGCCGGCATAATAGGTCGGGACGGCGAGGACGCCACCACCGTCCAAGGTGGGGCTGCCAGTGATGCCACCGGGCAGTGCAGTCTCCCACAGGAGGTTGCCATCACTAGCGTTGCGCTCCTGAACCGAGCCCGGATAGGTCACTCCCTTGATCGTGATCTGGTTTCCGCCGAAGTACAGGAACTTGCCGTTGTAGGCAGGGGTTGCTATGCACTGGCCGGTGGTCTTGTTGGACGCAACGCCGATTGCCCGCTCCCAGCGCACCTTCATATTCGACTGATTCAGCAGGTAGAAGATGCCGTCCTTGTTGCAGGCGCCGACGTACTTGCCGAATATGACGGGTGACGCGCCGAAGTCACTGTCGTTCCCCACTTGTGCCGCGGGGACCTGGAAACGACCAAGCACCTTGAGCGTCGTGGGAGCCAGTTTCAGTATCGATTCGGAGTAGTCGAGCAGCTGGTTGGTGACCGGGCCGTTGCCCGTGCTCACAAAGACGTCACCGGCTGGCGCCACCGCGACGCTCGACCAGACCGAGCCACCGACGTCACCGCTGAGCACGGTGTAAAGCTCGGCGAGCTTCTTGCCGGATGCCTGGTTGAAGGCGATCACGCCGCCACGGACCAGCGGGTTGTCGCATTCCGATGACACGCCTATGTAGATCTTGCCGTTGGCGACTGTGGGGGAAGACCAGTCGAAGTAGTCGCTGACTGTAGCGGACGGCAGGCCGATAACGGCCTTCCACTTCAGTGCCAGATTCGACGCGTTCAGCGCGTAAAGATAGCCGTCCGCGCCAGCCACGTAGACAGCGAGCCGATGATTACGAGGGTCGGTCGCGACGGTGGCAGTTGCCACGGTTCCGCGCGCGCCGCATGTCTTGGCGGGCACATGGCCGATGAACCGCTTGTCCATAACCGCCCCGGTGGCCTCCTTGAGCTTGTAGAACTCGCCCTGGTCGGAGCCAATAAAAACAGCCCCGTCAGCGACCGTCGGGCTAGCCAGGAAGTCCACGTTCGGCGCGAAGTGCCACGCCTGTACGAGATTCCGAGCCGTGGCAGGCGTAACCGCGGTTTGCGAAGGGCTGTACGAGGTGTGCAGCGGCCCGTTCAGGTAGGCCGGCCAGTCCCGCGCGACGTGCGCGGAGCCGGAGCCGGTTGGGGTCGGCCTGCTAGCGGCGGTCGCCATGGCACTCGATGCGATTCCGCAGACAAGCGCGGCGCAAGCGACGCCGGCGATCACACTCGGCCCGGATCGGAGGCGGGTGCTTCGCGCGGACCTCGTCATGTGCTCACTCCTCATCCGGGGGAGTACCGCCACCACTCGCCGGCATCGGCGGCAACGGCACCGGCGGCGAGGACCAGGTGATCCTTCGCGCGCAGGGCCCGATCATGCCAGGCCTGCGAGCATCGAGTCCAGCCAGGCAGCGGGCTCACTCCAGCCATTGCGAACCAGCTAACACAGGTTCCGCGGCCGCACATGCTGGCGCCGCGTTTCAGCCCGGTGACTACCTCCTGGTTGACCTATGCAAGCTTCGCCCGGCGGCCCGGCGCGAATGTTTCGGCACCCGCCGCGGATAAGCGCGCTGGCGGCGGGCTACCGCGAACGAGCAGCCAGCCAGCGTGCCGAGCGCGGCAAGCGCGATGGCAAAGGCGGCAACCGGGGCACCCGTACGCCCGCTGACGTGCACAGTGCTGGCAGTGTCGTGCGGTGGATCTGCCAGCTGGGACGCGCTGGCGGCCGACGGGTTAGCTGACGGCTCGGTCGTCGGTTCGCTGGCAGAAGTGGCCCGCGCATGCGGCCGCGCGGCCCGCGTCGGCGCGGGTACCTGGGCTTGAACCGTCGGCGTCGCCGGCGGACCCGACGTCGTCGTAGGAGTAGGCCGGTGCGGGCTGTGCGGCGGCCTGGCGCGCTTGGTCGGCGCCGGGGTTGCGGTCCGTGTCACCGACGGAGTAGGCGAAGGCGCAGCCGACCGAGACGGGGACGTGGTGGCGCTTGGCGTAGTCGAGGGAGTAGGCGTGGCGGTCGGGGTAGCTGAGGGCGACGGAGCGACTGAGGAAGCCGACGGCGAGGGGCTAGGGGCTGACGACGAGCTGGCCGACGCGATGACAGCGAGGACGGCGGCAGTGACTGCCTGGCCGCGCGGCGCGCCTGCGTGGGCCTCGTTCGCTCGTGCAGGCGAGGTTGCTGAAGCAGCCAGTCCGGCGCCCGACGAGCACGCGATTGCCGCCGCCACCCCCGCAGTTATGGCGCCGAGGGCGGTAAGGACCCGCCAGTTCGGGTTGCGCCAACGGCTGTCGCCGCCGTGGCGTTCCGGCGCTGGGTCCGGTCGGCCGGTCGGCCGGTTAGCAACCACTTCTCGGGTCGGCACCGCGTCACTGCCTGAGCCAGCCGGCATCTGTCCTCCATGCCTCGATTACCCGGACATACAACACGCCTAGTGATCAAACTGCTATATACTACGCGAACAACGCAACCTTGGTGCTTGTTTCCCGGGCGATGGCGTTCTCGATCTTGTCCAGCCGGATCCTGGACCGCCGCCATCGAGGCTGTCCGGCTGAGACTGCTGCGACTCACGTCACTGGCGGCCGGACCTGTCCTTCACTGCGCTGGCCGCGAGTGCCAGCCTGGACAGGTGATGCCGACGATCAGGTATTGCGCCACGCCCGCGGGCCGGGTCGCGTACTCGACCGTCGGCCACGGCCCGCCGCTGTTGCTCGAGTCGGGCTGGGTTACCGGTAGGCCGGCCGCCAACTTAGACCGTCAGCTCGCTAACCGGGGCCCGGGCATCAGGCCGGCGTGGGACACTTGCGAGGTGGTCGTGTTCCGGCTGAGCGGCGATGTCAGCTCGGAGAACCTAACCGCCATCCGTCCGGTACTCACGCAGGTTGTCGCGGGCCACGTCACCGATGCCGGGGACGGCCTGCACGTCGAAGGCGTGATGGAAGGGAACGACGCCCGCGATGTGAACCGCCGACTGCTGTCGGCACTGCGCCGCCTCGAGCGGCGAACGCGGCTACGCGCGGAGTGGACCGCAGACGGCGTCACGTACCGGTTCTTTGATTACGCGCTCAAGTCGCAGCGACCCGCATGACCGCCGCACCGGGTCCCGGGCCCGTGCTGGCTCGACCAGGAAATGGGAGACACGCATGCCACTTCGGCGCAGTCGATTCCCCCGGCTTGCTTGGGTTGCAGCAGTGTCCGGTGCGACCTTGGTGCTGGCGGCATCACAGTGGGCCGTGGCTGCGCCGGGCCCGCCGGTGCCGGTGGACCGAACGGGCGCGGCAGCTGCCGCCAGAGCGGGCGTGGGCGCGCGTAAGGTCACCTTTGTCAGCAAGGTGAGCCAGACCATCTGGGTCGCAGCGTCACCGGACAAGGCCCATCCGCTGAAGGCGACCGGCTGGGTGCTGCGACCAGGGCACAGCGTGACGATCATCGTGCCCAACCACTGGAACGGCCGATTCTGGGGGCGGACCGGCTGTGTGTTCCGCCACGGCCGCGGTCATTGCCAGACCGGCGATTGTGCAGGCATGCTGCAGTGCGCTGGCTGGGGGACGGTCCCGGCCACGCTCGCGGAATACGACCTCGACGCCTGGCATGGCCTCGATTTCTACGACGTCAGCATGGTCGATGGGTCGAATCTGCCGATGTACATCAACGTGACCCACGGCAAAGCAGCCAAGAAAGTAAGTGCTAGCGGCTGCATTCCGGCAGGGTGTACCAAGCCGGTCGACTGCCCGAAAGTGCTCCAGGTCAAGGCCGGCGGCAAGGTCGTCGGCTGCGAATCCGCCTGCGCGCGGTTCGGTACCGACCAGTACTGCTGCCGCGGCCAGTGGGCGGCAAGATCAAAATGTAATCCGGCGAAATGGCCCGTCGACTACGCCAGGGTGTTCAAGCGCGCTGAACCATACGCGTACTCCTATTTCTACGACGACGCCACCAGCGTCTACGTGTGCTCTGGCAGCTGCGACTACCGCATCGTCTTCGGCGTCACGCCGCGGAAATGACGCTAGCCAACGACCGATCAACGGCCGGACCCAGCCCGGAGGACAAATCCGGACTATCAACGGCCGGTCATGCGCTCCAGATGGTCCGGGTAACGGGCTCCCTGCACAGTGATCTTCGAGGCGGCATCGTCGATCTCACGCAGATCGCCGGGCGTTAGCGCGGCTTCGACTGCTCCGATGTTCTCGTCGAGACGCTCCAGCCGTCGGGTGCCGGGGATGGGAACGATCCACGGCCGCTGGGCGAGTAGCCAGGCGAGAGCTATCTGGGCGGGTGTGGCTTGCTTCCGCGCAGCGATACTGCGCAGCAGCTCGACCAGAGCCTGGTTCGCGGACCGAGCCTCGGCGGTGAACCGGGGGATGGTGAGGCGGATGTCGGAGCTGTCAAACGTCGTGTCCTGGTTGATCTGTCCGGTCAGGAAGCCTTTGCCGAGCGGGCTGTAGGGGACGAAACCGATGCCGAGCTCCTCAACTGTTGGGAGCACTTCTTCTTCAGGGCGCCGCCACCACAGCGAGTATTCGCTCTGAACCGCCGTGACCGGCTGGACCGCGTGTGCGCGGCGGATCGTCAGCGGGGCTGCTTCGGAGAGCCCGAAGTGCCGCACCTTCCCGTCCTGGATCAGGTCCTTCACGGCTCCGGCCACGTCTTCGATGGGCACGTCCGGATTGACCCGGTGCTGGTAGAACAGATCGATCGCGTCGACCTGGAGCCGCCTGAGCGAGGCCTCGGCAACAAGCTTGATGTGATCCGGCCGGCTGGACAGCCCAACCTGGCGGCCAGCCGCGTCGAACTCAAAGCCGAACTTGGTGGCAATCGCTACCTGCCCACGGTAGGGAGCAAGAGCCTCGCCGACCAGTTCCTCGTTGACAAACGGGCCGTAAACCTCGGCAGTGTCGAAGAACGTGATGCCGCGCTCCACCGCGGAGCGCAGCAACGAGATCATCTCCTGGGTGTCCCCGGGCGGCGGCCCGTAGCTCTGGCTCACGCCCATGCAGCCGAGCCCGATGGCCGAGACCTCCAGGCCGCTGGTTCCTAGTCTGCGTTTCTGCACAGTGAAAGCTCCTTTTCAAAGCTGCCGGGGTTGAACCGTCGCCGGTGGTCAGCGGCCGTTGTACTCCTCGTCAGTGACGTGCTCTCCCCAGTCCGCTTCTGGCCGCGCAGCTGAGGGCGCGGGGGCTTCGGTAATGGACAGGTGGCTCATGAAGTGGCCCGGTGCGGCACCATGCCAGTGCACTTCATCAGCAGGCGTATGGATGATGTCGCCGGGGTGGATCTCAACGCGCTCGCCGCCGCGCGACTGCACGAGTCCTCGCCCCTCGGTGACGTACAAGGTCTGACCGACCGCGTGGGAGTGCCACGCCGTCCGCGCGGATGGCGCGAAGCGAACCGCGTTAACGCGGACGCGCGACGGTTCGTCGCCCCTGACGATGCCGTCGATCCAGACATCTCCGGTGAACCACTCAGCCGGGCCCTTCGAGGTGGGCGGCTTGGGCTGTACCTCCATGGTGTCCCCTTGATTAGCGCGTGATCACTACGGTCAGGTCCGGCGTTCACCATTCGCCGCTTTATGGTTACGGGATCCCAGGGCGGCAGGGAGTCCTTGCCAGTACCCCTACCCGCAGGACCTCCCTCGCGCCCGGGCGAGCTCGGCTAATCGACGTCCTGCAGCTAGTGATCGGGCGCTGCGCCAGGCGTGCCACTGTGCCTATCCCGTACCTGGCATGTACTCAACCAACTGACGCAACGGAAGAGTCAAGCCCGCCCGCCCGGCCGCCGCGCCAGGGAGGCCGCCACGATCACTAAGCCCCCGACGCCAGGCCTCACCCGGGCGGAAGATAGCGTCAGATTCCCGGTTCCATGCGGTCGGCCTGCCGGCTGGCTAGCGTTGGGAACGGCGGCCTGCGGGAGGAGCAAGCAATGGCTGGAATCGTTGTCGGCGTGGACGGCTCACCGAACTCCGAACGCGCGCTTGACTGGGCGATGCGGCACGCAAGCGCATTGCAGGCACCCCTCACCGTCCTGGCGGTGCACGAGGTACCCAAGAGCTACTGGGGCGGGATACCGGTCGTCGGCCCGGCCGACACGGCCGTACTGGAGCAGTTGCGCCGTGCCGCAGATGAGATGACGCAGCGGGTGGCCGGTCGGCTGGGCGATGCCCGGCCAGCGTCGGTTAACGTCCGGGCGGTGAGTGGCTTCGTGGTCAAGGAACTCGTCGACGCCTCACACGACGCCGATCTGGTGGTCCTCGGCGCGCGCAGCGGCGGCGGCATCGCCCGGCTGGTGACGGGCTCGGTGAGCAGCGAGGTTATCCAGCACACGGCGTGCCCGGTGGTCATCGTCCCGCACCGGGGGTAACCCGGCCGGGAACCAGATCCGGTATGTCCTTGTTGCGAATAATCCGGGTGAATGCTCACGGCCGCGCGTACGCGGGCCCGGGTTATCTCCTGACTTCCTCGGGGATAAGAAGCGGGGTCGGCGCCGCGGCGCCTAATCAGCTCCGCAGGGCCTATCTTGCCGGCTCAGCCACCCGAGGAAGGGACCCCGCAGATGAGTGCTCGGCCGAACATCGTCCTGGTCCATGGCGCATGGGCGGACGGCTCCAGCTGGACCGGTGTCATCGAGCGCCTCCAGGCAGAGGGCTACCACGTCATGGCTCCGCAGTTCCCGCTGACCTCGCTGGCTGACGACGTCGCCCGGTTGCGCGAGGTCCTCGCAGCTCAGGACGGCCCCACCATCGTCGCCGGCCATTCCTATGGCGGCCAGATCATGACTGCCCTCGGCACCGACGCGCCGAATGTCGCGGGCCTCGTCTACATCGCCGCCTTCGGCATCGACCAGGGCGAATCGCTCGGCGCGCTGCTATCACAGGGACCAGTGACGCCGGCCCTGGCCCATATGGTCACCGACAAGCAGGGCTTCACCTGGCTGTCGGAGGACGACTTCGTGAACCACTTCGCCGCTGATGTGGATCCGGTCCAGGCCAAGGCCATGCACGCCGTCCAGCAGGCCCTGGCCGCCTCGGCTCTCGGCACCGAGATGGGCGTTCCGGCCTGGCGATCACTGCCGTCCTGGTACCTGGTTGCCAGCAACGATGAGGCCATCCCGCCCGATGCCGAGCGCCAGTTCGCCAGCCGGATGGGCGCAGTCACCATCGAGATCCCGTCCAGTCATGTCGCCATGGTCTCCCACCCGGACGACGTCACGCAGCTCATCAAGAACGCCGCCGACGCGGTGCCAGCAGGAGTCTGAGCAGGGCACCAGGCGCACTCGGCCAGCCAGCCGGAGTGCCGCAAGGATCGCCGGAGGCTCGTCAGCGCAGCCTCGCCCTTAGATCAGGGAACGATGAGCACTGTGCGCGACTCGGTGTAGAAGGATCGCGCCGCCATCCCTTGCTCCCGAGGGCCGTAGCTGGATTCCTTGGCGCCGCCGAACGGCGCCTGGAAGTCGACGCCGGACGTCGGCGCATTGACCCGGATCATGCCGGCCTCCAGCTGCCGGGTGAGGCGCAGCGCTCCGCCCAGATCGCTGGTGAAGACGGCGGCCACCAGGCCGTACCGGACGGCGTTCGCGATGGTAATTGCCTCCTCCGCCGACCCGGCCCGGATCAGCGCCGCCACCGGCGCGAACACCTCCTCGGTCGCAAGCTGACCCGCCGGCCGGTCCAGCTCCACCAGCGTGGGCGCCAGGTAATACCCCGGTGCGTCCAGCGCCGCGCCCCCGGTGATCACCCGCCCGCCAGAGCCGGCCACGGCGGCCAGTGCCGATGCCCGCGAGCCGGCGTCGATGACCGGGCCTACTAGCGTCTTGTCGTCGTTTGGGTCGAGCACCTGCAGCGCTTGGATCGCGGCCGCGAGGCGGTCGCGGAACTGCGGGTAGACCGCGTCCGCCACGATCACGCGGCTGGTGGCGGTGCACTTCTGGCCTGCGTATCCCATGGCAGCATAGGCGATGGCGGTCGCGGCGCGGTCCAGGTCGGCGTCGGCGAGCACGACCGAAGGGTTCTGGCCGCCCATCTCCGCCTGTACCCGGCAGCCACGCTCGGCCGCTCGCCGGCTGATCTGACGGCCGACGCCGGACGATCCGGTAAAGGAGACTGCCGCCACCGCGGGGTGGTCGATCAGCGGGCCGGCCGCCGCCGCGCCGCCGAGAACTACCTGGAAGACATCCGGGGGCAGGACGGCAGCCAGGATCTCGGCCAGCGCCAGCGCGGTGGCGGCCGCCGCGCTAGACGGCTTGAGGATCGTGGCATTGCCGTAGGCGAGGCTTGGCGCGGCCTTCCAGAGCGGAATGGCGACGGGGAAGTTCCACGGCGTGACCAGCGCAGTCACGCCGACGGGAACGTGCCTGGCCATCAGCAGCTGGTCCGGTGCGGCCGCCGGGATGGTCTCGCCGTCTGGCAGCAGCGCGGCCTGAGCGTAGTACCGCAAGATCGCCACGCCGCGGGCGACTTCGCCGCGGGCCTCCGATACGGGCTTGCCAACCTCCCGGACGACCAGGCTGGTGATGTCCGCAGACCGCTGCTCGAGCGCGGTCGCCGCATCGGACAATGCCTTGGCGCGAACCGCGCCCGGAGTATCTCGCCAGCCAGCCGCCGCTGAGACGGCGCGGTCCACTGCGGCCTGCGCCTCGGCCGGTCCGGCCGGCTGCCACTCGCCCAGGACATCGTTTGGGTCGTGCGGATTCACGCTGGTAAAGCTCATCGGACGCCTCTTCGGTCTCGAATGGTCGTTGCCTGCTCAGTTGCCGGCCGTCAGCCGGCGGCGATCTCCAGCAGCACCTTGCCTCGCGGTCCGTCGGCACCGCGCAGGCTGGCGATAGCCTGCTCCCAGTCCGCCAGCGCGAACCGGTGGGTGACCAGGAAACCCGGCTTGATCAGCCCCGAGTTGAGGAGCCGGACCACATCGCGCCAGGCCGCGGCGGTATAAGAGAAGCTGCCGAGGATCGCCAGGTCGTTGTTGACCACGTCATCGACGGCCAGCGCGACGGTCTCGCCGTGCGGCGGCAGGCCGAGCAGCAGTACGGTGCCGCCGCGCCGGGCGCCGGCAACCGCGACGGCCGCCGCCGCTACCGAGCCGGCGGCCTCGACCACGAGGTCGTAGCCGCCCCCGGCCGCGTTCGGTGAAGTTTCGAACCGGGCCGCGCCTGCGGCTGCGGCCAGCCCGGCCTGCGCGCCGCGCCGGCCGAGCAGCACAACCTCTGCCGGTGACCAGAGCCGGAGCAGGTAGACCGCGAGGAGCGCGATCGTTCCGTCACCGATCACGAGTACCCGGTTACCGGGTCTGGCGCCAGCCTTCGTCAGGCCCCGGTAGACGACTGACGCCGGCTCGGTGAGCACGGCGTCCTCGGCGGCCACGCCCGCAGCCATCGGATGCATCAGCATGGCGGGAACGGCGAGCTGGCCAGCGGCCGCGCCGTCGCGCGTGAAGCCGAGCTCGTCGTACGTCTCGCACAGGTTGGTCTCGCCGCGGACGCACCGCGCGCAGTGGCCGCAGGCCACGATGCCCTCCACCACGACACGGGAGCCGGCCAGCGGCGAATCGCCGGTGACGATGCCCGTCCACTCGTGGCCGAGCACGATCGGGTAGCGGACGAATGCCGGGTCGACTTGCCCGCTGATAATTTCCAGATCGGTGCCGCACAGCCCGACCAGGTCCGGGCGGATCGTTGCTTCTCCCGGCGCCGCGACCGGTGCGGGGCGGGCGGAAAGGACCACGTTCCCTGGCTTTACTACCGTCAGCGCCCGGTCGGCGTCGATCCGGGGCGTGGCGCTGGTGGTGCGGGCGCCGGGGTTGGTGCCAGTCATGCGGTCTCCGCTCCGGCTGGGTGCCGGCCGGAGTAGCGCGGGCCGCCCAGGATCTCGCTGACCCGGTCCGCGGCCCGTCTGACCGCCTGGCCGAGTTCGTTGACGCGCCAGGCAGGCAAGTCGCCTTTTATCCCGGTGACACTGACTGCGCCCGCGACGGCGCCATCGTGACCGAAGAATGCCGCACCGAGACAGAAGATGCCTTCGGCGTCCTCCTCATCGTCGATGGCGAAGCCGTTGCTGCGCACCAGCGCAAGGTTCTCCAGCAAGGAGGCCAGGTCGGTGATCGTGTGGCCGGTCCGTCGTCGTAGGCCGTTCTGGGCACACAGGTCGCGCACCTGACCGGTGGTCATCGTCGCCAGGATCGCCTTGCCGGCTGCCGAGGCGTGCGGCATCTCGCGCTGGCCGAGCGGGGTGTGGAACCGGACGCTGCCAGGTCCGTCGACCCGCTCGATAAAGACGGGGAACCCGTCGTCGCAGATGGCGAGCCGGGCGGTCATCTTGGTCAGGTCGGACAGCTCGGTGAGGAGCGGACGGCTGAGGTCACCGAGCGGAAGCTGACCGCGGGCGATATCGCCCAGCCTGATCAAGCCGGTGCCGAGGGTGTACCGGGGGCCGGGGCGGCCGCCTCGGAGCATCCCGAACGCGGTCAGCGTCCGGGCCAGCGCCAGGGTGGTGCTCTTTGACGAGCCGAGTTCCCTGGCCAGGTCGCTCAGGCTCTGCCCTTCGGCCGGTCCGTCGGCAACGATCTGCACCAGTCGCATCGCGCGGGCGACACTGCGCACCGTATACCGGCCCGCCACATCATCCTCGCCTGCGGGGCTGCCATTGTCCGGGGGACCTGCCCCGTCCTGCGCTGTCCCCGCATTGTGCTTCGTTGCACCAAGCCGCACAGAACCACCCGGCTGTACAGGCGTCACGCCTCCGACCCTCCGCATGCCGTTCGGTAGAACCGAATGCTAGGTAAGAAACTGGTAACGAGCCTTGACATGCTATGCAATGCCGGGTTTCGTTGCCTAGGTGATTCTATATCACACAACAGCGTTCGGTAATACCGAACGCGAGGCACGCAGCGTGGCTCGCGCTCAAGCGGCCGCGCGGCGCATCAGCGCCTGGCTGGCCGCCGGCGAGGCGGAGCGCCCGGCCGGCCTCGTGCTGACCGGGCCGGCTGCTGTGGCGTGGGCCTGCGGCGGCGTGGCACCGCCCGTCGACCGGACTGCCGGAACCGATCTCGTCTGGGCGGTCTTCACCCGCGGCGGGGCGGCGCTCATCACCACGAACGTGGAGGCGGACCGCATCAGCGATGAGTACGGCCCGGCCGCGCACGGTTTTGCCGACCTCGTGAGCGTGCCCTGGCAGGACCCCGCAGGGTTCGTGATCGCGGCCGAGCGGCTAGCCGGGGCTCCGGCCGCGCGGCTCGCCTGCGACGGGCACCCCGCGTTCGGGCTGGACGCCGGCGATGACCTCGTCGCGATGCGCCTCGCACTGACCGCCGCGGAGCAGGAGGACCTTGCCGACCTCGGCCGCGATGCGGCCAACGCGCTGCAGTCCGCGCTAGCCTGCTGGCAACCGGGCGAGTGTGACCTCGACATTCAGGCGCGGTGCGCGGCCCGGCTGGAGGCTGCCGGCGCGGACGCACCGGTGCTGATCGTCGGCGGCGACGAGCGGCTGGCGCGGTACCGCCACCCGATGGCCGTGGGAGCGCCGGTCCGCCGCCTGGTGATGGCCGTGGTCGTGGCCCGCCGCGGGGGCTTGCACGTGGCGGCCACGCGGTTCGCGGCTGCGGCGCCGCTCGATCCCGGCTACGTCAGGCTGCGCCGCCGGGTGCTGGCCATCGAGGACGCCGTGCTGTCGGCGTGCGTACCGGGTGCGACATACGGCACCGCCCTGGCAGCGCTCGACGCCGGGTACTCTGACGCCGGCGCACCCGCCGGGTGGGCCGGCCACTACCAGGGCGGGCCGATCGGCTTCGCCCAGCGCGAGTTCGAGCTGGCTCCGGATCAGGCCAGTTCGCGCTGGTACCGCGAGCCTGTCGCGGCGGGTCATGCGCTCGCCTGGAACCCGAGCCTGGCGGGCGGCGCCAAGACGGAAGACACCTACCTGGTGGCAGGCAGCGGGGAGCTGGCGCGCGTGACCTGCGCGCCGGGCTGGCCGCTGGAACCTGACGATGAGCGGCAACCGCCGCGCCCCGCCGTACTGGAGGTCGGCTCGTGACCGATGGATCGCACGCCTTGCGCCTGACGGGGGCCGCCATGCTGGCCAGGCACGGCCTGACCGCCGAACCCGCCGCGCCCGCGAGCCAGGTGCGGTTCCCCGACGGAGCTCATTTCCGCATTGAGATTCCCAGCTGCGAAGGGCCGGAAGTGCTCCGCGGCATCGTGGCAGAGGCGGCGGCGCGGGGCGTCACGGTTAACCGGGTTTCGCAGGGCAGCGGTGCGATGCTCCACCCGGAGGCAGAGCTCGCGGAGATGGCCCGGATAGCGGCGGACAACGGGATCGAGGTCTCCCTCTTCGTCGGCCCGCGGGAAGAGTGGGACGTCGGCCGGGCGGCCGCTTCGGCCGATGGCGGGGTGTACAACGGCAGGCTCCGCGGCACCCGCCAGCTGCGGTACGCGATCGACGACATCCTGCGGGCGAGCGACCAGGGCATCCGTGGCTTCCTCATCGCCGACCCCGGACTGCTACAGCTCGCCAGTGAGATGCAGGGTGCCGGCCAGTTGCCCGCGTCGACCGTGTGGAAGGTGTCCGCCGTGCTCGCCCCGTCGAATCCGCTGGCCTTCCAGCTGCTGGAGCGACTCGGCGCCTCGACCGTCAACGTTCCGTCGGACCTGACACTCGGCCAGATTGCGGAGATGCGGGCGGTCAGCACGCTGCCGATCGACCTGTACGTGGAGACCCCGGACGCTATGGGCGGCGTCGTGCGCGGCCACGAGGCGGCCGACCTCATCACCGTAGCCGCACCCATGTACGTGAAGTTCGGCCTGCGTAACTCGCGGCTGCTCTACCCCAGCGGCCTGCACCTGGTCGCTGATGCGGAGGTGATCGCGCGCGAGAAGGTGCGCCGGGCTCAGATCGCGATGGAGTGGGTTGCCCGCAGCGGGCTGGAACTGTGCCAGTCCGGTCCCGGCGCGCCCGGGCTTGGCATTCCGGAGCCCGACCGATGACCGGCGTTCGCCCTATCACCGGTGTCCGACTGCGCAGCCAGGCATGGCTGGCCGGTGACGATGAGGTCGCGCTCGAGCACCGGGTCGCGCTGGCGAGCGCTGGCCTGACCGCGAGCAGGGCGGCGGCCGGGCCGGTGATCGGAATCGCGAACTCAGCCAGCGAGCTGAACCCGTGCAACCTGCCGCTGGGCGCCCTGGCTGCCGAGGTGAAGGCGGGCATTGAAGAGGCTGGCGGCGTCGGCGCGGAGTTCGGGACCATCTCGCTTGGCGAGGACCTGATGAAGCCGACCGCCATGCTGTACCGCAACCTCCTGGCCATCGAGATCGAGGAGATGGTCCGCGCCAACCCGCTGGACGGCCTGGTCGTGCTCGCTAACTGCGACAAGAGCGTGCCGGGCGCGCTGATGGGCGCCATCAGCGCGAACGTCCCCACGGTCCTCGTCACCGGCGGCTCTCGTCCGGTCGCGCAGTTCCGCGGCCGCCCGGTGGGCACTGGGACGGCGCTATGGCGGATGTGGGACGAGCGACGCGCCGGGCGGCTGGACGACGCCGGCTGGGCTGAGTTCGAGCAATGCCTGAGCTGCGGCCGCGGCGCCTGCAACACCATGGGCACCGCATCCACCATGGCGGTGCTGTGCGAGGTGCTCGGCTTCATGGTGCCCGGCTCGGCGTCGATCCCGGCCGGAGACGAGCGCGGCCGCGCAGCCGCGCGGGAAGCCGGGCGGATCGCGGTCAGGGCAGTGCTAGGCGACCTTCGACCACAGTCGATCCTCAGCCAGGACTCCTTCGCCAACGCGATCGTCGCGCTGCACGCCGTCGGAGGCTCGACCAACGCGGTCATCCACCTCGCAGCGATGGCGGGCCGGGCTGGCCTGCCGTTCCCGCTGGCGGACATCCGGAGGCTCGGCGCGACGGTCCCGGTGCTGGCCGATGTCGAGCCGTCCGGATCGGGCTTGATGCCGGACTTCGATAGAGCCGGCGGCGTTCCGACGTTGCTACGCGAGCTGGCCGGCCAGCTGCGCACCGGTGCGCTGACCGTCACCGGGCGGACCATCGGCGACGTGCTCGCCGACGCGGCGCCGGCTGCTGGCGCCATCCGGCCGGCCAGCGACCCGCTGCGCGCGGGCGGCGCGTTCGGCGTCGTCCACGGCTCGCTGGCGCCGGACGGGGCTGTCATCAAGACAGCCGCGGCGACGCCCGGACTGCTGCGGCACCGCGGACCCGCGATCGTGTTCCGGGGCTACGAGGACATGCTCGCCCGGATCGACGACCCGATGCTGCCGGTCACGGCGCAGACGGTGCTGGTGCTGGCCGGCTGCGGCCCGGTCGGCGTGCCAGGCATGCCGGAGTGGGGCATGATCCCGATCCCGGCGCGGCTGGTCCGTGCCGGCGTGACCGACATGGTGCGCGTCACCGACGCGCGGATGAGCGGCACGAGCTTCGGGACGGTCGTCCTGCACGCCGCCCCTGAGGCCGCCGTCGGCGGACCGGTCGCCCTGGTCCGGGACGGCGACGTCATCAGCCTGGACGTGTGGGCCGGGACGATCGACCTCGAGATCGGCGCGGACGAGCTCAGCCGGCGCCGGGCCGCCTGGACGCCGCCGCCAAGCACGCATCTGCGCGGCTGGCCAGCCCTGTACGCCGCGCACGTCCTGCAGGCTCCGGACGGATGCGACCTGGATTTCCTCCGGGCGCCCACCCCAGCGCACCGGACATTCGTGGAACCAGTTGTGGGCCGTTCATGACAGCGGCCCACATGAGAAAGGAGAAAGCCGTGAGGCGATGGAAGATCGCGGCAGCGGGAGCTGCCGCCGCGCTGCTCGCCGCAGGGTGTGGCAGCGCCAGTAGCGGAAGCGCCGGCGGCAACAGTAACGCGCCGGTGACGCTGACGATCTGGCACAACTACGGTACCGAGCAGAATGCGACCGCCCTGGTCAACCTGGCTAAGGCATTTCACAAGCTGCACCCGAACATCACGGTTGACGTGGTCAGCCAGCCCGCCAGCAACTATTTCGCGCTGCTCGAGTCCAAAGCCATTTCCCGCAATGGCCCGGACCTGGCCGTGATGTGGACTGGCCTGTTCACCTTGCAGTACAAGGGATTCCTGCAGAACCTCAAGGGCCTGGTCCCGGATTCGGCGCTCGCTCAGGTTGACCCGAACGCGCTGAAGTGGACTTCGGACGGCTTCAATCCCGCTAACGGCCCGTACGTGATCCCGCTGGAGAACCAGTTCTACATCGGTTTCTACAACAAGTCCGACTTCGCCAAGGCCGGCGTTACCTCAGTGCCGACAGACTGGTCGCAGCTCTTCGCCGCGTGCACCAAGCTGAAGAAGGCTGGCTTCACCCCGATTGTGTACGGCAACGGCGGCCAGCCGCTGGGCGCCACGTTCTACCCCTGGTACGACATGAGCTACATGATGATCGGCACGTACCCGGTGTCGCAGTGGCAGGGCCTGTACAGCGGCTCGACCCCGTGGACCTCGCCGGCGATAGCCGCGCAGCTAGCCAAGTGGAACCAGTTGCACACCGCGGGCTGCACCAACCCCGATGTCGTCACCAACACCAACAACCTCGGCCAGTTCGAGTCCGGCAAGGCCGCGATGATGGTCGACGGCACCTGGGACACCCAGAAGTTCACCCAGGCGCTCGGCAGCAATGTCGCCGCGTTTGCGCCGCCGTTCTCCAACACCCCGATCAAGGGTGTCGTCGACTTCGCCGGGGACGGCCTGTCGATGATGAGCTACTCGCAGCACAAGACGCAGGCTGCCGAGTTCCTGACCTTCATGACGACCAAGCAGGCAGCCGGGATCATCAACGCGGCGGGCCTCATCCCGGCGATCAACGGCACCTCGACCACTAACCCGGTGAATCAGGAGATGCTGAACTTCGTCAGCAAGGAGGGCATGACGGCCTACCCGATGCTGGACAACGTGGTACAGGGCAACGTCGTCAACATCGGATCGAAGTTCCTGCCGGCCGTGCTCAACGGCACCGAGTCGATCAGCAAGGCCCTCCAGGACATGGAGACCACGCTGCAGCAATTGCCGGCGAACCAGCGCGGCAACACGTTCCCCTAGATCCCGACGATCTGGTCACCACCCGGACGATCCGGTGACCATGAGCGGGGCGCGCCGGCACTGGCCGGCGCGTCCCGCCCGCTCTCCCCAGGAGCCCGCTCGTGAGCCTCACCGCTGCCCGGCCAGCCCGGCGTCCCGGTCGCAGCCGGCTAGCCCGCCGGCGCCGGCGCGCCGGGATGCTGCTGTCACTTCCGGCGATCCTGCTCGTCGGGGCCCTGCTGTGGGCTCCGATCGTGCAGGCGATCCGCTACTCGATGACGACCTGGAACGGTTACTCGGCCCCGGTGTGGATCGGGCCGAGCACCTACACCTCCGCGCTGAGCGACCCCATCCTGCACCGGGTGCTGGAGAACAACGCGTTGCTGCTGCTGGCAGTGCCGGTTGCCATCGGGATCCCGCTGATCATCGCGGCGCTGCTGAACGAGCATGTCCAGGGCTGGCGGTTCTTCCGCTCCGTCTACTTCCTGCCGACCGCGATCTCCTGGGTCGTCATCGGCATGGTGGCATTGCAATTCTTCGCCGACAAGGGCGTGCTGAACCAGCTGCTCGCTGACATCGGCCTCGGCTCGGTCCACACCGACATGCTGGCGTCTGAGTACAGCGCGCTAGCGGCGCTGGCCATCACGTTCTGCTGGTCGATGATCGGGACGAACACCATCATCTTCCTGACCGGAATGGCAACGCTCGACCCCACCCTGATCGAAGCGGCGCGTGTCGACGGGCTGAACAGGTGGCAGATCTTCTACCGGGTGACGCTGCCGCTGCTGACCAGGTTCATCCAGTTCGCTTTCGTCATCACGGTGATCAGCGCGTTCTCCGCGCTGTTCAGCCTGATCTTCGTGATGACCGGTGGCGGGCCCGGACTGGGCACAACGACGCTGGAGTTCTTCGTGTACCAGGCGGGCTTCGCCCAGGGTCAGTTCGGGACCGGCGCGCTGTACGGGATCATCCTGTTCGTCATCATGATTATCGTCGGGATCGGCCAGCTGCGGCTCATCAGGCCCGAGGACGGGGAGGGCTGGTAAGCATGGCGACAGAATCGGCGCCGGCGCCCGCGTCCCCGTCCGCACCGGCGGTCCCGTCCGCCGCCGCGGCGCCGGGCGCCCCGCTGGCTCCGGCCAGCCGCTGGCAGTCAGCCCGGTTCCGGCGCCGGGTAACGGTGACCGTCGTCTTCGCGATCATGATCGCGATCGCGGTCGTCATGCTCTATCCGTTCTGGTACATGGTGGACAACTCGTTCCGGAGCCAGTCGCAGTTCGATCTGCAGACCGGCCACTCGCTGGTGGGCTGGACTCAGCTGTTCCAGGTCCTGCCGGTGGTGCGGGAGCTGATCAGTTCCACCATCGTCTGCGTCGCTGCGATCCTGATCATCCTTATCGTCGCCACTACGGCCGGCTTCGCGTTCGCCAAGCTGCGCTACCGCGGGAGCGGGCTGGTCTTCCTGCTGATCGTCGCCGCCCTCATGGTGCCGCTCCAGTCGATCATCATCCCCGAGTACGTCAACCTGGCGAAGTTCAACCTCACCAGCAACTACGCGGGGGCTGTCCTGGTCTACGCGGCGCTCGGCGCGCCGTTCGCCACGTTCCTGATGGCAACGTATTACCGGGGCATCTCCGACGAGCTGATCGAGGCCGCGGTGATGGACGGCCTGACCTACGAGCGGACATTCCTGCAGATCGCGCTGCCGCTTTCGCTGCCCGCGATCGCGACCGTCACGGTGCTGCAGTTCATCCAGATCTGGGACGACCTGCTGGTTGGCTACCTGTTCCTGCCGACTAATGACCGGACGATCACGGTCGGCCTGGCCGTGCTCTCGTCCGGCCGCACCACTGGGATCCCGCCGCTGATGGCCGGATCGCTGCTCAGCGCCATCCCGGCGATCATCGTTTACCTGATCTTCCAGCGCTACCTGATCAGGGGCCTGACGCTGGGCATGGGCAAGTGACGGCCAAGGGGCAGAGACTGACGTGGGAGGTGGTGCCCGCTCCTGGCGTCGAGCTTCCCGAACGCCCGGTCTGGAACGCAACCACGGGCTGCCTGATCTGGGTGGACATCAACGCCGGTCAGCTGCACCAGCTGTGTGCTGGTCAGTTGGGGGCGGAGGCTGGCGACAGCGTGATTGCCACCGCGGGGGTAGCGGTCGGCGCGGCGGCGCCGCGCGCGGGCGGCGGCTACGTCCTGGCGGCGGCCGACGGGTTCCGGCTGATCACGGCGGATGGCGCGGCGGACGGGCCGCCGCTGCGCCCGGCAGGCATGCCGGAATGCGTGCGGTTCAACGACGGCGCGTGCGATCCGGCCGGACGGTTCTGGGCCGGTACCTACGCCACCGACGGACAGAAGGGAACGGGGTCGCTGTACCGGCTCGATCCCGATGGCACGGTGACTGAGGTCCTGCGCGGGATCACCGAATCGAACGGGCTCGCCTGGGGCCTGGACGCGACTGTCTTCTATTACACCGACTCGGGTGAGGAGATCTCCCGGGTTCGAGAGTTCCGCTTCGACCTGGCCGCCGGCACCCTCGGTGAGGAGCGTGACCTGGTCCGGTTCGGGCCGGCCGACGCAGTCGCGGACGGCCTTGTGGTCGATGCGGACGGGTGCCTCTGGATCGCCATGTGGGGCGGCGGCTGCGTGCGGCGGTATTCAGCCGATGGCGAGCTGATGGGCTTGTACCCGGTGCCGGTGAGCCAGCCGACCTGCCCGGGCTTTGGCGGGCCCGGGCTGGATGAGCTGTACCTGACGACGGCATGGGAAGGCCTGGACACCGCGCGGCGCGCGGCCGAGCCGCTGGCTGGCCGGCTGCTGCGGACCCGTCCCGGCGTGCGCGGGCTACCAGTGGCTTGTTACGGCGGATAGGAGCAAGACATGTCCCGGATCGTGCTCGACGCGGTCTCCAAGCAGTTCCCCGACGGGACGACCGCGGTCAGATCGCTGGACCTGGACGTCTCCGACGGCGAGCTGCTCGTGCTTGTCGGCCCGTCAGGCTGCGGCAAGACGACAGCGCTGCGGATGGTCGCCGGGCTGGAGGAGGTCAGTTCCGGCACCATCTACATTGATGGCAGCCCGGTGAACGATATGGAGCCGCGCCATCGCGACGTCGCCATGGTGTTCCAGAGCTACGCCTTGTACCCGCACCTGTCGGTCTACCAGAACATGGCGTTCAGCCTGAAGTACCGGCACGTGCCGAAGGCCGAGGTGAGGCGACGGGTGGACGAGGCTGCCCGGATCCTTGAGCTTGAGCCGTACCTGGAGCGCAAGCCGCGGCAGCTGTCAGGCGGGCAGCGGCAGCGGGTGGCGATGGGGCGGGCTATCGTGCGCCAGCCCCGGGCCTTCCTGATGGACGAGCCGCTGTCCAACCTTGACGCCAAGCTGCGGGTTCAGATGCGGGCCGAGATCGCGCAGCTGCAGCGCTCGCTCGGGACCACCACCATCTACGTCACCCATGACCAAACCGAGGCGATGACGCTCGGCAGCCGCGTGGCCGTTCTCCAGCACGGCTTGCTGCAGCAGATCGCGGCGCCGCAGGAGCTGTACCAGCAGCCGGCCAACCTGTTCGTGGCCGGCTTCATCGGGTCGCCGCCGATGAACCTGATCGACGCCAAGCTGGAGCGCGGCGAGGACGGCTCTGGCGGGCCGCAGGTGGTATTTGGCAGCCATCGCCTGGGCATTCCGGCGCAGGTGATGGCGGCTCGTCCGGCCCTAGACCGGTATCTCGGCCGGGACATCGTGTTCGGCGTCCGGCCGGAGCACCTGTCGGATGCGGCGCTGCTGCCCGACGCCGATGCAGCCTCGGTGATCAAGCTACCCGTGCGGCTGCGCGAGGAACTCGGCGCTGAGGTGCATATCCACTGCGGGATCGGCGCAATCGCACACCACGGCGAGGGGGCACAGGAGGTCACCTCGCTGGCCACCGTGGTCGCGCGGATGGACCCGCAGACGGCCCTCGCCGAAGGCCAGGACGCCCTGGTTCACGTGGCGACCACCAAGCTGCACTTCTTCGATCCGGACAGCGGCCAGGCGATCCTGGAGTAGCAAACTACCGGTCGGTGTGCGCTCAGAATCACACCAACAGTTCGGCGCGCACTTGCCGAAGTCCTGCCCGAGGCCGTGGCGACGGCAGCCTATGAGTTCGTAACGGGCCCTGTGCTAGAGCAGCCACATGGCGTCGGCAAGCGACTGCTGCCGCCGCTAGACAACCGATTCAGCGTGCGCCGAGGAACCTACCGGGTCGTTTACAGGATCGACGACAAGGACCGCATCGTCACCGTGGTCGACATCGGTCACCGACGCGACGTCTACAGCACCTGACGAATCCTGGTTCCGCGGCGGATGCCGCTGCCTCTGCCGGTCAGTTGCGACGACAGGAAGAGGTAGGCGGATCAGACGGGCTGGTGGCGCCGGGCGGTCGCCAGCGCCCAGATGATGAACACGTCGATCGCGATCACGACGATCGACCAGATCGGATAGTACGGCAGGAACAGGAAAGTTCCGACCGCGCTGATCACCGCGAGCACGATGCCAGTCACCCGGGCCCAGGTCTGCCCTAGCAGCACGCAGCCGCCTGCGGCCACCACGACGATCCCGAGGATGAGGTTGGCCCAGCCCCAGCCAGTGAGGTTCCAGTTGAAGGCGTAGTGCGACGACACCGCGGCGTAGTTCGGCTGCGAGGTGAAATACGCCTTCCTGATCACGACCGCGAGGCCGAGGAAGAAGCTCCATATACCGCCGATGATCATCAGCCATGCCGCGAGTGCCGTAGAACCGTCAACTTCGCTTTGACCGCTGCCTTCGTAGCGCTCGTAGTCGGCATACGTGTCTGCCCGCTCTGGGATGTCGTGCCCGAATGTTCCTGGTGTCGGGTACTGATCGCCGGAACGCTCTTGTGCAGTGCTCATGGCAGTGCCCCCGTTCACTCGAGTTCCCCCCGGCAGACGCGCGCGGGCGGGCCGCGTCGGCGCGCTCGTCATCAGTCAGGAAACCTACCCATCTCCGCTGCTGACTAATGCTCTGTACCCCCGTCAGCATCCAGATGGCGCGGCTGGCCGTATCCGGAAGCTTGGCCGCTCCACTAGGAGTGCCGGGTCTCGGCGAGGTGCATCTCGATGACGGAATCGAAGTCCGGGTCCGGGGTTAGGCCGAGCCTGGCTGCCCGGTCGGCACGGAAGCGGGCGGGCCAGCCGGTCACGATCCCTGCGACCAGCGGGTCGGGCATCCAGTCGATCCGGGCGCTTGCTTCGGCTCCCGCTACCCGCTCCAGCGCTGCGACCATGTCCGCTACAGTCACGGTCAGCGCGGGCAAGTTGACCGCGGTCCGGCCGCCCCAGTCCGCATCGGATGAGGCGGCGGCACAGAGCAGTCCGTCGATGGCGCGCCCTGGCGAGGCGAGTGCCACTTCAGTCTGGGGTGCGACCGGGCATACCGCCCGTTCGCCGGCGAGCGGTTCCCGAATTATCCCGGACAGGAAACCGGACGCCGCCGCGTTGGGCCGACCGGCCCGCACGCACACCGTCATCAGGCGGACGATGCGCCCCCGGACAAACCCCTTTCTGGTGTAGTCGGCCATCAACTGCTCCCCGATGACCTTCTGCACGCCGTAGCTGGACTGCGGATTCGGCATCGTGTGATCGTCGACAACGGCCGGCAGCGGGTGCTCGGCGGACGACCCGAAGACAGCGACGGAACTCGCGAACACTACGACCGGGTTAGTGCCCAGCGCCCGGCACGACGCAAGCAGCGACTCGGTGGCGTGCACGTTCATCCGGATGCCAAGGTCGAAGTCTGCCTCGCATTCCGCGCTGACCGCTGCTGCGAGATGGAACACGACGTCGGCATCCGGCAGCGCATCCCGGCTCGCCAACAGCTCGGTAAGGTCCCCGCGGAGCGCAATCAGCCGTTCGTCCGCTGCCAGATCCGCGGCGACAGGGACGCGGTCAATGAGCGTCAGCCGAGATAGCGGGCTGACGCCGCCGGCCACGTCGATGGTGCCAGCCGCCAGCAGACGCCGGGCCAAGCGCGTGCCCAGGAAGCCAGCCCCGCCGGTGACCACGACGTTTGCCACGCGTCTCCCGTCTTCCGAGCAGGCTGTGGGAGGTCGAATACTGTGATCTTAGGTGTTTGATGCCTAGTGGCTCACGACGGAAAGGGCTAGTTGCCACCCCAGAGCGTGCCGGCGGCGTCCCAGGTGCTCGCCGGGCTGCCCGCCGCGGCTCCGGATTCGGCGGCCCTGCGGCAGTCGATCCGCGCCGAGCGAGCCGAGGCCGGCCTCCTCCTCGGCGTGCTCGACGACGACCCAACCGGGTCGCAGGCCGTCCACGATGTCCAGATCGTGACCGTGCTTGCCGAAGACGCCTATGCGGCCGCTTTGGGCAGGCCAGCCGGGACGTGTTTCGTGCTGACCAATACGCGCAGCCTCGGCGAGGCCGCGGCGGTCGAGCTGAACACTGCCGCTGCTCTCGGCCTGTTCGCCGTAGCCCGCAGGCGAGGCGCGCGGATCCAGTTGATCAGCCGCAGCGACTCCACCTTGCGCGGTCATGTGCTCGCGGAGGTCGGCGCGCTGCAGGCTGCCCGTCGGCGTGCGCTCGGCAGCGAGTATGACGGCGTGCTGCTGATTCCGGCTTTCATCGAAGCCGGACGGCTCACCGCTGGCGATATCCAATGGGCGCGCAGCGGCGGCGAACTCGTCGCCGTGGGCGACACCGAGTACGCGCGGGATCCTGTCTTCGGTTACACCGCATCCGACCTGCGCGACTTCCTCGCCGAGAGGAGCGGCGGCGCAATCCACCGAGACGACGTCGGCAGCATCAGCCTCGCGGACATCAGGATTGGTGGCGCTGACCGGATTCGTGAGCTGCTATCCGACGTGCGGGGTGCCAGGTGGGTCGTCGTCAACGCCACCGAGTACTCCGACCTGGAAATCGTGGCGTACGGGGTGCTGCTAGCCGAGCGCGCCGGCAAGTCGTTCCTGTACCGTACCGGGCCGTCCTTCGTGCGTGCGCTGACAGGCATCGGACCGAAGGCGCCGCTGCGCGGAACGGAGCTCTGGCCCGGGCCGAGGCGCGGCGGGCATGGCCTGATCGTGGTCGGCTCGCACGTCAACCGCACTGCCCGCCAGCTTGACGTGCTGCGCGCGCGTCGTACCGCCACGCAGATCGAACTCGACGTTCCCGCCATTTTGGCCGGGGCCAGCGACGTGCCTGCGGCTACGGCGCGAAAGGTCGCGGCGGCGCTACGGCGCTCCGACGTCGTGCTGTACACCAGCCGAGCTTTCGTGCCGGGCAAGGCCGGCGACAGCCTCGCTGTCGCCCGCGCAGTGTCAGCCGCGCTGGCACGCACCGTTCGCGAGGCGCTGGTCGGCGAGCCAGCCTGGATCCTGGCTAAGGGCGGGATCACCGCCCACGACGTCGCCGTCCACGGCCTGGGCATCCGCCGCGCGGAGGTGGCCGGGCAGTTGTTTCCCGGCATGATCTCGCTCTTCCGCCCGATCGACGCGCCGTCTTGCACGATTGGCGTGCCGTACGTCGTCTTCGCCGGCAACGTCGGCGACGATGCCGCCCTCGCGCAGGTGGTGGCGATCCTGAACGGCGAGCAAGAGGCAGGCCTGAACAGCGATCAGATGGAGCGCTGATGCCGTCGCCTGACGCGGCGCGCCTTCCCGAACCCGCGCCGTCAGGCGCGGACCAGAGCCGCCGCCTGCAGGCGGGCCCTGGCCCGCCGCCACGCGGCCCAGCCGCGACCGATGCCGAAGGAGACCGCGCCCAGCGCGCCAACGAAGAAGCCCACGGGCCAGTTGTAGAGATAAGACGCCGCGATCGCCAGCCAGACTGTCAGCAGCGCGATGACCACGGACAGCAGCATGGCGAGAACGGGCCGGCTGGTCAGGGACCGGGCCGCGGCGGGCGGGCCGATCATCAGGCTGAAGATCAGCAACGCGCCGACCACGGGCACGGTCATGGTCGTCGTGAGGGCCACGACCAGAAGGAAGCAGATCTCGATGCGGTATGCGCGGATGCCCTTGGCCTCGGCCACCTCGGGCACGATGGACGACAGCAGGAGGGGCCGGTAGATCGTCGCGACGCCCGCGATGCACGCCACGCCCAGCGCCGCTGTCGGCAGGATCTCGTTGGTGCTCACGCCGAGCACCTCGCCAAACAGCAGCGAGTAGATTTCCGGCTCGTACTCCGTTGTCCTGCTCAGGAACGCAGCACCGAGCGCGAGCATCATCACCAGGGCCAGGGCCGTGACAACGTCGTGACGGCCACGGCGGCCCATCGTTCCTATTCCGAGTGCTCCGAGCACCGAGAAGACGGCTAGGCCGACTAGCGTGTTGATGCCGAGCAGACTGGCGCCGGCCGCCCCGGCGAACGCGCCCTTGGGAATCGCGTGAGCTGGGAACGCCGAGCCGCGCAGCACGACGAAATAGCCAACTACGCCGGCGACCACGGCGACGATGGTGGCGGTCGTCCAGGCGTTCATCATGAAGCTGGCGAACATCGTCACACCCCGACCTTGCTAGCCGCCGGGGCGGCCGCAACCTCTGCCCGGCGGGCCGACGGCGAGATCCGGATACCGGATGCGAGGTAGGTGACAAAGACAACGGCGACGATGAAGAAGCTGACCGGCAGGCCTTGGTGCGACGATCCCCAGTAGTAGCTGTCGTAGGCGAGCAAGACCCCGATCCAGGTGGCGAGCACGCCGATCAGGCAGGCGGCCGCGACCGCCCATGCCATTCTCTTGGTCAGTCGCAGCGCCGCGGCGGCCGGGCCAATCAGCAGGGCGGTCGACAGGATCGCGCCGATGGCCAGCGATGACAGCCCGACGGCGACGGCTAGCGTCAGCATGTACATCACGCCGACCAGCCGGACCCGAATGCCACGGGCCGTCGCGATGTCGGGGCTGATGGTGGCCAGCAGCAGCGGGCGGCAGATGACCGCGATGCTTGCCACCGCGAGAGCGCCGAGGAGAACGACGACCTGGACGGTCCTGCTGGTGGTGGTGAAGATTGAGCCGAACAGGATCTGCTGTGTCGCGCCTGTCGTTGCGCCGGTAACGGTGCCGAGGTACAGGAACAGAGCCGACAGGCCAATCGCAGCGCCAAGCACGATCCCGGTGGCGATGTCGCGTCCGCGCAGCCGCTGAACTCCGATCATGTCCATCACCCCGGCCCCCACGATGCCGAGGCCGACGAAGCCGGCGAGCGGAGTGAGCCCGATCAGCAGTGCGCCGGAGCCGCCGGCCGCCGACACGTCACCGAGCGCGTGCCCGGCGAAGGACTGGCCGCGCATGACGGTGAACACCCCGACGATGGCCGATACCACGGCCACGATCCCGCCGATCGTAACCGCGACGTGGACTTGGTCGCTGCCGAAGAAACCCGGCTCGAACAGCGCACGGTAGAACTGGTCCATGGCGGATCAGGCCTCGAGCGAGTCGGCGGCAACCGGCAGGGCGGCGACGCTACCCGATAGGTCGTTCTCGCCCGGACCCGCCACCACCAGGACGCGGCCGTGAACGTGCAGAACATCGACGCGATGCCCGTACAGCCTGCTGAGCACCTCGGTCGTGACGACCTCGTCGGTCGGCCCGCTGGCTGCCCGGCCGCTGGCCAGGTACACCAGGCGGTCCATCACGGGCAGCAGCGGGTTCATCTCGTGCGCGGACAGCAGCACGGCGATCTGCTGCTCCCTGGCGATCCGGGCAAGCAGCGAGATGACCTCCTGCCCGCTGCGCAGGTCGAGGTTGGCCAGCGGCTCGTCGAGCAGCAGCAGCCGCGGCCGGCTTATCAGCGCGTGCGCGATCAGCACCCGCTGCTGCTCGCCGCCGGACAGGTTTCCGACCCGGTCGTCCGCGAAACGGTCGGCGTCGACCGCGTGCAGCATTTCCCGGACCGCTTCGGCCCTGCCCCTAGTCGGCAGCCGGAGTCCGTACCGATTCCCGTCCAGCCCGAGCGAGACGAGGTCCCTGGCCCGCATCGGCATGTCCGGATCGAGCAGTACCTTTTGCGGGACATAGCCGATCGCCTGGCTGCGCACGGCTCGCGGCCGGCCAAGGACAGTGACATTCCCCTGGGCCGGCCGCTGCAGACCGAGGATGACGCGCAGCAGTGTCGTCTTGCCGGCCCCGTTGGGCCCGATCAGCCCGGTGAACTCCCCGGCCTTAATGGTGAAACTGACCTCGTCGAGGATCTGCCGCCCGGACAGCGACACGCTGACGCCATCGACCGCCAGGAGGTCCGGTGTCACCGCGCCGCTCGTTGTTCTAGTCATCAGAGCTTTTGCGTGGAAATCTTGGTGGTCACTGCCTTCTCGATGGCGTTTACCTCGGCAAGCATCCACGACTGGTAGCTGTAGCCCGGTGTAGGCATCGTCTCGTAGACGCCGACTACTGGAACCCCGGCGCTAACCGCCGTCTGTCGTATCGACGTTGTGAGAGCGTCGATGACTTGCTGGTTGTAGCAGAAGACCTTGACCTTGTGCTTGGTGAAGAAGCCATTCTCCAAGGCGATGTCTTGGGGTGAGGGGTCGACGCCGTTCATGATGTCCGCCTGGAAGGTGAACGGGGTGAGGTTGTTGATCCCCATGGCGGTCAGGAGGTAGTCGGCCACCGGCTCGGTTGTCGCGGCCATCGTGCCGCCGTACTTAGCCTTGAACGCCGCGATCGCGCTCAGCCATGGGGTCAGCGACTTGTCGAACGTCTTGAGGTTGGCCTCGAAGTAGGCCTTATGAGCGGGCTGGCGCAAGGACAGGTCTGCGGCCATCGCCTTGGCGGCCGTCGGCATCGTCTTCGGGTCGTACCACAGGTGCGGGTTCGGAGTGTTGTTTGGCAGGCCGAGCAGGTCCTGGACAACGATCACCTTGCGCGCAGAGTTGGGCGACGCTGACTCGATCTTGTTCATCCAGCTGTCGTAGCCAACCCCGTTTTGCACGATCAGCTGCGCAGAGCTGACTTCCTCGGCGACCTGCGGGCTTGCCTCAAAGGTGTGGGGATCGGTGTTGGGGTTGTCGAGAATGGCGGTTACATGCACGTACTTGCCGCCAATCTGGCTCAGCACGTTGGCGTATTCGTTCTCGGCGCCGACAGCGTTGATCATCGAGGAGCCGGTCGTCGAGTCGGCCGGGCTGGTGCCGCATGCTGCGGCGCCGAGTGCCACGGCCAGGGCGCCAGCCAGAGCCATGGGCGGGCGCAGCGAACGGAGCCGCCGCAAGCGCTGCAGCGGCATCGAGGCTTTCATGACTCAAACATAGTCTGAGACTGAGTCTCAATGCAAGTGACCCTGCTTCCAACGCAGTCTTGGGTATGGGGGTACACGGGGGGCGAAGCCCGCGCGCGGATTGGGCTTCGGCGGGGGTACACGGGGGAGGCGGGGGTACACGGGAGAGGAGCCGCCCGCGGTTTGCATAAACAGATTGGCATATGTTTATATGAACGGGTGTCAGCGCAGACCAAGGCGTTCGAGGCGGCGGGGGAGCTACTGAAGGTACTTGCCGCCCCGGCCCGGCTGGCTATCGTGGTGGAACTGGCCGAGCAGCCCCGGTTCGTGCACGAGCTGGTCGAGCGTCTCGGGATGAGCCAGCCGCTGGTCTCCCAGCACCTGCGGGTTCTTCGGGGTGCTCGCCTGGTCGGGGTCGAGCGCCGCGGCCGGGAAGCCGTCTACTCCCTGGCCGACCAGCACGTGGCCCATATCGTCGCTGACGCCGTTCACCACAGTAAGGAGGAGCCGTGACCACCAGCCATGAAGCCCATACCGCCCATGAGCACCAGCACGGGCCGGACTGCGGGCATGCCAGCGTCGAACGCCAGGGGCACGTCGACTATGTCCACGAAGGTCATGCCCACACTCCGCATGAGGACCATTACGACGAGCATCCGCTGCCGCATCTGGCCCACGCGGGCCACGCCCATACTCACGGGCCGGGATGCGGGCACGACGCAATCAGCCACGACAACCATGTCGACTACGCGCATGACGGGCATCGCCACGCCCCCGACGGCGACCATTACGACGAGCACTAGCCAGCCCGGCTGCCTGGTCTGACCCGGCAGCCAGCCAAGAGGAGCCTCATGTCAGGCCAGGAGATGGCGGAGGACATGCACAGCGTGGCCGAACGCCGCCTGCGGCTGATCGACCAGCGTTATACCTCGGGCCGGCGAGCCATCGTCGACCTGCTCGTCAGCTCCGGCCACCCGGTGAGCATCGGCGATATCGCCGAGCGCCTGCCGGAGCTGCCGCGAAGTTCCGCTTACCGGCACCTGACCGACCTGCACGCGGCCGGGCTGGTCCGGCGGGTCGCCGCCAACGACGAGTTCACCCGGTACGAGCTGGCCGAGGATCTCACCGAGCACCACCATCACCTGCTCTGCGTGCACTGCGGGAAGGTCATCGACGTCACCCTCCCGGCCAGCCTGGAGCAGCAGGTAATGGCCGCAATCGCCCAGCTCACCGAGGCCGAGGGATTCCAGGTCCACAGTCACCGTCTCGACGTTCTCGGCGTGTGCGGCGCCTGCGAGAGCTAGCGCGATACCGACCGCACTGTGCCGTTGCCCCAATCGCCGATGAGCAAGTTTCCCGCCCGGCCAACGGCAAGCCACTGCGGCGAACTGAGCAGCGCGCGCGTGGCCGGACCCCCATCCCCAAGGTCCGCGCCGCGCCCACCTTCCCCACCGCCCCCGACGTTCCGGCGGCCGGCGATGGTGTAGATGCGGCCGGCGATCATCTTCTTGCCGTAGAAGGTGCCAGACTTCACGGCTACCATCCGGACGACGGCGTTGACCTGATCTGCGACGGCCACGTTGCCCGCGCTGTCAATCGCCACCGCACAGGCGCCCCAGAAACTAGCCTTGGTGGCCGGGCCGCCGTCGCCGGAGTAGCCGTCATGTCCGTTTCCGGCGATGGTATAGATGTCCCCGGCCCTCATGTGCCGCGCGTAGAAGGTGCCCGATCGGACCGCCACCACCCAGATACGCTCGTTTTGAGGATCTGCCACCACGACGTTGCCGGCCTTGTCGATGGCAATGTCCTGCGGAGTGAGGCCGACCTTGGTGGCCGGGCCGGTGTCGCCGGAGTAGTTACCCCCGTCGCCGGCGATGGTGTAAATGTCGCCCGCGGTCATGAACTGTCCGTAGAAGGTTCCGCTACGCGCGGCTACCACCCGGATCCGGTCGTTCTGGATGTCGGCAACGACCACGTTGCCAGCCCGGTCGACCGCGATCGCGATAGGAAACAGCCCTGCCTTAGTGGCGGGGCCGCCGTCGCCGGAATATGTATAGCTGCCGTCGCCGGCGATCGTGTAAATGTGGGCGGCCGTCATGTGCCGCCCGTAGAAGGTCCCCGACCGCGCGGCTACCACCCGGACCATGAAGAACTCCGCGTCGGCGACGAGCAGGTTGCCGGAGGCATCGAGCGCAAGCCCGACCGGACCCATGCTCGCTTTGATCGCCGGGCCGCCGTTGCCGGGTTTCCCGCTCAGCCTGCTGCCGGCAATGGCGTAGATGTGTCCCTTAGCCATCGTGCGGCCGAAAGACCTGCCAGCGGCTGCCCGGACCATAAGAACCTGGCCAGCATCGTCACTGACAATGAGGTCACCGGCGTGATCTTGGATTAGGCCAGTTGGCCGGAATTCAGCCCGGGTTGCCAGCAAGCCAAGGCCGGATTGTTGCGACTGGCCGTTGCCGGCGATGGTATAGATGTCTCCCGCCCGCAGGTGCTGGCCATAGAAGTAACCGCTCCGCTCGGCCAGCACGCGCACTCGGTAGCCGGCGTCGGCGATCACTACGTTGCCCGCACTGTCCACGGTCACCCAGGTGGCGTCGATCACGGCTCTCCTGGCCGGTCCGCCGTCGCCCGAGTCGCGGACCTGGCGGTCGCAGCCTTCGAAGGTGTAGCCGGTGCCGGCGATGGAGTAAATGCGCCCCGCACTCATCTGCTGGCCGTAGAACTGCCCGCTCCGGACCGCTACCACCCGCACCCTGGTGCAGTCGGCGATGACCACGTTGCCCGCGTGATCGATGGCTGCGGCGGTCGCGTCAACCATCTGGGCCCGGGTCGCCAGGACGCCGTCACCGAACAGGTCCGAAGCCGGGTCTCCGGCGATGACGTAAATGTGCCCGGCAGTCATCTTCTGGCCGTAGAAGGTGCCCGCCCGCACGGCAACCACGTGCACGTAGCGCCCGGCATCGGCCAGCACCAGGTTCCCGGCGCGGTCCACCCGGATCGTTCCGATATTCAGGCCGAGGTAATACTTGTTAGCCAGGCTGCCATTGGTGCTCTGTCCCGCGCCAGCGCCCGCGACAGTGTAAATGTTCCCGGCGATCATCTGCTGGCCGTAGAACCTGCCGGTACGCTCGGCCACCAGCCGTACCATGGCGCCAAGCGATTGCTCGAGGTGATAGGGCGGCTGGCCGGCGTCTGCGATCAGCACATTGCCATGGTGATCAATCGTCACGTCGACGGCATCCGACAGCAGCGCCTTTGTGGCCGGGCCGAAATTCCCGGTATCGTCGATACTGCGTGTCTTGCCGCGCTGGCCGGCGATCGTATAGGTGTGCCCGGCGGACATGTGCCGGCCGTAGTAGCGGCCGGTCCGCTTCGCTACCACCCGGACTACAGCCGAGTCGGCCACCAGCAGGTTTCCGACCACATCGGTGGTCACCCCGCACGCGCCTGTCATGTCAGTCACCGGATTGGTCAGCCAGCCGGTGCGCGGATCTACCTGGCGGACCGCGGATCCGTCGCCGATATACAAAGCCCCTGGTACGGATTTGACGGCGCACGGCTGGACCGAGACCTGCCTGGCTGGCCCGGCCCCCCCAATGCCCCCGGCGACCGCGCTGATCGTTCCGGCTGGGGGGCGGACCGCCGCCACCGCGGCACTCGCCGTTGTGCCGATCGAGCCGAGTCCCGCTCCAGCCAACAGCAGCGCCGCTGACAGCGCACCGCGCAGACCGCGTCCCAGCAAGCCACGAGTGGCCATCGAGTTCCTCGTTCCCGTCATCCTTGTGCTCCCGTATTGGCGCGGCCGGAGCTAGCTGGTGTGCCAGCTGGTGCCGTTCCATATCCATGTCGAATCCGGATACAAACCCTGCCGCGAGCCGACGCCGCCGAACAGAACCACGTGCCCGGTGCCGCTGTCGTAGATCATCGACCCGGTAACGCGGCCGTGTGGCGAGGCGGCCGGGTGCAGCCGCCGCCAGCTGCGCCCTGTCCAGACCCATAGCCAGTTGGGCGGTGGAACCCGGTTGCCGCCGAGGGCCAGCAGCTGCTTACTGGCCGGGTCATAGACCGCCTGCCAGGCATATGCGTTCTGGAATGCGAGGGGGAAGGTGGACGGCAGCTTGCGCCACGTCTTTGCGTTCCATGCCCACATGTCGCTCAGGCCGCGACCCCTGGTGCCGGTGCCACCGAACAAGATCACGGTTCTGGTCGCGGCGTCGTACACCATCGAGCCGTCAGTCCGGCCCGGCGGGGCAGTGGCCGGGTGCAGGTGCTGCCACGTCCGGCCGGTCCAGGCCCAGGTGTCGCCGAAATGGGTGCTGGCCTGGTACCCGCCGAACAGCAGCAACTCCCGGCTGGCCGCGTCATACACCAGGTTCGCGTCCGCGCGGGCCCGCGGCGAAACGGCAGGGTAGAGCCTGCGCCAGTTGTTACCGGTCCAGATCCAGGTCTGCGCGTCTACACCGCCGCCGGGACTACTCCCGCCGAACAACAGCAGCTGCCGGGTCGCGGCGTCGTAGGCCATGGCCGCGCCGGTCCGTCCCGACGGCGAGCTGGCCGGATGCTGCTTGGTCCAGCTCCTTCCGATGCGTGTCCAGGTGCCGCGGAAACCGCCGCTGGCGTTGGCGCTGCCGAAGTCATCTCCGCCGAACAGAACCAGCTCATGCCGGGCCGCGTCGTAGGCGAACGATGGCCATTCACGACCTGGCGGCCGGGGCGGCGCACTAGTCGCGCCAGCGGCCGCTGGCACGCCTGCCAGCCATGCTGCCGATCCGATGGTCGCGATGAAACCGGCCAGCCTGCGCAAACGCGTTGTGGCTGCCGGCAACGCCATGGCACTTCCCCCGTTCATCATGCGGACGCGGGATAGGCCCTCCGCGAGGTGGTCGAGCGTGCGCTGGCTTGCGGCCCGCGCAGTCCGATAGTGGCTGGTCAACTGATAAAGCAAAAGGGGAGACCTCCCCTTCCGGGGACCTGTCCCCACTGCAATCCGGCAGTACAGAGTCCAAAGCGGCCGTAGCCGGGCCGGAAGCTGTTCCCGTAGACCGGCTCACCGCGGTAGTAGCGATCAGGGCGGGGCGACCGGTGGATGGCAGCTGCACGGCCGGGGCGCCTGCTGGATGACCCCGATCGCGACCAGCGAAATGATCGTCTCGAAGACTTCATCGTCTGCGACCTCGGGCAGTTCGGTACGCACCTGCCAGATGCTGGGATACTGCGCCCGGTTGACGGCGAGGTATGCCCGCGTCCATGCGTCGCGGTCGGTCTGCTTAAGCCGCTCATCCCAGGCCAGGAACGCGGCCTCGAAGCCCGCCCAGGACGTGGCGAAGTCAGCGATCGCCCGGTACATCAGGGCCGCCTGCGGGCCCTGAAAGCCGGCCTCGAGTATGGCGCCGATAACGACGTCGACGGTGCGAATCTCGGCCGGGCCCTGCGTGGTGCGATAGGCAGAGACCGATGCCGCCGCCGGGTGCGCCAGGTAGGTCCGGCGCAGCCGCCTGGCCATGTCCATTAGCGTGTCTACCCAGCAGCCCTGCGGCTGCAGGCCGGCCATTGCCTCCTCGATGAGCCGATCGGCGATGGCCAGGATCAGGGTGTCCTTGCTAGCAAAGTGCCGGTACACGGCGGTCTGGTCCGCGCCAAGCGCTCGGCCGAGCTTCGGCAGGCTAAAGCCGCCGATGCCGTCGGCGTCGAGCAGCCGGAGGCTCTCGCTGACGATCATTTCAGGGGTAAGGGTGCCACGCCTCAATCCCTTGCGCGGCGGCCGCTGCTCCTGCTGATCAGCGGCCCGCTCAGCTACCATCCGCATCCCTTCTCCGCCGTAACAGCCCGCGGGGACCGTATCAGGCGGTCCGCGTGGAAGTCAGTCCAAGGCATTGACAACGACTTTTGTCAAGTGTTTGAGTACCGGGCAAGGTAGTGTGGAGGGGACGCTTGGTGCGAGCCGATCGGAAGGATCTGATCTTCGCTAATGGGGCTGTCTTCGACGGCCACCGGTTCCTTCCGGCGGGTACGGCCGTCCGCGTCCGCGACGGCCGGATCACAGCGGTGAACTCCCTCGCACCGCCACGTCGGGCCACCGTGGTCGACCTGGCAGGCGGAACGCTGCTGCCAGGTTTCATCGACGCGCACGTGCATCCGGTGTCTGCCGGGGATCAGTTGCGGCGCTGCGATCTCAGTGCAGCGACGTCGCTGCCTGAGTACCTCACGATCATCGCGCGCTACGCGGCTGCTAATCCTGGCGACGACTGGATCACCGGCGGCGGCTGGTCATTGGATGCGTTCCCGGGCGGCGTTCCTACCGCCGCTGTCCTGGATGACCTCGTTCCCGGCCGTCCGGTGTTCCTGCCGAACCGCGATGGCCATGGCGCATGGGTTAACTCCGCGGCTATGGCGCTGGCCGGCATCGACACGTCGACGCTCGATCCAGCTGACGGCCGGATCGAGCGTGATGCCAGCGGCAAGCCGATCGGCATGCTGCAAGAAGGCGCTACCGACCTGGTCGCCAGGCTTATTCCGGCAGCGACTGAGGACGACTGGGATCGAGCCCTGCGAGCGGGCCAGGCCAGACTGCTGGCGGTTGGCATCACTGGCTGGCAGGACGCAATCGTCGGCCACCTGCACGGTTCGCGAGACAACCTGCGCGCTTGCCTGCGGGCGGCGCAGCCAGGCACACTCCTGGCCAACGTGGTCGGCGCGCTCTGGTGGGACCGGGACCGAGGCCTGGAGCAGCTCCCTGAGCTGCTCGAGCGGCGCGCCACGGCGGCGGAGGGGCGGTTCCGGCCCACCAGTGTCAAGATGATGCTCGACGGCGTGGCGGAGAACCATACCGCGGCGATGCTCGAGCCGTACCTGGACGGCCACGGCTGCGCGACTGAAGGAAGCGGCCTGGACTTCATCGACCCGGCCGAACTGCCGCGGTTCGTGACGGCCCTGGATCGCGAGGGCTTCCAGGTCCACTTCCACGCGCTGGGAGACCGGGCCGTCCGGCTGGCGCTGGACGCGGTGGAAGCGGCCCGCCGCGCGACAGGTGACGGAGCCGACAGTGCCGGCCGTGACATTGCCAGCCGTGAGAGTGCCGGCCGTGAGAGTGCCGGCCGTGACAGTGCCGGCCGTGACAGTGCCGGCCGTGATAGTGCTCACCGCGACAGGCGCCCGCGGCATCACCTAGCGCATCTCCAGGTAGTGCATCCAGACGACATCCCGCGCTTCGCCCCGCTTCGCGCCACCGCGAATATCCAGCCGCTCTGGGCGGCGCATGAGCCGCAGATGGACGAGCTCACCATTCCTTTCCTCGGCGACCGGCGGGCCAGCTGGCAGTACCCGTTCCGGTCACTGCAGGCGGCGGGCGCCGCGTTGTGCGCCGGCAGCGACTGGCCGGTGAGCAGCCCCAACCCGTTGTGGGGCGCGCACGTCGCGGTCAACAGAAGCAGTCCGGCAGCTCTCGCGCCGGGGGGCACCGAACCGTTCCTGCCCGAGCAAGCACTCGACCTGACCGCAGTGCTTGCCGCTTATACCTCGGGCAGCGCGCACATCAATGGGCTCGAAGCCGTGACCGGCGCGATTCGGGCTGGGCTTGATGCCGACTTCGCTCTGGTCGACGCCGACCTGAGCCAGATCGCCAGCCATGAGATCGGCCAGGCCGCGGTAGTCCAGACCTGGATCCGCGGCGAGCTGGTCTACCAGGGCGCGCGGCAGGCACAGCGATGGCAGCAGGCATAGCGCACGACCGCAGGCAGCGCACACGACGGCAGGCAGAGCAATAGCACAACATCGCCAGCCGCTGCCCGGTGCTGACAGTGCCGTCCGGGCGCTCCGGTTACGGAATCCCGACCGGGTTGTCGATCGGAGGCAAGACCTACGACGATGTAACTGTTCAGGATTGTCGCTGCGCACGAGGAGCGATACGGGTGGCTCGATCAGCCAGCGCGCCGGCCGGTGCTGTGAGACTGGCCGGCCACGTTCCCCTCGCGACCTGCGAATGCCGCCGGGGGAAAGGCCGGTGACGGACCTGTGCATGCACACTGCCATCGAGCTTGCGGCCATGCTGCGCAGCCGGGAGGTGTCGGCCCGCGAGGTCGTCGCCGCTCACATTGAGCGGATCGAGGCTTTTGGCTCGCTTGTAAACGCCATCGTGACGACGACCTTCGAAGCGGCGCTGGCGAAGGCGGCCGCCGCCGACCAGGCAATTGCCCGCGGCGAGCCGACTGGCCTGCTGCATGGTCTGCCGGTGGCGCACAAGGATCTCGCCGACACTGCAGGGGTACGGACCACTTACGGGTCGCCGCTGTTCGCCGCGCACGTTCCTGACCGCGATGACCTCGTGGTCGAGCGGATGGCCAGGGCGGGCGCGATCAGCCTGGGCAAGACCAACACGCCGGAGTTCGGGTCAGGCTCGCACACCGTGAACGCGGTGTTCGGGGCCACTCGGAATCCTTACGATCCTGGCCGTAGCGCCGGCGGCAGCAGCGGGGGCGCGGCGGCCGCGCTGGCCGCCCGGCTGGTATGCCTGGCGGACGGCAGCGACCTGGGCGGATCACTGCGGAACCCGGCCAGCTTCTGCAACGTGGTGGGACTGCGGCCATCACCAGGACGGGTCCCCGGCTGGCCAGTGGGCGACGTCGACGACCAGCTTGGCGTGTCCGGGCCGATGGCCCGCACGGTGGCGGACGCGGCGCTGCTGCTCGCGGTGCTGGCCGGGCCGGACCCGCGGGTCCCGCTGGCGCTTGACCAGCCGCCGCCTCCGGTGACCGACCCGGCGCACCTGCCCAGGCTGCTCGGCGGCGATCTGCAGGGCGTCCGGATCGGGTGGAGCGCGGACCTGGGCCTGCCCGTGGAGCCCGAGGTCATCAGGGTCCTGGCGCCAGCCCGGCAGGTTCTGACGGAGTTGGGTGCCACTGTCGCCGACGCAGCGCCCGACCTTCACGGCGCGGACGAGGCGTTCCGCACGTTCCGTGCGTTCAGGTACGCGACAGCGTTCGGCGACCTGCTGGGCGAGCACCCCGACCAGCTCGGTGCCAACGTGACCTGGAATACCGAGCGCGGCCTCCAGCTCAGGGTTGCGGATCTGAGCCGGGCCACGACGCTGCGGGCCGGCCTGGCCGAGCGCATCTCCGCGTTCTACGCCGAGATCGACGTGCTGGCCTGTCCGGTGAGCCAGGTGGCGCCGTTTGAGGTGACCCTGGACTGGGTGCATGAGATCAACGGCGAGCCGCAGCACAGCTACCTGGACTGGATGGCGTCCGCGTACTTGATCTCGGTCACCGGCCTGCCGGCGGTAAGCGTGCCAGCCGGGTTCACCTCCGGCGGGCTGCCCGTCGGGCTGCAGCTGGTCGGCCGGCGCCGCGGCGACTGGGACTTGCTCGCGGTGGCGCACGCATTCGAAGCTGCCACCGGCTACACGGCCGCGGTCCCGGGGTCGACGCCGCCTCTTCCTGGTTAGAGTTCTGGGCTGTATCTGCCGTGTTTTTGCCGAGCGCGAAACAGTCCGTCTGCCCTATGCCACCCCCGTGGACCAGGTAGACAATGGCACACATGGGTCAGGAACGCCGCAGTGCCGTCTGGACCGTGCTCAGCGCTCCGGTCCGGTGGGCCAGGGACTATCCAAGGCGCTGGCGGCCGCGACCGCCCGAAGCAGGTGTCCGCGAGCCCCGCCGCCCGAGGCCCACCCTGCCAGCAGCAGCGATAGCACTCGACGAGCCGCGTGCCGACCTCCGTCGCCGGATCAAGTTGATCAACCGGCGCGACACCGATCCGGCATAGGGCCGTCAGCACTGCCGTCGTCCTTGCTGCCGCACGATTACGCGGCATCAGGCGTGAATAGCTCGGCCGACGGGCAATCCATTACCGGGGACGGTCAGCCGCGGGGTCCGGATGACCGCCATTTGCAACTGTTTGCGGGGGGATCGGGCTGACCACGCCTGCTGAGGCTGCCAAGCTGCTGCGCAGCCGCGATTACCTGCGGCTGCTGCTGGTAGCAGCACTACTTGGCGTGCCGGTGTCCGTGTTCGCGTACTTCTTCCTGGCGCTGGTCAGCAAGTTGCAGCACTGGCTCTACCAGAGCCTGCCGTCCGGGCTCGGCCTAGGCCATGAACCGGCCTGGTGGCCGTTCCCGCTGCTGGCGGTCGCCGGGCTGCTCGTGGCGCTGGTGATCAAGTACCTGCCGGGAACAGGAGGCCACTCACCAGCTGACGGCTTCCACGCCGGCGGCGGCGTTGCGTCGGCCAGGGAACTGCCCGGCATATTGCTGGCCGCGGTAGTGACTCTCGGTTTCGGCGCGGTGCTGGGCCCGGAAGCCCCGCTGATCGCCCTCGGCGGTGGCCTGGCCGCCTGGGCGATCAGCAGGGCACGCGGCGAGGGGGCGGACCGGGCGAAGATCGTCATCGCCAGCGCAGGCAGCTTCGCCGCCATCGCCACCTTGCTCGGCTCGCCGTTGACGGCCGCATTCCTGCTGATGGAGGCCGCCGGGCTCGGCGGCGCGATACTGGAACTGGTGCTGGTGCCCGGCCTGCTTGCGGCCGGCATCGGCGCGCTGGTCTTCACCGGCCTCGACCGCTGGACTGGCCTCGGCGCGTTCTCGCTGTCCATTCCCGGACTGCCGCATTTCACTAGGCCCACTCTGGCCGAGATCGGCTACGCGCTGCTGGTGGGCCTGGCAGCCGCGGTCGTCGGCGTCGCCATCCGGCGGTTCGCGCTGCTGCTGCGCGGCTGGGTCCAGCCGCGGCTGCTGGTCGCGACGCCGCTGGCGGGGCTGACGGTCGCCGGACTCGCGGTCCTGTTCAGCCAGGTTACTGGCAAGGGCGCGCGATATGTGCTGTTCTCCGGGCAGAACGAGATCGGCCCGTTCGTGGCCAGCCACGCTAGCTTTGCGATCGGCGCGCTGATGCTACTGCTGGCCTGCAAGGCCGTCGCGTACGGCGTGTCGCTGAGCGCCTTCCGGGGCGGCCCGATCTTCCCGGCCATCTTCATCGGCGGGGTTGCTGGAGCGGCCCTGTCGTACCTGCCCGGTCTCCCGCTGGTGGCTGCCATGGGCATGGGCATCGGCGCGATGGTCACGGCCATGCTGAGGTTGCCGCTGACAGCCGTGCTGCTCGCATCGCTCCTGCTGGCCTCGGACGGGATAGCGGTGATGCCGCTGGTCATCGTGGCCGTGGTCACTGCCTACGTCGCGATCGGCTGGCTCGATCCGCCCGACCGCTCGTCAGGCGCCGCCCCAGCGTCAGGCTGAGCAGCGTCAGGCTGAGCAGCGGCCGGCTGCACAGCGGCTGGCTGCACAGCGGCTGGCTGCACAGCGGTCGGCTGCATGAGGGCGGGTCCGTGTGGCTGGCGGACCGCCGCGCGCCGCCACGAGACCTCGAACAACGCACCGCCCAGCTCCGAGTCGCCCAGATGCCACTGCCCGCCGGTCGAGCGCACGATCGAGTCGGCAATCGCCAAGCCGAGGCCAGCACTGCCGCCTTGCTCGGTCGAGCGGTGGAACCTGTCGAAGAGCCTCGGCCTCTGTTCGGCGGCGATCCCCGGCCCGCTGTCCGCCACGGTAAGGCTGACGCGGTTGCCGCGCGGCGCGACGCTCACCAGGACCTTGCCGCCGGCCCCGGCAAACCGGCAGGCGTTGTCGACCAGTACGCCGGCGAGCCGGTCGATCCACTCCGGCGGCGCATTGATCCAGGCGGGAGCCCGGCCATCGCTGACCACTTCTATCTCAAACTGCTGGGCCGCAGCAAGGGCGCGGAACCGATCGGCGCAGCCAGTCGCGATCGTGGTCAGGTCCAGCGGCTCGTCACCGGGCTGAGGCGGCGCGGAATCAAACCGGGCCAGCCAGAGCAGGTCCTGCAGGATCTTCTGCAGGCGGCCGCTCTCGCTGTCGATCCGGCTCAGGACCTCGCGGTATTCGGTTGCCTTCCTGGGTGCGCTCAGCGCGATGCTGGTCTCGGCGCTGATCACGCTCAGCGGCGTCCGCAGCTCGTGCGAGGCGTCGGCGGTGAACTCAAGCTGGCGCCTGCGCGACTGCTCCACGGGTGCCAGCGCCTGCACGCCGACCGCCAGCGCCCCCGCGAACATCGCCAGCAACAGCACAGGCGCGACCAGGGTCTCGCCGTCCCGCAGCACGCCTGTCAGATGGTTGACGGCCGCCAGGCTCTGGCCCGCCACCAGGGTCATCCCGTTCACGCGCACGGTGCGCAGCCGGAACGGGCCGTCGGCCAGCTGCACGGTGGCCGTTCTTCCGGCTACGGGCCGGAAGCTGGCCGGCAGAGCGGGCGCGCCGGCCCCGGCGACGGTGGCCTGGCCAGCTCTTGTCACCCGCCACAGGTAAACCGGCGTGGTATTGATGTCGTCGTCATCAGTGCGGGCGCCGAGCAGCCCGGCTTCCCGGGCGTCGGACAACCGGTCGGCCAGCCGCAGGTCGACAGACTCGACTAGCTTGGCCGAGACGACCTGGTCCAGCACTGTGACGCAGGCTGCGTAGACGATGCCGACAAGCACGGCGGCCCCGAGCGCGACCCTGGCGGCGTGGGCTATCTCCGGCCGGGTGCGGGGGAGGCGCATGGCGGCTACCGCCCGACGATCCGGTAGCCGACGCCGCGTACGGTCTCGATCCGCACCATGCCGCCCGCCAGCTTGGATCGCAGCCGCGCCAGGTGCACGTCAATGGTGTTGGAGCCCATCGCGTCCGCCTCGTCAGCCCAGACGTGCACGGCGATTGACCGGCGCGCGACTACCGCTGGCGACCTCCGCACCAGTACTTCGAGGATGCCGAACTCGGTGGCTGTCAGCTCCGGCTGCTGGCTGCCGACCCGCACCTGCCTGGTCGCCGGGTCGAAGTGCAAGTCGCCCACGACCAGCTGGGGCTGCTGCACAGCTGCCGGCCGCCGCTGCAAGGCCCGCAGTCGTGCCAGCAGCTCACCGAAGTCAAACGGCTTGACGAGGTAATCGTCGGCGCCCTCATCGAGCCCGGTAACGCGGTCGGCGTGCGCATCGCGGGCCGTCAGCATCAGCACTGCCGTGGGTACCCGGTGCCGGCGCATCCAGCGCAGCACCTCCAGGCCCGTCAGGCCGGGCATCCGCCAGTCCAGCACGGCGAGCTCGTACTCATAGCTGCGCAGGTAACGGACGGCCTCGGCGCCGTCGGCGACGGCGTCGACCACATAGTCGTGCTCCCGCAGCCCGCGCGCCAGGACATTGCGCAGTCCGGTGTCATCCTCGGCGACAAGCACTCGCATGGCAGATTCCTACCTACGCAGGCGGCGCCACAGCGGTCGCGGCACCAGCCTGAGCACGGCGGCCAGCACGCTGAGGGTCTGCGGTACCCAGATAACCTCGGCGTGGCCAGCCAAGCCTGCTGCTACCGCGTCACCGACTTGAGCGGGCGTAGTCGCCAACGGAGCTGGCGTCATGCCCGCGGTCATCCGGCCGGTAACGAATCCCGGCCGGACAAGGAGCACGCGCACGCCGGTCCCGTGCAGTGAGTCAGCCAGCCCGCGGGCGAACGCATCCAGACCGGCCTTAGCGGCGCCGTAAACGAAGTTGGCCTTCCGCGGCCGGATTGCGGCGATTGACGAAAGGATCACGATCGTGCCGCGGCCGGCGGCCCGCATGCGGGCCGCCGCGGCCCGCACCGTGGTCACGGGGCCGGTGGAGTTGGTCTCTACCCGCTGGCTGGCTAGGCGCGGGTCCG
>JBKQTJ010000299.1:0-24944 GCA_052143255.1 Streptosporangiaceae bacterium | reverse complement strand
GCCCCAGCCGCCACCGTCATAGATCATCTGCCACGGGCAGGCCTTACCCGGCGTGCACGGGAAGTAGACCGAGAACAGCGACGTCAGCGACTCCGGCTTCAGCTGCAGCTGGATCCCCGCAGATGCGAATGAGGTTTGCAGTGCCGAGGCCTGCTCCGCGACCGACTGGACGCCGCTCGTGTAAGCGAACTGGATCTTGAGCGGCGTTCCGGCCACGATGCCCGCGCCGCATTCGATGCCGCCGTTTCCGGGCCGCACGCATGTCGTCGTTCCGCCCGGTGCGACCTTCCAGCCATGGGCGGAGAGCAAGGCCTTGGCAGCCGCCGGCGAGTACGGATACCAGCCCTGCTGCTCCTGCGGAGAGATCCAGTGGGAACGAGGCTCCAGCGGCACCGGCCCGTTAGTCGGGTAACCGTTCCCTGCCAGGGTCGCGTGAATGAGGCCAGCCTGGTCAACCAGATGCTGCAGGGCCTGGCGGAAGTAAAGCTGCCGGAAGAGCGGCCCGACCGTCGGATTGGTGAAGTTGTAGGACACGAAGTTGATGTTCCACTGAACCCACGGCGTAACGACGAAGCCCTGCTGCTCCAGTTGCGCGTCTTGCGGTGTGTCCGCCGGCGGCACGTAACCGTAGGTCACTGCACCCGACCGAAGCGCGTTGTACTCTGCGGCGTCGCTGGTGAAGGTGACTAGCTGCAGCTTGCTGATCGTCGGCTTTGGCGAGCCGGACCAGCGCTTGTTGGGCACGAAGGTCGCGTCGAAGTTCGACGGGGTATATGCGCTCAGCGACCATGGCCCGTCGACCGTCTTCCACAGCGGGTTAGTCGCATAGGTGGCGAGCTGCTTGTTCTGCGCAGACAGGAACCCGAACACCTTGACCGCGCCCGCCGGGCTCGTGTCGTAGTTGCCGATTTTCCCGGTGGCTGTTTCCTTGTCCCAGGCCTGCTGAGGGATAGGGATGATCTGCGACAGCTCGTTCAGGATCCAGTCCGGGTTGTAGTGGCCCTTCATCACCAGCACGGCCGTGCTCGCGGTTGGGTACGAGGTGCTGACGATGTTGTCGGGGAACTGCCCGGGAGCGTAATCCCACCAGCTTGTCTTGTTGGCCTTCAGCAGGTTGAGCCAGAACTCCACGTCCCGGCTGGTGACCGGAGTGCCGTCAGACCACAGGTAGTGCTTGAGCGTGATAACGATCTTCGTGTTAGCCCCGTCGGCGGTGACGGCTGGCGCTCCCGCCAGGCTCTCGGAGTAGTTGACGCCGACAGTGCCGGGGCCGCCCATCCAGTACAGCGGCCGCCACATCAGGAACTGAAGGTCGTTGATGTTGGTCTGCGTCGCGTAGGAGGCGCTCACCAGCGGCAGGATGAAGTTCGGCGGCACGCCCTGGGTCGCGGCGAACGTCACGGTGCCGCCGGGCTTCACTTTGCCGCCGGACGGCTTGCCGCTCCCCGGCGAGGAGGAGCCAGCGCAGCCAGCGACCAGAGCGCACGCCAGGGTCGCGCAGGCCAAGACGGAAAGACCCCGGCCAGTCGTCAAGGAAGTGTTCGCCCGCCGATACCCGGCCCGTCGGCCTGAACGCTTGAACTGCCGCTTCGCTGACAGCTCGGCCGCGGACTGTGGGACTGCCTGGCTGGTCTTCATGGATGCCCTCCGCCCGCGCGGGTTACTCGGTGACATTGACGACCGGCCCTAACGGAGTCGGCCACTGCAGGGCTGGGTACAGAGCCAGCGATTGTTCCGCATATGGCACCTTGGTCCGCCTGCCGCACACGGACCGTAACGCCGGTCCGATCGGTCCGTCAAGAGAAAGCCCACAATTGTACGATCTTTGGCGCAAGTCGGGCCTAACCGCGATGTGCCACATCGTGGCACGCCGTGGTACCTTCCTCACCATGGCTGATCACTACACCCTGCGGCTGGCGCCGGGCATGCGCCAGCGGCTCACCGAGTGGGCACGCCGGGCCGGCCTGCCCGAGCGCACCCTGGCCCAGCGGTACCTCGAGGAGGGGCTCCGGCACGACGCGCATCCGCTGATCCAGTTCCTCGACGGGCCCAGCGGGCGGCGCGCGAGCCTCCTCGGCCGCGGCCCGGACGTCTGGGAAGTCATCGCCACGATCCGCGACAATGACGGGTCAATCGCACGAGCCGCCGAGTACCTGCAGCTACCCGCCGGACTGGTCGAGGCTGCGGTGGCCTACTACGGCGAGTACCGTGACGAGATCGACAACGAGATCGAGCTCAACGACGCGGAGTACGAACGCGGGCGAGCGGCCGCCGCGGCTGGCGAGCAGGCGCTGCGCTGGTGAGAGCCCTGCTTGGTGAGCAGCTGTCGCCGCAGATCGCGGTGCTGCTGCGCCAGGCCGGCTGTGACATCGAGGCCGTGGCCGACCGACCGGACCTGGCAGGCCGCAGCGACAGGTTCATTCTCGAGGTCGCCAGCAATGAGGGCCGCGCCGTGATCACCAACAACATCAAGGACTTCCGCCCGCTTGCGGCCGAGTGGCTCGCGCGGGGCCAGGTGCACGCGGGACTGATCCTGCTCCCCTCGTCGCGCACCCGGAACCGCGGCGCCATCTCCGCACTCGCTGACCGGATCCACAGCGTGCTGCGTGACAACCCGGACGGCCTGAGCGGCAGCGAGCGATGGATCGGTCCGCTACCTCTCCCCTGACATGCCAGCAGGTTTTCGCGCAACGGCACATCCCGCTGCTCAGTCGATGCTGCTTATAACATCGATGCGTGACAGCCGAGGTGCCAGCACAGGTTGAGCTGCGCGTGGGTGAGCAGTACACGATCGAGCTGCCGGGCCTCGGCACATCGGGGTTCGTCTGGGATCATGACGTCACCGGTGATGACGGCGTGGTCGATCTGCAATGGACCCGCGGGTTCCCGCCAGGCTCATCGCCGCAGCCGGCCGGCGTGAGTGCTCCCGAGGTCGTGACCATTAGCGCCAAACGGCCAGGGAGCGCGCAGGTGCGGCTTTACCAGCACAGGCGGTGGGAACCGCCAGACCGGGCGCGAGCCGAGCACCGTTTTGTTGTGTCGGTTTTCCAGCGCTGAGCAGCCAGTCCATTGCTTGGATTTCACCTGTTCGACGCTTGACGGGCCCGCCTTAAACGCGAAAATTGGCGTTGGGAGACAACCGCGAAGTTGTACCGCAGTTCGCCTTCCTGCTGAAGGGGCTTCAGCATAATTTCCCAGGGGAAAGGTGCGCCATGGCTGTCGATCTTCCCGGGCTCCAAGGATCCATTTCACGACTCGGCCTCGAGTGGCAGGCTGGCCAGACCACTAATTCCGGGCATTCCGATCTCCAGGCCCGAAACCGGTGTGGTGCTGTCCCGCCCGCCGGGACGACCCTGGCCGACCGCGAAGAGCAAGCCAGGGCTGCGCTATCAGCTGCCGGCCCGGCGGCCCCGGCTGTGCCCGCCGCGTGGGACTGGCGCAACGTCGGCGGGGTGAGCTACATCACTCCGATTGAGGATCAGGGTGGGTGCGGGTCGTGCGTAGCGTTCGCGAGCATCGCTACCTTCGAAGCTCAGGTGCAGATCGCCGCGCAGGGCCAGAACGGCGTCGACCTCTCGGAGGCGCAGCTGTGGTTCTGCTATGGTCCGTCGCACGGCGCCGGAGCCTGCCCAGGTGGCGGCTGGTGGCCCGTTGATTCGTTCCCGGGCCTGGTTGCCGGGATCGTGCCGGCGACGTGCTTCCCCTACACCGATGCGAATCAGCCGTGCAATCTGTGCGCCGGCTGGAACACCAAACTGACCCATGTCGGCTCGTGGGAGTCCCTGACCAGCCAGGCGGCCATGAAGGCCTTCATTGCCGCGACCGGTCCGATGACGACGTGCTTCACGGTCTACGAGGACTTCTATTACTACTACACCGGGGGTGTCTACAGGTATAACCCCGAGACTTCGGGCAGCGTTATCGGCGGTCACTGCGTCAGCATCGTGGGGTATTCCGACGCTGGTAAATACTGGATCGCCAAGAACTCCTGGGGACCCGGCTGGGGCGAAAACGGCTATTTCCAAATCGGATATGGTGATTGCGGCATCGACGCTGACATGTTTGGCATCAACGGCGCCGTCACGAGCGCTGCGTGGCACCTGCCGCAGGCGGACTGGAAATGGTGCAACAAATGCCAGGCGCTGGCTTTCGCCGGGAACGCCACGGTGGGAGCCTGCTCCGCCGGTGGCGTCCACGATCACGTTGGCAGCGGCGACTATCTCCTGGCAAACGGCGTCACCAACACGGCCGCGCAGTCCAACTGGAGATGGTGCAGCAAATGCCAGGTGCTGGCTTTTGCCGGGAACGCCACGCTCGGTGCCTGCGCCGCCGGCGGCCTCCACAACCACGCTGGCAGCGGGGACTACCTGCTCGGCTTCAACGTGCCAAGCCAGTGGGCCAGGCAGTCTGACTGGAGATGGTGCAATAAGTGCCAGGTGCTTGCCTTCGCCGGGAACGCCACGCTCGGAGCCTGCCCGGCCGGCGGCCTCCACGACCACACCGGCAGCGGGGACTACGGCCTGGCATTCGTCGGCTGAGCTGGCGACTCCATTACGTAGTCGACCACGACCGGCCAGGCGGTCCGGTCGTGGCCTGCTCCGCGCGCGAGGCGATAATCAGGCCGTGGGGCCGCGCGGCGTCTCGGCCCGCCGGGCCGGCGCGATCAGCCGCGCGCAGCCCGTTCCCATAGAAAGGAACTGGGCCGTGGCCAACGGGCAGCAGATGTGGCCGGGGCAGGCATTTCCGCTCGGCGCGACTACCAGCGCAGCGGGCACTAATTTTGCCGTCTTCTCCGCCGTCGCCACCCAGGTAACGCTGTGCCTGTTCGACGACGCGCAGCAGGAGACCCGGATGCCCCTGGGTGAGGTGGATTCCTTCGTCTGGCACGGGTTCGTTCCCGGCATCGGGCCCGGCCAGCGCTACGGATATCGCGTCGACGGCCCCTGGGACCTGAACTCCTCGGCCCGCTGCGACCCCGCCAAGCTGCTGCTCGACCCGTACGCGCTGGCGGTCGAAGGCACCGTTGACTGGGGCCGCGGGCCGGCCCACGACGAACCGGTGTACGACCGTCGCTTCGCCGACAACAGCATCAGCGACCTCGACTCGAGTCCGCTGATGCCGCGAAGCATCGTCGTCGACCGCCGGTTCGGCTGGCAGGACCAGGGTTTTAGTCCTAAGGCGCTCGCCGACATTGTGATCTACGAGTGTCATGTCAAGGGAGCTACCAAACTCCATCCCGACGTGCCTGCCAGCCTGCAGGGCACGTACGCGGGGCTAGCGCACCCTGCCTTCGTCCAGCACCTGCGGTCGATTGGGATCACCGCCATCGAGCTCATGCCAGTACACCAGTTTGTCAGCGAGGACTTGCTGGTGGCGGCCGGCCTGTCCGACTACTGGGGCTACAACAGCATCGGCTTCTTCGCCCCTCATAACGCCTACTCTGCTGCCGGCCAGCGGGGGGAACAGGTCACCGAGTTCAAGACCATGGTGCAGGCGCTCCACCAGGCCGGCCTTGAGATCGTCCTCGACGTCGTCTTCAACCACACCGCGGAGGGAGGCCAGCTAGGGCCCTCGTTCTGCTTCCGCGGCATCGACAACGGCAGTTACTACATGCTTGAGGACGGCGGTGCTGTCCTCAACGACACCGGCGTCGGGAACTCGGTGAACATCTGGGACCCGGCGATGCTGCGGCTCATCCTCGACTCACTGCGGTACTGGGTGACCGACATGCACGTCGACGGGTTCCGCTTCGATCTGGCTACCGTCCTGTCGGCGACCGATTCCGGCCACAGCGTCTCGGTATTCCTGGACCTGGTCGCCCAGGACCCGGTGCTGGCCAGCGTGAAGCTCATCGCGGAGCCCTGGAACCCCGGCCCGGACGACCCAGGGTACGGCCTCGGCCGGTTCCCGCCGGAATGGAGCCAGTGGAATGACCAGTTCCGCAACAATGTCCGCTCCGCCTGGAAGAGCGATACCGGGTTGATCCCGGCCTTCCGCGACCTCTTCGAGGGAAGCCCGGGCATCTTCGACCCGGCCGACGGTACCAAGCCGACGGGGTCGGTCAATTACGTGTCGTCCCACGACGGCTTCACGATCCGTGACCTCGTCTGCTACACCGACGATGGCCAGCGGGCATGGGACAGCGGCGGTTCCGCCGACAGCACCGATCCCGGCGTGACTCAGACACGCGCCAGCAGGCAGCGATCAATGATCGCCACCCTGGCGCTCGCCCAGGGCCTGCCCATGCTCGGGCACGGGGACGAGCTCGGCCGCACGCAAGGAGGCAACGGTAACGCCTACGACCAGGACAACCCCACCACCTGGATCAACTGGCCCGCGGCGGATAGCGGCCTGATCGAGTTCACCAGCCGTGCTTTCGCCCTCCGGGCCGGCCATCCGGTGTTCCGCCAGCGCCGCTGGACGACTGGCGCCGCTAACCAGCCCCTCGCCTGGTACGACCCGAACGGGCAGCCGACCGCAGGCGACCCTGGCACCGCTGTGACGGTATCCGCGTACCTGGACGGCCACGCCATCCTCTATCCGGATGCAACCGGCAAGGCCGTCACCGACGACGACTTTGTTGTGCTGTTCAACGCATGGTGGGAGCCGCTCACCATGACCGTGCCCCCGGCTTTGGGCGGCAGTTGGACCGTTGAGCTCGACTCGTCCCAGGTGACCGGCGTCTGCGCCACCGCGACAGACGTGGACGCAGGCACGGCCGTCACCGTCGCGCCCCGCTCCCTGGTCGTCCTCCGAAGGACCGGACCGTAGCTAGGCGATCGACCCCGGCAAGGCGGGCCTGCTTAGTCCCGGAGCAGGCCGGCCGCGCCAGCAGGAGCAGCGCTGGGTGTCGCCGGACGCTGTCGGATGCCGTCCGCTGTGCCAGCGCCGGCGGCCAGCGGCAGCCGGATGACGAACTGGCAGCCGTTCCCCGCATTGCGTACTGCGATCTGGCCGCGGTGCGCCTGAATGATCCCCCGCGCGATGCTGAGGCCGAGCCCCGCGCCCTCGCCGCTGGCCGGAGTGCGGGCGGTCTCGCCGCGAAAGCCCACGTCGAAGACACGCGGCAGGTGCTCGGCAGGGATCCCGCCGCAGGAATCAGACACGCTGAGGGTGGCCGTACCGGGCTCCTGGCCACCGAGCACTTCGACCACGCCGCCGGCAGGAGTGTGCCGGATCGCGTTGGCGACCAGGTTCAGCAGGGCCCGGCCGACAGTGGCGCTGTCGACCCATACCGGCAGGCCCGGTACTGCCGAACCGTGCAGCCGGACGCCCTTGGCTCGCGCCAGCGGCTCGGCCGTGGTCAGGGCTTCGTCGATCAGGTCACCAAGTCCCACGACCTGGCGAGATAGCTGCAGCGTGCCGGCATGGATGCGGGACAGCTCGAACAGGTCGTCGATCATCAGTGTCAGCCGGTCGGTCTCGGTGCGGATCTGCGCGTGATACCTGCTGACCGTCTGCAAGTCGGTGACGACCCCGTCCTCAAGCGCTTCGGCCATGGCCCGCAGGCCGGCCAGTGGCGTCCGCAGGTCATGACTCACCCACGCGACAAGCTCCCGGCGGCTCACCTCCAGCGCCCGCTCACGATCCCGGGCTCGCGCTAGCAAGCCGTGCGCCGTCTCCAGCTCCGCGGACAAGGCCGCAAGTTCAGCCGGCAACACAGCTGGTGGCCGACGGTACAGCCCGCCTCTGCCCACCTCCTGGACCGCGTTCAGCATCGCCCGGCTTGCCGCCGACACCCGCCGCCCGAGCAGAACGGCAACGGCGAGGCCCGCGACCCCGGCGATGCCAACCACGGCCAGCACGACATCGAGGTCCTTGCCCGAGATGAACATCTCCATCGAGATGACGACGACCCCGGCCAGTGTCGCGGCGACGGTAACCGCGGCGACCACCGTCAGGCTCGTCGCTACCGAGCGGGCAGCCAGCAGCCGGAGCGCTACCGTTCCGGCGAGGCCGGCCAGGGCGGCGATCCCGGCGACGGTATAGCAGACCGTCCACAACTCCGCTGCGGTGATCATGCCGCGGGCTCATAACGGTAGCCCACGCCCCAGACAGTGACGATGCGCTGCGGAACGGTCGGATCGGCTTCCAGCTTCTCCCGCAGCCTGCGGACGTGCACGGTGACGGTCGAGGTATCGCCGAAGGACCAGTTCCAGACCTGTTCCAGCAGTTGCTCGCGGGTGAATGCCTGCCGCGGATGGCGCATCAGGAATATCAGCAGGTCATACTCTCGCGAGGTGAGCGCGATCAGCTGCTTGCCGAGTCTGGCCTCGTGCGCTCCCAGGTCAACCACGAGGTCGCCGTCACCGATGACGCCCTGAGACAGCGCGCCCTGCAGCCCGCCGCCACGAGCGCGACGCAGCACCGACCGGACTCGCAGTACCAGTTCTCGCGGGCTGAACGGCTTGGTCATGTAGTCGTCAGCGCCGGTTTCGAAACCGACGATCTTGTCGGTCTCCTCGCCGAGCGCAGTCAGCATTACCACCGGGATCGGCCAGCGGGACCGTAGCTGCCTGCACACCTCTAGCCCGCCGACGCCGGGCAGCATCAGGTCCAGCACTACCAGATCCGGTGGTTCCAGCTCGATCCGGCGCAGCGCCGCCAGCCCGTCATGCACGCATTCCACGCGGTGGCCGTCACGGACAAGGTAACGACCGACAACATCGGCCAGCGTCCGATCATCGTCGACGACCATGATCCGGCCCGGCGGATCCGGATTGCTCAGCACTCGGACCGCCGGCATGCTGGCGCTACCCGCGGCAGCGCTCGTCTGCAGGTCACAGTCGACACGGTAACCCGATACGCCCGGCCGCGCTCGCGGCCGGTGATCCGTCACCAGTTCGTAAGAGGTCCCGGTACCGATTCCGTAGGGTTCGCAGTACCGAGCGCATGGCTGCAAATGCGTTCCCGGGCCCCCTTCGAGGAGGACCCGGGAACGCTGGCCGTTAGCTCCGTGGCCGGCCCGCTGTTCTTAACCGGCCTGCTGTTCTTAGGTGTTCACGATCCCGGATGAGGAGGCCAGGGCAGGCAGCGGGGTCGGCGAGGTGGGCAGCTCGGTGAGGTTCCCGCCGTTGACGGCGAACACCGACACGAAGTTGTGGCCGGCGCCGTCGACCAGCAGGTACTTGCCGTCCGGGGACAGCCGGGCGTCGAGGTCGGCCCCGCCACCACTGATCGGGAAACTGCCGATCAGGGAGAGTGAGCCGTCGTGGTTGATGGCATAGCTGGAGATGTTGCCCGAGCCGGTATTGACGGTGAACAGGTACTGGCCGTCATGGCTGATCTCCACCCAGCATGGCGCGGTCTGGAAGTCGGCGTAGGGCGAGGATCCGATCGATGTCAGCTGCCCAAGGTAGCCGTCGCGGTAGGCGGACACGGTGCCGAGCAGCGCGCCGTTGTGCGCGTTACTGACGAACAGCTGCCATGGCTTGACCGGCGAGAACTCGGCCCCAAGCTGGCCGAGACCCTGACCGGTGAAGGGAGAGCCCGGCGCGGCGTCCAGGCGGCCGTTCGGCAGCACCACGAAGCTGTCGATTTCCGAGGTGCCGGTGCGGGTACCGACGACGCGGTCGCCGGTGGAGTTGAAGAACACGTCACCGACGCCGGAGCCATCGGGGACGGTGACCGTCGAGTGCGGGATCGGGATGAGCTTGCCGACCGGATTCAGCCTGAAACCGGAGTAGCCGCTGCCGCCGGCGCCGGAGTTCGCGACGTAGACCAGGCCGGCCTGCGAGACCGCGACGCTTACCGGCTGGACGCCGCCAGACGACACCGGCTGGCCGACCAGCACCGGCACGCCATTCGCGGTGATGCGCAGCACCGAGATCTGGTTGCTGCCTGCGTCGACCGCCAGCAGGTACCTGCCGTCGCTGGTTACCTGTATGGCGCCCTGAGAGGCCAGGCCGGAACCGAGACCAGTGCCGCCGGCGGCGAACGGTGAACCGGGGATCGGAGTCAGCGAGCCGTCCGCGTGCCGGTCGAACCCGGCGATCGTGTTGGCAATCGCGGTGTTGTCGTTGACGTAGGTGTAGCCCACGACCGGTGAGGTCGTGCCAGCGCTGGCAGCGGCTGTCGCGCCGAACAGGCTGATTGATGCCGCCAGCAGGCTGCCACCCGCTGCCAGCCACACGCGCTTGCGCATGTCCTTCTCCTTGAGTCAAGGGGTGGATCTGCTGTGATCCCGGGACCCCGCTCCAGTAGATCCCCGATGCGCAGGCATGGACGCGGTCCGGCCGAGTGCGTCACAGAACCGTAAGGCGAGGTTACGAATCCCTTGCGGCTGCTTCCCCGCACAAGGCGATCAGCGGCTGAGTCCGTGACCGCCGGGTCCGCGAGGTATCACCGGCCAGATGTCAACGACGATGTCCGCACGCACGACGTGATACGCGTCGTACCAGTTGACGGTTGTCGGCGAGTACCCCGGCACAAGCGAAACGGAGTCACCGACCCGCAGGGCAGAACCATCTGGGGCGCCGAATATGCCATGCTCCTCGTCGAACCGGAAGAAGTGATGCTCGTGGCCCACGATCGTCACGTTGGCCGGGTCGGCTACCGATTTGCGTTCTGGATAGCGCTGCTGCTCAGCCCGCTCGCCTCGTTCCTCACCGGAGCGGTCATCCCGCTCGACGGCGGCCAGGTACTGCACCGTGACTGAGGTGGCTGCTCAGCTGAACCCCGCTCAGATAGACGAGGGAACCGATGACTCGGCGGTCTTCAACTACCCGCATCGCCAGACCGAGACCACGATCTCGTCCTGCGTCAGCTCGTCCTTGTAGTAGAACCACGCGGCGCGCAGCAGCAGTTCCTCCGAACTCCAGCGGCCGACATCGATCCCACTGCTCTTCACTCATCGCCTCACTCGGGTCCTCGAGGTGTTGGTCACTAACGAACTCGCGGCGATACGACTATCGCGTCGGCGCGACACGTCCGAATGATCACTGCGTTCCGTCGTCAGCTGGTGGCTCCAGCCGGCGGAGCACCTCATCTGCGAAACCGGGAACCCCGGCCCGGCCAAGCAGGCCAGCGAGCTCCTGAGGAGTCAGGCGCGGTTGCGTTGTGTGCCGCCTGGTCACGGATAACCTGCAGGACCTTGGCCGGGCTGAGGTCCAGCTGATCCAGGAGGAAGACGTCAGGGTGAACCGCCTCCAGCCCGAGCGGCTCGAGCGCAGCTACGGGGAAGTCGCTGACGTTGGCGGTCACGATGGCCTGCGCGCCTGCCCGGATGGCCGCCGCGACAACATGCCGGTCGTCGTCATCAGGCAGCGAGATCCCGGCCTCAAGTTCCGCCCATCCAGTGACGATCGCGTCGTCGAATGCTTCGCGCATGTCGGTGAAGCGTTTCTGGACGTCGATGCCGGGATGGATCTCCTAGATGGCCTGCTGGGCCTCGGCCAGGATCCGTTCTGACCACAGCGGCCGGTATAGTCCTTTCTCCGCGACGCGCAATAATGTGTCGGCTAGGGCGATCGGCACAAGCGAGCACGCGTCCAGCACCGCCGCGTACCGCGGCATCTCAGGACGCGCTCCCCCGGGCACCTCGCTTGCGGGCCTTCTTAAGGGCCGCCGTATAGTCCTCGGTTCGGCCGCTGTAGAGGCCCGCTGCGCTGGCATCCTCGGTCATTCGGTCCAGGGCCGCGCGCTGCTCGCCGCGTCGCTGCTCAAGGTAGTGCAGAAGATTGGAGAATAGGATCCTGCGGTGCCGCCCAGGCTGGTCGTACGGAATCTTTCCCTGCTCGAGCAGCTTCACCAGGGTCGGCCGGCTAATCCCGAGGAAGTCGGCAGCCTCCTGGGTAGTAAGCCGTTGCGTCCGGGGCACGACAGTGATCACCTTTCCCTCGCGCAAGGCCTCGACTACTTGGACCAGGACCCGGTAGACCTCTTCGGGTAGCGACGCCTGCTGGCCATCCGGGCCGAGCAGCAACGCTGGCTCGGTATGTAGCTCCAGGAAGCGGCCAAGATCGAGCAGTGCGCTCAGGTCATCTGGCGGGAACACCACTCCCGCTTCGGCTGAAGCTGTCATCGACTGCCTCCTCACCCACCAGCGTACGAAGGAATCGAAAGAATCGAAAATTCGTGCCTCTGTCAGCACGTTCCGACGGCAGGGACCTGCTGGCGGCGCGGCGATCCGCGTCTGCTCCGATGTGCGACGTAGATAAGCCGACCACAGCAGGCCCGCCCACGGACGCATGCTGACGACGGCCGGACTCAGCTGGATATGACCAGAAACCGGGCGGACTGCCGGGGACTCTGCGGCACCCGCTTCTACCGGGCGCCCCGGGGGGCGGGTCGACTAGGCGCGGCCGAGGAGCCGGGCCGCGTTCCCGCCGATGAGGGCGTCCAGCACGTGGTCGCGCAGGCCGCCGGCCCGCCATTGCGCCAGTGCCTTGTCCATCGGGAACACCGGCCAGTCGGTGCCGTGCAGCACCTGCTCGCTGAGCAGGCTGTTCATAAATCGCTTCATAACCTCCCAGCCGGTGTTCGGCTCGCAGACGTAGCGCGGCGCCAGCCCGCCGAACTCGGCGTACACGTTCGGGTGCTTGCGCAGCACCGCGACCATCTCGGCCACCCACGGCCAGCCCGCGTGACAAGCGATCAGCACCAGGCTCGGGAAGTCGCACGCCACCTGGTCCAGCTGGATCGGCTGGTCGTTGCGGATCGGGAAGCTGACGCTGTAGTTAATGCCGGTGTGCAGGGCGACCTGCAGCCCCAGCTCATCAGCCTTGGCATAGACCGGGTACAGCACCCGGTCGTCGATCGCCATCCCGAAGAACGACGGCTGGATGGCCAGCCCGGTCAGGCCCAGCTCGGCGACCCGGCGGACCTGAGCCAGCGCTCGCGGGATCTTCACCGGGCTCATCGAGATGGTGCCGTAGCCGGAGAACCTGTCCGGGTACTCAGTCACGAGCTTACCGACAGCCTCAGTCAGCGCGTCCGCGTCGTCGCCGTACTCGTATTCGGCGTGCACGACGGCGTGCTCGGTGCCGCTGGCGTCCATGTCGGCGATCAGGTCCGCCAGCGTCCGGTGCCGGTTCGCGGACAGGTCCAGCACCTTGTCGTACTGGTCCAGGTAGTCAGCGGGCAGTTCCTCATCCGGGCGCAGTTCAAGCGGCAGCCGGACCCTGAAATCGATGACCTGCGGCACCGGACCTCCTCGGACACTCATTCACCAGCTCAGTTCCGCTGACCTGTCCCAGACCCGGCTCGGATCGGCCGACCGGTCCAGGTTCTCCTTCTTGACCCGCATCGACGGGGTCCGGTCGAAGTCCTCGGCGCGGTACTCGACATACCGGGGCACCTTGTAACGCGCCAGCATTCCGGCGCAAAAGTCGATCAGCTCAGCCGGCGGCACCGACGAAGGACAGTGCCCGTTCCCCAGCAGAATGTGAACCTTGACTTCCTCGCCGCGCACCTCGTCCGGGACCGGAACGGCTGCGACCTCCAGCACGCCAGGATGGGAACGAAGTACTGTCTCGACCTCGGCCGCAGCGATGTTCTCCCCGGCCCGGCGGATGACGTCCTTGCTGCGGCCGACAAAGTAGAGGTATCCGGCCGCGTCGCGGCGCCCCAGGTCGCCGGTGTGCAGCCAGCCGCCGCGGTAGGTCTCGGCCGTCGCCTCCGCCCTGTTCAGGTAGCCGCGGAACAGGCCCGGCGCCCGCACGACGATCTCGCCGGGCTGATCGTCACCGCAATCGGTGCCGTCCGGGCCGACGACGCGCACGTCCGCGCCCGGGCACGGCACGCCGATGGAACCCGAGCCGATCATCTCCTCGGCCTGCTCGACCGGCATCGACACGATCACGCCGGTCTCAGTCAGGCCGTACGCCTCCACCCACGGCACACCCCACCGGTCCACCAGGTCCTGGTGCAGCGGTGCGGGAATGCCCACCTGGATCGACAGCCGCACCTTGTGCCGCCTGTCGTCATCGTTGGCCGGCGCCTTCAGCAGCAGGCTGGCGGTCGACGCGATGCCGAACAGCACCGTCACGTCGTATTCGCGGACAACCTGCCAGTACCGCGACACGCTGAACCGGCGCATGGCGACCATCGAGGTTCCCGCACTGAGCGCGAGCAGCAGCATCCAGGGCGGGTCGTTGTAGAAGAACTGCAGGCAGCAGATCATCCGGTCGGCGCCGGTGAAGCTGAACTGCTCCGCCATGAGGTCGGCGAACCGGATCCAGTAATCGTGCCCGACCGCGCAGCCTTTCGGCGGGCCGGTCGTGCCGGAGGTATAGAAGATGTTCGTCAGGTCGCCGCGCGCCTCGTCCGGCCGCTCGGGCAGGCCCGGCCCGGCGTAGTCGCTCAGCCCGCCCGGCTCGCCGTCCGCGGCCACGATGATCTCGGTCAGCTCCGGGCAGTCCGGCTGCAGTTCGAAGAACAGCTCCGCGTAAGCCGCGTCCACCACGGCGACCCGGGCGGCGGAGTCGCGCAGCACGTGACCGGCGTCGTAGCTGCGGGCGGCCGGGTTGAGGGCCACGAGGATGCCGCGGCAGGCAGCCACCGCGAGCCAGGTAATCATGAACTCGGCGCGGTTCGGCATCATGACCGCGACGCGGTCGCCCGGACCGATCCGCGAGCTGAGGTAGCCAGCGAACGACTCGGTCTCGGCCCACAGGCGGCGGCGGCTGACGCTGACGCCGTCCTCGAAAATCAGCGCCGGGACCTCGGGATCGGCGCGGCACGCGTCGCGGACCACCTCGATCAGGTCCCGGTCGGGTGCGGTGCTGCCCGGCATGTCGGGCGCGCGGCCGTCAGGTATCGGCGAGATCACTCGTACCACTCCTGCGGCCCGAGCCTGACGTTGTCCTGCCAGTGCAGGTCATGGGTGACGATCAGCCTGGCGCTGTGGCGCCGCTGCATCTCCTCGATCTTCTCCCAGCTCTCGATGATCGCGTCCGGGCTCCACAGCAGCCCGGGCAGGCAGCGGGCCTGCATCTTGTCCCGGTCGTAGACAGCGTCGCCGGCCAGGATGTAGGCCTCGCTGTCCAGCCGGACGAGCATCGACTGGTGACCGGGTGTGTGACCTGGCGTCGGGAAGATGACCAGCCGGCCATCATTGAAGATGTCGTGCTCGCCGCGGAGCTGTTTCCAGTTCCTGACCGGGTCGAAGTCTTGCCGGACGTAGATGTCGCGCTGGTAGACCGGCGGCCAGTAGGCGAAGCTCAGTTCCTCCCGCTGCACGTAGACGGTGGCGTCCTTGACGAATTCCAGGCCGCCCGCGTGGTCGTAGTGCAAGTGCGACTGGACGACGTGGCCGATGCCCTCGGCGTCGACTCCGAGCGTGTCCAGCCGGGACCGCACGTCGTCGCCAGGGCTCATCGTGATCTCGTACAGGTCGGCCGCGTCGCCCAGGCGGCTGCGCGGGTCGTCGAGCAGGGCCGGGTGTGCGCCGCAATCGAACAGCACGTCACCGTCCGAGTGCTGGATCAGGTAGAAGAAGTACGGCACGTGAATTGTCGATCCGCAGTCGGGATCGAACGGGTCGAATACCGAGCGCAGCGTCTTCTCGCCGCCGCAGTGGAAGGCGAACATCTTCATGGTCAGTCCTCCGGTCCGGCCCGGGCTCTATCAGGCTCCGGTGGCTTGCTCATCGTCGCGGTAGCGCGGCTTGCGCTTCTCGGCAAAGGCTGTCAGCCCCTCGGCCTGATCGGCGGTGGCGTCGACCCGGCTGTAGTACTCCTGCATCAGCCGGAAGTGCTCGGGCGGCGACGCCGATAGGCCAGTGCGGACCAGTTCCTTGGTCATCCGCACCGCCATCGGCCCGTTGCAGGCGATGACGCGGCCGAGCCGGTCGGCCTCGGCCTGAAGCTGGTCCGCCGGGACGACGCGGCTGACAAGGCCGATCCGCTCAGCGGTTGCAGCGTCGATGAACTCCCCGGTCAGCAGCATCTCCATGGCGTGCGACAGCGAGATGATCCGCGGCAGCTGGTAGGCGCCGTAGCCGTGCAGCAGGTTCCATTTGACCTCGGGCGTGCCGAAGATCGCGTTCGTTGATGCGATGCGGATGTCGCAGGCGAGCGCCAGCTCTAGGCCGCCGGCCAGCGCGTACCCGTTGATCGCCGCGATCAGCGGCTTGGACGTCGTCGCCCCGAAGTCCCACCGATCGGCCCGCCACGGTGTCCACTGGCCGAGGTCGGCGGCGCCGGTGTGCATGATCTTGAGGTCGGCGCCAGCGGTGAAGGCCTTCTCGCCAGCACCGGTGATGATGCCGACGAGGATGTCCGGGTCGCTCTCGATCCGCTGGAACGCGTCAGTGATCTCGGCGTAGGTGTCCGGGTCCATGGCGTTGAGCACGGCCGGCCGGTTGAGGGTGATCCTGGCAATCCCGTCTGCGGAGTCGAAGAGAATCGCCATCTAGCTGCCAGCCTCGCCAGATTCAGCGAGGGCCTCCTCGCGCTCGGCTTCGATGTCGCCCAGGAGCATGCCGGCTCGTTCCATCGCCTGCGGCCTGTTGCTCGCCAGCCAGCGCGCGATCAGCGCGCTGATCAGCAGGACGCCGACGGTGGCGTAGATGAACCAGCGCAGCGGCGCAGGCGGGTAGGGATGGATGTTGCCCCACAGCACCCAGATCATCGCGGCGACCGAGATGACCGGCAGCACGGCGTGCATGCCCCAGTTGAATTGCGAGCGGTAGTCACGCCACATGAAGCGCATGAGCCCTACGCTGATCAGCAGGTAGGCAGCGATGAAGAACAGCGTGGCGAAGTAGGACAGCCAGGACGCGAAGTTCAGCGCGCCGTAGATCGCGCCGAACATGATCGACGCGACCAGCGCCAGCCCGCCGGAGAACAGGCAGGCAATGTACGGCGATTGCCGGGAGTTCACCTTGCTGAAGACGGACGGCATCAGGCCGTCGCGGCCCATCTTCCAGAAGATCCGGCTGACAGCGATGACGGTGACGATGTTCAGCGCCGTGAAGCTGGAAATGACCGCCAGGTTCACGAATACGCTCAGCGTGCCGTTGCCGAACTTATCCGCCAGCGTGTTGAACGGCGTGGCAGCGGTCGCGAGGGCACTGACGTTCTTCGTGGAGACGCCGTAGCCGATTGTCACCGCGTACGACACGACCACGTAGAAGATGCCGACGACCAGCGTCGTGAGCATCACCGCGCGGGGAATCGTCCGCCGCGGCTCGCGCGCCTCGTCACCGAGGGTGGTGGCGGACTCGAACCCGACGAACGCGAAGATCGTGTAGACCACCGCGGTGAGAAGCCCGCCGGAGCCCTTCAGGCTGTCGGCCGGGTTGAACGCCTGGATCGTGTTGCCGCTCGCGCCGCCCTTGACGATGATCACCAGCGAGAAGATCGTCAGGATCAGCATCTCGAAGCCCAGGCCGATCAGCCCGGTGCGCAGGGACGGCTTAACGCCGAGCACGCCGAGCGTCGTGGACACGACGATCAGTGCAGCCGAGAACACCCACCAGGCGATGTGCACGCCGGATGTGGCCAGCAAGGACGAGACGAAGTTGCCGAAGAAGTCGAGCTGGAACGGGAACAGCAGTAAGTAGGCACCGAACAGCGCGACGCCGGTGACGAAGCCGGTCTTGGGCCCGAACGTCCTGGTCAGGTAGGTGTAGAAGGAGCCGGCGCTCGGCAGCCGCTTGGCGTACTCGCCGATGACCAGGGCGATGCAGACGCAGACCAGCAGGCCTATGAGGAACGCCAGCGGGGTGGCGGCGCCGGAGTACCCCACGATGAATGCAAGTCCTGCGACCGAACCCGCAGCGGGCGCGATCAGCGCCGCTGACTGAGCGGTGACGGCCGGCAGGCCGATCGCATGCCGCTCCAGGCTGTGCTCATCCTGACGAACTGACATCGGCGGCCTCCCTCGGGGCGGAGCCGGCGGCAATACCCTCGATGCTACCGATCGATCGATCGGACATCAATGGGTCAGATGAGTTCGGGCGGCATCGGCGGTGCCGGTGCAGCGCGTGTCAGCGTGCGGTGGCGGGCTCGTCCAACGAGTCGTCCGGGGCGGTAGCGCCGGTGCGGCGCAGTTCGCTATCTACTAGGGCCAGAATCTCGCTCGTCGGCTTGCATTGGAGGTCCGCTAGCCGCACCCGGTGTCCGTCTAGCCTGGCGCCGACCATCGCGAGGGCCAGATCAGCGAAGCAGTCAGCAATCTGCGCCGGATGTTTGGGCCCCCGGTCTGAGTACCAGCGGGCGACGCCGTTGCACATTTCCAGTAGCGCCAGTCGCGTGATGCGGGCGTCGGCGAAGCTGAACTCGCCGCTGCGAGCGCCGCGCTCCAGAGTCTCGGCCCATAGTCGTTCGTACCCGTCGCGCAGCTGCATGACCTTGGTAAATGCCGCATCAGACACCGCACGAAGCTCGTCGTCGGCGACCAGCGACCGCTGAGCATCCAGGGTGTGGAAACCCACGTGCGCGCGCACTAGCGCGGCCAGCTGAGCGGCCGGATCGTCCGCGCCGTCCACGGCCGCATGCGCCACCCTGGTCAGTTCGGTCATGCTCTCCACCATGAAGGCAACCAGCAGTTCGTCTTTGCTGCCCATGTAGTGGTAGAGCGCCGACGTCGACAGGCCGGCCCGGTCCGCCAGATCGCGAATGCCGGTCGCCTCGAAGCCCTTGGCCGCGAACAGCTCCAGCGCAGCCTGCTCGATCCGCTGCCACGTCGACGGCTCCCCCGGATCCGCCGGTACAACTCTTCGCGCAACTGGCTGCCGTCGTGGCATGACTCTCCGCCAAGCAATAGCTATCGATCGATCGAAAGTCTGGCTATTCTACCTGCAGCCCGGGTTAGCGCCTGTCGCACCAAACCGATGCCAGCGCAGGGCTAGGCGTGGGCTGGCCGGCCGCTCCGGCACGAGCAGTGCACGCGCTATGACGCGCGGGACAGCCAGGGTGGACGGATGAACTTCGATACCGCATAGGGTGCGGGTGCGTGGGTCCGGTGGCGGCCATGCTGGATCTGCAGGACGAGGTGGGCCTGCCCGACCGACGGATCTGGCGTCACGTCAGGATAGGCAAGGCCGCACTGGCCTGCATGATCGAACACGTAGGTGCCGTTAACCCCGCGGTGCGCGGTCGCCTCAGCTGGTCAGCGACCGCGCGATCCCACCAGCGCAGCACCTTCTCCAGGTGAGCTATGCCTGCGGATCGCCTATTGACGGCATTTCTGAGCCGATTTACCTTGCAACTGTTGGCACTTTTAACCAACTGTTGGCAGTAGGGGCGGACCTTGACGCGACCGGCGACGTCCGGACCGGCGTCGTCGGCAGCCATCACGCACATCGTCGGCGCCGCGACGCTGGCTGGCTTCGAAACCACGTTCGGCCTGCGGAATGTCATGATGGCGGGCTACGGCCTGGCCGAGGCCACCCTGTCGGTCACCTGCACGCGGCGCGGCGAGCCCATCGACACCGATGAGCGCGGGCTGGTCTGACTGGGCCAGCCTATGCCGGGAACGACGGTCACGATCACCAGCCCGGACGGCGTCGAGCTGCCCGCCGGTCAGGTCGGCGAAATCGTCGTCGCCGGCCCCTCGAACCGCGCCGGCTACTTCCGCAACCCGGCCGCTACCGCTGCGCTGGCCTGGCGTGACGGCTACATCCGTACCGGCGACCTCGGCAATTTGGACGCGGCCGGCCGCCTGTACTTCGTCGCCCGGGACAAGGACCTGATCAAGGTCGCCGGCCGGTCGCTGTACCCGCAGGAGGTGGAGTCGCTCGTCGACGAGCTGCCCGGGATCCGCTTCTCCGCCGCCGTCGGCATCGACCGCGGCGGCAACGAGGGCGAGCAGCTGTACGTGTTCGCCGAAGTGCGGGAGTCGCTGGGGCCCGCGCTTTTGAGGGGAACGGCAATCGACGTCGTCCGCGCCGTTCATGACGCGCTCGGCATCCGGCCGCGAAGCACCATCCTCCTGCGGCCCGGGCGCCTACCGGTAACCAGCAACGGCAAGCTGCAGCGGTCCCGGCTCCGCGACGCGTTCACCGCCGGCGACCTCGTTCCCGGCGACGACATCCTCTTCCCGCCGCCGGTTACATATGGCTGAATTCCTTGCTCCGAGCCCGATCGCACGTGAGCAGGCGCAAGGTCGTCCGTTCGTGGTCGAGCACTGTCGCCATGGCCGGGCGCCGCCACAGGCGTTATCGTTACCTCGCGGCGACCGAAGGAGGCTGCATGGTCGCAGAGGCAGAGAACCGGCCCATCGAAAACCTCGAGATCTCCAGACTCGCGCCACATTTCGAAAGCGTGCAGTTCGGCCAGGGGACCTGTCTCATGCGCGAGGGCAGCCCGGGCGACGCGTGCTATTTCATTGTCTCGGGCGAGGTGCGCGTCGAGGTCGAACGGCCAGATTTCGACAGCGACGGCGTGGTGTCGTTCATGGGGCCTAGCACGGTTTGCGGTGAGTTCGGCTTGCTCGACGACAGTCCGCGGTCCGCGAGTGCCTATGCGCAAAATGACGTCGTCGCACTGCGCCTAACCGCCGGTGCGCTGCAGGAATTGTGCGACAGCGATCCGGTGACTGCGGTCAAGGTGCTGCGCTGGCTATCGCGCAATGCCGCCGAGAAAGCTCGGGCCTTCTCAAAGCACCTTGAGGAGTTCATCTTCACTGGCGAGCCGGATCCAGCCTTGGATGAACTTGTGGCGCGGTCGGTTGCTTCCCGGGAAAGCATCGCGAGCTGGCCTGAGGACAAGGTAGACGGTCTTATCACCGATTTAGCCGCAGAGATCGCGGGCCATGCGGATGAGCTGGCCGCCGCCACCGTCGTTGAGACCGGCATCGGCTGTGCCGCCGACAAGGCGGACAAGAACCGGTTCGCGAGCCTCGATGTAGCGCGGTCGCTCGTGGGGAAGCCTGGTGTCGGTGTCCTCGGCAGCGACGACCGGACGGCGCTGACGGAGATCGCAGATCCTATGGGGGTCATCCTAGGACTCATTCCGATGACGAATCCGGTGTCGACTCTCGTGTTCAAAGCCCTGATCTGCATCAAGGCGCGAGACGCGCTCATAGTGAGCTGCCACCGCGACGCGGCAAACGTAGCGGCAACGACTGTCGAGCTCCTCCGCCAGGTCCTGGCACGACACGGGGCGTCGGTCGATCTGGTCCAGAGTGTTCCGCGGCGCCCGACCCGGCGGACCACTGCGGCGTTGATGAGCCATCGCGACGTGTCGATGATCCTCGCCACCGGCGGGACGGCAATGGTCAAGGCCGCGTACAGCTCCGGGACGCCCGCCATCGGAGTCGGGGCGGGGAACGCACCTGCCTGGATCTGCGGGGATGCCGACATCGAGGCAGCTGCTGAGACGGTAGTGAAAAGCAAGGCTTTCGATCACGGCATCATCTGCGGTTCGGAAAACAACCTTGTCGTCGATCGGTCGGTGCGCGACTCGTTCGTCGATGCGTTGCGCAGGGCCGGAGCTGCCGTGCTCACCCCCGCGGAATGCGATCGCCTCGCTCGCGTCGCCTTCGAAGAAGCGGATGGGCGGCTGCGTCGCGCAGTGCTCGGACAGGCCGCCACGTCGATCGCCACGGCGGCTGACGTCGAGGTTCCGGCCGACACTCGTCTGCTCGTCGCTCCGGTGAGCCGCGAAGCCGTGTCGGGTCCGTACGGCAAGGAAAAGCTCGCTCCGATCCTGTCGCTGTTCACCGCTGACGGCGAGGAGGACGGCATCCGGCTTTGCCAGCAGATCCTGGGCAACGGTGGCTCCGGTCATACGGCGATCATCCACACGCGCAGCGAGCGCCTGCAATTGTCCTTTGCCCAGCAGATGCCGGCGAGCCGCGTCCTGGTCAACGGTCCCGGGTCGCAAGGCTGCATCGGCCTCGGCAACGGCCTGACGCCATCACTGACGCTTGGCTGCGGGACCTACGGCGGCAACTCGACGACCGACAACGTGACTTATACCAACCTGGTCAACATCAAGCGGGTGGCACGTCCGCTAGCTGGCCTTGGCGGCAAGCCGTAGGTCCAGCCAGCTGCATACCTGGGCCTCGGAGCGCCGGGCCCAGCAGAGGAGCAGTCAGGATGATGAGTCTGAGCACGCGAGCCCGTCGCCGGGCCAGGTGGCGCGGTCGGGACTCCCGGCGGCTGCAGCGCGTCGCCTTCCGGAGCGTTTGCCAGCACAGCGACCCTGGTCGCTGTGATCGCCGTCGCGGGTGCTTCGGCTGCGCCTGCCCTTGCTGGCGCGGGGCCGGCGGTGGCATGGCCGCGCGAGCGAGATAGCGGTGCCGACGAACGCCGCGGCAAACCCGCACGCGCACATGTTCACCGCGGCCTGCGGGAGTGCTCAGTCCTGCGTCGCAGGCGGAGGCTACACCAGCCGGTCGAGCGAGTTGGCCGCGATGATCTCGTCCTCGTTCATGGGCAAGTGGGCAGGGGCCAATGCTGTTCGGCTGCCCTCGAACGCGGCAGTCAATCCGTCCGCCGAAGTCAATTCGCTCGCTGCCGGGTCGTGCGTGGCGGTTGGCGACTACGGCCGGCGGGTTCTACCTCGACAAGGCGGCCCGCGACCAGCTGATGATCGCCGCGGAGACTAACGGCCGGTGGGGGCAGTCACAGCGCCAGCAACCGCCGGCACCGGCGCCAGCCAGGCATCCGTTCTCTACTCGGTGACCTGCGCCCACCGCGGCGGCTGCGTTGCGGTCGGCATCTACAGTGACCGAGCGGGTCACACCCAGCCCAGGGCGGCCACGAGACCCTGACCACGACCGCACGCGCCAGCCTGCCGACCTGGCCCGGGAGCTGTGTTATTGCGGCAGGAAATCGAGCAGCAGCGCGTTGACCTGCTCTGGCGCGTCGAGCTGCATCCAGTGCCCAGGGCCGTCCAGGCGCTCGTATCGCCATGAGCCGGCGACGTTACTGCCGGAGTCCGTCATCTGCACCTCGGTGAGGGCGATGTCCCCCGTGCTCCAGACACCCATGGTTGGTGCCTGGACCGGCGGGAGCTCCAGCGCCGGTCCCGCCCAGGATTCGGCCGGGACGTTGGCGCGGTACCAGTTCAGGCCGGGGGTGAGTGACCCGTTCGCTTCCAGTTCGGCGATCGCCTGATCGGCATCAGGGTGGCGTGCCCAGCGGCGGAAGTTGGCCCAGTTATCCTCGCTCAGCCATCGCTCGGCGATCCCGGCGAACTGGAACAGCAGCATGTACCACGACTTCTCACGCTGCTCCAGCGTGCGGAGGAAGGTGACCGGGTTGCCGACCGACAGGGCCACCAGGTGGTCGACGCTGCCGGGTGCGAGGGAGGCAAGCGCCCAGGCCAGTGCGGCGCCCCAGTCGTGACCCACCACGTGGGCCTGGGTGATCCCCAGGTCGGCAAGGATCGCCATGACATCCCCGGCCAGGAAGGGCAGCGAGTAGGCGTCGACAGCCTCGGGCTTGCCAGAGCTCCCGAAGCCACGCAGGTCCGGCACGATGACCTGGAATCCAGCCTCGGCCAGCGCTGGCACCTGATGCCGCCACAGCCGGCCGGAGTCGGGCCAGCCATGCAGCAGCAAGACCGGGCGTCCCGCCCCGGTGACCTGGTACTCGATGCCGACCCCGTCGACGTCTATACGGCTCATCGATGCCCCCGTTGCGTGTGCGGACCGGCTCTGCTGTGCTGCGATCCGCATCCTGGACGCGGCCCATCAGCTGATCACAGCAAGGTCTGGCCTCCATTTAAACGCCAATAGCCTCTATCTTCCCACCGCGGTCACGTCCGCCGCGGGCCTGATCCGAGGACGCGTGCGATCAGCGCGCGGATCCTGATGAGTTGCTGATCAGCCGCGTCCGGGCTTAGATGTTGTTCGCTTATCAGGGCTCTCATACCTGAGCCATCGCGACGGCGGAACAGCTCGCGGATAATCTCCGCGCTCTGGGCGCGGACGCCGTGATCGAGGTCGGCGCGGTCAACTCTGGCGGCGAGGCAAATCTCGAGGCAGCGCCAGACGTCGACGATATCTGTCGACTTGAACCGCACGGTCGTCGTCAAGCCCTTGAGGGCCAAGGCCCCACCTCGCCGCAAGTACCGTGACCATGTGACCGCCGATGATGCGGAACTCCTCTCTCCTCGCCGCGAGGGCATGCCCAATGTCGGCCAGGGCTACGTAACCCAGGTCGTCAGTGACCGACGCCGCACCGAGCACGATGCGGTCTAGCGGCGGGTCAGCAGCCACTGCCTAAGCTTCTCTGCAGCTTCGGTGCGATCGGCGCCGCCAAGATCCAGCAGGTCCGAGACAATCTGCACCGGTCCGCAAGCGGAATCTCGATGCCTCCCAGCTCCTATACAAAGTCATGCGCGGGAAAAACCGACCGATCGTCGGGGGTCCTCACAATGACATTCGCGTCGTGCCTTCCCTGCGCCTCGACGAGCCCGATATCGCCCGTGACGATTGCTCTCTTGGCATACAAAATGAGTGTGGTCGGGTGGTGCCAGGGACGGATGAGGTCGGGGCAGACGTCTGCTGATACCACCACTTCGCGCCGCCGCATTGCACTCCGTGCCGCATTTACAGCGACCTCTGGGGGCTGGTCAAGGCTGTAGAAGTAGTGTTCGGCCTGCTGGGTCCCGGGTACTCTCGCAGAGCCTCGTGGCAGAGTCTTCTGCTCAGGCCCCGGGGCCGTCATCGTAGTCCGGTGGCGTAGCACCAGGCCGGGCGCGCGCAGATCGAAGTTGCCGCTTCCGTCGCCCCAAGACCAGCCCGCCTCCGTCAACGCTGTCCCCAGAGCCTGCGATACGAACGGGACGACCAGCGTTGGCGTGCCACGAACGGCCAGCGCCTGGCGCGAGCGGCGCAGCTGGCGCAGCTCGCCGGGATAGGGCGCGCGCCGTCCTCGTTGTTTCTTGCTCGGCGCTCGGCCCAGCGGGTGACGAGATTATGTTGAGCGTGGTTACTCGTGACGTTGATAGGAGCGCTATGGGCAGCGACGACATGTCCGGGGTCGTATTTCCCGCCTCAGCAGATGGCCGCAGGAGTACCTCGGCGGTGGGCAAGACGGTGGT
>JBKQTJ010000298.1:0-8993 GCA_052143255.1 Streptosporangiaceae bacterium | reverse complement strand
CCGCTCTCTGGTGACTACGGATGGTGTCTACATGCATCGCGTCGGCGCGCCGTATCACCAGTTCAGGATCCCACACCTCGACCCGACGGTCAACCATTCTACTGACTACATTTCAGGACCTGCGGGCACGCCTTGACGCAGGTCAGACCCCCGATCGTCCCTCAAATGAGCCGTAAGTTCGGTCTAGGCTTCCAGGATCAGCGTCACCGGCCCGTCGTTGACGAGCGCAACCTGCATGTGAGCGCCGAAGACGCCGGTCTGCACCCGGCCGCCAAGCTCGCGCAGCGCCTCGGCGAACGCGGTCACCAGCGGCTCGGCTACCGGGCCGGGTGCCGCTGGATGCCAGCTCGGCCGCCGCCCCTTGGTGGTGTCGGCGTACAGCGTGAACTGGCTAACCACCAGCAACGGGGCACCGACATCGGCGCAGGACCGCTCGCCCGCGAGAATGCGCAGGTTGTAGATCTTGCCGGCCAGCGCAGTTGCCGCCGCCACGGTGTCGCCATGGCTGACCCCGAGCAGGACGACTAGCCCGGGCGCGTCCAGCTGCGCCGTCACCGTCCCGTCGACGCTGACGCTGGCGCTGCTGGCACGCTGGACAACCGCTCGCACGAGTCCGCATTCTCGCATCCCACGCGGGGTTCCGCCGGCCGAAGCCTCCACCGTGGGCCACGCATGGCCGCGGGCCGCACGGCCACGTCCCGGTAGCCTGGTCACCCGGCATTTGGGCGGGAACGAGGCCGCATAGACTGCGCGGTAGCCGCAGCGGCGCGGCACAGGAAGGGCACGTAACCGGACATGACAACTGGCACCAGACCCGGCGGGGCCACGCTGATAACGGTAGCGCCGACCGGCGCGGAGTCAGAAAAATCGGCAGTGCCAGCCCTGCCGGTCACGCTCGAGGAGCTGATCAGCACCGCGAAGGAGTGCCGCGAGGCCGGGGCCGCAGTGATCCACGTGCACATCAGGGACGACGCAGCCCGGCCGACTCTGGACCTGGGCAGGCTCACCGAGACCGTGCACGCGCTGCGCGGAGCTACCGACCTGATCGTGCAGCTGTCCACCGGCGGCGCCGTCACGGACAGCTTCGAGCGCCGGCTGGCCGTGCTGGACGCGGGTCCTGACGCCTGCTCGCTGACCTGCGGCACGGTGAACTTCGGCGATGACGTGTTCATGAACCCATGGGGCTTCATGACCGAGCTGTACGCCAAGACCCAGGCTCTGGGCGTGGTGCCGGAATTCGAGCTGTTCGACTTCGGCCACATCGCCGCGCTGCATCGTTTGCTCGCCGAGCTTGGCCAGCCTTACGGCGGGCATGTCCACTGCGACCTGGTGATGGGTGTGCCCGGTGGCATGCCCGGCGACGCAGCCACGCTGGTCGCAGCGGTAGCGGCGCTGCCACCGGGCGCGACCTGGTCGGCGACCGGCATCGGCCGGACCTGCCTGCCGGTCCTGTTCGCTGCCCTTGCGGCTGGCGGCCATCTGCGCGTGGGCATGGAGGACACCGTGACTTTCGCTCGCGGCCGGGCCGTGGCCAGCAACGCAGAGCTGGTCGAGCGGGCAGCCGCGGCGGCCGAGCTGGCGCAACGGCCCGCGATGAGCCCTGCGGTGGCGCGGGACATGCTGGGAGTGCCCGATCACCGCTGACAACCCGGTCCTGGCAGAGGTAATCAGGTCGGGATTCATCGAGTCACGCCACCGCGGCCGGATGGTGGTGCTCGGTATCGATGGCCGGGTATTGCACGCCAGCGGGACGGCGACTGAGCCGGTTTTCCCGCGATCCGCGAACAAGCCGTTCCAGGCAGCCGCGATGCTCCGGTGCGGCCTGAAGCTCGACGGGGAGCTGCTTGCCCTGGCCGCCGCGAGTCATTCCGGCGAGGACTTTCACGTGACCGGGGTTCGCCGGATCCTGTCCTCGGCGGGCCTCACCGAGGACGACCTGCTGTGCCCGCCGGACATGCCGCTCGACGAGCAGGCCAGCCGGGCCATGGTACGGGCCGGCGCCGGACCCGACCGCGTGCACATGAACTGCAGCGGCAAGCATGCCGCGATGCTCGCCACCTGCGTCGCGGCCGGCTGGCCGACGGCCAGTTACACCGACCCCGGACACCCGCTCCAGCAAGAGATCCGGGCGACCATCGCCAGGCTCGCCGGCGAGCCGGTTGCCGCGGTGGGCGTGGACGGCTGCGGGGCGCCGCTGGTGGCCATCTCGGTGACCGGGCTCGCCCGCGCATTCCGGGCCGTGGTGCTGGCTGAGCCGGGGACGGCTGAGCGGGCCGTCGCGGATGCGATGCGGTCGCACCCCGAATGGACCTCGGGAACCTCGAGGCCGGAGCGTACGCTCATGGCCGCCGTGCCCGGCTTGCTGCTGAAATCGGGCGCCGAAGGAGTCGAGGGCTTCGCGCTGGCAGCCGGGAGCGCGGCAGCTTTCAAGATCGAGGACGGGGCCGCCCGCGGCCGTGTGCCGGTCACGGTCGCGCTCTTGCGGGCGCTTGGCGCGCAGGACCTTCCCGGCGCTGATCTGGCCAGGCTAGCGGGCCTGGCCACGATCCCCGTGACGGGCGGCGGACGCGTCGTCGGCGAGATCAGGCCAGCAGCCGGACTGCTCGGAGCTGGCGATCCGGCTAGCTGGCGGTCCGGTTAGATGACGACACAGCCGCTGCTCGAGCCCCCCGCCGGGAACGCCCTCGCGAGCCCCTGGGCAATATCCCTGGCCCGCACCGCGTAGCCGGCCGAGGTGTAGTGGATGCCATCGGCGATGAACCAGCTCCGCTTGGCCAGGGCCGGCCAGTCCAGGACCCGCATGTTCGGATAGCGCGCGCAGGCCTTCAGCAGGGCTGTGTTCCATTTCTGCATGTTCGCCTCGGCGTACGGGCCGCTGGACAGCAGCGACACGACCTCGATCCACATCACCGGTCCCCCGTGTGCGACCGACATCATCCGGTTGATCCGAGTGGTCAGGCCGACGTTAGAGCCGACCGCGACATCTGCGGTGTCGTTGGTGCCAAGCGCTAGCACCCAGCAGCCATCGAAGCCATGCGCGACCAGGCTCTTGGCCGCGTCGTAGGCGTTGACGGTGCCCGGCAGCACCTCGACCACCGAGCGCGCTCCGGTGATGTTGGTATACACGGTGCGAACGCCGACGTCCTCGTACTGAGCGGGAATCCGCTGCCGCCAGTTGGGCAGGTAATCAGGCGACACGAGCCCCTCCGAGGTGGAGTCGCCGATGTGTACTACCGATTGACATGAGGTCATCAGTGGTCGCGGGCGGTCGCGCAGCGATACGGGGAGAAGACCGTTGGCGCCGATTCGTTGCGCCGAAGCGGTGTTGCCCGCCGCGGCCCCCTGCGTGCCCGTGCCTTGCTGCTGTCCACCCGCCGGATCGCCACTTTTAACCTGCGTCACCGAGCTGGTGGAACCGCCAGAGTTGGCGCCGAGCGCTTGAACCGACCCGCTGCTCGCCCCGGCGGGCGCAGAGACGGCTCCGGCCAGCCCGGCGCTGGCCACGACCAGGACACCGGCCGCACCAGCGGCGGCGGCGAGGCCTGCCAGCGGCGCGCGGTGCAGCCGCCTGGCGCGGACCTGTCGCCAGGCCTTGGCAAGCGCGCCATGCCGGATTGGCTCCTCGATGTACCGCCAGGACAGCGCGGCCAGCGCGATGCTGGCGGCCACCTGCGCTGCTGCTCGCGGTAGGTCCTGCGTGCTGTTCGCCGGGGAGGTCAGCACGATCACCGGATAGTGCCAGAGGTAGATGCCGTAGGACCGGACGCCGAGCCAGCGCAGCGGTCGCCAGCCAAGTGCCGCGGCCGTCAACGTGCCCGGGCATGCTGCCGCGGCGACGACTGCCGCGGTCGCCAGTGCAAGCACGACCAGCCCGCCGCGATAGAGGAACGGGGAGTACTGACCCACCCGCCAGATCATGACGCCGATGACAGCAAGCCCGGCAAAGCCGGGCAAGTCGAGCAGCCGCTGCGCGGGTTTCCCGGCGACGCCAGCGCGGCTGCTCGGCCACAGCATGGCCAGCGCGGCACCGATCAGCAGCCCGCTGGCCCTGGTGTCAGTTCCCTCATAGATCCTGGTCGCATCGAAGCCTGGCTGGTACAACATGCCGGCCGCGACGGCTGACGCAGCGGCCATAGCCAGCGTGGGCAGCGCCAGCCAAGGCAGCGCAGCCGGACCGCGCCGCCTGATCACGAAGACCCCGGCGAGCAGGAGCCACGGCCAGATGAGGTAAAACTGCTCTTCGACCGCGAGCGACCACAGGTGATCTAGCGGCTGCGGCGGCGCGAACCTCGCGAAGTAGGACTGGCCGTGGATGATGGCGTACCAGTTACTCCAGTAGGTAGACGCAGCTGCCACTGTCCCGCGAAGGCTCGCCAGCCGGACCCGATCAGCGATAGTGACCCATGCTGTCACCACCGCCAGCATGACGAACAACGCCGGCAGCAAGCGGCGAGCGCGGCGCAACCAGAACTCGCCGAGGTGCAGACGGCCGGATGTTGCCCAGCGGCTCAGCAGCAGATCGGTAATCAGGTAGCCGCTCAGGGTAAAGAACACCCCGACTCCCAGCAAGCCGCCCGGCGCCCAGGAGAACTGTTCATGGAACGCGATAACTGCGAGCACCGCGATAGCGCGGAGGCCGTCAAGCCCAGGCATATAGCGCTGTCCCGAGCCAACTGGCTTCGGCATGTTACCCCCCGGCACTGAACCCCAAGTGCCAAGGAACTACCCCGGGTTATCTAATGACTACGTATTGTGGTCGACAATAAATGTAATCAAGATCGGCGGCTCATTTGGCTCGGCAAGTCATGCAAAAGGCCCGGCCGACGGCAACGATCCTTGGGCTTGGAGGCCTGGCATGGTGCCCTGGCCGGGCCGCGCATGACTCCGCCCCAATAGTGTCCGCCAGATTTAGCGTCCGGCCGATTAACTGACAACGCAGCCCTTGCTGTGACCGTTCATCGGGAACGCGGTAGCCAGACCCCGGGCAATGGCCTTCGCGCGGATCGCGTAACCGGCCGAGGTGTAGTGAATGCCATCCGGGAGGTGCCAGGCAGGCTGAACCAGGCCAGCCCAGTTGAAGATACGCATGTTCGGGTAGGCGCGACACGCCTGCGTCAGGTCGGCGTTCCAGAGCTGCATGTTCGCCTCCGACCACGGGCCGCTGGTCAGGTCGGTCTGGGTATTCACCCACATAACCGGCTCGCCGTGAGCGACGGCCATCATCTCCTGGATCCTTGCCATCCGGCCCACATTGGAGCCAGCCGACACGTTGGCGGTGTCGTTGGTGCCGAGCGCGAAGACCCAGCAGCCGCGGAATCCAGCCGCCCGCCACTTTTGCGCCACGATGTCGCCGTTGAGCTGTCCTGGCATTTCCTCGACGATCGAGCGGCCCCCGGATGCGTCCACCCACAGATGCCTGACGCCGACGGCGGCATACTGCGCAGCCAGCCGCTGCGCGGCGTCGGGCAACCACGTCTGGGAGACCATCCCCACCGAGGTCGAGTCACCGATATGCCCTACGGTCGTGCAGGATGTGCGCGGCCTGCTCGCGACGCCAGCCGCTGCGGCATGGGTTGCTGACCGTCGGGCCCCGGCCCCCGGAGTCCGTCGCGCGGCCCGAGCCGGGGCCCGATGACGTGGCGAACTGGCAGCCGCAGCCGGCCTGACAGCCGCAGCCGGCCTGACAGCCGCCATCGCGGCGGCTACCAGCGACAGCACCATCAGGGCGGTAACGCCTGCCAGGACGACCGCGCGCTGCGTGCCCCGCAAAGCACCCATGGGCTGGCGGGGCTGGCGGGGCTGGCGCGATGAAGGCTTCGTGCCGAGGCTGGTTCGCCCGAAACGCAAAGTAGTCTCCCGTTCTCTAGGTGCGGCTCAGGACAGCCGTGAACCTTCTCTGCCGATCTGGCTGGCTCCGCCTCCGTGTTCCCCTGGAAAAACGCCTCGCCCGCCGGATGCGCTTCCCCGGTGTGACGGGAGTCACGGTGCTAGCTAGACTGTTTGCAAATGCAAGCGGCTTGGCAAGATGCACCGAGCGGAGCATCAGCTCAGCAGGCAGGAGACGCAGACATGAGTCCGGTAAACGTGAGTGCGATCGGGGCTTACATCCGGGAGCAGCGTGAGCAGGCGAAAATCTCGCTCCGCCAGCTCGCACAGTCAGCGGGGATCTCCAACCCGTATCTGAGCCAGATCGAGCGAGGACTGCGCCGGCCCAGTGCCGACATCCTGCAGCAGATCGCGAAGGGCCTGCGGATCTCGGCCGAGGCCCTCTTTGTGCAAGCGGGGTTTCTCGAGGACCGGCCGCCTGGCTCATTGGTGCGGGACGCGGTGCTGTCCGATCTGGAGCTAACCGAACGCCAGAAGCAAATGCTGATCGAGATCTACGAGTCGTTCCGAAAGGAGACGGCGATGGCCAGAGCGGCCGACGCCGCCGAACTCCAGGACGACCAGACTGGGCTGCTGGCTGATGAGGCCGCGCTGATCTGGCCCGAGAACATCGGCCCGGCCGCGCTGGCGGGCAGGCCCAGGCGGCTGGCGATCGCCACGCCCTACCGTGACGCCGCGGCGGGCGACGACGACAGCGCCGACGCGGACGAGGAATACGACGAGGACGAGACCGGTGAGCTGTTCCAGCTCGGGCCCGCACCAGATGGCGGCGAGCCGCGGCAGGGCGGGACAATCCATCAGTTCCCGCCGCCGTCTGGGACCAGGTAGCGTGTCGGCGTGTTCACATTTGCTGGCTACGGCCCCGTTGACTATTTCTTTTACGCCCTGCTCGTCGCGGCCTTCATGATCGAAGGGTGGGCGTTCGTCGATGCCCTCCGGCGCCCGGCGGCCGCCTTTCCGGCCGCGAGTAAGCAGACCAAGCCGATCTGGCTGATCATCCTCGGTATTGCGACGCTGATCGGGGTAGGCGGGGTCACTCAGCAGATCGGACTGTTCAACAGCCTGCTCGCGTTGCCCATCGTGGCTTTCGTCGCTGCGGCGATCTACCACGTTGACGTGAAGCCGAAAGTCAGGGCGCTCAAGCCCGGTACCCGACAGGGTCCTTACGGCCCCTGGTAAGCCAGCCATCCTGCGGCTCGCGCACTAGGCTGTGGGCGTGGTTAAGCCGAGCCGGGGACGTCAGTCATGACCGAAGCACAGTGGCGCACGCACCGCCTAGAACTCGACGACCAGACAATCCGTGAGTGGGATGCCGTCGTGGTGGACTCCGGCGAGAGCGGCATCGTGCTGGACCGGTCAGCCTTCTATCCAGGCGGCGGCGGGCAGCCCCCGGACGAGGGCGTGCTGTTGTGGGGCGGCGTGCAAACCAGGATCGCCGGCGCCAGGAAGGGCGACGATCTCTACCTGATACCGGCCGAGGGCGATCCAGTGCCGCCGGTCGGCGCAGCGGTTCGGGGAGCAGTTCAGGACGATCGCCGGACTGCCCTGATGCGCACTCACTCCGGCCTGCATGTGCTCTGCGGGGTTGTGTTCCGGGACTACGGTGCGCTGGTGACCGGCGGCAATATGGAACCGCTGACGGCACGGATGGATTTCGACCTGCCTGAACTGCCGGAGGGTTTCCGGGATTCAGTCGAGGCCGCATGCAACGTTGAGGTAAGCGCGGACCGCCGGATCGATGTCCGGGTGCTGCCGCGGGCGCAGGCGTTCGAGCTAACCGACATCATCCGCACCGCGACGAACCTGGTTCCTGCCGACGTCGAGGAAGTCCGGATCATCGACATTGTCGGGCTTGACCAGCAGGCCGACGGCGGTACACACGTCGCCAGCACGAAGCACATCGGCCGGATCGAGGTCGTCAAGATCGAGAATAAGGGCCGTGGGTTCCGGCGGCTTCGCATCCGGATCGCTGACTAGGCCGTCCTGCGGTCACTTGAGCGGCAGGGCCAGCAGGGCGGCCGGGATGACCACCGCGGCGGCGGCGCACGCCGCTACCAACAGGCGGGCAGGCGTGCCGAGGCCAGGCGGCGGACGCAGCAGCCGCGCCACTCGTGCCGCAACCTCGCAGGGTAGCTGCGAATCCGAAGCCGCAAGCGCGCCGGCCGGGACCGGGCCGCCTCCGGCCGCGCCTACCCGCAACAACGCGGTGGCCAGTTCCCTGGCGGGCCGGTGCCGACGTGCCCGGTCATCGGCGTGCATCTCGATCAGGAGCCCGACCGCTTGCCGCGCTTGCCTGGCGACGCCGGCCCAGCCGAAGGCCCGCAGCAGCGCGGTGAACGGCAGTAGCACGAGGTCGTGGCGCTCACGCAAATGAGCTCGTTCGTGCGCTAGCACGGCCGCAAGCTCGTCGGCGTTCAGCAGCTTGAGCGTTCCGGCGCTGATGACGATAGCCGAGCGCAGGCCCGGCAGGCAGTAGGCGGCAGCGGCCGGATGGTCGACGACCAGCGCGCCCGGAACCTTGGGATCGCCGTGGGCAAGCAGGCTGAGCAGCGTCCGTTGCCGCTGCCTGGCACGCAGCACCGAGGCCGTGGCTGCCAGGAGTATCCAGCACAGCACTGCGAGCAGCGCAATGCCGGCGGTCAGGCAAACCAGCCTGAGAGCCCCCAGGCCATCCATCGCGGGGCCCGCTAGGCCAGCCGTGGCCAGGCTGGCTAGCCGGTCGAGCGCGCCGCCAGCGACCGCGGCCGCCGGGGTCGCCGCCCCGATGCCGATCAGCGTTCCTACTGCGGCCAGCCCCCAGCCCAGGCCGATCGCCTGCCACAGCACGATGGCCGCCGCGGGCGACCGGACCGGCCAGGACGCGGCCGCGAGCGCACTGGCTGCGGGAATGCAGCCAATGGCAACCGCGGCGAGTATGACGATGGCGGCGGACAACGACCTCAGCTCCTGGCAGCCTCACCGAGCGCGGTCAGGGCCCGCATGAGCGTCTGGGCCTCGTTACCTGACACACTGCGGGCGAACGCCGCCAGGGCTGCCTGGCGGTCGCCGGTCTGGTCAAGCGCGCTCAGCATGAGCTCGGTCACGTATGCTTCCCGGCTTTCTGCCGC
>JBKQTJ010000297.1:0-9520 GCA_052143255.1 Streptosporangiaceae bacterium | reverse complement strand
GGCCGAATCCCAGACTTCGCCGTGGCGTTGCGCCCGGAGATCGTACTCGTGGAGAACGCCCGCGAGTTGGTAATGGGCCGCTTCCGTACGCACCTGCAGGGCCTGCTCGCAGGCTTGGCAGAGCTGGGATACGAGACGCTGGCCACCACGCACTTCCTGCATGAGTTCGGTCTCCCGCAGCGGCGGGAGCGAGCGGTTGTAATAGCGGTCAAGAAGCCGCTGCTCCTTCGCGGCCTGGGCGACCTGTGGACGGGCCTCCGCGTCAGCGCCAAGGCCACACATGTCCGCCGCGCCATCTGGGACCTGCCACCCGTCAGTGCAGGGCAGCGCCACCCCGATGACGACATGCACGTCGCTCCGTCACTCGCCTCCGAGGTCAACCGCGACCGGCTCGCCGCGATCCCGCACGATGGCGGCGGCTGGGCCGACCTGGTGGATCACCCAGACGCTGACCAACTGCTTGCTCCGTCGATGCAGCGCCGGGCGAAGGCGCGGGACTTCGGGAGCCATCCCGACGTCTACGGCAGGCTCTGGTGGGACCGTCCGGCCGTGACCATCAAGCGGGAGTGCGGTCATATCGGCAACGGCCGCTACGCGCATCCCGAACAGGACCGGCTCTGCACTGTGGGCGAGATGTCGATTTTGCAGGGCTTTCCCAGGGACTACGTGTTCAAGGGCACTCTGACGAATATGTACAGGCACATCGGGGACGCGGTGCCGCCGCTGATCAGCTACCAGCTCGCCTGCCTCTGCGCCTGGATACTGACCGGCCAGCGGCCGGAGCAGGGCAAAGTGCTCCTGCCCGGCTGCCAACTTACTGCTGAGGACGTCGAGGCCGCTTAGTGAGCGGGCCACGCTATCGGCGTGGACGCTGCTTGCATGGCATCTTGCCCGCAAGTGTCGGCGGCAGAGCTTTTCGTGTCGCTGGCCGCTAACTGCCACTCAGGACGAGTAACTTCTGCGGCGTGAGCCGCCTCCAGCATCTACGCCTGCACGAGAAGATCGACCAGCTCTCTGATGGGCAGGCTGTGGTCGTCGGTGACTTCGTAGATGCCGTGCTTGCCCCCATTCACAGCGAGTCCTTGGCGAGCACGTGGCTGACGAACACCGCTGAGTGGACTGACGCGTTCCTAGCCAGACTGCGTGGCCACCACGGGCTCAGCATCGATCCGCTGTCCACAACGCAGTTCGAGGCGGCATTCATGAGGCATGCCTGTCCGCCGGGTGGCAGGCCGAGGCTGCAAGCTCAGCCACCCAGCGGTTCTACGACACTGTTGTCACGGCGGACGATGGCCAACCCCGGAAGCTGTCACTCAAGGCGTCAAGCGCTAAGGACATGCGCGCAGGTAGTGTCCACATCTCGAAGCTCACCGAGGCCGCCTGGATACAGGACACGCGACGGCACTCGGACCGCCGTGACCACATCGTCGAGCTGTTCGCGCAGTACCAGCGGGTGACCGACGCCATCGTCATGCTGCGCGGATTCAGGGGCAGGCAGGGCTATGAGGTGCTATACGAACTGCTGGAGATCCCGACGACGATATTCGCGCCCGTCGCCGCGCTGACTGTCCAGCAGGCGCTGGCAGGGACGATCAGGATGCGTGGCGGTGCCGCGGTCTCCGATTTCTCGATACGGATAGACCGGAGTGACGCCAAGATCACGCTTACCGGGATCCGGCTGGGCCTATGCGTCATCCATGGCCGCTGGGGCGTCAGCCGAGCGTCGAGGGCTTGATCGCGGGCGGATACGGCCGGTCACTTGGATCTATGCGCGAATCGCGTGCCAGGCACCGGACCTGGGTCCGGCAGATAATCCGAGCAGTCTGTGGCGTGTGACTTCAAAAGTAGTTACGCGGGTAACCCTCTGTATGCGTGCGGAGGTCAGGCGGCGGAACTAACCTGCTTCGGGTGACGTCGAAGGTCAACCTCGCAGGCATGAGAGCCAACGTGTATGTCGATGGCTTCAACCTGTACTACGGCGCGCTCAAGGACAACGGCCCGGACTTTAAGTGGCTGGACCTCGACACGCTGCTGACGAAGCACCTGATCCCTGCGAACCCTGTCAACCGCATCCGGTACTTTACGGCCAGGGTCTCGGCGCGGCCCGGTGATCTCGATGCGCCAGTCCGGCAGGACACCTACCTCCGTGCACTCGCGACGATCCCTCACCTGAGCGTCCACCTCGGACACTTCCAGCGCTCCAAGGTCCGCATGCCGCTGGTCCTGCCTCGCAGCGGCGGCCAGAGGACGGTCAAGGTCTACAAGACCGAGGAGAAGGGGAGCGACGTTAACCTTGCCACCTACTTGCTCTAGGGTGCCTTCCAGCAGGACTGCGATGTTGCCGTGGTCCTCAGCAACGACTCGGACTTGGAAGAGCCCATCCGCGTCGTGATGCAGGAACTGAACATCCCAGTCGGCCTGCTCAACCCGCACCCGGCGTACAAGCGGAGCCGCGACCTTCTCAACCTGAACCCAGTGTTCTTCAAGCAGATCAGGCCAAACGCCATCAAGGCCAGTCAGTTCCCGTCACCCATGAACGATGCGACCGGGCAGTTCCACCGGCCGGCAACGTGGTGAGAGCGAGCAGACCTCTACGCCAAAAGCAAGGACCCCGTCCTAGGACGGGGTCCCGCGCCCACCCACCGAAGCGAGTGGGGGGATCGCTCACATCAAACAACGCGCGAAACAGCAAGTCAATTCCAATCACAGAACGTGATGCAAAGCTCAGCAGAACATGTACCAGAGTTGCCAGGCAATCCAGGAACTCAAGTCTTCGCCAAGTCTTGCAACCAACGACGGCCGAGGATCACCGCAGTCAGATCGGCTCGAATCAGCAACCAACTTGCCAACCGCACTTCTGACGCCTTAGCACTATCCGTGACGACATGCGGGGACTCTCCACGTGCCGTAGCTTGTACCAGACTGATACGCACCCGGCCGTCCGGCAGGGCACCCACAGGTGCCCGGAGCCGCTCGACCGCTCCGCCAGCGCGGGCGGGGCAATCGCAAGGCATCCACCCGACCGTGATCAGGCCCGGCGCCCACGGGTGCCCGTTCCGGCACTGTAGCGGGTAGCACCACCAGTCAGGCCGCTGCATGTCCACGCGGTAAGTAGAACGCAGCTTCGAATCATGAGCAAGTACACCAGACTCTCGTGTATGCGCAATCAGTGCCGAACCAGCAGACGGTCGGTGTGGCGCACCATAGCCTGGCCTGCGTGTCCACCGTTGTCGACGTCGCCTGGATAAGCGTGGTAGGCGCGGCGGTGGGTGGCGGCTTTGCGCTGATGGGATCGATGGCTAGCACTCGGATCGCGCGCAAGGCAGCCGAGGTCACCATCGACGGGCGGCACAACCAGCGTCTGTGGGAGAAACAGGCCGCAGCCTACGAAGAGGCCGTCAGAGAGGTGCAGGCTCGCCGCACGCGGCGGACGACCCTGACGAGCCGTGGTGACATCGGGAACATCGGCTCCCACTCGATCCAGGAGCTGTTCAAGGCCGAGGAGCCCGAGATCAGCCGGATCCGGGCAGGTCTCCGGCCATATACGTCCGCCGACGTCTGGGCGGCTTATCAGGCCGCCGACCAGGCGAACGCCGCTTTCTAGGTGCGCCTGTTCGATGTCGCCCAGGCCAACTCCGCAGGCACATACCAGGCTCAGCCGCTAGACGAGGCAGGTCCCGGGGAGGAGGTTTCGCTGCCCGATTACCCTCGCGCGCTCGCCGCGATGCAGCGGTCCAGGGACGAAGCGGACGCGGCTGACGAGGTCTTCTTCGCGGTGGTCAACCGTGAGCTGGACTGGCGGTCATCTGCGCCCCAAACTGCGCGGCTCAGGTTGCGACGTCAGCGCTAGTTACGCACGGCGTCGATACTGGCTCCCCGGCCTCTGCGGCCAGTACCGATCAAGCCAACGCACCGCGTGTCCGCCAACAGCGGATAGCAACAGGGGCTCAGGCAGATCGGTACTAACCTCTCGGCCATGCTTCCGGGAATCGAAGAAGCGCTTATCGGGGCCGGTGCCCTCGCGCTCACCGCTGGCGGGACAATCTATGGTGCACGAGTAGCTCTCCTTGCCACGTTGAAGGCCGCCACCACGACCGTCACGGCCGCCAGCAATGACATCCAGAAACAGGTCGAGGCAGCCTCGGCCGACGTCCGCGAGCAGCTCGCCGCGAGCCAGGAGCACCGTGTCTGGGAAAAGCGCGCCACCACATATACCGACGCCATTTGCTGCCATCCGGTACGACCAGAAGATCCGCGGGATCCAGCTCGTCGCAACCAGGATCGGCAATGAACCCGAGCGGCCGGAGGCGCCGGTTGACTTGGTCGACCTGGAAGCCCGGATGGTCACCTTCTCGTCGGAAGCCGTCCTCGCCGCGCAGCAGACATACGTTTGCGTGTGGTCAAGTGATTTGGCCCCACTGGTCGTCGGGCGGTTTCTAGCCATCGTCGCAACACCCGAGGTTCCCGGGAGTTGCGATGGCTCATGGTCGGCCGGGTCCGGCAGCGCAGACGGCGAAGCGGGAGCAGATCGCGCGGCTGATCGCGCGTGGCACGTCGAACGCGGAGGCGTGCCGGATTGCGGGAGTCAATCCCAGGACCGGGAAACGCTGGCGACACGGGCGCACGATCACCAGCAGCAGCGGCGCGAAGCTGCACTATCCGCCTGTGACCAGTGGGCGGAAGCAGCTGATCTCGGAGAAGCGGTGGAGCCCGGAACAGATCAGCCAGGCGCTGCGCAGCGAGTTCCCCGATGATTCCGGGCGCCACTTGGTACACGAGACGATCTACCAGGCGGTCTACCGCCCGGAGCTGGGCGGCCTGCCCCGGGACCTGCCCCGGGTGCTGCGCACTGGCCGGCGTCGCCGCAGGCCGCACCGTCGCGCGGACGCCCGCCGGCCCGGCGGCCTGGCGGGCATGACAATGATCAGCCATCGGCCCGCCGAGGCGGCCGGCCGGACCACGCCAGGGCACTGGGAAGGCGACCTGATCACCGGTGCTGCTGCGCCAGTACTTCCCCAAGGGCAGTGACCTGCGCGGCCACGGCCCGGACCAGCTGGCCGCGGTCGCCGCGGAACTCAACGACCGGCCGCGCAAGACCCTCGGCTGGGGCTGGGACGACCTGCAGCGGCTGGGCGCCTTCCTGGACGCGGTGCGCTGGGGCACCGTCGCCAGCGCCGACACCAGGACGCTGCAGGCGCCGTTCCGGTCGGGGGCCGGCATTGAGGAGTACCAGCTGGAGCCGGTAACGCGCGCCCTGGCGATGCCCAGGGTGAATCTGCTGATCGCCGACGACGTCGGCCTGGGGAAGACGATCGAGGCCGGCTGTTGACGGCACATTTATCTGGGCACCAAGTCATGATCAACGGCACTGCTCTTTATTCACCGTGTCCTTCGCGGTTGCGATCGCTGTCGCCCCGGAACCGCGGTCCATTAGGTGGAGCGCCCAGCAAGGCGAGGACGAACGACCTGGGTTGCTACTCGCCTGATAGCCGCTGCTCTGGCAAAGGCGCGGGGGCTATCGGCGCCATGATCTGCCGGGTCCAGCGGAGGCGGAAGCCCTTCCGGCCGTCCATGCGTGTCCGGCTGATAGCGTCGGCCAGGTCCTCCAGTGTTCCACTGTGGAATGTCTCGCCCGGGTGGTGAGTGCTGGTGGCGGTCAAGTCGCCCGGCTCGCCGGTGATGTCGAAGGACGGCCCGCCCCGGTACGGACCCGGATAGATCATAATTCGCAACTCGGTGGTGTTACGCGCCTGCAGGACCGACGCGGCAGTGAGGGCCTGGCCGGCGGCGGCGGTGAGCGTCGCGGCAGGCTGTGGTCCGGGTGTCTGTCCCATGCCGGTCCAGCGGACCGACCAGCGGTCCCCGCGGGCTGTGATGGTGGCCACGAGCAGGCGGCGCACATCGGGCTGCGCCTGCGCTTGCCCGGGTGATCGTCTCCGCCAGGTGAGCAACGGTATGAGCACAGACGCGAGGCAGGCTACCGGCAGCATGAACGCCGCCAGGCCCACCTCCCACGGGCTGGCCACCACGCCGCTGCCGCCAACGATACGGAAACCCACCACGGTGATCAGCAGCACAGCTCCGCTAAGCCACGCCATGGGCGGAACCAGCACGCGCGATACCCGCTGGCGCCACCGGGCTACCGCAACCGACGCCGCGAGCACGGCGATCAGCCCGGATGATGTGCCGGCGCCGACCGTCACCGCGAGGGCCCACTGGGCGGGCACGGTGCTGCGCCCCTGATCGATTCCGGTAATGGCAACGTAACCGATCATCACGGTCGCCAGGCCGCCGAGGATCCCGCCGACCCGGGGGGTGATGACGATCGGCGTGCGCCGCCGCTGGTCAGACACTGCATCACCGCCTCTGGGGGAGAATATTCCGCGACCGGCCAAACGGCCAGGGATCCCCGGCCAGCACCCGCCTTGCGAATCTCCTGCGATAACGGATCAGGAGCGGCATTGCTTCGCACGCAGTCACATTCCGTGACCGGGCTGGTCTTCTCCGGCAGTTCCTTATCGCCAGGGCAGATCCAGATGGCGGGCAGCACGAGGACCCTGGCGCAAGATTGAGGAGCCGGAGGTGAGCGGTATGCTCACGTAGTCTTGCCGAAGCGTCTCATAGAGTCCGGCCGCTAGATCTCCAAATAACGAGGTCGCTAACACCGGCATGGTGGTGCAGGAAATGCTGCTGCGCCACCCGTGCCCGCCGGGTGCCGGAGCGGCTTCGATGCTGATCGCCTCGGGCCAGCCGGTCAAGGTCGTGTCCGAGATCATGGGCCACTCGACATCGAGCTTCACCAACGATGTCTACGTAACCGTGCTGGAGGAGCTGAACGAGGCAGCGGCCCAGGCGATCTCCGCCTACATCCCGCGTCGTGCCAGCAATGTGCCAGCAGAACGGAGATGATCATGTTTTGCAAGATCCATAGCATTCCCAGATCGCGCCGTTACAACGCGTTCGCGCAGGTAGCGGAGGCGGACGGGAATCGAACCCGCCGACGACGCGGAGCGCCGTCCACCAGTTTTGAAGACCGGGGGGGCCACCAGGCACCCTGACGCCTCCGAGACATGACCCTATCGGCGCGTCCTGGCGCCTGCGGCCCGCCTCCAACGGCTCAATCCCCATTAGCGGCGCTGTGGCACGGTCGTCATAAGAAGAACATCAGCGCAGTGACAAGCACGTTAAACGACGCTCGAGGTAACTGTGCGAAAGCGCCAGTTCCGGGCTGATCTCCCTGCATGCCGGCCGGTTCGATCAGGCCGCGACGCGGCGCGCGCCCGGACCCGGGAGCGGCGTGACGTCACGGGCGGATCCCAGCACATGCCCCTCGGCGCAGGTCAGTTCCAGTTGCACGGGCGCACCGCAGCCGCGGTGGGTGAGCACCACCGCAGGGCCGCCCGGCCAGGCCGCGTGCTTGTCGCCCCAGGCCAGCAGTGCAGCGATCACCGGGAACAGGTCAATTCCCGTTTCGGTTAGGCGGTACTCGCTCCGGGCGCGCTGACCGTCCTCCTGATACGGCACTCTCCGCAGGATGCCCTGGGCGACTAGCTTGGCCAGCCGGTCGCTGAGCAGCTGGCGGGGTGCGCCGGTACGGCGCTGGATGTCATCAAACCGGCGCACGCCGTTGAACGCCTCCCGCAGCACCAGGAACGTCCACTTCTCGCCGACGACCGACAGCGCCGCTGCGATGTTGCAGTTGGCCGTGTCGTAGTCGAGGGCCCAGGACTTCTTCATATGTTTAGGCTAGGTCTACTTGACAGACTTAGCAAGGCCGGCCAGGCTGGGTCTATGAATCAAACCCCGGTCGAGCCAGCAGGCCTGCTGCGGGCTGCGCGTGATTCAGATGCCGACCGGATCCGCGAGTTCGTCTGCGGCCTGTCGCCCCGCAGCCAGTATTTCCGCTTCTTCGCGACCGTCGCGCCACCGAGTTCCGGGCTGCTTCGGGCACTGGCGGGAGCCAACGGTACGGCGGACGTCCTGCTTGTGACTGACCGCCTGGGCACGATCGTCGCTCACGGCATGGCCGTCGATGACGGCGCAGCCACCGACATCGGCGTCGTGGTCGCGGACGGCTGGCAGCAGCGGGGAATGGGCACGCTGCTGCTCGATGCGCTCGTGGACCGGGCGGCCGGACGGGGCATTCGCACCCTTGTGCTAGACGTCTTGCCAGCCAACGAGCGCATGCTTGCCATGATCGCTCGCCGCTGGCCGGCGGCGCCACGGGAACGTACCCCCGACGCGATAGTCATCAGGCCGCAGCTGCCGGGACCGGTGACGTCGCCGCACGTACTCGTACCGTCGGTTGTCAGCCTCGACCGCCACTTCCACACAGGAGACCACGGTGCAGCAAACCGACCTGCCGCCTAGTCAGTCCGCTGTCCGGGAGGCCTTCGGACGGCGGGACTACTGCTGGGACGACCCGGCCATCACCGCCGCACTGGCCAGGGACATGCCAGGCAAGGCATTCCTTGAGGCCATCGCCGACGGGAGCCTGCCGGCTCCGCCAGTCGCACGGACACTGGATTTCGCGCTGGTCTCGGTCGGTGCCGGGACCGCCGTGTTCGAGTTCGCGCCTGCCGATTTCCACTACAACCCGATCGGTTCGGTACACGGCGGCGTGCTCTCGACCTTGTGTGACTCCGCGTGCGGCTGTGCCGTCCAGACCATGCTGCCCGCCGGGACCTACTACACCAGCCTGGATCTCAGCGTGAAATTCCTCCGGCCGGTGACCGCCGACACCGGGCGGCTGCTGTGCGAGGGCAGCGTTACCCACCTGGGAGGCAGATCAGCGCTGGCCGAGGCGCGGCTCACCGGACCGGACGGCAAGCTGTACGCGCATGCGACAAGCAGTTGCATGGTGTTCCGCCCGCCGGCCGGATAACCCGGTGCACCGGGCACCGAAAGCGGCTACCGTCCCCTGGGTGACCAGCGAATTCGACCCAGTAGCGCATAACCGGGCCGCCTGGGACCGGGAGGTCGAGACCGGCAATGAGTGGACCATTCCAGTCGGCCCAGAGGTCATCGAGGCCGCCAGGGCAGGCGACTGGTCGGTAGTGCTTATCGGCTACTCCCCTGTCGACCGGGACTGGTTCCCGGCCAGCCTGGCAGGCACGGAAGTGCTCTGCTTGGCTAGTGGCGGCGGGCAGCAGGGCCCGGTGCTGGCTGCGGCCGGCGCGACAGTCACGGTGCTGGACAACTCCGCCCGGCAGCTCGAGCAGGACCGGATGGTAGCCGATCGCGACGGCCTGGAGCTCCGCACAGAACTCGGCGACATGCGCGACCTCAGCGCGTTCGCCGACGCCCGTTTCGACCTGGTCTTCCACCCGGTCTCTAATCCGAACTTACGGCTCATTTGAGGGACGATCGGGGGTCTGACCTGCGTCAAGGCGCGCCCGCAGGTCCTGAAATGTAGTCAGTAGAATGGTTGACCGTCGGGTCGAGGTGTGGGATCCTGAACTGGTGATACGGCGCGCCGACGCGATGCATGTAGACACCATCCGTAGTCACCAGAGAGCGG